>CAIXFN010000030.1 GCA_903918755.1 uncultured Pedosphaera sp.
GCATGAGCATGAGCATGAGCATGAGCATGAGCATGAGCATGAGCATGAGCATGAGCATGAGCATGAGCATGAGCATGAGCATGAGCATGAGCATGAGCATGAGCATGAGCATGAGCATTCCCACCAGCATGGTTCCGGACCGGCGTTCACCGGCGAAGTGGTGAATCTCAACCGCTCGTTGATGGAGAAGAACACCCGGATTGCGGAGCGCAACCGCGGTTATTTCCGGGCTAAGAATTTGCTCGTGTTAAACGTGGTTTCTTCCCCCGGCTCGGGCAAAACCACTTTCATCCGAGAGACGGCGGTCCGGCTCAATGGCAAGTTGCGGGTCGGCGTGGTCGTGGGTGATCTGGCTACGGACAATGATGCCGCCCGACTGAAGACGTCCGGGATTCCGGTGATCCAGATTACGACGGGCACCGTTTGTCATCTGGACGCGGACATGGTCGCCAAAGCCGCGGAGCAGTTGCCCCTCGATCAACTCGATGTGCTGGTGATCGAAAACGTCGGCAACCTGGTTTGTCCCGCTGACTACGACCTGGGGGAAAACCTCCGGGTGGTGCTGCTGTCCACCACCGAAGGGGAAGACAAGCCCCTCAAATACCCGCCAATGTTTCATTCGGCGAACGTCGCGATTGTGACCAAGTCGGACCT
Organism: uncultured Pedosphaera sp.; assembly: GCA_903918755.1. GTDB lineage: Bacteria > Verrucomicrobiota > Verrucomicrobiia > Limisphaerales > Pedosphaeraceae > CAIXFN01. The sequence continues at coordinate 655 of CAIXFN010000030.1, forward strand.
GGCCGGAGCGGCGGGCTTCGACCGTGACCAAGCCTTGGGCAATCTGCATCGGGTGAGCCATCACGCGCAGGTATTTGAGCTTTCTGCAAAATCTGGCGCCGGGATGGACGGGTGGCTTAATTACCTTGAAAAGCAATTGGCCGGCGCGCGCGCGTAGGGCGGGTAGCTTACAGGGATCCCTGCCGGGCGGAATGGGGGCAGGGGATGATGGCCACAGTTACTTGCCAAAAAAATCTGTGATGTCGAAGTATACGGTTTTGGCCCCTTCTTGAGTTGTAATCTTGATTTCGTCGTAGTTCTTCCCTTTTGAACCTAACAATGACTGCTGGCCCTGGTGGAAACCGGGATACCGCTGCTCCAGCCAAGTACGTTCCGCGGCGACACCGGCCTCCTCGTCCCGGGCTCCCCGGATGATTACTGCGCTTTCCATCGAAGAGCCGTCGCCACCCGAGAACCTAAAGGGCGCGGCCTGGCAGCCGATCAACAAGGAAGCGAGCAGGGTGAGCCGGAGTGTCTTCATGGAGAATGTTGTATTATTTTGGCCAAGTTGAGCCCCTCGCGCCGGGCATGTCAAACCTGATCGAAATTCCGCGGTTTGAATTTCGACCGCGGCGAGCGTTATTCCCGGGATCCGGCCCGGGATTCGTTCCAAAAAGCCTGTTTACTTTCCACTTGCTCCGGCGGGACCCTGATTTATTGTGAGGCTAGGCAAGCGGCGGCCTGATCCCAACATGAAGTCAGAAGTCGACGGTGATGCGACGAGGTTGGCCGTGGGGCGGGCCAAGCCATCAGCGGAAGGCGCGTGCTCGTTTGATGGAGTGGCCTGGCGATCACAAATTGCAGCGAACCAGGGCGCGGATGGCCGGTAGCGGAAGCCTTCACCCAAGCAGGATTTACTATGAGCGATAAAACAGAAAGCACCGTCCCGGGCGCCTCCGGCACGGAGAGTCCAGCCAATTTGGCGAAATTCCGTCCTCTGCGCACCTGGCCGGCGTTGCTGTTGGTCGGGCTCATGTTTGTTCTGCGCTTTGGGCCGGAATTCCTGCCGGGCGGCCTATCCACCTACTGGATGCTCGCCGTGTTTGGACCGTTGCTCTGTTGCCTGCTGTTGTTGATTTGGTGGCTGGTGGCGAGTCGGGCGACCTGGCGGGAACGCGTGTTCGGCGCCCTGGGAGTGGTCGTTGCCCTCGGCATCACGTTGGTGCTCGTTGATCCCACCATGCGCGGGCCGGGCACGTCCTACCTGACGCTGCCGATGGGCATGGCGCTTTTTGGGCTGGGTGCCGCGTGGCGGAGGAATGACCGCCCGGTGAGCCGGACGGGGATCGCGTTGCTGCTGGCATTGGCGGGCTTTGGATTTTCCGTGTTGCTCCGTAATGAGGGCATGACCGGAAGTTACGCCATGAGCACCCATTGGCGCTGGTCGCCGACGGCGGAAGAGGTGTTGCTCGCCGCCCCAAAACCGAAAGCTGCCGGGAAGACCGAACTTGCCGACTCCGGAAAGCTCGCGTCGGCGCTGGCAAATCCCGAATGGCCCGGTTTTCGCGGCGCCGATCGCGCCGCCCACGCGCGGGGGCCGCAACTCGGGACCAATTGGACCGCCCTTCCGCCCCGGTTGCTCTGGAAAGTCCCGGTCGGCCCGGCGTGGTCGTCGTTCGCGGTGGCGGGAAAACTGCTTTTCACCCAGGAGCAACGCGGGCCCAAGGAAACCGTGGTTTGCTATGACGGGGAAACCGGCCGCGAGGTCTGGACCCAACAGATCGAAGCCCGCTTGGACGATCCGCTCGGCGGTCCGGGCCCGCGGGCGACGCCGACCGTTGGGAATGGCGGATTATTTGTCACCGGCGCCACGGGAACGTTTCAACGGCTGAACCCGATCACCGGAGAAGTGGTTTGGAAACAAGACCTGACCAAGGCCGCCGCGTGCAAGGTTCCGATGTGGGGATTCGCCGCTTCCCCCCTGGTTACGGGAGGGGTGGTAATCGTCTATGCGGGCGGTACGGAGGGCAAGCAAGTGCTGGCATTTGACGCCGCTTCGGGGGCGCTCCGCTGGTCCGCCGCCGCGGGCAATGATTCCTACAGTTCGCCGCAAATCAACAACATCCTGGGCGAAGATTTGGTGCTCATGTTGTCGAATGAGGGCTTGGTCATGCTGGACCCTGCCAGTGGCAAGGAACGCCTGAAATACGATTGGAAATTCATGAACTACCGGGCACTGCAGCCCCTGGTGATTGGCAACGACACTATTCTGTTACCTACCGGAATGAACATGGGAACACGGGCGATTCGCGTCGCCAAGGCGAACGGGAAACTCGTGGCGGAAGAGTTGTGGACGTCGCGCAGCCTCAAGCCGGATTTCTCCGATCTCGTGAGTTATCAAGGTTACGCCTTCGGGGTGGATGGTGGCCTCTTTACCTGCATCGATCTCAAGACCGGCGAGCGCAAATGGAAGGGCGGTCGCTACGGTAAAGGCCAGACACTATTGCTGGAAGATTCCGGCCTGATGCTCATCGCGGCGGAATCGGGACAGGTCGTGCTGGTCCGGGCGGATCCCAATGAGCACGTGGAAGTGGCGTCCTTCCAAGCGCTGGAGGGCAAGACCTGGAACCATCCCGTGGTGATCGGGGACCGGCTGTACCTCCGCAATGCCCAGGAAGCCGGCTCCTATCAATTGCCGTTGGCGGAGGCAAAGACGGCGTCTACCCGTTAAGGAGCGGGCACCAGAAAGTTGCTGGTGTCCCGCCGGCATTATGGCTGGCGGACGCGGTAAAAGCGCTGGGAGTAGTTGGTCCAGGCGGGGTCGGAAACCGGGAACGGAAGGGCTTCGATCACATTGGTGCTTATGGGTAACCAATCCAACAGGTTCGTGGACGCATCAATGATGACAGTTTGCCCAATGGTACCGTTCAGATTGAAGGCAAACCCGCCCACGCTGGGGCGCAAAGAGAGATTGGCAGGCGTTGGCGGTGGGGAGGTGGATGCGGAGGTGACGGATAGTCTGGCTGTCTGACTGATCACCCGTCCGTACGGACTGGTGATTACGACAGTGTAATTGCCGGTGTTGGTGCCCCCCACGCCATTGATTGCGAGTGTGGGATATCCGGCGTAGAGGAGCATTTTGCGAATCCGGTGGTTGCCGGTGTCGGCCAGCAGCATATCGCCGTGGGCATCCAAAGCCATCCCCAAGGGTTGGTTCAGGGAGGCGCTCAAACCAGCGCCGCCATCCCCGGAGTAACCAAGTGCACCCGTGCCGGCCACCGTGGTAATGATGCCTTGGGAATCCACCTTGCGGATGCGCTGCACGTTATAGTCGGCCAGGTAGATGTTGCCGGCTTTGTCCACCGCAATCCCGCGTGGAGTTGTCAATCCGGCGTTCGTGGCCGCGCCTCCGTCCCCGGAGTAACCGAACGTGCCCTTGCCGGCCACGGTGCTGATCAATCCCCGGCTGTCCACCTTGCGGATGCAGCAGTTGAAGGTATCGGAGACATAGAGGTTGCCGGTGGCGTCAATGGCCACGCCGGTAGGTTGCTTCAGGCTCGCGTTGGTGGCGAACCCCCCGTCGCCGGAGTAATTGAAAGTGCCATTGCCGGCCACGGTGGTGATGATGCCGCGGGTATCCAGCAGGCGGATGCGGTTGTTTAATTTATCGGCGATGAACAGATTGCCGAAAGCATCAAGGGCCAGCCCGGCCGGCAGATAGAGGGTGGCGTTCGTTCCCGGGCCGCCGTCGCCGGAATAGCCCTGACCCCCGTTGCCCGCCAAGGTCGTGAGGATGCCGTTGGTGTCCACCCGGCAGACGCGTCCATGGGATTGGTCGGCGAAATAGACATTGCCCCGCGCGTCGACAGCCAAGCCCGCGGGGGTGCTCAAATTCGCGTTGGTTGCCGCGCGCCCTTCCCCGGATTGGCCGTTCAGTCCCCCGCCCGCAAAGGTATGGATCAGGCCATCGGAGCCAATGCGGCGAATGCGGCCATTCGCGGCATCGGCAATGAACAGGTTGCCCCGTTGGTCGATGGCCACCGCCACGGGGGAGTTGAAGCTGGCGGAAAGCGCGCTACCGCCGTCGCCAGAAAACCCTGGTGTGCCGGTGCCAGCCACCCGGAACATCACGTTGTTCGGCAGGTCGTCCCCGTTTAGCTGCCATTGGTAGGAAAGGGGGCCGGTGCCAGCCACCGCTACTCCCAGAACGACGGATTCACCGGCCCGGGCCGCCTGACTCGCGGGTTGGGTCAGGACGATCGGCGGTTCCACCACCGTCAAGGTGGCCGTCACACTGGTAACGCTGCCCTGGGCATTGAAAGCCAGCATTTGATAGGCCCCGGCGTCGGCCGGCTGGGACTGATTGAGCGCCATTTGGGAACCGGTTTGGCCCGGCAGATTGGTGCCGTTCAGACGCCACTGATAATTGAGGGTCGGAGCGCCACGCGCAACGGCTTGCAGGCTGGCGTGGCTGCCCCGGCTGACCACCGTGTTGGTGGGTTGCGTCGTAATGATGGGTGCGGCCGCCACTGCGCACAGGGCATTGATCAGGTTACTTCCAGCGGGGGAGCCCAGGCCGCTGCACAGATCGTATCCGGGACCCGCGAAATAATTTCCCGGACTGGCCGCGGATGTGTTGTTGCCGTTGGTGACGTCGTGGAAACAGGCGGCGTAGTTTGTCGATCGGGCGATGGCATACAAGGTGGGGTTAAGGAAGCCCAGGGGAGGGCCGCCATTGGCCAGCGATTGCTGGTTTACCAAAGCCATGAATCCCGCCCACAAAGGCGCGGCGCAACTGGTGCCTTGCAGGCTGCCGGAGTGGCCATTTTCAAAAACGGCCCAAATGCCATCCGCCACCATCGACACATCCGGCCGATTGAGCAGGTTCGTGGAACCACCATTGGACGTCAGGTTGATTCCTTGCTGCCAGAAGGGCAGGGCGTAGATGTCGCTCAATCCTCCCGAACTACCCGTATTCCCCACGTTCCAAACGGTTTCGCCAACGTAGTTGCTGCCGGAAGCATCCGTTTTAAGCGTTGTGCCACCGACACTGGTGCCGTAGGGGCTTTCCATCCAGACGGTTTGAGGATTCACATAGGCATCGCTGTCGCCCGCGGCATAAAAGAACGTCTGGCCCTGCGCGGCCAATTTCAACAGGGCCGCATCAATGCCCGGGCTTGAACCAAGTCCCCAGGAGCAACTGAACTGACTGATTTGATTGCTCTCGGAGAGTCGGTCCAGGAGGGCGAGCGTACTGGTGGAATCAGCGGCTTCAAAAACAACAATCCCCGCCAGTCCAGGGGCCATGGCGAGGCACATTTCAATATCCAGCGCGACTTCCGCACTGCCGACCCCCTGGCGCGCAAAGCCATTGATGGGAACATTGAGCAGAGGCACGGAGGGAAGACCGGCCAATTTTTCATAAGCGGCGATATCGCTGGCGAGGTAGCCGTCAAATTCGACCAGGCCGATCATTTGCCCGACACCGGTTAAGTTTACTCCGGGTACGTAAACGTCGCGGAAATTCTGCCCCAGCAGGCTTCCTCCGGGAGCGCTGCCAAACGCGGGTGTCAGCCTTTTGGCGGGCCGCGCCTGGTGAGGCTGCGCTCGCACGCTGGCAAAACCGTTTAACCCATTCACGTCCAGGATGGGCAGATCGCGATTGACCGAGGGCGCGATGTTCGGGGCGTAGATTTCGCGCGATTCACCAGGATGCTGCAGCACCTGCATCTGGATTTGGAAGGCGCCCTCGATATCGGCCACCAAACCCTCCAGTTCGAGCACCATGCGGCTGCGATGCGTGGCGACCACCTGCAAATGATTGGACCGGGCAAACTCCATGACGGCCTGATAATCCTCGTATGTGGGGCCAAATGTTTCGGTGAATTGGGCCGGCGTCAGGTAACGGCGCTGGTCTGGACCGGGGGCGGCGTAGAGTCGCTGCACAAAGGCGGCCAGTCCCGCGTAGTCACGGACGGGAAGGCTGATTTCCAAATGCATTTTTTCCGTTGCTGGCATGCGTTTCGTGGGTTGCCACCCCGCTACCGGGGATGGCCGTTGCGCAGCGAAGGAGCGTCGATGGATGGTCGGTTCCGCACTCGGAGAAGGAGGTTGTACCGCCACGGCCCAGAGCGAAAAGCCCGACCACAGCAGGCCAGCCAACAGCATCGACCAAAGCCGGATGCCACCCGGAATGCGGGATGAGAAGCCGGCGACGCCTCGTTCATCGTAATTAGATGAAGCGCAGGTCGCTGGGATCGGCGGGCAAAACCCAGTTGAGTGGTTGGCCAGCCAGGAATAATACGTCTTGTTCTTCATGGTTTTCCAACGGGAATTCCTGAACGGCATTTGGTATGGCCGGCTGCAGGAGAATTCTCCGCGAGGGGGCGGATTGATTTGCGGGAACTTTTTCGGAGAGGCTGCGGTGGTTTTCGAGCCTCAAGTGAATGCAGAAGCAACAATGATGCCAAGCCCGGGACTCGCTTTGAGCTCGCGTGAATTCCTAAAAAAGCAAAGGTACTTTGGCGGGCTGAAAATTGCGGTTTTGCTCACGATTCGAGGCACTTCAACCAATACTGCGTTGGCAAAACGACAAATCGGTTACAATTCGGGTGTCGTGTTTGGGAACGGTTGTCTGGTCCTGAACGGCACGGAATGTGTACAAATTGTTTAAAATTAGACAGGACAGTTCGGCGAGGGATAGGCTGAAAACCGGGCTACCGCTCCGGATGGCTCGGCGGCGAATGAAGCGATCTCCGCGGAGATGAGGCGCCTTCAATCCTTCCGGGCGGTGGCGGCTTTTGCTAGACTGGGCAAAGCAAATTATATCCCATGAAATTTCCATTTTTTCTCCTGCTCAACAGCATGCTGATTGCGGCATCCAGTCGGGCGGAGAGCTTGCCACCGGACACGAAAACTTTGGAACGGATCACTGTGACGGTTGAACCCGGGTTGCTCAATCCAGTGCGCCAAACGAATGCGGAGGGCCGATTGATTTTGACCGGGTATTACAGCGATGATTGGAAAAGCGTATTCCGGTGTTGGACGGCCGCCTGCGCCTGACGCTGGAAAAGGAGGAAGCGGTTTCCATTCTGCCGGCGGGAGCGAAACTTTCCGGCCAAAATTGAAGCGCCGGGGCAGGCCGGAAACCAAATCTGGTCGATGGGAGGCGGTTGACAGGGAGTTCGGCGACCAGCCAATTTTTGCTGCCGGTCAAGCAAGACAGCCCGATTGGCATGAACCGCATTTTCTGTGAATGATGCTCCGCCCAACAGCACCATCGAAACACCATGAATTTTCAAATCGCATGGGTGGCGTTCGCCATCCTCATCGGTTGCGTCCCGGGGGCGTTCGCGCAGGCAACGTCAACGCTGCCTTCCGGAGGCGACCCTGTCACCGATAAACTTGGGCGGGAATTCTTGAAGTGGAAATTCGGCATGTTTCTCCACTTCAACATGGCCACGTTTAACAACCAGGAGTGGGCGGGCGGCTATGAGGATCCGGCCACGTTTGCGCCGGACAAGCTGGACTGCGGACAATGGGCCGATGCCGCCGAGGCCGCCGGAATGCAATATGCGGTCCTCACCGTCAAACACACCGGAGGTTGGTGCCTGTGGCCCAGCGCCACCACCACCCACGGCGTTGCCGCCTTTCAAAAATTCCAGCAGGGCAAGGGAGATGTCGTCCGGGAATTTGTGGACGCCTTTCGGGCGCGGGGACTCAAGGTGGGATTCTACTATTGCGCGCCGGGAAATTATGACGGGCAGGCCGGCAACACCTTGCCGCCGGGTAAACCCTCGTTGCACGGAATGCCGCCGTAAGCCGCCGGTGATTATGTTGGATTCATGAAGAAACAATTCACCGAATTGCTCACGGGGTACGGCCCGATCGATCTCATCTGGTGCGACCAATACAAGGTCCTAACCAGTCGCGACCAGTGGTATGAGCTCAAGGCGCACATCCGCAAGCTCCAGCCCAACTGTGTGGTCGTGGCCAACAATTCACACGATTTTAAGGAAACCGATATCCACAGCTACGAGTATCCCATTTACCGAAACGAAAACGGATATCCGCCTGTCGGCAACATCCGCCCGTCGGAAGTGTGCGACACCATTACCGCTAACGGCAGTTGGTTCTGGCATCCCGACTCGGAGCAGAAAATGCGCAGTGCGGAGGAGATTGTGGCCGTGTTGCGCAAATGCAACGAGCGCGGGGCCAATTACCTCCTGGACTTTGGGCCCGACCGGAGCGGTCGCCTCCCGGTTGCTTTTGTCAACCGCCTCCAGGAGATTGGTGTGTTGCGGAACGCGAGTAAATCCGCGCGTTAACTGGCTCTTATCCCGAAACATGGTTCGGCCGACCTTCGAGAAGAAACGATGGATCGGCGAACCGGAATCCTTCGGCGCAAAGACTCTTGATCAAACGGCCCTGAAAGATTGACTGCCCGGTGGCGCCCGACCGTTCGATGGGAATCAAGGTCCCCTTCCTGGTGTTACCGCTGACGACCGCCGAGACGTCGCCGCACCGCCCGGGCGTAGTACGCTATCGGGATGATGGAAAGCACTGCGGACACACTGAAAATGATCATCTCGGTCCGTGCCTCGTGGGGGGCGGCGAACATTTGCCGGGCCACCGAATCATTCGCATGGGGAGCGAAGGCAACCGGTCCGATTGCCGCGATCCGGGCGATGGCAAAACCGCCACCGGCCGCGGTGCTCCAACCAACCGCGTGCAACCACGCATAGACTTTAACGCCGGCCGCCATGCAGCCGATTCCGATCAAACCGACCGCCGCTGTCCCCAGCGAAATCACTCCCACGCTGAGCGAGCCGACTGCGAAGATGCCGATCGAAACCGCCCCGACACTGATGGGTGCCACCGCGAAGCCGCCCCACGCGATGAGCAGTCCATAGGCGCGATCCCCGCCCGCAAACCAACCGAAGACGGGGGGAGCGCCATCATCCGGGGAAGAAAATCGCGCATGAACCAGGGGTACGCCGAGCAAGGTCAACCGGCTGCGATACTCCCCGGCGGAAGAACCCACTTGATCCCTGGGATCACTGAAATACTGCGGGTGCTGCCGTCGTTCCGTTGAGCGTAATACCCGCGCGGCGCGCATCACCCGGAACAACGCGATGGGAAAGCCAACCATGAAGGCCAGCACGACCGCCTGGCTGAGCCAGGCGAAGAGCACGCGCTGTTCCCACCAATGAAACGCAGCGGCTCGCAGCAAGTACAGCACCCCCAGCAATCCCAGCGCGCCAAAGAACACCCCCAAGGTGGTCTTCACCGCAGCGCGACGCTCCCGGGGCGTCCGCGCCTGATCCAGATTGGCACGCAACGTCAACACGGCGGAGACGACGCCGGACGCCGAAGCCAACAGGGCTGCCAGGCCCGTGGTCTTGGCGAGGAAGCCGCCATGGGCCACCGCCGTGACACCGATCCCGGCGGCCCGGGCCGGGGTTACCGTTGCCGGCAGTGCCGCCAGCACGCCCAAAGTAAAAACGCGACCAGGGGTGCTGCGGGAAAGTGCGCCCTCCACAAAGGAAAGAATCCGCTCTTGCAGAATCTTGCGACCACGGGCCAGCCGCTGCTTGACGGCATCTTCTGTGAGATCGAGCGCCGCAGCCACGTGCTCCACCGAACGATGCTCGCGGTAGTAGAGAACCAGGGGTTCGCGATACAGTTCGGGAACCCGCTCAAGGGCGCTCCACAGAATCGCCTGTTCCTCTTTGTCCATCGCGAGATCCTGGGATGACTTGTCACCGGAAGGCATTTCCTCGGCCAGTTCAAGCCCTTCGGCCCGCCGCACCGGTTCGTGGCCTTCCGAACGATGCAACCGGCAGACCTTATAGCGCAGAATTCCGCACAACCAGGGTCGCAGTTTCTCGGGCTCGCGCAACGTGGCCAGCTGGCGCCACGCGTCCACGAATGCTTCCTGGGCCAGGTCCTCACTATGGCTCAGGCAGCCGGTGGCGGAATAGGCCAGGGAGCAGAGGAGGCGTTGATAGCGCTGCACAATCCGGCCAAACGCCTCACGATCGCCGGCAAGTGACGATGCCACCAATTCCGCATCCGTGATCAGTTCTAGGGAGATCATGTTTTCCGGTATTTGCATCATAGTTCACCTGCAAGTGCCCGGAAAGCCCCAACCGGTGACAGGATTTTTTTGTTCCCCTTGACCAGCCGGGCGGAAGGGGGCGTAAAGCTTTGATAATCAGGTCATTGCATTGGTGTAAAAAATTTTGTCACGGCGAGGCTGGATCTGGCCACCTATCAGGGACAGGGCATGCGAGCACTCTCCCATGGCTTGCAAACCAGCGGCAAGTTCCCGCATGACCCCACAACTCCAACAAAATACAGAACTCCATTATGAAAACTCAATTGATTCCAGCTTCACCCAGAACCTGCCGAGCCCGGCGGCGCGCCACCTTGATCACCGCGCTGATCATTCTCACTTCGATCGCGGCGCAGCCCGCGACCACTCCGCTGTTGCTGGACGATTACGCGAATCCGAAGACGAACAAGAACGGAGTCGAACGGCGGCTCATCGACGACAAGGGCGCCGGCAGCAAGTCGCAGGCCACCGTGAAATGCGAGAATGGGGTACTCACCGTCAAAGGGGAATTGGTGCCGGGACGCGGAGTTCCGGCGTTTATCAGTGAGGTGTCCCCCCTTTCCGCGGATGGCAAACCGCAGGATTTGACGCGCTTCGAGGGCGTTCGCCTCCGGGTCAAGGTAACCAAGGGGCTTTTGGTCGTGCAAGTGGGCAGTACCGAGATTCAGAACTATGACTACCATGCCAGTCCGCCGATCACCGGCAAGCCAGGCGAGTTTCAGGAGGTTCGCATTCCCTTCAAAGCGATGAAGCGCGCGTGGTCGGAGCAAACCGCGCTCAACCTTAAATCCATCACCAGCGTCAGCCTGGTCTCGTTCGCCGTGGCCCGGGATTCGTTTGAGTACGCCGTGGACGAAATCGGCTTCTATTGAACCGTGATGTTAAGAAATCTGAGATCTATGAACTCATCCATTCCCCAGGGCCCGTTGGTCGCATTGCCAGGCACGGAAAACTCCCGACTGGATTATCTCGATGCGACGCGGGCCTTCGCGCTCCTGCTGGGCATCGTGTTTCACGCGAGCCTGTCGTTTACGCCGGCCTTCCTGGGCTGGGCGGTTCAGGATGTTTCGACCTGTCCGCTCGTCGCTCTGTTCATGACAATCAGCCACTCGTTCCGCATGGAGACTTTCTTCCTGCTGGCGGGGTTCCTCAGTCAACTGGCCTTTCACCGCCAAGGTGTCGGGGCCTTTGTTCGCTCCCGCCTGCTGCGCATTGTAGTGCCGTTTGTCGTGGGTTGGTTCATGCTCCATCCGCTGGTGGTGTCGGGGTGGATCATGGGTGCCGCCAGTCTTCGCGGCCGCGTTGATGTTTTGGGTGCTCTGTTGGGAGGATTCCGGAGCTTGGCGACCCTTCCGCAAGGGCTCTTTACGGGCTCGCATCTCTGGTTTCTCTATTACCTCGCGCTGATTACGGCGCTGACGCTCGCCGTGCGGGGCTTGATGCGGACCGCCGGGTCTGGGCACACCGTAGGGCTTCGTCGGGCGGACGCTCTGGTCGCCTCACTGGCGAACTCCCCGGTTTCCGTTGTGATCCTGGCGATTCCGACGGCCAGCGCGCTCTGGTTTATGCGGTTCTGGGGCATGGATACGCCGGATCAGACGCTGGTCCCGCAACTGCCGGCGCTTTTCGTTTTCGGCAGCTTCTTCGTTCTGGGGTGGATGTTGAACCGGCAAGGCGAAGCGCTTTCCCAGATCACGCGGCTTACTCTGCCACGCGCGATCTGGGCGGGCCTGGGTCTCGCCGCCGTTCTCATTCTGGGCGACATCGAACGCGATCCCGCGCATCCCCATTACCTCGCGGCGCACGTGGCTTATGCCGCGGGCTACGCTCTCACCATGTGGTCGTTCGCCTTTCTGACCATTGGCGCTTTTCGGAAGCTCGCGGCGCGGCCCAGCGCGTTCATTCGCTACCTCGCCGACTCCTCCTATTGGATGTACCTGCTCCACCTGCCGGTCGTGGTCTGGCTCCAGGTGGCCGTAGCCGAATTGCCGCTGCACTGGTCGCTCAAGCTGGCGCTTATCTCCAGCGTCACCGTTGGCCTTTCCTTGTTGACCTATGACCTCTTCGTGCGCTCGACCTTTATCGGATGGTTACTGAACGGTCGTCGCCGGGAGCGCGTGATCGCACCCTGGTTGCTCAGCAGTATTGGTCTCCGGTGGCAAGTGAGAATCGGGATACGAACGTTCGCAAAAAGATAGTAGGCCGGATTTGGCAGTGCTATACAAAGGCGGCAACGGCCGGTTCACCGAATTGATCTTTTCCTGAAGGTTTGCCAAAGAAATGAACTTCACCAGAAGCCGACCGAAGGAGACCATGTGGGGACTCCTTCGCGCGCTCCTCGCCTTGGCCCTGCTGGCGCTGCCCAACAAATCCCGGGCGCTCGCGGTCACCTCGAAGGCAAGCCCCAATATTCTACTCATTCTCGCGGACGATCTCGGTTATGGCGATGTGGGGTGCTACAACCCAGAGGCAAAAATCCCCACGCCCAATTTGGATCGACTGGCCCGCAGCGGCATGCGGTTCACCGATGCGCACAGTTCCTCGACCGTTTGCACGCCCAGTCGGTATGGCATTCTGACCGGGCGGATGGGTTTCCGCGCCCGCTCCTGGAGCGTTTTCGAAGGGGTAGGGGGTCCGTGCCTGGTCGAGCCCGAACGTTTGACTTTGCCGCAAATGCTGCGGGCGCAGGGTTACGCCACCGCCATGACGGGCAAGTGGCACCTTGGTCTCACCTTTCTGGATCGTGCGGGACAGCGCATCACGCAACCTGGCGTGGAAGGCGTCAAAATGATCGATTACAGCCGCGCGATTCCGGATGCCCCGATTCATCGGGGATTTGATCGTTTCTTCGGGACCGCTTGCTGTCCCACCACGGATTATTTGTATGCCTTCATTGAGGGCGATCGCATCCCGGTACCGCCCACGGGACCTTTGGATAAATCCAAAATACCAAAGAACCCTTACACGGTGGACAACCGGCCCGGACTGGTGGCGCCGGATTATGATCTCGAGGAAGTGGACATAGTCTTTCTCAAGAAGAGTCAGGAGTTCCTGGAACAACACGTCAAGTCCAAGCCAGACCAACCGTTCTTCCTTTATCATGCCAGTTCCGCCGTGCACCTGGCCTCGCTTCCCGGCCGTGATTTCAAAGGCAAGACGAAAGCGGGGCCGCACGGCGACCTGATCGCCGAGTTCGACCTTATGGTTGGCGAGTTGCTGAAAACCCTGGAACGACTCCACGTGGCCGACAATACGCTGGTTATCGTTACCAGTGACAACGGCCCGGAAACCACCACGGTCGTCCATATGCGCGCCGACTATGGCCATGATGGCGCCCGACCCTGGCGTGGCTTCAAGCGCGACCAGTGGGAAGGGGGCCATCGGGTGCCGCTGCTCGTTCAGTGGCCGGGTCGGGTGCGACCGGGCAGCGTTTGCGATCGCACCCTCTGTCTGACCGATTTGATGGCCACCTGTGCCGGTGTGAGCGGAGCCAGCCTTCCGGACAATGCAGCGGAGGACAGTTTTGATTTTTCCCCGGTACTTTTGGGGCAGGGGATCGAACAACCGGAACGCGGCTTCACCCTCCACCAGGCAGTGCGCAACCGTCCTCTGGCCATTCGGCGCGGCCCCTGGAAATACCTCGACCATCAGGGCTCGGGTGGCAACAACTACGACGAGTCCGAATTGAAACCTTTCGCTCTTCCCGACACCGCGCCCGCGGCTCCCGGCCAGCTTTACAATCTCACTTCCGATCCGAGTGAGCGGACGAATCGTTACTTTGAAAGCAGCGAAATCGCCAAAGAGCTGAAGGGCAAGCTCGAGGAGGTCAAACAATCCGGGCGCAGTGTGCCGCTACCCCGGCAAACGGCACATTGAGCAACGAGCCGCAAACAAACGAAAAAATGAAAAATCCACCTCCATTCCTGCAATGCTGCCTGCTGGCGGCATTGATCGCCGTCCCCGCGGTTACGGCGGGGCCGAAACCGCTGCAAATCTACATCCTGGCCGGGCAATCGAACATGCAGGGACATGCCAAAGTCAGCACGTTCGAGCACATCGGCATGGACCCGGCCACCCGGCCAATGCTGGCGGAAATGCAGAACCCGGACGGAACCCCCAAGGTTTGTGAGCGGGTTTGGATTTGTTCGATTGGTTCCGCTGACACAGAGCAGACGGGAAAGTTGACGGCCGGCTTTGGCGCGAGCCAAAACGGGCCAAAAATCGGGCCGGAATTCACGTTTGGACTGTATCTGCAGAAGTTCAACGACGCGCCCATTTTGCTCATCAAGACTGCCTGGGGTGGCAAGAGCCTGAATACCGATTTCCGTCCGCCGAGCGCGGGGCCGTATGTGTTCAATGAAAGGCAACTCGCCGCTTTCCAAAAGCAGGGCAAGGACGTCGCCGCCATGAAAGCCGCGAAGGAAAAGGAAACGGGCGTGAACTACCATCTCATGGTCGATTATGTGAAATCCGTGCTCGGTGATCTCCAGCGCGTCATGCCCGGTTACGACGCGGCGCAGGGCTACGAGCTGGCGGGATTCGTCTGGTTCCAAGGTTGGAACGACATGGTGGATGGCAGCACTTATCCAAATCGTGACCAGCCCGGCGGGTACGATGCCTACAGCGTGACGATGGCGCATTTCATCCGCGATGTGCGGAAGGAATTGAACGCGCCGAAATTGCCATTTGTAATCGGCGTGCTCGGCATCGGAGGGCCCACGGCCGATTATGGTCCTGACCAGCTGCGCTATCAGGGAATCCATCAACACTTCCGCGATGCGATGGCGGCCCCGGCGCACTTGCCGGAGTTCCGAGGCAACGTCGCGGCCATGCTGGCAGAAAAATATTGGGACCCCGAGTTGACCAACGCCAAGACGAAGGAAAACGAAATCCGGCAGCGGTCCAAGAAGCTCGCGACCTCGAATAAAATGACCCTTGCCGAGGAAGAAGCCGCGCTTGATAAACAGCTTGCCGAAGGCCTCACGGCGCACGAGCGCCTGGTGCTGGAAAAAGGCATCTCCAACCTGGAATTCCACTACCTGGGATCGGCAAAGATTCTCGGAGGAATCGGCAAGGGACTGGCCGAAACCATGGCCGAACTCAAACAGCTCAAAAAATGAGGCGGAGGGAAGCCGCGATGGAAACTTGATCGGTGGACGGCAAATGGTTGACCCAAACATCAAAAGCTGCTACCACTGGGATTGGCCGATTGCACGAACCATTTTGATTCTATGCCAAAATACCTGATCGAACGTGAAATAACGGGAGCCGGGAAACTGACGCCGGAAGATTTGCGCGGCATTTCGCAGAAATCGTGCGGAGTACTCCGCAGCCTGGGGCCGCAGATCCAGTGGCTGGAAAGCTATGTGACCGATGACAAGGTTTACTGTGTATATATTGCGCCGGATGAGGCAACGGTCCGCGAACACGCGAGGCAGGGAGGTTTTCCGGCGAACCGGGTTTCCGAAATAAAGAGGATGATTGATCCCACTACCGCGGAGGCTTGACTCGTGCACTCGACCGCGCAAGGGGCCATCTTGTCCACGCCGGGACGCGATCCCGCCGTCGCGGGGCTGCCAGCGGGACGCTGCCAAAAGTCTGGCTTTTCGGGCGTCGTGAACTTGGTCAGACGCGCGATCAGCTTTTGATTTGGCGGATGTCTTTAGCCCCGCCGATGACTCGACACCGGGCCCCTCTCCCTGGGCATGAAAGAAGAGCTTGATCCGCGATGCGTCATTCAGGGGATTGCCAGGCGCATTACCGTTTTGCACGACCGCATCCATGAAACCTTCAAGAAGCGGGACGACGGCCCGGAAGCACGCGCAGAGTGGTCGCAGGCCTGTGATGAATTTCACCGTCAGTACGATGGTCTGGCATTTCCTGGTGGCTACGAGGCGGGGTTGGAGAAAATTCGGGCGGGGGACAGTCGGGCGATTGAGGACGCGCTCGCCTTTGTCGAGGTTCGTCCCTATTTCTTTCGTTCGCAGTATATGAGGAAAAAGCTCATGCGACGGTTGAAACACGCGCCGCTGACTCCGCGACAAAGTGAACGATTTCAAACGGCATTGGCGGCCGACAAGAAGAAAGATCGTCACCAACGCCAAATGTAGAAGAATCGGTCAAAGCGAGGCAGACAGCTCGCGGATTCTGAGGGTTAAGGCTCTTTGCGCTTGGATTTTGGTTTGGGCGTTTTGCTTTTATCCGCCTGTACGGCGCCGGGATTTGTTGCCTTTCGCAGGTGGACCGGTGTGCGAGATTCTGTCGTTCGGCCGGCAATCCGTTCCAAGGCATCCTCCGCCTCTTCGCTGACGTACCACCAGCCAGGATACACGCTGGTGTCTTCCCGCGCGATTTTGCGTAGCCGGGGAATGGCCTTTTGGCAGCGGAGCGAACCGAGACCAAAGCAGGCCCAGAAGCGCAGGGTGGCCGAAGGCGAGTCGAGCATTAGCAGCATGAGTTCTTCCGCTTTCAGCTGCAACTTGGTCTTGCGCGGGGCCAGGTCGAAGTGATTAGCGAGGCCCTCCACGGCTTGCGCCCTTACCGAGTCTTGCTCGCCGGAGTCCGTCGCACAGGTTAGCAAAGCTTCAGCCGCCTTGCGGTCCTTTCCCCAGGACAAGGCATAAGCCGCCGCCTCACGGGAGTAGGCTTGATCGCCGGAACGCATCACCCGGGCTAAATTAGCGATCAATTTGGCGCCATTGCGATGGGAGAGCAACTTCGCCGCCTCAAACGCGTCCAACTGGTTGCGCCGTTCAAGTTGGGCCAATAGCTTGGCAGTGGTGGGAGCGGCGCTCATTTTAGCTCGATCGAATACCTGCCGAGTGAACTGGTTTGTCGAGGCGTTTTACGGGCGTTTCAGAGTCGTTTCGACGTATCCCTTTTTCAATTTTTCATTGATCAGACGAGTGGCCTCCTCGTTTGTCCTGGCATGGTCGGCAAACGTCTTGGTCTGTGACTGCCCGGGGGTGCCAATGCGACCAAAACGCACCGTGAATGAGGTGTCGGAAACAGAAATTTCCCAGAATTTCTGTGATTGGTCACCCACGAATTGAAAATGGCGAACCAAGGGTGCGCTTGCGCTATTTGCCGGTGATTGCTTTGTCGCCGTGGAGGTGATCGGATTAATGGGCGGTGCCGGAGGCGGAGCGACAGCCGGGGGAGCGGTCACAACCGTGGCAACCGGACGCGATATTTCCACGGGTTCATCGTCGACCGGCGTTGCCGAATCGCTCAATTCCAGGCCCTTCAGCTTTTTTTCAAGCGCGGCCAGCACTTCGTCCGGATGGTGATACCAATCCTTGGTCAGGACCAGCGCAAAGCGCCACCCGAACGCTTGCAGGATGGATGGCTGCATCAGGTAACGGTCAAGGAGATCGGTGTTGGCGTAGTGACCATCCGTATCCACCAGGATGCCGAGTTGATACAGGCCATCGGCGGTGCCGCGGACTGCCAGGTCGCAGCGGAATTTTGATTGGCCCACGTTTAAATCCACCGCATAACCGCGTCCGCGCAACGCCGTCGCCAACTGTTCCACGACGGCGTCGCCGTGGCTGAGGGGGGCGAGTGCTTTGCGCGCCAAGGGATTCAGACTTTCCAATACCCGACGCGCAGTGCCTTCGTCACCCTTGGACACGGCTTCGGCGTATTGGAGGAAGTTTTTCAGGCTGTTCGCGCCGTCGTTGTAGTCGTTCGTGATGGCGTGATGGCGGATGGAACTCACGATGGCCATGTGATGCCGCGCGCGGGAGAAGATGACGTTCAGTCGCTTTTCGCCACCCCGTTGGTTGATCGGACCGAAGTTCATCAGCATCTTGGCATTGGCGTCCGGGCCGTAACAGACGCTCATGATGATGATGTCCCGCTCGTCCCCCTGGACATTTTCCAGATTCTTCACAAAAAGCCCGCAAAACACCTCATTGTCCTGCCGGGTATACTCGGTCTCCAACAACGCGGCGAAAGCGGGGTCCTGCCCGGCCAGTTGGTTTAACGCACTTTCGAGTTCGCCCTGTTGCGCCTCGGAAAAGGCCACGAGGCCGATGCTCAACTTGGTCTCGCGTTGGAGAATGGCGCGAACCATCTGGGCGATATAGGCGGCTTCGGCCGGGTTGCGGCGGTCCTCGTAAAGTCCGTTTTCCAGGAAGTGAAAGCTGATGCTGCGGGCCAGCAAGGCATCCACGTTGGCGGTCCCTTGCTCAACATCCGTAATGACCAACTCCGGCCGCTCCGCCAGGGCGCGCTGGCGGTCAGGGATGGTATAAAGATTGCCGCCGTAAAACGCCGCATTGGAAAAACTGATCAGCGATTCGTAACGGCTGCGGTAATGCCAGGCCAGCAGCGTGGAAGGCAGATTCCGGGCGGATTGGTTCAAGAAGCTGTCGGAATCCAGATCGACGCGAATGGACTCACCTTCCTCCTCGACGATCACGCTCTCGTCCTCAGTGCGGGAGGTGCCAAAGAATGTTGTTGGCGGCAATTGCATTTCGTCGCCCACCACAATGGCCTGATGCGAACGGTAGATGGCCGGGATCGCCTCTTCCAAGGGGATCTGGCTGGCCTCGTCGAAGATCACCACATCGAATAGATCAGGATCGAGGGGCAGCGTGTCGGAGACGCTTAATGGGCTCATCAACCAGATCGGCTTCAGATCCTGGATGACCTGCCCGGTATCACCTGCCGCGAGATCGCGGATGGATTTATACCGCATGGTTTTGCCGAACTCATGTTCCAAGTCGCGCCGCCCGGCGGTGTAGGATTTTTTGAAAGCCTTCTGGTCCGCAGGTACCTGGGAAACCGGTAACGAGGAAAGGCTGACGTGTTCAAGGAATCTTCGTCGCACCGCCTGGCGGAGGCAGCGGGCATTCAATCTGAGCCAATCACGGTTATGCTTTTCCAGTTGGCTCATCTTGCGGTCGAGGATAGGCCCGGAAAAGCGGTTGACGGCGCGATCCGCGCGGTAAACTCCATTCATGCTTTTGTGCCCCATGGCGGCTTCAAAGGCATCCAGCGCCACCGGCGCATGCCGGAGCGCGTGTGTGAAGGAACCAGGCAATTCGGTCAGTTCCGCCAGAATGGGCGACAATTCCGCGAGCAGGCCGGTCTGTTCCCGCAGTTTCGCCAGCACCTCCGCCAATTCGGGGAAATTAAACTGTTGGTGTCCGGCCAGCAGGGAATTTAGGGTCGCGTCCAGTTTGTTAAACTGCTCCCGGATTTCGACCAGATTCTTGACCAGCAATCCCGCATCGGAGGATTTCGTCAGTAGTTGCAGGAGCGCCTTGACCGACGGGTGCGCGAGGCCGGGATTGGCCCGGAGCGCCGTGGTTTGCGCCTGGAAGGCCGGCACGTCCGCCACCCGCCACTCCGCCGCCGCCCGGGCGGAGAGAGTTTCCCAGGCGGCGAGCGCTTTGTGCCGGGCGGACAGTTCACCGAGAATTTTGCTCCTGGCGGGCGCGATGGCGTGCTGCGAAAAGTCGTAACGCGCAGCCAGGATTTTCTTGAGCCGCCAGAAGGAGGGCTGGAGGAAGCGAAAAATGGATTTCTCGAATGACCGTGCTTGAGTCAACGCGTTTTCCGTGTCATCGGGGGACAAAGGATCACGCCAGCCCGTGGTCTTTTGCTTGATTTCATTTAGTGTTCTGGCTTGGTGATCCAGGTCGGCGGCCAGCGCATCGAAGCTTTGTTTGGCCGGTCCATGGGTCAGGACGCCGAGCAGGTTGCGCTCGGCCAGCGGAAGGGCAACGACGGCAAAGTCCAGGATCGCCCCAATCTCGGCGAAACTATCCCAAAGCTCGCCGGGAAGACCGGAAAGCTCGAGGGCGTTTTCGATGGCATCGAGCAAATTCTCGGCTTGGTCCAAGTGCTGGCATAATGTTTCCAAGGGCCGGTCGGCTTGCAAAACGCCCGGGCCGAGCCAGCGAAGCGGATGCTTGGCGAAGCACCGTTCCGCTTCCCCGAGATCAGTCAGGGCCGCGGCCAGGCGGGTGACCACCTCACCATGTTGCAACCAGAGGGGGTAGTCGGGCAGGAGATCTTCCACTTCCGGGGGCAGTTCGAAAGCGCGTCCGCGCAGGGCCACCAGCCGGTGAAGGAGCGAGCGTACTGGGACTCCGGTGAGTTCATGCGCTCCGTGCATCACCGCGGAGAAGCGCCCCAGACTGGCGAGATCCTGTTCCATGGAACGCAGGACGGTCGCCCGCACACTTTCCGCCTCCGGATCGAGGTCCGTCTGGCTCAAAAACTTCTCGTAAGTCTGCTTGAGGTTTTGGATGAACGCCTTCTTGTCCGTTTGCGAGTCATGAATCAGGCAGCATAGTTCATCAAGCCCTTGTTGGCGCAGGCGATCAAAAACCACGTCGATAGCAGCGCGTTTTTCGCACACAAACAAGACGCGCTTGCCGCGCCCGACGTAGTCGGCGATCAGGTTGGTAATGGTCTGGGATTTCCCTGTGCCGGGAGGACCTTGAATGATGTAGCTGCCGCCGGCGCGCGCACGAGCCACGGCTGAGGCTTGGGTGGCGTCGCAAGGGATGACGAGGTGCTGATCGGATAGCGCCAGGGGTGGGGGCGCTGATTCCTCGGGTGGTTTCGGGGTCAGCGAAAAGACGGAATCAAAAGCCTGGCTGGGAGTGTCTGACTCGATGAGCCGGGCATAATCCCGCACCAGCGTCATTTTGCGGTAGTTGAAATTGCCGAGCGTCAAGCTGCAGAGGTCAAAGTCCCAGGCATAAGGATTTTGGTTTTGTCCGTCGTGCAGGGCAAATGTTCGGGCTTCGGTTTCCAACACCTTGTCGGGTTCCGGCGCGGCGACCGGATCAACGATGTGCGGCAGGCGCGGCTGGGGTGCTGCTCCCGCCACATCCCGCAGGGGCAGGGGCTGGGGGCGCACCTTCTCCAGGAACAGTTGCAGCCCCAAAGGCCGGAAATTGGTACGATCGTAGCTGTAAGCCGGTTTGGAGGCCACCCGGTGCTTGCGGGCCTGCACTTTCAGGCGGCGCCGGTACTGGTCCACGCGTTGGCGGGCCTTTTCGTGGATGAGTTGAATTTGCGGCCGATCAATCTTGTTAAGCGTCACCGCCGGTTCGCTCGCCTGGATCTGCGCCTTGAGGGCCTCGAAAAAGGCGTCGAGCGAAGTTTCTTTCAAATCCACGAACTCCGGGAGCTGCAAATTGTAGAGTTCTTTGAGATGATGCCGCAGCGCGGGATTCACCTCGGCTTCGCTCGTGGTCGGGTCCAGGACATAGCTATCCCGCACGCCCTTTTTCTTGGTCAGTTCCACCGGCAGGAGCAGCAACGGCGAATGGATTCGCTCGTGCTTGTCCTCCTTGAGATTGTTCCAGCGAAGGAAACACAAAACGAGTCGGAGTTGGGCGAAACCATATTCGGCGCGGTTGCGCCGCGCTTCGCTGATGATCGTGTCCAGCACGCCGGGGATATAGGGGGAATCCTCGAAACGGAGGTATTTTCCCAGCGACAACGGGGCGCCTTCGGTCACGGCGGCGGCCAGGGTCGGATGCCAGACAAAGAGCTGCTCCAGCTTGATATTCCGATAATCCAGCAACACCGGGACGGAGGCGACGGTCAAATTCAACGTTTGCAGCACCGGCTTAAAGTAAATGAGCCGGTTTCGCCGGGAGATTTCAAACAGCCGGTCCCGCAGGTGGGATTGGATTAGCCGCCGCTTGCCGGTGAGCGGGGATTCTTTGAATTCTTTGCGGCCGAAGACACTGGTGCCAAAGTCCGCTGATTGTTCGCGATAATTTTCCAGCCGGGAAATGATTTGCGCGAGATCAGGCGCGCGTTTGTGGCGGTTTAGTTCCGTCAAGACCACGATGACCGAGGCGACCACCGGGTTGATCCGGCGGTTTAAGCCAAACAGGTTAAGGCGGTTGGCGGCGAATACCTCCAAATTACCCAGGTCGGTAAAATCCAATCCGCAGGCCAGGCTGGCGAGTAACATTCCGAGCGAAAAAATGTCGGTCAACTCGTCATGATGCCCAATCGCATGTTCCCAGGAGCGGTAGTCCGGCAGATAAACCGGCTTGGTGATGTCGCTGCCGGTTGCTGCGACGCCGAGGTCCGAGATGGTCAGCGAAGCCTGGTCGATATCTGCTGTGCGGCGGGATTGCGACACGACTTCCACTGCCCGGCTGAGGGGGGCCTGCAGATCCGCCACTTTGCCGGGTTGCTTTTTCGGCAATTGGGCTTTGTCCGGCGCAAACGTCAGTTGGCTGGCTTCGTCGAGTCGCAAATCCTGGATTCCGTCCAGGGGTGCCACCCGACCGGATTGGTGGACCACCTGTACCTGCTTCAGGAGCGGAAGCAAAGCTGCCAGCGCGTCATCGGTCGCAAAGCCTCCTGACGAGATACCCGCTTCGAGGAACTTGATAAACGGAGACTCGGAGGGCTCGCTCATAGGGCAGTTTCCGCCTTGGCCAGTTGCGCGCTCGCTTGATCCTTAAGCTTTTGCACCTCGCGCAGCTTCAGTTTGAGCTCTTTGGCAGCAAATTTCTCGAATTGGGTATCCATCTGCAACTGCCGACTCAGCTCCAGGGCGGCCATGAGCGGGAGGTCTTCCAGTTCGGGATCGGCGGTGACAAAATCCAGCAGCAACGAGCAAAAATATTCACATAGTGTGGCATCGCTAAACTTGAGACTGGACAGGACCGAGGCATCGCGCACCTTGGCCGGCTGGAAGTCGGCAAAGAAAAGCCTGGCGTGACCCAGAGTGGCGGTGGTTTGAAACCATTTGGGCTGCAGAAAATATTCCAGGAAGCGGCGGGTCAGGGTGCTAATCCGGGCCTGGCCGAGCAAGTCCAGTGTGTCGAATGAGAGGGCTCCTTCGATCATTTCGGTGATCTTCGGGGTCGCGTCGTCGCCGCAGTCGCGCCACAACGCCAGGGCGCGCGCCCGAATAAACGCCTCCGGATGGGACAATCCCTCCGTGGCGACGTTGCCTTTGGCGAATATTTCCTCCGCCTGTCGCAAATAGCTGGGCGCGCTGACCTGACTCAGTCCGGTCTGGATTTTTACCAGGCTGGCCACCACGGGATTGAGATCACCCGTAACACAGAGGGAGCCGCGGTCGGCAAAGATCTCCGTGTAGAGTTGATAGCGTCGGGCGGTCTGTTCATGACTGCCAGCCGCGCGCGGATCGTTGCCAACGGCCTGAAGGAGGCGGTCGGCGATATGGAATTCGCCTACCGCGAGACTCCAAAGGACCTGATGCGCCAACTCATGGCCAATGACAGATTGGACCTCCCCGGCATCCAATTGGGACAGCAGCGAGCCCGAAAATACAATGTGAGCTTCGCCCGGCATGAAATAAAGCGCGGCGTTGGGATGGGGGCTGTTCTGCGCCTGATAAAGCGTGACGGGAATCTCGAGTTGGAGTCGCTCCTTGGCCACCGCCACACCTTGGTAAAGTTCCGGATGCCCCTCGGCATCCAGGCGGTAAGTAGACCGGAGCAACTCCTGCCGCAAATTGTCGGTGTAATCAGCCTGCGCGCGCGCGGAGGCGAACCAATTCCACAATTCCCGCTCCTGCGACTTGAGGTAATCCCGCAATTCGAGGTGGTACGGCAACGGTTCCAGTTTTTTGTTTAGCGTTTCCAAGGGGGCGCTGGGCTCATTTTGGAACGGAATTTAATCCGAAATTAGAGCCCAGGTCAAATTCCCTGACTGATTCTTTGCATAATAAAAATCAAGAACCGACCCCAGAGCGGGGATGTTCACATTTGACATACATAGCGTTACAATGTATAATGTTGCCATGATCGAAAGAGAATTGGTGGCGGCTTCGACTGAGCCTTTGATCTTGTCCCTGTTGGCAAAAGGCGAAAGCTACGGTTACGAACTGATTCAAGAAATAAAACGCCTCTCGGGCGACGAAATCCGGTGGACAGACGGGATGCTTTATCCCGTGCTGCACCGGATGGAGGACTCCGGATGGATCACGGCGCGTTGGGTGGAGATGGAGAACGGCCGCAAGCGCAAATATTATTCCATCAAGGAGGGGGGCCATCAGGCTCTCAAGAAAAAGCGCGAACAATGGACCGTGATTTCCACGGTCCTCGGCGGGCTTTGGAAAGGACAACATGTTTAATCTAGAATCTTCCATCACGGAATGGCGACGGCAGATGCGGGCCGCGGGTCTGAAAACCGGCCGGCGGTTGGATGAATTGGAAAGTCATCTGCGGGAGGAATTCAGTGCCTTGAAATCGGCCGGTGCCGCGGAAGCCGTGGCATTTGAGCAGGCCGTCGCCCGCCTGGGCAGCCCGCACTCGGTGTGCGCCGAGTTCAACAAGCTCCGCGTCGGGCATATCTGGGCGGTGAAAATTGGCTGGGGCATTTGGCTTGCTGCCATCCTGCTGGTCGGCGGCGCGCTGATGCGGCGCCTGCTGGGTGGCCGGTTGGATTTCGTGTTGGGCGCGCATGTCCTGAGTATCACCGCCGGGTACGGTGGGGCGATCCTGCTGGGCGGTTTTGGAAGTTTATTTGTCGTTTGGGGACGGTCTGGCCGGTTGTCGACGGCCCGTCGGCAATCATTGAACCGCGCCGTCCATCGGTTTGGACCGCTGGTCGCGGGTCTGGTAATCGCGGGATTACTCCTGGGCATGCTCTGGAGCCGGCAAAACTGGGGCCGTTATTGGGGCTGGGACCCCAAGGAAATCGGCGGTCTCTGCGCCTCCGCCTGGCTCGTTGCCTGGGTGGTGGTGCTACGATCTGGCCGTTTGCGTGATCAGGCGGTGATGCTGCTCGGCGTTGGCGGAAGCACGGTCGTCACCCTCGCCTGGTTTGGGGGCAACCTGTGGGACAATCATCGGCGACTGCGCGCCTATGGATCGGAAACTGGCTGGCTGTTGGCGGTTTTGCTGGCCATTCACCTCGTTTTTCTGGTGATGGGAATGACTTCGGCGCGCACGGCGAGGGAATCTTGAACTTGGCTTGCGCGCTGGGATAAAGGACATTGTGAACGTTTGGGACATTCCATTACATATTTCCGTGGAGTAGGCTTTACCGCCAGGGACTGGAAGTTAGAGGTTTGGCTGCACCTTCTTGTTCGCGAGATTGACCAGATGCCGCAGTCGCCAGGGTGGCTGGCTGCTGCGCGAAATTATTGGCACGAGCAGGCGGTTTTGGCTGTCAATGGCTGTATCGATCCGAATCTCGACGCACTATTGACCGATGATGACCGCCTTGCACTTCTCCGACGGCTCGCACAACGAATTTACAGCAAGCTGCTGCAATTTGGCGAACGCATGCCGCGTGATTTCCTCAACGGACTATGCGACCTGCCAACTGAGAGTCAGTATTCTCAGGATGTGGAGACGGAGGCGTTTCTCAAGTGTGGCCGGGCACTCCTGAAACTGCTAGACGGCAAGATGACAGCACACGAGGTTGCCTGACGAACGACATACCTTACCGCTTTTCTATTCCCAAAGGAAGGGTGGGGCATATTGAGATCTCGGGCAGTCGAATTGAATCGCTTGACGGAGGCGCCGCCGCGCCATTGGGGTGCCTTTCGCACTCGGATTGTCGGGTACGGGAAGAGCGAACCCACGGTCCCGGTTGGCCTCTACTGGGACAGGGATTTGAGGAGGTCGGGAAAATAGGCGTTGTCCGGGTCCAGCCGGAGAGACGTTTTCACCAGCAAGAGCGCATCATCCTGTCGTCCGTGACCAGTCAGGAAATTTGCATATCGATAAACCGCTTCCGGCGAGGCAGGGTAAAGGGCATAGGCTTGTCGGAAACTGAGGTCCGCCGCTTGTTGAAACCGCAGCTTTTCGCCGGGGTCATTGGCATGTTCCTCCCGCCAGGCATATAAGCCGGCAATGGCACTGCGGAGTTTGGAAAAGCACATTTGCGCTTCCCGGTTTTTGGCGAATGCGGGATCCCCTTTGTAGCCGGTCAGGTCCTTTCGGAGGTGAACCTTGTCCGCAAAACCGCAAATCTCGCGGACTGAGGTTTCCTTGGCGAGCCAATCCCCGATGGCATCACCGGTCGTCCGTTTCCAGTAATCGAGATCCTGCTGAACCTCTTGATTGCCCAATTCCTTGAGTGGTTTCGTGTGCAATTCGAAGATCAGACCTTGGGGTGACAAATGAGGATACATCCAATCCAGGGTAAAGCTTTCTTCGATATAAAACTTTCGATCGGGGTTGTTCGTGACGATGCATTTTGCAACCAAGCCGTTGATCTCCATCACGGCAACCTGGCCGCTGACCTCAACGCGACCATTAACTTTCCGGATATCCTCGCCCGGTTTGAGCTTGTCATGCTTCAATCGTTCCTGCACGTCAGCGATGTATTCCCCCATCGCGGTTGCCACGTCGTTCGAGGTGGGAAGGTGTAGTTGTTTCGAATAAAGTCGGCGCTGTCGTGCCAAATAGGATTCATCCACAAGTTGATTCTGAGTCAGGATGAAGAACGGTTTTTCCTCGCGCCGTGATTCCGCCAAAGCGGTGATGATGAAGCGGCCCGGATCGGTTCCGCCGAAGTAGATGCCATCGCGAGGAATGGATTCAATGATTTCGCGGCCGAAGCGGTGCAGCCATTTTGTGTCCCAATTGTGAAATTGTTCATACGTGCCAATCATCTCGGAGATGGGTGGCCAGATGACCGTGCGCAATGCGGGTGAAAGGGTTTCGTTGGTCGCTGATTTTACGTAGCGGCCACTGGCGAGACTGAGACGATCGGCCAGATTCGTCGCCGTTTCCCAGTCGTCGACCCGCACAGCATCGAAGAAACTCCAGACCAAGGCTGGCACCTTGTTCGTGGTGGTGTCCGCGAACTCCCGGATTTCATGCGCTTTGGCCGTGGCAAAGCGAGCGAGATCCAGATCTGTGGCGCCGGTGTTGGTTGCGGGAAACAATATTGCCAGCGCGAAAGCGAATAGCTTTGTTTTTCCGATTTTCCGAACCGTGTGTGTTTCGCAATCCCCAAGCATGCCCCATGATTATTCCGCCGGAGGAAGCTTGTCCAGCAAAGGTGCGCTCCAGAAAAGCCTTCAACATCACCCCGCCTGATGCCATGGTGATTGTGAATGAAAAAGCACCAGATTTTGATCCGGGCACGGCTGTCGACGACGCTGCTGGCGCAATCGTCGGGACGTACCACCCAGACCACGTGGAATACCTCCAACACCGCGACTAAATGAAAATCCGGCGATCGGTAACTTCACTCGCCTGTGCGATCGGAGCCATGGTCTTCGGTCAATTCCTTCACGCCCAAACTCAGAGCAATGCTCCCGCCGCATTGGGCGTCTTGGATTATCTCAAAAGCATCAGCGGGCATGCCACCGTTGCGGGCATTCACAACCGGGAGCCGAACAGCCGGCCCGCCCGGCAAACGGACCGGATTTTCAGCAAAGTCGGCCGGTACCCGGGACTTTGGAGCGGGGATTTTCTCTTCGCCGCGCCGGACGTCAGCAATCGCTGGACGATGATCCACGAGTGCAAAAAGGAGTGGGACCAGGGAGCGATTGTCCAATTGATGGCGCACATCGCTCCGCCCAATCAACCCGAAAGCACCAGTTGGCGAGGCGGTGTGATGAGCCATTTGAGCGACCCGGAGTGGACCGAGTTGGTCACCGACGGCGGGAGCTTGAACCGGGTCTTCAAAACCCGCCTCGATGGATTCGCCGGTTACTTCCAATATTTGAAAGACAACGGGGTGCCAGTGCTCTTTCGCCCGTTCCATGAAATGAACCAAAAAGCATTTTGGTGGGGTGGGAGAAAAGGACCCGAAGGCACCGCCAAACTGTATCGCCTGACCCACGATTACCTGGTTGTGAACAAAGGGCTTACCAACATTATCTGGGTCTGGGATATGCAGGACATGAGCCGGGATTTTGCGGAATACAACCCCGGTGATGCCTATTGGGATATCTTCGCCTTTGATGTCTATGGCGACGGCTTCAATCAGAGCTGGTACGATTACATTTTGCCGATCGTCGGCAACAAACCAATGGCAATTGGAGAATGCGATAAATTGCCCACGCCCAGCATGCTGGTCGCGCAACCACGGTGGTGCTTTTTCATGAGTTGGGCCGAGTTGACTTTTAGCAAGAATTCAGACCAGCAAATCGCCGAATTGTATAATGCGACCAATGTGATCAGCCGAGACCGCTTGCCGAAGCTTAAATAAGCAGCGCACCGGGGCGGAAATTGACCCTTTACGAAAAAGGTTGTGGCGTCGGTTAAAACCTCTTTAATTGCGTCATGGTGTCGAAGCCGCTCTGCCCGAAATGTCGCAAGGAGATTCCGTTGGATGACGTCAATGTCGCCAAGGACATCGCGCTCTGCCGAAGGTGCGGCGAATCCTACCCATTTTCCGACTTGGTGGATTCCGCTCCCGTCCGGTCCGTGGATCTCGCCAATCCACCGCGCGGAGCCTGGTTGGTGCAGAATCCGCCCGTCGGTTTTGAAGTGGGCGCTTCCACCCGCTCCGGGGTGGCGTTTTTCCTGGTCCCGTTTATGTGTGTCTGGTCGGGTTTCTCCCTGGGCGGGATTTATGGAACCCAGATTTACAAAATGGAATTCAATCCCATGATCTCGCTCTTTGGAATACCTTTCCTGCTGGGAACGGCGTTTTTCGGCAGCTACGCGCTGATGACCGTTTGCGGCAAGGTCGTGGTGCGCGTGGCGGGCGATGAGGCGGTGGTTTTTGTCGGGGTTGGCCCCATCGGCTGGCGGCGGTGCTTCAATTGGCGTAAGGTTTCGAGTATCAAACGCACCGAAAAGCTCAACAATGGCAACACCTCGCAACGCCTGACCATCGAAGGAGAGAAGCGCATTGATTTCGGCACCGGCCTCAAAGCCGAACGACTCGATTTCATGCTTGGAGCTTTGCAACAAATGCGGGCGCGAAGAGGGGTTTTGTAGTCTTGCCCGGGGAAAGGGCCCTTGCGGAGGGTTCGCTTGAAGGTCTTGCCGTTAACGCACTTGAGATTTGCGTGCCTTGGCGGCAAGGCACCCAAACCGCGGTGCCAGCTCTCAATAAACAGGCTCAAGAACTCCGGGACGGTCGGGAACATGGATGGCAACCGCCGTGAAACGGGTTCCGCAGTGTCCCGCTTAGATAATCAACGCCATGACACCCATTACAACCAGTTCGGTTAAAGTGGCTTTTTCAGTAGGGCTTCTCTGAGTTGCTGAGACGCCAAAATCTTGCTGCCGATTGGCACGTCCTCCTTCGTGGTTTTCGTCAAACGGATCGTCACCCTCCATCGCTTGTCCATGGAAGCATACGGGTCACGAATATTGAAGTGGGTCAGTTCGAAATGGGCCGTCGCCTCAAACTCCTGCCCGTCAGGTCTGCGCACCACTACCGTTTCGGTGCGCGTCTGCCAATTCCTTCTTGGAGCCGAAAAGATGGGTTGGATTATCAGTGTTCTGGCGGCGGCCCATTCAATCCAGAACGTGTCTTCCACTATTATTAGTTCGCAGCGCTCCATTGCTAGCCAGTGTAGGGTTTGGCAAAAATCCTCATCTCCAGGGCGGACGCGTAAAAGCTCGCAGCGGAACCAGCGAAAATCGCCAAACCAGCGGGTGGATGGAACCGCATCAGAATGAACCCAGCGATCATAGACAGATAGGAAGGCATCCCGTTTATCAAGTTGAGATTGGGCGCAGTGAACAGGTTTCCCACGGCGACGAACGGAATCGAAAGCAACCACCAAGGAGACACGAAAACGGCGGCGAGAACCGCCGCGATAAGCAGGAGCACCGGGACGAACCTCGCTCGCCGCACGATGAAGACTTTTTCAGTTCCCATGAGTAGCGCTTGCGAGGATAAAGCTGGCGGTTTGCGGATGGAAAGCAAATCCGCAGAGGTCTGATTCGGTAGGTTTGAATAAGCTGGCTTCCGCGGAACAAATTAAGGTAGACTTCTATTAATGATTCCTTCGAGCCCAAACGACCATTCGCTGGCAGGCCTGGCTGACCGAAGGCAGGATTTTCCCACCACGCAGTGGACACTGGTGATGCGGGTGCAGCAAAGCGGCGAGGTGCGGCAGGCCGCGCTCGAAGAATTGTGCCGGCTTTACTGGTATCCCATTTACGCCTTTCTCCGCCGACGTGGCTATCCGCAACATGATGCGGAGGATTTCACGCAAGGGTTCTTCATCAAGCTGCTGGCGGAGGAAAGTCTTTCCGCTGTGGACGGAAGCAAGGGCCGGCTGCGCACCTACCTGCTTCACCACCTCAAGCGGCACCTCACGGATCAAAAGCGTTTCAACGGGGCGCTGAAGCGCGGCGGCGGCGTGAACACCATTTCCTTTGACGAAATGCGCGCCGAGGAACGCTATGCGCACGAACCGCAAGACGAGCGCGATCCGGAGCGCCTCTTCACCCGCGCCTGGGCCCATGAACTGCTGGCGGGCGTGCGCGAAAAATTGCGCGCGGACTTTGAAGGCGCGAAACGGCCCCATGCTTTTGAGGTGCTGCTGCCGTTTCTGCTGCTCGATGACGACCCGCCGTCGTATCGCGAGGTCGCGGCGCAACTGTGCGCCACCGAGGTCTCCGTCCGGCTCATGGTCAGCCGGTTGCGCGCGAAATTCCGCACCCTACTGCGCGAAGAGGTGGCCCGTACCGTGCTAACGCCGGAGGATTTGAACGGGGAAATGGAATCGCTGAAGTCCGTCCTGACGGCGGCATGAGTTCGCCTGCACCCCCATCTGCCGGGCCGGGTGCAAAGCGCGACTGGCAGCCGCCTTCGCTGGCGGAGTTGCAGTTGTTGCTGCCGGCGTATCAGTTTCTGGCGCTCCTCGGGTGCGGCGGCATGGGAGCGGTTTTCAAGGCCACGCAGCTTTCGCTGAACCGGCCCGTCGCCATCAAAGTCCTGCCGGCAAACCTGCTGGAAGATGCCGAGGCCAATTTCGCCGCGCGCTTCCGGCAGGAGTCGCTGACCATGGCCAAACTCGCGCATCCCGGCATCGTAGGCGTGTTCGAATCGGGCGAGGCGGGCGGGTTGCTCTACATCGTCATGGAGTTCGTGGACGGCACGGACGTGGCGCGCTTGATTCAGAGCGAGGGAAAACTTGCGCCGGAACGCGCGACGATGCTGCTCACGCAAGTCTGCGACGCGCTGCACTACGCCCACCAGAACGGCGTGGTGCATCGCGACATCAAGCCAGCGAACCTCCTGCTCACGCGTGGCGGCGTGGTGAAGATTGCCGACTTCGGACTGGCGAAGCACCGCGACGATGCGTTGCAGGGGTTGACCAAAACCAACGTGGCGATGGGCACGCCGGACTTCCTCGCCCCCGAGGCATGGACGCCGAACACGCCACTCGACCGGCGGGCGGACGTGTTTGCCCTGGGCGTGACCCTCTACCAGATGCTGACGGGCGAAATTCCGCGCGGCTTCTGGGAAATGCCCAGCGCGCTCGTGGCCACGGACGCGCGCTTCGATGCGATCATCGAGCGCGCGCTACAGCCCAAACCCGAGGCGCGCTACCAGTCTTCCGTTGAGCTGCGCCGGGACCTGGAGAAGATCCAGGCCGAACCCTGGAGCGCCGGGCAACTTTCGGCCCTGGATAAGCACCCTATTTCCGGGGCAAGCGATACCCGCCTTTCGCGCTCGGTGGCTGCGCCAACAAAACGGCGGGCGCTGATCGCGCTGATCGCAGTGGCCGTGGTGATCGCGGGTATTCTGGTGGCGATCCGCAGGCCGCACCTGCCGAAAGAGACCGCCAGCAGCTCACCCGGTCCTTCCGGCAAATGGACCGTCACCACCGCGACCGACGGCGGTCCCGGTTCACTGCGACAGCTGCTGGCCGAAGCCGCCGCTTCGCCGGGTGCGGACACCATCACCTTTGCCGCTGGACTCTCCGGCTATCTCAAACTGACCAACGAATTGGTGGTTGAGGACGTCGGAGGCGTGACGGTGGACGGAAGCGGATTGCCCGGCGGTGTGACGATTGACGGTCGTGAAGGAAAACACCGCATCTTCTCGGTGAACGCGGAGGCCGTTCTGGCGCTGAAGAACCTCACCCTCACGGGCGGCAATGGTGACGGGGTGGCGGGTAAAACTCACGGCGGGGCCATCTTCAATTACGGTGTCCTGACGGCCACTGGCTGCACTTTTGCCACTAATACTGCCATTGGCAATGGCGGGGCCGTACACAATGGTCAGCGCGGCATGGCGAGTTTCACCAACTGTACTTTTTTCGGCAATAACCAGACCGGTAAGAGAAGGGGCGTTAAGACCGGCGGCGGAGCGCTTAACAACTCCGCCACCAGCCACAGTTTGACCCTGGTTCATTGCACCATTGTGGGAAATATCTCCACGGGGAGCGAAGGCGGTGGCGGCGTCCGCAACCACGGTTTCAGGTTCACGCTGCAGAACTGCATTGTCGCGGGTAACCAAAGCGATCTCGGCCCGGACATCAGCGCCGGATTACCGGTCTTTATTTCCGCG
Organism: uncultured Pedosphaera sp.; assembly: GCA_903918755.1. Taxonomy (GTDB): domain Bacteria; phylum Verrucomicrobiota; class Verrucomicrobiia; order Limisphaerales; family Pedosphaeraceae; genus CAIXFN01. The sequence continues at coordinate 33,167 of CAIXFN010000030.1, forward strand.
GGCGGCAATCTCATCGGCAACAACGCGGGACTCCGCTGGAAACCGATTGCCAGCGACCTGGTGGGTTCAGAGGTTTCCCCGCTCGACCCCCGGATCGCCCCGCTAGGCCGCTACGGCGGTTCGACGCCGACCATGCCGCCATTGCCCGGTTCGCCGGCGATTGACGCCGCCAGCGCCAGTAATGTTACCACCGACCAGCGCGGATTTCTGCGTCCCCTGGGGGCCGCGCCGGATATCGGCGCAGTGGAGTTTCGCGTGGCCAAGTGAGGTGGGGGCAGCTCCCGGCGCGCCGGCGACCGGCCGGACTCACTGCCTCCGCAAAACTTTTTTCACCATTTTTTGACACAATGGCCGACAATTTCCGTAAGGAGCGGGTGAAAGAACACCCATCTTTATGAATATCAGAAAACTGCTCGCCCAGCTCGGCCTTGCCGCCATTGTCCTCGCAACCCTCAATCTGCAACTCGCAACCGCTCGCGCCCAAGGCACTGCTTTCACCTACCAGGGGCGGCTCGACATTGCCGGCATGCCGGCCAATGGCTCGAACGATCTTACCTTCACGCTTTACGATGCCGCGACGGCCGGATCCACGGTGGGCACGAGTAACACGATCAATGACCTCGTCCTTTCCAACGGACTCTTCACCGTCACGCTCGACTTCGGGGCGGGCGCGTTCAATGGAGCGGCGCGCTGGCTGCAAATCGCGGCGCGGCCCGGCTCGAGCGCGGGCGCTTACACCAATCTCGCCCCGCGCCAGCCCATCACCCCCACGCCTTACGCGATGTTTGCGAGCGGCGCGGCGGCTTCCGGCGTCACCGGCACGCTGCCCGCCAGCGCGCTTTCCGGCGCTTACAGCGGGGCGGTGAACCTGGGCAATGCGGCCAACTCCTTTGCGGGCAACGGCGCCGGACTCACGTCGCTCAACGCCGCCAATCTGTCCAGCGGCACCGTGGGGGATGCCCGGCTCTCCGCGAACGTAGCTCTGCGCACTGGCGGGAATACGTTTAGCGGAACGCAAGTGATGACCAGCGGCAACGTCGGCATTGGCATCACCGCGCCGTTGGCACAACTGGATGTGCGTGGTCCTTCCACCGTCGTCGGCGGCATCGCGCTCGGCGATTACAACATTACGAACTCGCGCTACATCGGCATCATCGGGGCTGGCCAGCCGGCGAACATTGCGGCCGGCTCAGGATTCTCCGGCGTGGAATTTGGCGGTCCCTCAGGCAATACGAATAGCGGCATGCTCGCGTTTCACACGCACAACTTTGGCGCGGGATCTGCGGAAAGGATGCGGATTACCAAGACGGGGAATGTGGGCATTGGCACCACCACTCCGGCGACGTCGCTCGACGTGAACGGGGTGGGGACGATGACGAGCCTGGAGCTGCGCGCGGTTGGCAGCACCCCACACCTTGATTTCTCCGGGGCCAATGTGGATTTCAACGCGCGAATTATTTACACCGGCACCAATGACAATGGGCTATTCTATACGGCTGGCAAACACATGTTCGCGGGCGGCAAAGTCGGCATCGGCACCACCACCCCCAACTTTCCCCTGTCGTTTCCCGACACCGGGGGCGAAAAGATCAGCCTTTATGGGCAGGACATAACTTCGCTGCACGGAATTGGCATTGGCGGATCGCGCATGGAGTTTTACGTCCCCACCACCGGCCATGATTTCGTTTTTGGGGTCGGCAATAACACGAATTTTGCGGAAAAGACGCGCCTTGCCGGTAACGGCAACATCTACGTCGGAAATGGCGCGGCTTTTTACTCCGCCGGCCGCTTGCATATCCAGTCGCAGGCGAACGAACCTTTATATCTCAATCCCTTCACCGGCGGTGGGGATGTGATCATCGGCGGGGGTGGGGCGGCCCCCAATTTGCAGGTAATCGGCGAAGTCACCTGCGTGGCGGTCAACCTGACCAGCGACCGCAACGCCAAGGAGCAGTTCAAGCCCGTGAACGCCCGCGAGGTGCTCGATAAGGTGGCCCGCCTGCCGATCACCGAGTGGCAGTACAAGGGCCGGGAACAGCAATCCTCCGACGGCGCCCGGCACATCGGCCCCATGGCGCAGGATTTCCATGAAGCCTTTGCGCTCGGCCATGACGATAAACACATCACCAGCGTGGACGCCGACGGCGTGGCGCTGGCGGCGATCCAGGGCTTGAAACAGGAAGCGGATCAGAAGGACGAGCGGATCCAGCAGTTGGAAAAGTCCGTGGCGGAATTGCGCGAGTTGGTGACCAAGCTCGCCCGCCAGCAGAATGGAGGTGGGAAGTGAAACGGGGCTGGCTAATCCATTGCACCATTCTGCTGGTGGTGGCGGTGGTTCGGGCGCCTGGTGCCGAAGCCAACAAGGTCAAGTTTGCCGAAATCATTCCGCTGCTGGAGAGTGGTTACAACTCCCCCAAGGCGCTGGCCAGCCGCGCGGTCGGCGGGCCAAATGCAGCGCTGGAACGCCATCGTTTCACGCAGACACCCGAAGGTTACCTGGAGTCGCTGGGGGCCGCGCCGGGCACCGAGTTCCCCGCCGTCGCCGGCCCGGCCAGTCAGCCGGAAATCACCGCCAAGAACTTCCTCAAGCAAAATGGCCGGCTCTTCGGCATCACCAGCCCGTCGGTGGATTTCACGTTGCGGAAGAAGAACGCCGGCAATGGGCGGCACTCGGTTCGCCTGACCCAAACCTACGCCGGAATCCCCGTTTTCGGCGGTGAACTCGTGGTGCAGGTGAACAACGGCGGCGGCGTGGAACATGTCGCGGGCAAATTGGATCGCGACACCACCGATTTGGACACACAGCAGCTCTCGACCAAGGCCAGTTTGACGGCGGACGAGGCGGTCACCATCGCGCGCACGCATTATGCGCCTGCTGCCGCCGGGCAGGAGTTATCCATGTCCGCACCCGAACTGAGCCTGTTTGTCCCCGGCCTGCTGCAATTGCAAGGCCCCAAGCGGTTGACCTGGAAGCTGGACGTCTGGAGTGCGGATCATCAAACCTTGGGAAAGCAGGTTTTCATTGACGCCCATTCCGGCGAGTTCGTGCAGGAGATTGCACTGATGTATGAGCTGCTCACCCGCCAGATTTCCGATGCCAACAATACGTCCGCCAGTCCCGGTACTCTGGTGCGTTCCGAGGGAGGGGCGCCGGCAGCCTTGCCGGAGGCCAACTACGCCTATGACTACATTGGCGACACCTACAACTTCTACGCCGCCCACTTCGGCCGGGATGGCATCGCGAACGACGGGGCCGCGCTGCTTGGTTTGGTCAGGTATTGCGACCCGGCCAAGCCCTGTCCCTTGAAAAACGCCTTTTGGAACGGGGTGCGTATGGTATTCGGTGAAGGCTACGCCGTCGGCGATGACGTTTGCGGCCATGAATTGACCCACGGTGTCACGGGCAATGAGTCGGGATTGATCTATTTGAACGAGTCGGGAGCGATCAACGAATCGCTCTCGGACGTTTTTGGCGAGTTCATCGATTTAACAAACGGCAAGGGCAATGATGCCGCCGGAGTGCGCTGGGAAATTGGGGAAGAATTGCCGGGCGGATACATCCGCTACATGAAGGATCCAACCTCATTTAGCGATCCGGATTGGCGAGGCAGCAGCTACTACAAGGCTGGGGAAACGGCCCCCGGCACTGACGCTGGCGATCATGGAGGGGTGCATTCCAACAGCGGCATCAACAACAAGCTCTGCTATCTGCTCACGGATGGGGACACGTTCCGGGACATCCCCGTCACCGGCATGGGCATCGATCTGGTGGCCATCCTTTACTACGAAGCGAATGTGAACCTGCTCACGTCCAGTTCCGGGTGGAATGAGCTGGGCACCGCCTTGCGACAAGCCGCCGTCAACCTGGGCTGGAGCGCTGCCCAAAGAGCCAACCTGGAGCATGGTTTGCTGGCGGTGGGTATTGGCACGCCTCTCGCGCAGTATTTCGTGGATGAGAACGCCTCAGGTGCGTGCTATCACACCGGCGACTCCTATTGCGCCTTCTTATTCGACAACGGGCCCTACAACAGTCTTGGCACCGCGGTCACGGAACATGCCGGTGCCAAGACCCTGCTTTTGCGTGGAACCGCGCATCAAACACGCCTCGCGGGGCAGGCGAGAATTGTCGCCTGGGACGGCAGTGCCCGGATTCAACCGTGAGCTGATGGAAACCATGTCCACGATTAACCCTATGAAAATTCCCCGTCAGTTCGGCATTCTCGTGATAATTGCCCTGCTCACTTGGAGCGGACTCTCCGCCCAGGCCCAATACAGTCTCGGCCCATCGAAGATCGCCGGTGGTGGCGCGACCACGCCGAGCACCGGCGGCGTCTATGCCGTGAGCGGCACCATCGGCCAACCGGACGCGAGCGGCACACTGGCCGGCGGGCCGTACGCGGTGAGCGGCGGCTTCTGGCCCAGCTTGATTCAGACGCCCGGCGCACCGTTGCTCAGCGCGCAATCCCTGGCCGGCGGTAACGTGCGGATTTCCTGGCCGCTGTCCGCCGCCAGCTTCGTGCTCGACCAAACCGTCGCGCTCACGAACGCCCCCGCGACGAACGTCTGGAGCCAAGTGCCGTTCCCTTACGCGACCAACGCCACGGAAATCTCCATCACCGTGCCCGTGCCCGCCGGCAATAAATTCTACCGCCTGCGCAAACCTTGATGGTGGCATATCCGAACGACGCGACTTCATGCTCGGGGCGTTGCAACAAATGCGGGCGCAAAGAGGGGCTCCTAGTCGTGCCGATTGAAATGGGTCTCCCGCAAGGTTAAGCTCCAGGTTTTTCCAGTCAGCGAATTTGAGGCCGGCGCGGTTTTTCAGCAAGGCGCTCAAACCTCGGGCCGTGGCACACTTAACAGGTCATAGCATGAAATTACCCTTGCATCATCCAGCTTTGACAGGGTTAGCAAGATGTTTTGACGATGTTCGAACGCGAGAATTATTGGGGGAGTTTTACGCGGAAAAACTGATTTTCATGAACTGGTTGAAGTATGAATGGCGACTGCGCATTCGTGACTTCATTGAAATGCCCCAGGAGATCTGACGATGATTCAAGCACTCCACCTTGGAACTCGATGATTACGTTCGTTCCATTGGGGTGAATTGATAATTGGATGATCGGCGTACTTTGGAGGAATAGAGTGGAGCCATTAGCTAATGCCGCGGTTGAAATGCTTGATACTGTGCCTTCGACAATTGCAGAGCAAGTTACCCCGTCGATTGTTTGTGGAACCGCGGTAACGTAAACCGCTCCGGGGGCAAGTGCAGGAAGCGATTCAAAGCCCATTCCTCCAAACTCTGGAGCACGCTCGAAACCTCCCTGTAACAAATTGGTGCCGGCGAAATTGGGCCCAAGGCCAAGTTTTACATCTAACAAGTTTTTTGTGGAGAGATTAACCAAGAACACGAGGTCAAATCCAGGGAGTTCAGTTGGGAGATAGCTTGGAACAGTGTGCGCTCGGTGCAAAGCAATTAGGGATCTGGGTGGGGCATTCGAGATTCCGTCGGTCGATTCGCCAAGAGATAGCAAATTAGATTTCAATACTCCGAAGGTTTCCGCGCCACCAACGAGTTTCGGCAGGAGCGGGGTTTGGGGAAAGCCGGCAATGAAGAAGTTTGATCGAAGCTGACCGGGGAAAAACTCAATTCGTGAGTTTGTCACAGTAATGGAGAATCCGTTGGTCCCGTTTTCAGCTAAAATGACTCGGCCCAACTGTCCGCCCGAAGTGTCGTATGCCCCAACGTCCTTAGCAAGAATTGCAGCAACAAGTTTTATTGTACCGCCACCCCCGTCGCCACCAAATCCTCCTCGTCCACCAGTTCCACCTTTACCACCAGGCCCACCAAGTCCGCCAGTCCCCCCTGGACCAGCAATGGCACAAGAGGCGTTTGCTCCCGGTCCAGCAGCGCCGCCAGAACCACCGCCGCCGCTTCCAGAACCAGCGGTCCCAAGTAGACCACTTTGGCCGGTACCGCCCCGTGAGAGTAGCTTCCCGAAATTTAAGACTTCGCCGCGAACAGTCAGTTCTAGCGCACCACCACCACCACCACCGAATCCGCCTGCTGCTCCGTCACCTCCCCGGCCACCTTCGCCGCCGCTTCCGCCACCGCCTCCTCCTCCGCCATATCCGATCCCTTGTTTTGATCCGCATCCTCCAGAGCCCCCTCCAGCGCCGTTTCCTCCATTAATTGCTCCCGCTGCCCCTCCGGGTGCGTTATACGTCTGACCAGTTCCAGTACCGGGTCCACCGCCACCGCCACCGCCCGCCCCTCCACCACCCCCAGCGCCCGATCCGCCTGCTCCACCACCGCCACCGCCACCGCCACTTCCCGCGGTCAGAACCAGCCCACTCCCGGTGTTTTGTCCTGGCAGACCATCGTTTCCTGGCGCTCCGTCGGTCCCAGGACTCCCTGGTCCTCCTGGATTTCCTGCAAAACCGGCGTTTCCGTTTGGCGGTTGGCCCGCGTTGCCCCCGCTTCCAGTCGCCCCTCCAGTTCCAACCTGAGTGGTGTCCGAGTTTGTTTGGCCCCCGTTTCCTCCTTGGGCACCCAGTAAGCCCGCGCTGCCTGGTCCTCCAGCTCCACCCTTGCGTCCTAATTGCCCTGCATCACCCGATGCTCCACCATTTCCCGGCATGGAATAGTAAGGTCCGCCGAATACCCCAGATGTGCTTCCTTGGCCTCCCCGCCCTCCAAGTCGGCCAATTCCTCCAGGTCCGCCGGTGCCACCATTTCCACCAAAGCCACCCTTTCCGGCACCTGGTCCGGGAGTTGCCCCGATTCCCGACACGTCAATCAGGGCGTTCGTGGCAACCAAGAGGTCATTTCCGATCAATAAACTAAGGGGATTCGTCCCAAAAGCGGTAATCCGATCCCCATCGAGCAATAAAAGATCTCCGTGAACGCGCCAACGGGGAAAGGGCACGGCGGTGAATTCGTAATCGACGGCAACTCCATTGATCTTGTTGGTCGGAACGGTGTCAACGGTTAGTGAGCCCGAAGAAGTGTCGAAGCGAATCTCCCCACCGTTAGCAACGGAAGAACACTCAAAAAAGCAAAGCAACCCAAAAGCGCAAGTGAAAAGAATCCAGTCTCGGCGCGCAAGAGTCATGCCAATTTCGCTGGCCGTTTCGTCGGTCGAAACATTTCTATCTAATCTTGATTTCATAACGATATTGGAAGGGAGTCAAAAAACGTCCTATCATTTGCATTAGGAATGACATGCGATAAATGTTTGATGATTTTGATCTCTTGACCCATTGTTCAATAATTCAGATGGAATAAGCTTCTTGGGTAAATTGTAAACGAACTCTTTTCCAGTAAATCATATACAGGATTGCATGAGTCCGCGCAAGAGTTTTTGTGTGACAAGATTGTGCTTTTTGAATTACGAATAGTGCCAAAAGTATTGTTACCGGGAAAGGGGGTAAAGTGGCGGAAAAACAAGCCTTGTGCCAGAAGTGGGTGTTACCATGGCCGATCGTCGGAATGGGTAAACGATGAGCCAGGCGACCCGAAAGGAGGTTTTGCAAAAGTTGGGGCAGGATTTAAGTATGTCTAGGTAATGGAGTTGGAAGGCTTGGGTTATGAACTTCGCGGGTATTCCCTCAGACGACAATTGGCCTGTGAAGAATTTCTGTCGTTTGTGGGGTATGTCGCATTATGGGGTGAAGAAAATAGCTTAGGGACTTACCGGAAATTGTCTTTTCAGTTGAAGCGTTTAAAGGGTGCTCGATTGCTTTGGCACGCGGTCCGTCGGCACTGAGGCTTCCTCATTCGCAGAGGCAGCGTTGGCGGACAGGATGCCTGACAGGATGCCTGACAGGATGGCGCGGCAAGAATCATTGTGTTTGCAATGTTTTTTGAAAAGGAGGTGCTTTTTGGAGAAGGCGCGTCCGGAGGGTGATTTGAGGTAGTGTTCGAAAACGGCTGCTTTTTCGGGATTGCTGAAGGCGATGGCGGTTTTTATGCGCCAGGGGCGATATTGGGCGGTGTGGGGGACGGCACCACGGTTGTGGCGGGCGAGGCGGTCTTGGAGGTCGGTGGTTAGGCCGATGTAGAAGTGGGGGGCGGCGGTGAGGGATTCGAGAATGTAGACCTAGTGGAACGTGGGGGGCGGTGGCGGCGGATCTTCGGGGGGGATGGGAGTTTCCATTTTTCGCAGTAGCTTAATTGAAAGCCCACAAATTAGCAATTTGGGTGGGGCGGTGCCGTTTTGGGTGTTCGAGGAAGCCCGTCTTCGCTGGGAAGCTACGGCGCGGCAAAAATCATTGCTTTGCAATGATTTTTGGAGGCGAGGGTCGGAATCGAACCGACGAATGCAGCTTTTGCAGAGCCGTGCCTTACCACTTGGCTACCCCGCCGTGAGGCGCAAATACTTTAGGCCAGGACCGGAAACACGCAAGTGTTTAGTTGGGGCATTTTTTCCGGCCCGCGGCCTCGGTCAACCGGCCAGTTTAATGCGGTTTTTGGGTTTCCTGCTCGCCGCGGCGCAGGACGCTGTCCACTTCGTCGTCGTCGTCCATGGTGACGGAGCGGGTGCGGCGGGCCTGGCCGTAGTTGGGGTCCTTGGGGTCTTTGGCCTTTTCGGGGTCGAAAATGCGGGGATCGACGGGCACGCATTGGTAGGGGCGGAAATCGGGGGTGGTGGTGAAGCAATCGGAGAAATCGTTCGCCAGCGCGTCGAAGAGGTTCAGGGGTGGCAGGCCCAGGATCTCGTAGAGGGTGCGGTGCATGCTGACGATGGTGGTGTGGCGGTGGGAAACGTAGCCATGCCGGGCCCATGGGCTGATCAGCAGGAGTACGCTGCGCTGGCTGTCCACATGATCTGGTTCACCGCCGGAATCATCCTGAGTGACGAAAATGGCCATGTTTTTCCAATATTTGGTGTGGGAGAGGAATTCGACGATCCGCCCCAGCGCCAAGTCGTTGTCCGCCATCCAGGAGGCGAGGTAGGGGTAGCCGCGTTCCGGTTTCGGGCCGGTGCCGTGGTCGTTGCAAATGGCGATATTGAGGAACGAGGGAAACCGATGCAGGCCATGGAGGAATCGTTCCCGGACATCCTTCTCAAACCAGTAGGCCCGGTATTGGTCCGGGATGTTCATATTGAAGATGGGGTAGCCGAAACAGGTATTGTCAAAGAGCACCTTGGGCATCGGCGTGTTCACCACTTCGCGCGCTCCGGTGGGGTGTTCATCCTCATCCTCCAGCACGCCGGGAAATTCAAAGCCTTCGCCGTAGTTGCGGAAGCGGATTTTGTGCGCCGCCAGATGATCCCACATCGACCCCGCCTCGGGGTAATCTTCGGGCAGGAGGGAGCCATTGGAGCCCATGGAATAGCGGCGGCCGGGGGCTTTGCTGTTCTTGTCGAATGACCAGCCCACGGAATAGGTCATTTGCATGAGGTTGTTCGGCTGCACGCCCACGAGCCAGCGATGGCCCACGCCGGACGCCTCAGGTTCCATGTAGAAGTTGTCGCTGACCGTGAACTGGCGCGCGAGGGCGTTGTGGTTCATCATCACCCCGACGTTGGTGAGGGTGGGTTGTCCGGACTGCCGGATCGTCTGGTGCAGGCCCCAGCGCAGGAGGGAGGGATCATCATTTGCGCCGGGGATTTGGTCAAAAATCGTGTCGTAGGTGTGGTTTTCCTTGGTGATAAACACCACATACTTGATTTCCCGGGAAGCCTGGCCCGCCCGCGTCGGGATCACCGGCGACGACAGCGCGGCGCGGTCAGCTTCGTGATCCTCGATGCCGTTATTGTGCAATACCTGGGCGGTCATTTTTTCCAATTCCGCTGCGGACGGTATATCGATGACGCTCAAGACCCCGCGCATGTGGAGGAAGTCGCTCTGGGGAATGTTCGCGCCGGCGCTGGGTCCGTTGCCGAAGCCGCGAAAGCAAATGGTGGCCAGTTTCCGGCCATCGGGGGAAACCACCACGCGATAGGGATACCAGGCGGTGGGGATGTGGCCCCGGACTGCCATGGTTTCGGCGTCCAGTACGGCGATGGCGTTGATGCTCAACTCCGCGACGTAAAGCTGCTTGCCGTCGGGGGACAGGGCCATTCCCGCCGGGCCCACGCCACGCAGACTGGCGACCAATGGCGAGGGGGACAGGCGCGCGTGGGCGGTGATCCGGTTGGCTTTCAAATCGACGCGTTCGATCAGATCATTGTTGCCATTCGAGACAAACAGGGTGTCGCCCCGGGCGCAGAGGTAATTGGGGGCGCTGCCGCCAACGGTTTTGCCGTTCTCCGCGGGGGCGCCGATGAGGCGACCGGTTTTCAACCGGCTCATCACGCGGGGATTTTCCGGTTGCGCCGCGTCCACGCCCCAAATTGAGAAAGATTCCGGCACGTTGGGCTCGCCCAAGCCGGGAATTTTGCGGCCTTCAAACTCCACGCCGTCGCGCGCCTCCCGGCTCGGAAAACCGTAGGGTGGGCGGGTGAGTCCGCGGGGGTCAAAGCCGTTGGTGGTCGGAAGTCCGATCGGGCTGTATTCAAAGAGCCCGATGTTCGCGGCATACACCTGGTTGCTCGTCACGGCCAGGGCGTAGGGATAGCGCCCCACGGGAATCGATCCGACCATCTGGCGGGTCGTCAGGTCCAAGATCACGAGGCGGAAGTTGGTAACGTCCGCGCAGTAGAGTAGTCGGCCGTCGTCGGAAACTTTCAAATCCACAATGAAACTGCCTTCGAATTTGTTGGTGCCCAGGGCGCCATTCAAAGCCACGTCGGCGACGTGGTTGCCCGAAACGGCATCGAAAATCATCACCCCACCGCTTTCCCCGCCGCTCCAATAGAGCGTCTTGCCATCGGGAGAAAAATCCGCGCCGCCAGTGTTACTGTTTTTTTTGCGTCCTTTTCCGGGTTCCGGTTTGACGGCGGTGATCCTCCGCGGGCCGGACTGCCAGTCCTGGACGAGCTGGCCGGCACCTTCGCTGGCGATGAACAGGGTTGTCCCGTCGCGGGTGATCGCGAGGCCATAGGGATCGTGGGCCACCGGCACGTGAGTGCCCGCCGGGGTGAGTAATCGGCCGTTCGAAAGAATCGTTACACCGGCGGGATCGTGCTTGGCGAACGAATCTACCGAGGGGGCATGGAGGTAGGGAATCGGTGGTGCCGCGTGAATGGCCGCGCCGGACAGGGCAAGAGTGGCAGCAAGAAGGAGGGAAAACGGTTTATGCACAAAGATTGCTTCGTTTAATTTTCGAGTGTCGCCAAGGGACGGCCATGGGTTCGAACCCCGGCCGATTCCAGCGGAGATTAGATAGCCGGGGCTTTTATCGCCAGCGTCGAAGTGAAAACTTTGAAAATTTCACCCAACCGTCACGCGGGGCTAGTTCCCGGGGGAGCGGTGGGGGAGGGGGTATTCAACGAGCATTCGAACACCCTTGTTTCACAACGATTGGTTTTCCGCGGATGACCATGCCGCTCCTACGGAGCTTGGCGGGCATTAGCTTGGGAATTGCTATAAACATGGCGCTCCTACGGAGCTGGGGGCGGCGCCGGCCATCGCGAGAGCGCGCGGGGCTCAAATTGGTGACGCCGCCGGCACGGGGAGCGGTTTCCCAACGATGGACGGATCCCTTGAGGCGAATGAGCGAGTTCCCGCCCGCGATGGGCCGGGCGGGAAGCGAAATTCAAACTTCGCGCCAGACCACTTTGCCGCCGACCATCGTGAGCACCGCCTTGCCCTTCATGGGCCAGCCGAAAAAGGGGCTGTTGGCCGATTTGCTGGCCGTGAAGCTCCGTTCGTAGGTCCAATCCCGGTCCGGATCGAGCACGGTGACATCGGCATCCGCGCCCACGCGCAGCGTGCCTTTATCGAGGCGCAGGAGCCGCGCCGGGGCGATGGTGAACTTGGCCAGCAAATCCGACAAGCCCAGGCGCTTGGAGTGATACAACTGCATCAGCGACAAGGTTAGCTCCGTTTCCAGACCCGTGATGCCGAAAGGGGCGTAGTCGAATTCAACTTCCTTTTCAAAACCGCAATGCGGGGCGTGATCGCTGCACAGGATTTCGAGAGTGCCATCCACCAATCCCTCCAGAACCGCCTCGCGATCCGTCGCGGACCGCAACGGCGGGTTCATCTTGAAATTGGTGTCGTAAACCGGCCATTGGGGCCGGGGGCCGCCGGGCGTGGCAAAGCCGAAAACCCCGGCGCCGTCCGTGCTCCAAAATTTGTCGCTTCCGCCGATGGCCGCGTCCGTCAGCACAAAATGGTGGGGACACGCTTCGCCCGAGATGGTCACGCCGCGTTTCCGGGCTTCGCGCAATAATTTCACGCTGCCGGCCGCGCTCACGTGCTGGCAATGGACGGAGGCGCCGGTCAGTTCCGCGAGCAGGATATTCCGCGCGACAATCATTTCCTCCCCGGCGGAGGGCCAGCCGCGCAGCCCCAGGACCGCGCTCCAATACCCTTCATTCATGACGCCTTCGGTGACCAGGGAGTAATCCTCGCAATGGTCCATGATAGGCAAATCGAACATTTTGGCGTACTCCAGGGCCCGCCGCATCAAGTCGTTGTTTTGCACGCATTTGCCGTCGTCGGTGATGGCCACGACCCCGGCCTTTTTAAGCGAGCCGATGGGCGCCATTTCCTCGCCCGCAATGTCCTTGGTGATGGCGCCGGTCACGAACACATTCACCACCCCTTCGCGTTCCGCCCGCTCCCGGATCAGGGCCACGGTGCTGGAATTGTCAATGCGCGGCTGGGTGTTCGGCATGCAGACAATCGACGTGAAGCCGCCGCGAGCGGCGGCGGTGGTGCCGGTTTTGATGGTTTCCTTGGCCGATTGGCCAGGTTCCCGCAAATGCACGTGCAAATCGATCAAGCCCGGGCAAACGACCAGCCCATCCGCGGCGAAGCGACCAGCGTCAGGGGGGGCTTGTTCGGACGCCGTCGAACCGATGGCGGCAATCTTGCCGTCCACGATCAGGACATCCGCCACTGCGTCAAATTGGCTGGCCGGGTCGATCACCCGTCCGCCCGTAAGGAGCCAGGAATTCATTCTTGCAAAACATACACGGTTGCGGATTGACAAGGCAAGCGCGAGCGGTAGTATTGGGTCCGTAGCTGCGGGTGTAGCTCAATGGTAGAGTTCCAGTCTTCCAAACTGGCCACGCGGGTTCGATTCCCGTCACCCGCTCCACTTTCCCCCCAAAACCAGGCAATTACGCCATCGGTGCCGGCTGGTGATAGCGCTGCAGAAAGTCTTGGTAGGCCAGCGGGATGCCGGTCTCAAAATCCGTCTTGGGCCGCCAACCCAGCGCGAACAGGCGCGAGCTATCCATGATTTTGCGCGGGGTGCCGTCCGGCTTCGTGGTATCCCAGACAATGGTGCCCTGGTAGCCGACGACTTTTTGCACCAATTCGGCAAGCTGCTTGATCGTGATTTCCGTGCCGGAACCCACATTGATAAATTGATCTTCGCTATAGTTTTCCAGCAGGAAAACGCAGGCGTCCGCGAGGTCATCCGCCCAAAGAAACTCGCGCAAGGGTGAGCCGGATCCCCAGCAAGTGATCGTTGGCACACCTGCCGCGCGGGCTTCGTGGAATTTCCGGATCAAGGCCGGCAGGACATGCGAGCCCATCGGATCGTAGTTGTCATTGGGGCCGTACATGTTGGAAGGCATGACGGCAATGAAATCCCGGCCATATTGGCGGCGAAAGGCCTGGCACAATTTAATGCCGGCAATTTTGGCGACGGCATACCATTCGTTGGTGGGTTCCAGCGGGCCGGTGAGAAGGTGCTCTTCCTTGAGCGGCTGCGGGGCGTGCTTGGGGTAAATGCAGGAGCTGCCCAGGAAGAGCAATTTGCGAACCCCGAATTCATGCGCCGCATGGATCAGGTTATTTTGGATGGTGAGATTGTTATAAAGGAAATCGACGGGTTGGGTGCTGTTGGCCATGATGCCGCCAACTTTGGCGGCGGCGATCAGGACGCATTCCGGCTTTTCGGTGCGATAAAAGTCCCTTACCGCAGCCGCGTCGAGCAAGTCCAACTCGGCATGGGTGCGTCCGACCAGGTTGCGATGTCCCAAACTTTCCAGTTTTCGCCAGAGGGCGCTGCCGACCAAACCCCGGTGTCCCGCAATGTAAATGCGCGTGTCGCTTGCCAATTTCATGTTGCCCGGATGCTAACCGGACCGAACCGGCCGCGCAAGTAGCGACGCCGCAACGAAAGGGCAAAAATGAGACGCGGTCCGGCAGGCGGCTAATTTTCGCGCTCGACCCGGCGGGCGGGAATGCCCTGCCAAGATGTCCGAGCCGGCAAAACTTCCCCCTTCATGAGTAAGGAGAGCGTTCCCAGCGAAGCGCCGGATTCCATCCGGGTATCGTAAAGCACAAGCGTGCCCGCGCCGACCGTGGCCCGCGCCGCGATATCGATGGTGGACATTTTCATGACCCGATCCTCAAATAGATGGGTTTGGATGGTGCAATCCGCGTTGAGTTCCACGCCGTCGCCAATGTGGGCGAGATCAAATTCACTGAAATCCGTGGTTTCCATGTAAACCCGGTGGCCGATGCGGGCGCCGAGCAGTCGGAAGTACCAGCAGACGAAGGGGGTGCCCGTCAGGGCTCCCACCAGAAACGGCTCCGCAAGATGCTCATGCAGGGCGTTGATCAATTCATTACGCCATACGAAGGTGCTCCAAAGCGGCCGTTCACAGGGGCGGTAGCGACCCACCAGGATCCACTTGAGCGCGACCGTGAAAGCGCCTGCCGCCAGTCCACAAGCGATATAAAGCGCCGGAAACAGGAGCAGCGTCTGCAAAACGGTGTATTGATCGCGCAACAAAAGCACCGCGGAAAAGAGGAGGCTCAGGAGGATGATGAACCCGGTGGAAGGCAGGATGACCCGCACGAATTCAATGACCGCCCGTTGGATCCGCAATTTGAGCGACGGGTGAAACGTGGTTTCCACCGGAAAATCCCCGGTGGCCTGCCGCTGGGGTAGGAAGATGGCGGGGGAGCCCAGCCAGGAAGTGCCCCGGCGCAAGGCGTCTGCCGGATTGCGGGGAGGAGCCGAAAGGCAACCGATGAGGCAATCGTCACCGATTACCGTTCCCGGGGGCAGCATGGCGCTGTTCCCGATAAAGGAACGTTTCCCGACATGATTTCTGCCCAGGGTGATCCAGCCGTTGCGGACGCGGGGGGCCCCGAGCGACACGCTGTCGGCGATGAAGCTTTCATCGTCAATCGAGAGCAGATCGGGGGAAATGAATGAGGCCGTGGAAATCTCGGCCCCGACGCCGATTTTCGCACCCAACATCCGGTACCACGGCGCGAGGTAGAGGGATCCGTATAACGGCCCGACCACGTCGAGACTGAGATCCAGCGTCTGGTCCACGAACCATTTGCGCAGGTAAAGAAAACTGTCCACGCGAAACCGGCCCGCGGCCACCCGTCCCAGGAGCAGCCACTTCAAAATTGTGATCTCCGCGCACAACAGCACCAGGAAAGACAGGGCTGCCAGCGGTGCCACCCCCAGGTACCAATAATAGGGGTCGATGTAATTCAATTTGTTCATCACCACGATGCCCGGGAAGATCGCGGCGGACACCAGCACGGGAAAAATCAACACGCCCACGGCGTGCAACAGGCCGAAGCAGAAACGTCGCATTGCGCTCACCGGCAGTTCCGGATCTGGCTCGACGGGTGTCCGGTCGGCGGCCGTGGCGGGCCGGGCGGGTGAGCCTAGCCAGGTCTGCCCGCGAGGAATCCTCCCGCCCGCGGGCAAGAGGGAGAGATCCTCCAGCGCAGTGGTATCCTCCATCCGGGTGTTGATACCCACGGCGGAACGCGTGCCCACGAAGCAGTTATTTCCGATCGTGATCGAACCGAGGTGCAACTGGCCGTCCGCGATGAGATAACCCGCCAGGTTGGCATCGACATTGATACTGGAATTGTCGCCGATGGTGAGCAGGTCGTAAATCGCGCAGGCATCGTTGTCCAGGTGCACGTTTTTGCCCAGCCGCGCGCCCATCATCCGGAAATAGATGTTGAGCAGGGGCGTGCCGGCCAGGTAGGCCACGGGCACGGCGGCCTCCAGGGTCGTGATCAACCACCAGCGGAAATAGTAAGGGCCCCACAACGGATGCGATCCGGCCCGGTAGCGACCGATGATGATCCATTTGAGCGCAACGACCACGAGCAACATGATGGGATAGAGACCAACCAGGCCCGCCAGCGCGCTGAGAATCGATTCCGTGCGGTCATAGCCGTCCTCGATCATGAAGGTGTAAACGAGGTACGGGGTCATCCACTGCGCCGCGAAAAAGGTCAGAATGAAAGGCAGCGCCAGCAATTGGGCCAGTCCGCACCAGAAATGGCGCGCAAAAGGAACCGCTCCCGGGGCCGGCGCCCCGGCGGGCGAGGAATCGGGTGGGGCGGAACGGGCGGGGGAGGCAGCCGCGGCTTCCCGGCGGGCCAATTCGGCGGCCAGCCCCTTGATGGTGGGATGCTGGTAAACATCCAGCATCGAGAGTTGTCCGCATCCCGGCTGGGGGCGCAATTGCGAGACCATGCGGGCGGCGAGCAGGGAGTGCCCGCCCAGCGCGAGGAAGAAATCATCCTCCAGCGCGACCGGCAGCGGGGCGAACAACTCCTGCCAGACGGCACTGATCCTCTGCTCGCCCTCGGTCAGGGGCTCGTTCGTGGCCTGGTCGGGCAGGGGAGTGCGGGGACGGGGCGCCCGCAGTTGCTGCCGGTCCACCTTGCCACTGGGAAGCGTGGGCAGTGCACCCAGGGATTCGATCAAGGCCGGCACCATGTAAACGGGCAGGCGCTCCCGCAAGCGGTTGCGCAAGTCAGATTCGATCCAGGTCATTCCGGCCCGCGGCACGATATAGGCAATCAACTGCGGCAGGCCGGTAACTTCCTCGCGCACGGTTACGGCAGCGGCCTGGACGGCGGGAAAATCCAGCAGGGCGGCCTCAATTTCTGCCAATTCCACCCGGAAACCGCGGATTTTGACCTGGGTGTCGATGCGCCCGAGAAACTCCAGTTCGCCCTTGGCGTTCCAGCGCGCCCGGTCGCCGGTGCGGTACCAGCGGTCTGGGCCATTGGGGCCGAGTAAATTGGCGGTGATGAATTTCTCGCGCGTCAAATCCGGCCGCGCCACATAGCCGCGGGCCAGGCCGATACCGCCGAGACAAAGTTCGCCGTCGGCGCCGGGGGCGCAGGGACGCAGCTCCGCATCCAGCAGGGCGGCGAAATAATTGGGCACGGTCCGGCCGATCGTCACCGGTTGCTCCGGATGGCAGTCGGTCCAGGTGGCGATGACGGTGGCTTCGGTGGGACCGTAGGTGTTCACCAGCCGGCGGTGGGGCCGCCACCAGCGGCGCACCAGATCGGGGGGGCAAACTTCCCCGCCCAGGATCAGCAAGCGCACCGAGGGAAGGTCCTCCTCGAGCATCGCGAGCAGGGTGGGCACGCAACTCAAGACGGTGACTCCCGCGGCGGTCAATTGCCCGGACAACGCCGCGCCCGCGTGGCGCATACCGTCGTCCCCCACCACCAGGGTGGCACCGGCGAAGAAGGCCAGCCAGATCTCCTCCACCGAGGCATCAAAGGCCAGGGAAAACCCCTGGTAAACGCGGTCCGTCGCCAGCACCTGAAAGATCCGGGATTCGGCGCGCACCAGGTGGCAGACGCTGCGGTGCTCCAATTCCACGCCTTTGGGCCGGCCGGTCGTGCCGGAGGTATAAATGATGTAGGCGAGGTCACCGGGGGTGAGGCCGGTGGTGGCGCGCGCCAGGTTTTCGGATGGTTCGGCGGCCAGTGAGGTGGTGGTGGCGGACAGGTCCAGGATTGCACCAGCGAAGCTCCCGGCGCGGGAGACCAGATCGCCGGTGGTGACGAGGGCCTTCGCCTGACAATCCGCCAGGATGAAAGTGACGCGCTCAGCGGGGTAATCCGGGTCCAGGGGGACGTAGGCCGCACCCGCCTTGAGGATGCCAAGGAGGGCGAGCAACATCTCCTCCGAGCGGGGCAGCAGGAGGCCGACGGCATCCCCGGGGCCGACGCCCCGGCGGCGGAGCCAGTGGGCGATTTGGTTGGCGCGCCGGTTTACTTCGCCATAGGTGAGCTGACGCTCCCGGCAGACCAGCGCCAGGTGGCCACTGCGGGCGGACGCCTGATGCTCGAACAGATCAGGCAGGCATTCGGACTGGATGAGCTCCGGTGCAATCGCGGCACCGCCCAAGCCCTCGGACATATCATTCATCATTGACCCACTGCGGGTGACTCAGTTCCGGGGTGCGCGCATTCCAACCCGGGAATGACCAGCCGGCCCGTTTCGTCCATGCTGCGCCGGGACCAGAGGAAAGGCGAGTCGAATCCGATGCGGAGACGGCCGCGGCCGGCTGGTCGGAAAGGCGTGGTGGTGGCCGCCGAATATTTGCGGGAGGGAAATAACAACCTGCTTGGCAGGGGTGGGTTCAACGGTTAGGTTTCCGTTGCATTACTATCAAATGATATTCCGACCCGATGCCATCGCTTTGCGCGCGGCCCTGCATGAGTGGTTCGATGCCACGACCCTCGCCCAGGGCCATGTCTATTACTCCCAAAAACGGGTTAACGGCTGTGTCGTTCACTGGGAGGAAGAGCTCGGCTGGGTGGTGACGGCTTCCATCCGGGGATCCGAGGCCGAGCCCTATGTGGTGTACCTCGAATTATCACTGAATGGCCCGGATCTGGCGATCATGGGCTTTTGTTCCTGCGCCCGCCGGACCGAGTGCAAACATGCGGCGGCGACACTTTATCACATCGTGGAACATCCCGAGGTCTGGTTCCAGCAACCCGTGGCGGCGATCCCGGGGCCCCGGGTATTGCCGGCTTTGGCGGGCCAGACGGGGCCCCGGCCGGTTCCCCGATTGGGCGAAGATTGGCAAACCTGGCTGCAGCACGCGGAGCAAGTGGCCGCTCCGGCGAACCTTCTGGCCGGGGGCGCCGGTCTGGAGTTGGCGCTCCGGCCTGCGCCCGAGAAACTGGTGTATGTTTTGAAACGGGCGGGAACCTTGACGCGGGTGGAACTCGCCGTGTTGCGCCAGCTCAAGAATGGGGACTTCGGCCAGCCGCGCGTGCTCTCGGTGAGCGGCCTCTTTTACGGCGTCGCACCTTCCGTCATTACCCCGGCGGATCGGGAACTGATGGCCCAATTGCTGCTGGCCCAGCGCACGATGGGGGCGCAGGAATGGGTGCTGGAAGGCCCGGCCGGGGCGGAGAACCTGGCGCGGTTGATGGCCACCGGCCGGCTCTACTGGCGCAGTGCCGGGAAAGCCCGGCAGCCGCTGATCCTGGGCCCGACGTTGGCCGCCCGGCCGTCCTGGCGCATGAATGAAAAGGGCCTGCAACAGGCCGTGTTGGACATGGGACCGGAAAAGCGGGAGATGCTCCTGGTCGAGCCGCCCTGGTACGTGGATGAAACCGCCAACACCTGCGGCCCGGTGGCTACCGAATTGCCGGCGGGAATGACCCTGGCCTGGCTGGCAGCGCCGCCCATCCCGCCGGATCAGGCCGGACTGGTTTCCGCGGAACTGACGCGGAGATTTGGCGCCGCCCGGCTGCCCGCGCCCCAGCCGGTGGAGATCGAAATCGTCACCGACTGCAAAGTGACGCCGGTGCTCCGGCTGTTTTCCGCGCAAATGAAGCGCTATTACTGGATGTCCTACCGGAGCTTCAACGAACCCAACGAGATGGAAATCAACCTGGCCTCGCTAGAGTTTGATTATGGCGGGGTGCGGAAGCGGCGGAAGGACAACCAGCCGATGATCGAGCAATTTGAGGCGGGCAAGTTGCGCCGCGTGCAGCGCGATCCCCTGGCTGAGGACGGGGTGATCGAGTTTCTCTACGGCACCGGGCTGACCCCGGTGCGGGAGGTGCTGGAAGACTTTGACCTGGGCAAGCATGGCGATGACCTGTGCATGGATCCGGCGGATCGGTGGCTCGATTTTGTGCTGGTGGAATTGCCGAAACTGCGGGAAGCGGGCTGGATCATCGACACGGAGCCTTCGTTTCAATTTCGGCTGGCCGAGCCGGAGTCCTGGTATACGGATGCGCAGGCGCAATCCGGGAATGATTGGTTTGGGGTGGAACTGGGCGTGATGTTGGGTGGTGAAAAGGTGAATTTGCTGCCCGTGCTTTTAAAGCTTTTGCAGCAAAATCCCCAGAAGCTTTCCAGCAGCACACTCGCGGCCCTGCCCGATGACGCGGTTTTCCCGGTGCCGTTGCCGGATGGACGCACACTGGCTTTTCCGGTCGGGCGGGCGCGCACGGTTTTGGGGGTCATGCTCGACCTGATGGAGCCCAATGCGCTGGACAAGAAAGGGCGTTTAAAGCTCAGCAAATTGCGCGCGGTCGAACTCGCGGGAGATGCCAATTGGCGTTGGCTGGGTAACGAGGAATTGCGCGCCATGAATGAGCGCCTGCGCTCGTTTACCACCATCCGTTCCGTGCCGCCGTCGCCGGCCTTGCGGGCCAAGTTGCGTCCGTATCAACAGGAAGGTTTGGACTGGCTCCAGTTTTTGCGGGAGTACGACCTGGCGGGAGTATTGGCGGATGACATGGGGTTGGGCAAAACCGTACAGGCGCTGGCGCATTTACTGATCGAAAAGGAGAGTGGGCGCATGGACCGGCCCAGCCTGGTCATAGCCCCCACCAGTTTGATGACCAACTGGCGGCAGGAAGCGGAGCGATTTGCGCCGGATTTGCGGGTGTTGGTATTGCATGGCGCCGACCGGAAGCAGCACTTTGAACGGATCGCGGAGCATGATCTCGTGATCACGTCCTATCCGCTGCTGCCGCGGGACCAGGCCATGCTGCTGGAACAGCAATTCCATTATGTCATTCTGGATGAGGCCCAGTACATCAAAAATCCCAAGACCCAGTACGCGCAGATCGCCTGCGCGCTGAAGGCCCGCCATCATCTTTGCCTCACCGGCACCCCCATGGAAAACCACTTGGGGGAATTGTGGTCGCTTTTCCATTTTCTGCTGCCCGGATTTCTGGGGGATGAGCAACGGTTTAACGCGATTTTCCGGCGGCCGATTGAGAAGGGCAAGAACAACGAGCGGCGCCAGATCCTGGCCCATCGCGTCCGCCCCTTTGTGCTGCGGCGCAAAAAGGACGAGGTGGTTAAGGAACTGCCGCCCAAGACCGAAATCATCCAGAACGTGGAATTGGGCGGGGCGCAACGGGATCTATATGAAAGCGTGCGCCTGGCCATGCATGAGCGCGTGAAGGCGGAGGTGGCCAATAAGGGGCTTTCGCGGGCGCACATCATCATTTTGGACGCCTTGCTCAAGTTGCGGCAGATTTGCTGCCACCCGCAATTGCTCAGCCTGCCGGCCGCGCAAAAGGTGAAGGAATCGGCCAAGTTGGAACTGCTCATGGATCTGGTGCCGCAAATGATCGAGGAAGGCCGCCGGATTTTGCTGTTTTCGCAATTTACCAGCATGCTGGCGATCATTGAAGGCGCGCTCACCGCGCGGGCGATTCCCTACGTCATTCTGACGGGGGAAACGCGAGACCGGGCCACCCCGGTGAATCGCTTCCAAAACGGCGAAGTGCCCATCTTCCTGATTAGTCTCAAAGCGGGCGGCACCGGGTTGAACCTGACGACCGCCGACACGGTGATTCATTATGATCCCTGGTGGAATCCGGCGGTGGAAAACCAGGCCACGGATCGGGCGCACCGGATTGGCCAGTCCAAGAATGTGTTTGTTTACAAACTGATGACCGTCGGAACGGTGGAGGAAAAAATCGGCGCGATGCAGGCCCGGAAGAAGGAATTGGTGGAAGGATTGCTGGACGCCGAGCGCGCGCAAAATCTCAAACTCACCCCCGATGACCTGGACGTGTTATTCGCGCCCCTGGCTTGATTCAAAAACGTCGTCAGTTACTGACTGTCTACTCGTTGGATTTGCCGGAGGGTGCTGCCGCACCCAGTTTTTGGCTGCTTTTCTGACCGGCTAAATAATCCTGCCAGTCCACCACCATCTCACCCCGATGGCCAGACCGAAAAAAATTGACCAAGTCACCAGGATGGAAAGCCACATCATCGGTTCGCTCAAGATCATAAAATAACCCGGGCCGATGTAAAAGCCTCCATGCCCCGACGCCGCGCCCGGGGCCAGAAAAAACGCGGCGATGCCGCTGGCTGCGCCCAGCCGCCCCAGAGCAGGTCGAATGCGCGGCGTCAAGAGCAACAAGAGCAAGGCCGGCACGACCGCCATTCCCAAAGGCACAGCCCCCATTCCCAGATACATTCCGACCAGGGGCATTCCCTCATATATTACGGCTTCAATAATGCCCATGGCCCGGCTCTTTACCGTAACACCGGCGCCCCCGTGAACCATGGCGTCATCCAGTCGCTTTGCCACTGCTTCCACTTCCAGTTGATCCAGTTCCGGTGTGCTCCCCCCCATCAGATGTCCCGGCTTTAATACGCAAACCTGCACGTTTAACCGGCGAAACCATAATTCCGCACCCTTTGTCCCGGAGGCTACGACACTATAGCTGGCTTGTTCACCGATCGCCTCGGCGGGAGCGGGTCCCCCGGTGATGATCATTTCACTTCGGGCTGCCGCCGTAGTAGCATGGCGATGAAACTTAACTGAAAATGCGTCACCGTGCCACAGCACATTTCCCTCCATAAAGCCACCTTGTTTTGGGGCGAGTTTCACTGAACTCTCCCGGAACAGGACACCCAAATCAATTCGGCTCACTTCGCGGTCACGGTTCGGGAAGGCCATGAGCAAAACGACCAATAGAATCATTCCGCCCGCCAGGATGGCGGAACGCCGAGTCCGACTTAGCGCAATCTTCGATGGGGAGGCGAGGTTCATTTTATGGATTTGGCGACGAAGCACTATGCCAAATAAAATTCCCGCGACCATCAGGAAAAACAAATTTATTGATTTTTCAAGGTCATGCCGATAGTCATCGGACATGTGGTTCATGATCAAATTACCATCGCGTCTGGGCGAGTTTTTGTGTTCCTCGATGATCAGCAGTTGGCTTGGCCTGGTCGCATTGATCCTGCTGCCCGCTGGCACAACGGTATTGGGAGATGAGATCCATGTTGCGGCCCAAGACGGTGATTTGCCGAAAATCAAAGTGCTGCTGCAAGCCAATCCCAGCATGCATTCCAGACCGGGCCCATTTGGAGCTACGCCTTTGCACTTTGCTGCGGCATTTGGCTATCAGGAAATTGTCGAATTGCTGCTGGCGAAACATGCCAGCAGTAATGCCCGAACGGTGGCTGGCAAAACGCCTTTACACTGGGCGGCTTCCGAAGGTCGCACGAACGTTGTGCGCTTCCTGCTTGGTCATGGCTCCATGGTTAACGTCCAAGACGAGCACGGCAATACGCCACTGCATGACGCCGCGCTGAACGGTAGAAATGAGGTGGTCAAATTACTCCTTAACAGCTCCGCCGATGTCAATGCCAAGGACGTCTGGGGGTGGACCCCGCTGCACTTTGCCGTGGTTGCGGGCGACCTTGAGGAGGTGGAGACGCTCGTCCAGCATCACGCGGATATCAATGCGAAAGGGCTGCTTGGCAATAAACCCTTACGCTACGCCAAGGAGGTAAAGCTGGCGGAGTGGTTGCGGCAGCATGGTGCCGAAAATTAATCGCGCCGGGCGGAAATGCGGATTGTCCACGGTCGGTGAACCCGGAGGAAATTTACGAGAATATTGGCAAACCATGATGGATTCACCGTTGTTTGCAAGGAGTTGTGCTATTCTATCCGCGGCTGATGCGAGTTCGCAGATCGGTTCTAGAGGTGGCTCAAGGCCAGCCACCAGGTGGCGGTGACGAGGGCGGCGCAGATGAGCCCGGCGAAAAAACTCAGGGCCAAACCGCGAATCCGGCGAACCGGCACCGCGGCCAGGGGAAATCCCAGCGCCAGGCCGCTGACAAATCCGCCGAAGTGGGCGGCCAGATCGCTGCCGGGCGAGAGACCAAACAGCACGAAGAGCATGATGCCCGCCATGATGCCGCCGAAAAGCAGGCGGGGGGGCACTTTTTGCGCGGACCGGAAGGCAAACGATTGGGCGGCCAGCAAGCCCAGCGCCCCCATGACCATGCCGGAAGCTCCGAGGCCGTGGAAAGGCTTGTGGTTGAAAGTCAGAGAGAGCAGGTTGCCGCCGATCCCCGCCGCATAAGTGGCGAGCATCCCGACGCCCAAGCCAAAGCGTCCCATGACCAGCCCCAGCAGCAGAACCCCGATGGAAAGATTGGCGGCCAGGTGGCCGACGTCCGCATGCAGTTGCATGGCGGTGAACACGCGCCACCACTGGCCTGCCGCCACGGCGGCCGAATCCATCACTCCGGCGGTGACAATTCCGGGGCGCGCGCTGGCCAGCCAATGGAAGTAGGCCAGCAAGGCCGCCCAGACCAGGCTGCTCCAGTCAAACCGGGCGACGGGCCAACGGGTGGCGGGTGGCCAGGACCAACCCCGGTTTTCCACCTGGTATTGCCGGAGAGCGGCGAGGGCCGCGGTTTGGTGCGGCGGATCCACCAGCAATTCCCAGCCCTCGCCTTCGGGTTTCGGCAACACCGTGCTTTGGATTCCCTGACTGAGCAGCACCAGGCTCCAATCCATCGCTTTGCGACGGGAGCGGACCGGGATCCGGGTAGGGGTGGCATCCATGAGCGCAGGGTGCAAAATTAGGCGGCGTGGCCAAATCGGGGCAATCCCCGCCGGCCGTTCCCATCATTGCGAGTTCCGTTGATCCCCAGCCAAACATTCATTTCGCGCAGATTAACCGAGTTTTCGCATTTTGTCAGGTGCGGATCGCGATGGTATCATTTCTGCTAAGTGATTGCCGTTAGATGGGAATGCGGATGACGGGGTGAAACTGGGATTAAACTGCATCAGGTGGATAATGTGTTGTTGACTCTCGCGGAGAGATTCCAGGCCACGCGCCGCGCGCTGAATGACATGGCCGACCGGCTGCTGTCACTCGGGGAACCGGATTACGCCGTCCATGCCATCCTCGGTGGCGACCCGGAACCGATTGGCGGTAATTAAACTGGCAATCCGGCCTTCCTTAGCGCCGCGTGGCTTTGCTCGGGGGTTTCGTGCAAAATGGCGTGCCAGCCACGCGTCAAGGCGGTGGCGATGTTCTCCGGGCGGTCGTCGAGGTAAGCCAATGCCGGGCCGCTTCGGCCGGTAACGGATTCGACCACTTCGTACAATTTCGTCTGCGGCTTCATGGCCTGGTGCTCATAAGAAAGCACGTAGCCGTCAAAATGGTGAAAGAAGGGATAGTTCGCCCGGATGTGGTTGATGGCCAGATCGTTGGTGTTGGAAAAAATGTAGGTGGGAATGCCCTTTTGCCGGAGCAGGCCATGGAGTTCGATCATCCCGGTGATGGGGGTGAAGATGTTGCTGAACAGCGGGTCAAAAGCCGCCAAATCCCCCCGAAAGCCGATGCCGGCTTGCACTTCCGCAAAAAATTCCGCCGTGGTCAGCAGCCCGGTTTCGTAGCGATAGAGGGACGGGGTTTCCAGCAGGAAATGGCGGATTTCCGCCGCATTGGCGGAAGCCAGGGGCGCGAGGCTGGCTGCGGCCCGCGTCCAGTCAAATTCCACCAGGACTTTGCCCAAATCAAAAACCACAGCTTCAGGTGTCTTCATCGCGCGCGGATTGTAGCCACGATTTTAGGGAAGGCAAATCGGAAGCAAGCCCGGGATCAATCCATCTGCCGACGGCCCGCGAGGGCATGGGTCAGGGTCAGTTCATCGGCGAATTCGAGACCGCTGCCCGCCGGCAGGCCGTGCGCAATGCGCGTGATCCGCAAGCCGGGACGCGCCAGTTGTTTGGCCAGGTAATGACTCGTGGCGTCACCTTCCACATCGGTCCCCAGCGCAATCACGATTTCCTGGATCGGCTCCCGGTCCAAGCGGGTCGCCAATTCGGCAATCCGCAGATCTTCCGGGCCGACGCCGTTCATGGGGGAGATTTTACCGCCCAGCACATGGTAGCGTCCCCGGAAAGTGCCGGATTTTTCAATGGTGATGGTATCCACCGGACGTTCCACCAGGCAGATCAATCCGGCATCCCGCCGGGAATCCGCGCAAATGCCGCAAGGGACAATTTCGGTGAGGGCGCCGCAATTGGGACAAGTTTGGATGCGTTCCCGCGCGTGCAACAACGCTTCCGCGAGTTGGCGGACGGTTCCCGGATCACTTTGCACGAGGTGCAGCGCCAGCCGTTCCGCGGAACGCGGTCCAATGCCGGGGAGTTTCCCCAGCACAGCCGTCAACATTTGAATCGGTTCCGGAAGTGAGGCCATGCGGGCGGGGAGTCCCGGAATATCCGCCGGGCGATTAAAGGCGAATCAGGTCAGACCCGGAATATTCAGGCCGGCGGTCAATTTGGCCATTTCCGAGCTGGAGATTTCCTTGGCTTTGGCCAGCGCTTGATTGGTCGCCGCCAAAATCATGTCCTCCACGAGTTGGGCGTCACCCGGATTCAGCGCTTCCGGATTGATTTTGATCGAGGCGAGCGTGCCATCGCAACGCGCGATCACCCGCACCGTGCTGCCGCCACTGGTTGCTTCGACGGTGCGTTGGGCCAGGGCGGCCTGGGTGGCCTCCATCTTCTGCTTCATCTGGGCCGCCTGTTTCATCAAGTTGGCAAAATTTGACATAAATCAATTTCGGACATCAATGATCTGGCCCTTGAAAATTTCCAGGGCTTTTTGAATGAGTGGGTCGTTCTTGAAATCGTCCTTGTTGAAGGGGACGGAGACCGTGCGTTCGGCTGCAACCACCGCGGGCGGATTCGCGGCGCGGGTCGGGGCCGGATTGGGCCGGGAGCTGGAACCATTCGCGGTGGTGGCCGGGGCCGGGGGCCCCGGCGTGGGTGGCGGAGTCGGCGGGGGCACCGGTCCAGAGGTGGGCGCGGGTTTGGGCGCCCCCCCCCAATTGGTCGGGCGGTCGGCTTTCACGAACCGGATTTGCAGGTTGGGGTGGCCGAGTTCCGACAATTTGGTTTGGAGCAACGTGTGATTGCGGGGATTGTCCACCAAGCCGATGTGATCCTCAAACTCCGGGTCAAAGCCGATCGTAAACATTTTTCCCGTGAGGGAAACCGGGTGGGCCTCCAGCAAATACGTCCGCGTGAAGGGACTGGCCCGTCCGACCGCCTCCAGCAGCTTGCGCCACATTTGGTCCAAAGTGGGAACTCCGCCAACCTCCTCGGTCGGCACCGGACTTTCCAGGAAGCTCGGCGGCGCGGAAACCAGGGGCGCGACCGGGTGAAACTCCACCGGCGGCGCGCTCGGACGAGGAGCGGGAGCGGCCGTTGGCGCGGGGCTAGGCGGGGCAGTCGGTGCCGCCCGTTGCGGCGCGGCTGGGGCGACAGAGGGGACGGAGGGGACGGAGGGGACGGGCGCCGCGGCCGGGCCGGCACCGCCGCGCAGGGACTGCAACTGCTGCAAAACACTGTCCAAACTGACGGAATTCCGGGCCTGGATGGCTTTGAGGAGCGAGACCTCCACGGAAATCTTTTTGGAGGCGGATTCCCGCAGGCGCACCTCGGCATCGCTGAGCGCTTCCATCACGCGGGTGAGGGCCTCCGCGGTTACCCCGGTGGACTGTTCCTTCAGCGCGACGGCTTCCACCTCCGAGACTTCGAGGAGGTCCAGATCGCCGCGGGAAACCTGGAAAAGCAGGAGATTCCGGAAATGCCCGAGCAGATCCGCTACTAAACGACCCAGATCCTTGCCCTGCCGGGCCAGATCATTCAATTGGCGCAAGCCGCTCTCGGCATCGCCCGAAAGGATGGCCTTGGCCAAATCCAAAATGCGGGGGCGGGCGGTGAGGCCGAACATGGCCAGCACATCGGGTTCCTCTATGCGGTCCCCGCAAAAACTGATCAATTGATCCAGCGTGGACTCCGCATCCCGCATGCCGCCGTCCGCGCCGCGGGCAATGGCATCGAGCGCCGGGGCGTCGATTTGCACGTTCTCCAACCCGGCGATGTGGGCCAGGTGTTTGGTGATCAGGGCCGCCGGAATCCGGCGCAGGTCAAACCGCTGACAGCGGGAGAGGATGGTCGGCAGCACCTTTTCCGGTTCGGTGGTGGCGAACATGAACTTCACATGCGCGGGCGGTTCCTCCAACGTTTTCAACAGGGCGTTGAAAGCCGCGGTGGTGAGCATGTGAACTTCGTCGATGATGTAGATCTTGAATTTCGACGAGGCGGGGGAGTATTTGACGGTTTCCCGCAACTCGCGCACCTGTTCCACGCCGTTGTTGCTGGCGCCGTCAATTTCCAGCACGTCGATCGAGCGTCCCTCGGTGATTTCAATGCAGCGCGGATCATCGTCCGGGAAATCAATTTTGGGACCGCCGGTGCAATTCAGGCACTTGGCGAAAATCCGGGCGATGGTGGTCTTGCCGGTGCCCCGGGGACCGACAAACAGGTAGCCGTGGGCAATACGGTTTTGTTCGATCGCATTACTAAGGGTCCGGGTGACATGCTCCTGCCCGACCACGTCGGCGAACCGTTGGGGACGATATTTTCGCGCTATGACTTGGTAGGACATGGGAACAGGCGCGAATTAGGGGCGGGGCGGGACACAAATGGCCGTTGACCCGGAAACCCGGGCCGCTGCGGGTGCCTGCCGTTCGTCGATTGCCATGCGAAAAATCAAAAAATGCCAGGGTGACCACGGCGGATGCAGAGCAAACTACCGTTGCTGCATTCCTGCCCTGGCGGGGTTCGTAAGTCCACATTCCATGGGCCCTGGCACCAGAAATCTGCCGCACCGGCGCGCGGTCAGCAAGCAGAAATCCGGAAAATCTTCAGGTCAATGAGCGAACCATCCCAGGGCTTCCCGCCGGGTGTGGTATAACACCCCCAGGACCCGCATTTGCACCGTGAGGAAGTACATGGCCGCAAACCCCTGCAAGAGGGTCGGAAGGATCGGAATACCCCAGGCGGCGAAAACGTTGTTCAGCGCATAACGGGCGGCCAGGACCAACCCGAGGAAGGCGCAAACCACGGCATATTCCCGGTAGACCCGGAAGATGGAAGGCAGCACGAGCCGCGGGTCCAGCGCCCCCAGATTGTCGAACATGGCCACCGCCAGAAACGCCATCGGCAGGTACCCCGCTCCGAGCAGCAGGCCCGTGACCAAGCCGTAAACCCGAACCGTGCCTTCGGCGAACACCCCGAAAAGGATCGCGGGCAGAAAGCACGCGAACAATGTTCCCATCCCCATCAGGAACGGCCCGACGACATCGGACCAATCCGAAAAGTCCGGCCAATCGGGCAAATGGCTCTCCCCGGCGGCCGTCGCCGTGACGATGCTGTTCAGGTAAGCCAGCAAATACCCGGTGCCAAAGATGCCCAGGATCAGGCTGGCCCCGGCGGCCAGACCGCCCACCCCGAAACCCCGGAGGTTGATCAAGCAGTAAAACAGGGTGCCGGCGACCAGGAGGATGACGCCATCGCCCTGCAAGGGGTAGCGGAAACTTCCGACCATGGCCGCGAAGAAACCCGGTTCCCGGGGTTGGCGCGCCTTGACCGGGGTTTGCAAACGGAAGCATTCACCGCCGCAAAGCGGACATAACCGCATGCTGGTGCCAGCCACCGGCGTCGGCGGGAGCAGGCAGGCTTCACAATACCCGGAATGGCAGTCACGGCACTCGAGTCGGGCGATGATTTGGGGGTGGTTGCGGCAAATCCTGGATCGCGAAACCGGCACGGGAGGGGCGAGCGGAGGCTCCAACCGGGCGGCAACTGGTACCGGTGGGGGAAGGGGCGGGGAAAAGAGCGGCGGCAACTCCCGGGGGAGCGGAATCGTCGACGGTTCGGGAGTTACCGCGCGGGGGGAAGCGGCGGCGGGGGCCTCCGCGCAAAACAACAATTCCACCGCGCCGAGGCGCACGATCTGGCCATCCCGCAGGACGGTTTCCTTGACGGGTTGCAGGTCGATGGAGGTTCCCTTTCCGGAACCGAGATCACGGAGTCGGGCGGTACCGTCAGTGAGCGCGATCCGGCAGTGCTGGTGGGCCACCGACTCGTGGTGGAGCGGAATATCGTTGGCATCGTCCCGCCCCAGGGAGTTCTCCCCGGGATGGAGTTCAACCTCCCAGGCTTCGGACGTCCCATGATTAACCAGCAAGCTTGGCATAAGGAGCCGTTTCCCGGCCCGCGAACCGCGAAACAACTGGAGGCGTTTCCTGATCCGGTAGTCCGGGGCGGGGCGGTGACCTATTTTCGGGCTTCGGGAACTACCGTGACCGAGACCCGCTCCCCGTTGCGGAGAACCACCACCAGCACCGGTTGGCCGATTTTGACCGCGTCCATGGCATAGGTGTAATCGTAAATATTGGTGATTTTGGTGGCGCCAAATTCCACAATGACATCCCCGCCCTTGAGCCCGGCTTTCTCCGCCGGACCGCCGGCGCGGACACCGCTGAGTTTCACGCCCTGAACCTCGCTGGCGTAGTCCGGAATGGTGCCCAAATAGGCGCGCAGGGTTTCCCGGCTGCCTCCGCCTTCATCTTTGCGGGCGACTTGCGCGTACGCCGGCCGGGTTCCGGCCTCCAATTCCACCACAATTCCCCGGGCGAACTTGGCCACCCGTTCGGTTCCCGGATAATTCAAGGTTTCGGGCCGATCGGCGGGCCGATGGTATTCTTCGTGGGAGCCGGTAAAGAAGGCGAGCACCGGGACGCCTTTGGGATAAAGCGAGGTGGTGTCCGTGGGGAGGTAGGGATCCTCCTGCAAAGTCAGATCGAAACCCGCGGCCACGTTGCGCTTCTCGATCACCTTGGGCCAGACGGGCGAGGAGCCGACACCCTGCAGGGTGAGTTTATTGTCGCGCAGCCGGCCGACCATGTCGAAGTTGAGATAGGCCGCGACATTGGTCAAAGGCAACGCGGGATGTTCGGCAAACCAGGAGGAACCGATCAAGCCGATTTCCTCCCCGGACCAGAGCGCGAAAACAATGCCGCGTCGGAAGGCGGCCGGGTTGGCCGCCCGCTCAGCCGCCAGGGCGTCGGCAATTTCCAGAACCGTGGCCACGCCCGAGGCGTTATCATCGGCCCCCGGGTGGATTTGTCCCTCCTCACCCGCGCGATTCATGGCGCCGGTTTCCCCATGGCCCAGATGGTCGAAATGCGCGCCGAGCATGAGATACTCCGGGGCGGTTCCGGCGACCCCGGGGATTCCGGCCGGCAATAAGCCGAGGACGTTGCGGTCCGTGCGGCGGATGTTTTCCACCGAGGTGGCGAGCCGGACCCGGACATTGGTCAATTCCAGACTGGTTTCCGCGTGGGGGTTCTCCGTATCCAAACCTGTTTGCAAGGCGGCCAGATCCTTGCCGGAACCGGCGAAAAGTCGCGCGACTACGTTGCTGCTGATGGAGGCAATGGGGATGCCCGAGCCGGCCAGGGCGCTGTCCGAGGACAAATTGAGCAACTCCCCGGCATTGGGGGAGTTCGGCCCGGTGACGACCAACATTCCGCGGGCGCCGTGGGAGCGGGCGATCGTGGCCTTGTAACGAACCCCGGCGTAACGGTTCAGCTCGGCCCGGCGCTTGGCGTCCACCTGTTCGGGCACATAACGCAGCACCAGGACGATCTTGTTGGAGACGTTGAGTCCGGCGTAGGAATCAAATCCCTCGCCGGCCTTTCCGGGCGCGGCCAGCCCGTAACCCGCGAAGACGACGGGGCCTTCCACATCCGCGTTCGCGCTGAATTCCAGGGGGCGGAAATCCCGCTCCACCAGAAAATCGGCCGGGGAGCCGGACGGCGGGGTGATGGTGAGATGGTTCTCATTGGTGTTCACGCGGGCTCCGGCCTTGAATTCGTACGGCTGGAAATACGAATCACCAGTCACCGGAACCAGCCCGATGCGTTTCATCTGGGCGGCAAGGTAATCCGCCGCCTGCCGGTTTCCGGGGGAACCCGACATCCGGCCGGCCAGTTCGGGAGAGGCCAGGTAAGACACGATGGCATGGAGATCGTCGGCTTTGATCGCGGGGGTGAACTGGGAGAGGTCGGGGATTACGCTGGGTGCCGCCGGGGCGCTGGCCGGAGCGGCGGCGGCGCCCCGCCGGGGAGCTTTTTCCAAGGCGGCCCGGGCGGCGCCATCATTCCAATCGGCCAGGAAGATCTGCGATTTGCCATCGGCCGTCCGACTGGAGGTCCAGGCCAGCTTGGTGCCGTCCGGGGAAAAGACCGGCAACCCATCGAAGCCATCGGTGTAAGTGACCCGCACGGGTTCCCGGCTCCCTTCGGCGTCCACCAGGAACAGTTCGAAATTGGCAAAACCGAGTTTGTTGGCGGTGAAAATCACGTATTTTCCGGAGGGATGAAAATACGGGGCCCAGGACATCGCGCCGAAATCGGTCAGCCGGCGCGCGTCCGAGCCGTCCAGTTTCATGGTGTAAACATCCGCCGTGTCGCCCCGCTCGCTGAAGCGGCGCCAGATGATGCGCTGCCCGTCCGGCGAGAAGAATGGCCCTCCGTCGTAACCGGGCGTATGGGTCAATCGCCGTTGGTTGGAGCCATCGGCGTTCATTAAATAGATTTCGCCAAACCAGGAAGGATCCGTCGCGAGGTGGCGGTGTTCCTCCGCGGAGAGACGGTTGGTGGGAAACGCGTCGCGCAGGGAACAAAAGGCGATCAATTTGCCATCCGGTGAGAAGGATCCTTCCGCATCGTAACCTGGGGCCGTCGTCAATTGGCGGATATTCGAGCCGTCCCGCCGGGCGACGAAGAGATCCATGTTTTCGTCATAGTCCCAGGAATAGCGTCGCTCCTTGCCCGAAGCGCGGAAGTCGAGTTCGGCATTTTGCTTGGCCGCGGCCTCCGGATCCCGGTGGGTGGAGGAGAACAAGACCTCATCGGAATCCGGACGGAAGAAGGAGCAGGTGGTCTTGCCCAAACCCGGCGAAACCCGGTGACTGTCCCCTGATTCCAGATCGAGCAAGTAAATCTGGTAAAAGGGGTTGGCCGGATCACGTTCGCTTTGAAAAATCAGGGACTTGCCATCGGGCGAGAAATAGCCTTCACCGCTGCGTCGGCCCTCATAGATCAATTGTCGCGGGCGGGAGAGGAAGCTGCTTTCGGCCGGCGCGGGAGTTTCCACACTTCCGGCGGTGAAGGAGCAAGACAGGGCCCCGGCCATCAGGCAGGACGGAAGACGATGAAGAAAGGATTTCGTTTTCAAGCGTTTTGATTTCAGGGACATTGGACCGTTGTCATGCGGAATCCAAGCTTTGTTCCGGCAGTCTGATCGTAGTGCGCACCCGCCGACGGTCAACCCCGGATTTTGGGAATTGGAGAGCCGGAGCCAGGTGTTGGCCGATCAAACCGGGACGCTGGTGAGCCAATATTGTCCGCCGAAATGGGAACGAAAACGCTCCATCATTCCTTCCGCGTGGGCTTGGTCGGTGGCGAGGGCGAACGTGGTGGAACCACTGCCGGACATTAAAGTGGCTGGGGCGCCCTCACCGCGAAAGAACTCCTGGAAAAGGACGAGGAGGGGGAATTTTTCCAACGCCGGCGCTTCCAGGGAATTGTAGAACTCCGCCCCCGCCGCCGGGAGATCCGTGGCTTGCAGCCTGGTCACCAGTTTGGCCGCCCGGCCGGGTTGGCCATTCAGGGCGGCGGGAAATCGCGCCAGATTCTGGTAGGACCAGGGGGTTGAAATCCCGAAGCCGGGATGAACCAGCACAAAAACGGACCCACGCATCGCCGGGAACTCGGGCAGCGGGGAGATTATCTCACCCCGCCCCGTGGCGAGAGCCGGACCGGTCTGGAGAAAAAAGGGAATGTCTGATCCCAGAGAGCTGGCAATTGCGCTCAGCCGGTCGGCAGACAAGGGGTGGTCAAACAACTCATTCAACCCAAGCAGAGTCGTGGCGGCGTTGCCGCTGCCGCCGCCCAATCCAGCCGCCAGGGGGATCCGCTTTTCGAGATGAATCCGGATGCCGACACTCAGGCCGGCGGCGGTCAGGAACGCCGTGGTCGCGCGGTGGACCAGGTTGCCGGAGTCAACCGGGAGCGTGCGATCGCTGCAAGTGAGTTTGACTCCTTCTCCCGTCCGCTCGAACTCCAGGTCATCGTACAGCGCGACCGGATGCATGATGGTTTCGAGTTCATGAAACCCATCCGGGCGTCGGCCGAGGATGTTCAGCAGGAGGTTTACCTTGCAGGGAGATTTCAGGGCGAGGGTCGGGGGCATAAAAAACGCGCCAACACCGAAATGTTGGCGCGCAAAATGGGAGTCAATTATTAGTTGTCAAACACGCGAAAGCGGCTGCCGAAAAACCACGGGGCGACATCGCCGCCGCTGAAGCCGAGATAATGATCCGTATCGGTGACCCCGATGGACCAGCTCCGGGGAACGTAGGAATCCGGATGCTGCGGACGGGCCGGCAGATAGCTGGTCCAGATGGGACCGTAAGGGGGGAGGGGGAAGGTGACGACTTCGTAGAGTCCCAGTCCGGTGCGGGCGAAGGTGCGGTTCACGCCGCCGACAATGCCGGTGCTAAAGCCGTTGTCAATGCCGCCGAAAAATTCACCCTGTTCAACGGAGCGTTCGAATTCACCACCCCGCACGATTTCCGCGGTGTTGGAAAATCCCCGGCCCAGTTTTTGTTCAGGGCCAGCGCAACCCACGGCAAGGAGCGCGACCATGGCTGCGGTTCCCAAGAGAGAAAATGTTTTACGCATAATTGATTGAACTGTTGCGTCAATTTAGACCGGGAACCCGCCGTGTGTAAAGAGCTTTTCTGCAATTCCATTGACAGATTGTCAACCGGGGGATTAGAAACGCCCCGAACCGGCGATCCGATGCTTAGGGCAGGCCGGAAGGTCCGGCCAAGTCGCCGGCCTAGACCTGAGAATCCTTCCAACTTATGTATTGTGTAGTCGGATCCGGCCCGGCGGGCATTGCCTGCGCCCAGGCATTGTTGCGGCAGGGGCATGACGTCCGCCTGTTGGACGCGGGCATCGAGTTGGATCCGGCGCGGGCGAGCGTGGTGCGGGAAATGAGCCGGCAGGAGCCCGCGGAGTGGGGGACGAAAGCCCGGGACATGATCAAGGAGGGAATGGCTTCCAACGCCAAAGGGGTCCCCCTCAAACTGGTTTACGGATCGGACTTTCCCTACCGTGAGGTGGAGCGGTTTTTCCCGGGTGAGGCCGCGGGAATCGGTCTCAAAGCGTCCCTGGCCCAGGGTGGTTTTAGTAATGTGTGGGGCGGCGCCATGATGCCGTACATTGACCGGGACCTGGCGGCCTGGCCGATTCATGCCGCGCGCCTGGCTCCTCATTATGCCGCCGTGCTGGAATTTACCGGGGTCGCCGCCCGGAACGATGACCTCGCCGAGTTCTTCCCGCTGCATACCGTGCGGCCCGGCCAGCTCGAACTCAGCCGGCAGGGCGGAAAACTACTGGACCGATGGGGACGAAACCGGGCGGGATTGGCCGCGGACGGAGTCCATTTTGGAGCCTCGCGAGTGGCCATTAAAACCCGGAGGGCAGGGGAGGACAACGGCTGTGTTTACTGCGGGCAATGCATGTACGGCTGCCCCTATGGTTACATTTACAACAGTGCGGCTACCCTTCGTGATTTGCAGCAGAATCCCCGGTTTCACTATGAGCCGGACACCGTGGTGCTGACCCTGAGCGAGACGGCAGCGGGAGTTGAGATTAAGGCGGTGGACCGGCGGAGTGGCACGAATAGGGCGGTGGCCGCCGAAAGGGTTTTTCTCGCGGCGGGAGTGCTGCCCACGACCCAAATCCTGCTCGAATCGCGGGAACTCTACGGGCAAACCGTCTGGCTCAAAGACAGTCAGTACTTCCTGATACCCCTGCTCACGACCGGGCGGACGCGCGGCGTGCGGGATGAGGCCTTGCAGACCCTCAGCCAGCTTTTTGTGGAGATTTTTGATGAGAAACTGAGTGCCAACACCATCCATCTGCAGATTTACTCCTACAACGACCTGATTTCCGGGGCCTTGCGGGAAACTTTTGGCAAACTGCGATTAAATTTTGATATCCTAGTCCGGCAGATGGAAGAACGCCTGATGGTGGCCCAGGGGTATTTGCACTCCGACCTTTCCGCGCGGATCTCCGCGACTCTGGAACGGGGCGTTGAAGGAGGGCGCTCCCGACTGGTATTGAAACCGGAAATCAATCCCCGGACCAAACGCGCGGTGCAGGGAGTGGTGCGCAAGTTGCTGCGGAAATCGCCAAAACTCGGCGTGCTCCCGTTGCTGCCGATGGTGCAAATCACCGAACCGGGACGAGGGTTCCATACCGGGGGCACCTTTCCCATGCGCCAGCATCCCGGGCCATTCGAGGCGGACATTCTGGGGCGCCCGCACGGTTGGACCCGGGTGCACGCGGTGGATGCCACGGTCCTGCCGAGCATTCCGGCCACCACCATCACTTTTTCCGTAATGGCCAATGCGCATCGGATTGCAACCGAGGCCGCCAAATTGGATGCCGAACTGGAGGGAGGGGGCATGGTGGAGGTAACCACCGCGCGACCGCAGACCTGCTTTATCACCGGTGCCCGCGGTTATTTGGGCGGGTGCGTCGCCGCGAAATTCAAAGCCGAAGGGTGGAACGTGGTGGAATTGATCCGCCGTCCCGGCGCGGAGGAATTACGCTCCGGCCGCGCCCTCCATTTCGAGTTGGGCAGGGATATCAATCCGGAATCCTTCCGCGGCGGGGACGCACTGGTGCATTGTGCCTATGATTTTTCCGGCCGGACCTGGGAAGCGATTGAAAAGACCAATGTTCAGGGCACCCACAAACTGCTGGCTGCCGCCCGGGCCGGCGGGGTGAAATCCCTGGTGTTTATCTCGACGATGAGCGCCTTCACCGGTTGCCAGTCCCTTTATGGGAAGGCCAAACTGGCGATTGAACAATTGGTGCCGCCGGGGACCCTCATCTTGCGACCAGGGTTGATCTATGGTGATTCACCGCGGGGAATGTTCGGTAACCTGGTGGGCCAAGTAAAAAAATCCAACCGCGTGCCGGTGTTCGGGGACGGGGGGCAGATCCTTTACCTGGCCCACCAGGTTGACCTGTGCGGGGCGATTTATGGGTTCGCCAGCCGGGGAGTTCCCGCCGGGAAGGAGCCGGTGACCGCGGCGCACGGTCAAGGGTGGAGTTTCCGGCAGATATTGGAGGAAATTGCGCGGGCGCGCGGCAAACGCATCGGGTTTTTGAAACTGCCCTGGCGGTTCGTCTGGCTGGCGATCAAGAGCTTCGAGGTGGCCGGGATCCCGCTGGATTTCCGCAGTGACAGCCTCGTGAGCCTGATGAACCAGGATTTGCATCCATCATTTGCCGCCACCCATGCGGCGGGTTATGCATTCCGGCGTTTTGATGCCGCCAAGCTCAAGCTTTAGGTCGTGCCCGGCGGCTGGCGTCGAACCGTTTTTAGGCCCAGAACACTCATGAAAAAACTCGCCGCGACGGTTTGGATGCCCACCACGATCAGGGTGGCGGCGGGGATCAAGAGGCGCAAATTGTCCGAGTAAGAGATGATGCCGTAATCGGCTGCCCGCCAAACCCACAGGGCGCGCAGGAGGATCGCCACGCCAGCCAGCAGCACACCCAAGCCCAGGCAGAGCCCCTTTTCCAGCGTGAAGGATTTCAGCCATCGGCCGAGCCGGGGGTCCTCCGGCAGGAGTCCCTCCGCAATGGCAAACACCTTGGTGAAAAAGGCAAAAGCCACAAACTGTTGGCCGATGATGACACACATGCACGCCATCATGAGCGTGCCGGCGTCAAACTTCAGCGCTCCGATGCTTCGCGGCGCTAGAAAAATCCAGGCAGCCAGCAGGCCTCCAGCCAGACCGAGGCATAATCCCGGCATAAGAAACAGCCAGCGCGGGGAGTAGATCAGCATGAACCGCAGATGACGCCAGCCATCCCGCCAGGGTTTCAAATGCGGGGGACGGGAACGGCCATCCTTGTGGAGGGTGATCGGCGTTTCGGTAATCCGCATGGATTTGAGGGTCGCTTTGATCACCATTTCCGAGGCGAATTCCATGCCGGTGGTCTTGAGTTCCATCCGGTCGTATGCCTCCCGGGTGAAGGCGCGCAAGCCGCAATGAAAATCCTGGGCGGGGCTATGAAAAAAGAGTCGGCCCAGATTCGACAGGACCGGATTGCCGATATGCCGGTTTTTCCAGGGCATGGCGCCGGGCATGATCGTGCCGCCGCCGCGGGGCAGGCGGCAACCCATGACGAGCTCAAAACCTTCGCGGAGCTTTTTGACAAAACCCTCGAGGTTGGAAAAATCATAGCTGTCATCGGAATCACCCATGACAATCCACTTTCCCAAGGCCGCCTGGATGCCGAAGCGCAGGGCATTGCCGTAGCCCTTTTCCTTTACGTGCACCACGCGGGCGCCGAGGCGTTCGGCGATGGCGATGGATTGGTCCTTGCTGCCGTTGTCAGCGATCAGGATTTCACCCCGGACACCGGCGCGTTCAATCCCCAGGCGGGCCTTGCGGATGCACGACTCCAGCGTCTCCTCCTCATTGAGGCAGGGCATCACGATGGTCAGTTCGATGGATGAGGACATGATCGTTGATTCAACGGTTTTTGAACACCGGCGTAATTAACTGATTCCCCGCCGCCGGGTCAAGGTGGTTAACCTGCCGGACTATTCCGTGTCTTCACCAGCGGCTTGGGCGCGCTTGCGCTCCTGACGCTCCCAATACCAGGCGATCCAGACGCTGATCTCGTACAAAATCTGGAGGGGGACAGCCATGAGGACCTGGGTGAGGACTTCGGGAGTGGTCAGGACGGCCCCAAGCACCAGGTTGATCACAATCATGTAACGCCGGGCCTTGGAGAGGATGGCGTAGTTCAACACGCCCAATTTGACCAACACCAGGATGACGACCGGCATTTCAAAACCCAAGCCCATGCCCAGCATGAACTTGCACACGAAACTGATGTACTCCTCCGCGCGCCAGATGTCCGCCGAGAATCCGAGCCAGGTGGAATATAATTGGGAGGCGGCCAACGCCACGGGCATAAGCAGGAAATAGCAAAAACAAACGCCGCAAACAAAGAGGGGAATCGCGAAGGCCAGGCCGCGATAGACATACTTCTTTTCCTTCCACTTCAGGGCCGGGAAGACGAACTGGGCGATGAAATAGAAAATGAAGGGGGAGGAAATCGCCAGACCGGCATAGAAGGCCACTTGAAAAGCCACCATGAACCCCCCCGCGGGACTCAGGGTGCTGAGATCGACTTTCATCTGCTCCGCCAGCCCTTTAGCGTTCACCTCAGCATCAGCCCGGACTGCCAAGACCACGTTGGTGCCGATGGCCACCGGTTCAATCCGGACGGCGAGGTAGCGATTGGTGGGGAGCTGAAAACTTTCGCGTTGCAGTTCGGTGAGTCGGAGCGTCTGGAGCCGATTGGTGCCCAACAGGACGACCGCGACTTGATCCTTGCCGGGGTAATTAACCTTGGCCTTTTCGAGGGGGCGTTTGATGACGCCGACCACGTAATTGCCCCCGATGAGGCAGACGAACATGGCGACGGCCACGGTCACCGAGGACTTGATCAGAACCCAGCGGAGGTCTTCGAGATGCTCCAGAAAGGATTTGACCGGGCCGCCTTCGTCAATATCGACAACATCCGGGTCAGCGTCATAGGGACGCTCGGCATCAGGCTCCTCAATGGCCATGGCAAATGGGCGCTAACGAGAACGGCGGGACGGGCTCAGGCTTTGTGACTGGGCGTGGTCTCGGGAACAGTGGTGTGGGAGGGTTCCGTGGCGACCGTGGCGGGCGGCAATTTGCGAGGGGCGGGGGTGTGGCTGCTGTTGTCGTTCACCGCCGTGCTAATTTCCTCGGACACTTCGCGGGTGGCTTTCTTGAATTCCTTGATTCCCTGACCGAGACCCTTGGCCAATTCCGGCAGTTTCTTGGAGCCGAAGAGAACGAGCACAACCGCCAGGATGAGAACCATTTCCCAACCGCCAATGAATCCAGCTAACATGATGTTCATAAAATCGTTAAAAAGTTTTACTATTTGCCGTGCGTTATCTCATCCACGGCGTCACGGGAGGCCCGTTTGAATTCTTTGATGCCCTGACCCAGGCCTTTCGCCAATTCGGGCAGTTTCTTGGAGCCGAACAAGAGCAGGACGACGGCCAGAATGAGAATCAATTCCCATCCACCGATGAATCCAGCGAGCATAAAATTCATAAATTTGCGATCTGCCAAAAAAATACGCCAGGGGGCGGCATTAGTAAAGCGGTAAAATACCGCGCCCTGGCGTTGCGTCCGCGATCGGTTTGTGCGGATTATGGCTTGGGAGCCGTCAAGATGATGAAGTCGTCGCGGCGGTTCTTGGCCCAGGCGGCATCGTTATGACCGGTATCCGCCGGGTGGGTTTCGCCCCAGGTAATGTTGTCGATGCGGGCGCCATCAATGCCGAGCTTGATCAGGTATTCGCGACCGGCCAAGGCCCGGCGTTCACCGAGCGAGAGGTTGTAGCCCGACGTACCCCGTTCATCGCAGTTGCCTTCCACGCGGACCGCCACGGTTGGGTTGCTGCGCAGATAATCCGCCACGGCGGCCAATTTGGATTGTTCGCTGGACTGGATGGCCGACTTGTCGAACTCAAACAAGATCGATTGATCTTTCAATATATCGGAGTTGGCGTTCCAACCGTCGTGCGTGCCCAAGGGGTTAGGGGCCGTGCCGTTGCCGAACTCAATGGGGGCGGCATTGGTGGTTGGCGGAGCCGCGACAATGGGGGTGGATTCCACCAAGGGCTTGGAGTTGCCGCCGTCGCCGCCGGGGATTTTCGAACCGTTATCCAGCGGTTGCACCGTTCCGCCATTGCCAAGTCCGTTCGGGTTACGGCCAGGGTTCGGATTCGGCAAAGGGGTGGTATTCTTGACGTCTTCTTGAAACGCGCCCGGGGGTTTAATCGGGCCCTTGGCCGGATCCGGCAGGTACGTCACATTGGGCGGCTTGGTTTTGCAGCCGTTTACCGTCATGGCCAAGGTGGCCCCCAACAAAAACAGGTTCGAGAATTTCGTAAGTTTCATTGCGTGTAGGATTCAGGGAATATTTATCTGGCCCAGCTAGGTTGTGAGTTGCTCGATTCTCTTCCCGAAAGCCGGGTGACATCCTTTACTTGTTTCGTCGGAACGTCAAGTAAAGAGAGAACACGATTACCATTGCTGCGTTTGACGAAAATGACGTTGCGCGAATTCGGTGCCCAGGAAGGATCTTCTCCGGACACCAGCGCGACGGCGGCGCCGCCGGCCGCCGGAACCACACAAATATCGAAATTACCCC
This sequence comes from uncultured Pedosphaera sp., assembly GCA_903918755.1. Classification (GTDB taxonomy): domain Bacteria; phylum Verrucomicrobiota; class Verrucomicrobiia; order Limisphaerales; family Pedosphaeraceae; genus CAIXFN01. Next base: position 74,513 of record CAIXFN010000030.1, read on the forward strand.
CGTGTTGCGAAGTGAAAACGATCCATTTGCCGTCCGGTGACCAGTCGGGTTCGGACGGGCTGCCCATGGCTGTCTCCAGGGGGCGGATCGGTCCGCCGTTGGCGGAAACCTTGCACAGGGCGCGGCGTTCTTTGACCTTGCCGGCGAAGCAGATCCATTGGCCGTCCGGGGACCAGCACGGGGAGGACTCATCTTCGCGGGTGGGGGTGAGATCCTTCAGGTTTGAACCGTCAGCGTCGCAGACAAACACGTCCGGGCTGCCAGTTTTGCTCAGGATCATGGCCACGCGGCGACCATCGCGGGAAACGGCGGCAGCGCTGTTCATGCCGCCGTAATGGGCGAAATTGCGGCGCTCACCGGTGGAGAGGTTATGATAAAAAATACTGGGGCCGCCCAGTTTGTAAGAGGTGTAATAGAGGGCCATGCGACCCGGGACCCAGCAGGGAGCGGCGACATCACTGTGGTCGTGGGTTACTTCCTGGGCATTGTGGCCATCAAAATCGGCGATGTAAATTTCGCTGGTCCGCCCGCTGCCGGATTTGTAGGCAATGTGGGTTTCCGCGATACCGTTGATGCCCGTGACTTTGAGGACCACATCATCCGCCAACCGGTGGGCCAGGGCACGGGCATTCGGGCCGGTGTAGATCTGGGCCAGGAGGGAAGCCGGCCGGCCGGCCGCGCCAGCTCCGCCCCCGCCGCGGGTAAAACGCAATTCGGCTTTGACGTCACCGTTATTGCTGCCAGAAAGCTCATACAGGGCGTTCTCCGAAGTCTCCTCTTTAAAACCCATCACATAAAGATCAAATTTCAAGACTTCGGCGACCTCACCCGTGAACCCGGACAGATGAATCAGGATTGGTTTGCGGGTGCCACTAAAACTGGCGGTTCCGCCGATTTCAATGGGCTGCTCCTGCGCCTGCAGGGGGAGGGACCCGGAGGCAGCCAAACTGGCGGCGATGAGGGCAAAATAAAATAGCTTTTTCACGGGAGATGGATAGATATGCGGCAAGTTGGGTGGCAGCCGGATCAACCGGCGGCGCGCTTGGTTAGGAGATTGAAATTGATCAAATAGGTCCGCGCATGGGCACCGGCCCCGGCGGGAAAGGGCTCAATAAAGGTCACCTTGTTGAGGGTGGCCTGGATGGACCGGTCCATCATCCGATTGTTGGAAGGGCGGACAATCCGGCGTTCGATGACCCGGCCATCCGGCGCCACGGTGATGGTGACCTGCGTGGTGGCCCGGCTGTCCTCCAATTCCGCCGGTGGCTCCCAGGCCGCATTGTATTTGCTAAACACCAGGTCGCGATAATTGGTCTGCTCCTGACCGCCGTCGCCTCCAGTGGAGAGCGGGATGTCCACCGGGGTAATGGGGGCGGAAGAATTATGGCCGATCGCGGTCATCGCCGTTTGAATGGCTTCGTGGCGTCTTTTTTCCCAGAGTTCCACCGGGTCGGGGCTGGGAGGGGTTGCTGGCGCGGTCGGGCGGGTAATCTCTTCGGAGTGCTTTTCCGGCTTAGTCTTCGTGTTCGGCTTCGAGGTGGGCTTGATGGTCGTCGTATGGGTCACCGGTTTGAGATCGTCATCACTAAGGGTCTCCTTGACGGCGGGTTTGACTTTGGGTTCCGGCTTGGGTTCCGGCTTGACCTTGTCCACCGGCACTTTGGCGAGTCGTTTGTTCGGGTTTGGCTTGACTGGCGTGACTTCCGGGGGCTTGGGCGTACGGTGTTCGACTTTGGGCGGAGTCGGTTTAACGGGTTGGGGCGGTTCGGGAGCCGGTTTTACCAACGGTTCATCCGGCTGCTTGGGCGCCGGATGGGAGACAACCTCCGGTACGGGCGGCGGTGGGGTGGCGGAAGGGGGACGGGTGGGCGGAACGGCATTGACGAGTGGACTGCCGCCACTCTGCAGCAGCATGGAAAGTTTCTTGGGATCGTACACTTTGACCAACTTGGCGTTCTCCGGCTTATCCCGGCTGGTGAGAAACGCCGAACCAAATATGACCACCACGACCAGCAGGAAATGCAAGCCGAAGGAGGCGTAAAAGCACTTTTTTCCGATTTGGCTCATTTGGGTAAAGCGGATCCGGCCTCCCCGCGAATGGAGACGGCGTTGATTCCGGCTTTGGTGCAGAGGTCCAGGGCGTTGGCCAGTAGTTGGATCCGGCCACCGTTATCCGCCCGGATAAAAACCACCAGATTCGGATTATTCTGAAAATCACTCGAAAGCTTGCGAAGAATCCCATTCGGGAGCATGAGCTGGCCTTGCAGGTAATAGTTGCCGCTCGCAGTGACTTCCAGCGTGCGGATATCCTCTTTCTTGGTTTTGACGTCCGGTTGACCCACCCCGGTGGGGAGTTGCAAGGGCAAACCCTTCTCCAGCAAAGGTGTGGTGATGATGAAGATGATCAACAGCACGAACGCCAGGTCCAACAGGGGGGTGATGTTGATATCGCTCAGCGTCACCAGCGAATTGCGTTGAGAAAAGCGTCTCATTTTTCCTCCAGATACTCGGTTTCGATTTTCGAGACGAGTTCCTGGGCGAAATTATCCAGCTCCACGGTCAGCACGCGCAGGTTATGCACGAGCCAATTGTAGCCGAACATGGAAGGAATGGCCACCAACAGGCCGGCGACTGTCGTAACGAGAGCGGCCGAAACGCCGGGGGCCATGGCCAACAGGCTGGCATTATTTTGTTGGGCGATATGGCCGAACGTGCTCATGACGCCCCACACCGTGCCGAGCAAACCGAGGAACGGGGCGCCGCTTACCGCGATGGCCAGCAGGATGAGACCGGACTCCAGCTTGAGCGATTGCTGGGCGACGGTGTTTTCCAAAGTGCGTTTGACATGTTCCATGCCTTTAAGTGAGACGAATTTTTTGCGCGCTTCACCCGAAGTATTTTTCAAACGCGCGTCCAATTCGAAACTCCCGGCCTGATAAACCATGAACATGGGGCAACCCTCGACCGCAAGGCGGCGATCAAAGATGCCGAGCACGTGGGATTGGGTTTTGAACTCCGCGGCGAAGTAGAGGTTGAGCTTCTTGGCCCGCCGCATCTCCAAGGCCTTCTGGATCATGACCGTCCACGCCACGAGTGAAAACAGGAACAGGCAAACGATGATGACTTTGCCTTCCGGAGTGGCGTTACTGATAACGTAAAGCAACTCCGCCTGATTACGCTGGCCCGCTTCTGCTAGAAAAAAAGGTACATTCATTCCGTCACGATTAAACCACGTTTACTTGGTCGTGAGGAATTTATTTGCGCCCAAGCGGTCTTTGGTCAACGTCAAAAAAATACTTACCCGAAAGTGCGGGAAATGCAACCAAAATTTTGCAAAAAAATCGCGATTATTTGTGACTGCCCGTTTGAACCCCGGCGGGGGGCTTGTTAGACTCGGCTTCGTCACATGAGTTCATCCGCCAGCCCGGCCAAAATTCGCCGTCCCCTCCTGCGCTTGCAGGAAGGCGGTTTGCTCCTCGTTATTTTCACCCTGGGTTTGTTGCTCACCGTCTTCGGGGGCACGGTGACGCTGCCGGTGACCCGGGAGAATGCCGCCGGGGAGCGGGAAATTGTGTTTCGCACCAATGCGGCCGGGGAACGGGAACCGGTACGGGTGGAGCAAAACAAGTTCCTGAACGCCAAGAACCTGGCCCAGGTGGCCAAAGACACCAGTTTCATCGCCATCATGGCGGTGGGCGCGACTTTTATCATTATTTCCGGGGGGATTGATCTCTCCGTAGGCTCCATCTACGCCCTGGCGGCGGTTTTGGGTGCGATCGTTTTCCGCCATTTCGGGCCCGAGGGGCCGGGCGGCGGCAACTCCTGGGCGGGCGTCTTGCTGGGGATGGGGGCGTGCGTCGGCACCGCGACCTTTTGCGGTTTTCTCAATGGGGGAATGATTGTGGCGCTGCGGGTGCATCCGTTCATCATTACCCTGGGGACGATGGCCATTTTCCGGGGACTGGCGTTCGTGATCACCCAGGGGCAATCGGTGGGGGGATTTCCGGCGGCCTTCCGTCACCTGGTCCGCTGGGAAGTGGGGGATGGGCTCAGCCTGGTGCCGCTGGGGGTGATGCTGGTGGTGGCGGTGCTGGGGGCGACCTATTTGAGTCGATTGGCCGCCGGCCGGCGGATTTACGCCATCGGTGGGAATGAACTGGCCAGCACGTACAGCGGAATTCGCGTCAACCGGGTGAAATTGAGCGTTTTCATCTTCTCGGGCTTGAGCGCCGGCATTGCGGCCTTGTTATCGCTGGGGTACTACGGCTCGGCGTCCTCGGGGGATGCGCAGGGGTATGAGCTGAACGTAATCGCGGCGGCGGTGGTGGGGGGAGCCAGCCTCTCCGGGGGCAAAGGGACGGCGCTCGGGGCATTGCTGGGCGCCCTGGTGATCCAACTCATCAGCACCGGAATCGTGATCCTGGACATCAACCAGAACTACAGCCAGATCATCATTGGCTCGGTGGTGATCGTGGCGGTGGTACTGGACCAGTTGAACAACTGGCTGGCGAAACGGCGGCTGCTGCGCGCCCGGTAAGCCAAGCCCCGGCGGGCTGGGCCGGCGGGGGACTGTTCTTGGGCCGCAGGCTGCTTCCGAGTTGTTCGCCCCGATGCGAACGATCGACCGCGGCGACCTGCGCCGTCTGCAACTGAAATTCATCCGGGCTAATCCCAAGATCCGAGGCTTCGGCCTCATGGCGGCGTGCTTGGCGAGGTCGAAACTGGATTAAGTGTCCGGAGGTTGGACTCGGCGAGGGCACTTCAGAGATCGATGGGCCGCAAAACGCAAAAATGCCAAAAGGAAGTGATTTCAAGATGAGCGAAGCAGGCGGCTTGCATCCCACCCGAAACAAACTCAAAACTGGATTAAGTGTGTGCAACCTGGACTGGTAGGGGGCCGCCAAAGAGGGCGTCCAACTTGGCGGTTTCTCCCAAAGCGATAAAGAGATGGGTTTATCGATAACGCCATTAGGTCGAGGTTTGGATGAATTGGCGGTGCGGCCGGCAACGTGGCGCCTTCCTTTTGCGACGGCTTGCGGCGAGAAGGATCCTCTGGGGTTTGCTCCGCGTCGTCGCGCCAGACGGATGCGGATAGCCGGCCTGCGGCCACCTCCCGGGCGGGTTGGCCCGCCGGGGGAGGGAACTAAAGTCCGCAGGCCCGAGGCACTTAGGCAGCCGCTGCGGCGGCCGCGATGCCGGCGCGTTTGGCGAGGATGGCGTCCACAATCTTTTTGGCCAGCTCCGGCTTTTCGGCCAGCGCCTTTTGGGCCGCATCCTTGCCCTGACCGATCAGTTCGCCTTCGAACTGGATCCAGGCACCCTTTTTGTCCACGGCTCCGGCTTCGATGCCCACATCAAGGATGTTGCCTTCCTTGTTGATGCCGTGGTTATAAATGATGTCAAATTCCGTTTCGGCAAAGGGCGGCGCCACCTTGTTCTTGACCACCTTCACCTTGACGTGATTGCCCATGGCGTTGCCGGCGGCATCCTTCAGGGTGTCCTTGCGGCGGATATCCAGGCGCACGCTGGCGTAAAACTTCAAAGCTTTGCCGCCGGGGGTGGTTTCCGGGTTGCCGAACATGACGCCGACTTTTTCACGCAACTGGTTGGTGAAGATGCAGGTCGTCTTGGATTTGTTGAGGATGGCGGTGAGTTTGCGCAGCGCCTGGCTCATGAGGCGGGCCTGCATCCCCATGGTGGCCATGCCCATCTCGCCTTCCAGTTCCGCCTTCGGGACGAGGGCGGCGACGGAATCCACCACGATGACGTCCAGGGCGTTGGACCGGGCAAGGGTTTCGCAGATCGTCAGTGCTTCTTCGCCGCTGTCGGGCTGGGAGACGAGCAGGTCGTCCAGATTCACGCCCAGTTTCTTGGCATACGCCGGGTCCAAGGCATGTTCGGCATCGATGAAGGCCGCCAGGCCCCCCATTTTTTGGGCGTTCGCAATGACGTGCAGCATCAACGTCGTCTTGCCGGAGGATTCCGGCCCGAAGATTTCCACCACGCGACCGCGGGGCAGGCCGCCGACTCCGAGCGCCAAATCCAAGCCGAGAGCGCCGGTGGGAATGACTTCGATCGCCACGCGGGAACGGGCGTCCCCCAGGCGCATGATGCTGCCGTCACCGAATGCCTTGGTGATGGTGGAGATGGCGGCGTCCAGGTCCCGTTGGCGGGTGGGGGAGATAACCCGGGCGGCGGCCGGGTCTGCCGCGGCGGCGGTGGTGTCGGTCGTGCGGGGCTCGGTGGCCGCTTTGGCGGCTTTTTCAGTTTTCGGTGCCATAATCTTGAATTGGTAAATTAAATTGGAGAGTCTTGGTACGAGTCGGTCAATGGATGATTCCCGACCGGCTAAAAATAGTCAACGCCAAGGGATAAGTAATCCCGGGAGCGGAGGTCGGGCGGGTAGGATTCCGGCGCAAATTGGGAGCGGCCATGCGATTTATCATTGGCCTACTATTACCCGGGAGCCTGGACATCCGCTGACCAAGGCCAAATTTTCTGCAAATTTGCTTTTTGGGGAGCCCAGTGGTCGCCCCCCAACGCGAAGCGCGGAAGGCGACCACCAGCCAGCCATCAGGCAAAATGCACCTTGGTGGTCGTGGCCTCCGCATCCCAGCCGCGGGTCGGGCGACTGGTGATGGAGGCAATTTCCTTGATGGTCAGCTGGTTGCCCACGGCTTTGACGCCTTTGACCGCGACCTCTTCCGGCTTGCAGGTTTGCTGGTTGATCTTCTGATGTGGCGCGGGTTTGTAGCGGATGAACAATTCCGCCGGGGTATCCGGCTCGAAGAACAGGATCCGGGATTTTTCCGGAACGCAGTTGTATTCCTTGTTCAGGATGGTGCCGCCAAAAGTGAATCGTTTCAAACAGGCCGCTTCGCGGTTTGTGTACACCAGGGTCATGATCCGGTCCCGCTCGGGCAGCGCGCAAAAGAGGACGTCCGGCCCCACGAACAACTTCTCGGGCAGTTCGATGACCTTGTAATGGCCGTCTTTGAAGAGGAGGAGCAGTTTGTCAAACTTGGTGCACTCCAACTTGAATTCGTCCCCGGACACCTTGTAACCCACGTAGCCGGATTCGCGGTCGTAAGCGACCTTGAAAGCCTTGAAAGCCACTTCCTTGGCGTCCACTTCGTCATAGCGGCTGCTGCGGGTGAGGCGGGGGTATTGCGGGCCATATTTGGCGAGCAATCCTTCCAGGTGGCCGATGACGTACTTGGTGAGGTTTTTGAGGTGTTTGCGCGTTTCGGCGAGATCCGCCTTCACTTTTTCCATCTCCGCGCGATGCTGATTGATGTCGAAAAGGGAGATTCGGCGGATCCGCACCTGGAGGAGGCGCTCGATGTCAGCGAGGATCAGCGGGCGGACCAATTCCAGGGAGAAAGGCTTGAACCCGTCTTCCACCGCGGTGACCACCGCTTCATTGGTTTTGCATTGCTCGATCTTTTTGTAAATCCGTTCCTCGATGAAAATCCGCTCCAGGGTGCGGTAATGCAATTCATCCTGCAATTTGCCTTCCTTAAGTTCCAATTCCCGCTTGAGGAGGCCGACCAATTGCTCGGTGTTGTGCCGCAACACCTCGCTGACGGTCATTTCCACCGGGCGGTTCTCGCGGATGACGATCAAGCGGCTGGAAATGGAAACTTCGCAGTCGGTGAACGCGAACAAGGCGTCAATCAGTTGATCCGCACTGACGCCATGCGGTGCCTTGATCTCGATTTCCGGGGCCTCGGCGGTGAAATCGCTGATCGATTTGACCTTGATCTTGCCCTTTTGCGCCGCATCCTCGATGGACTCGACGAGGGATTCGGTGGTGGTGGTCGGCGGGATTTCCGAAATCACGACGGTCGATTCATCCCGCGCCTTGATCTTGGCCCGGACTTTGATGGTGCCTTTGCCGTCACGATACTCGCGGGCATCCATCAACCCGCCGGTGGGGAAATCCGGGAGGCATTTGAACGGCTGATCTTTGAGGATGGCAATCTGGGCCTGCAGCAACTCCGGGAAGTTGTGCGGCAGAATGCTGCAGGACATGCCGACTGCGATCCCCTGGGTGCCCAGCATTAACAGCACGGGCAATTTGGCGGGGAGCGCGACGGGTTCCTGGTTGCGTCCGTCGTAGCTGGGCACGAACTCCGTCAGGTCACGGTTGAACAACTCCGCCCGGGCCAGTTCCGTAAGGCGACATTCGATATACCGGGGGGCGGCTGCGGGGTCGCCGGTATAAATATTGCCGAAATTACCCTGCCGCTCGAGGAAGTAGCGTTTGTTCGCCAGGACCACGAGGGCGTCATTGATGGCGGCCTCGCCGTGCGGGTGGTACTGCGCGCAATGGCCGGAAATGGTGGCCACCTTGATGAAGCGGCCGTCGTCCTTCTCATGGAGCGACCAGAGGATCCGGCGTTGGACGGGTTTGAGCCCGTCCTGGAGCCGGGGAATGGCGCGATCCCGGATGACATAGGAGGCGTAGTCGAGAAAACTCGTGTTGACGCGTTTGTGCAGGGCAAGGTCTTGTTTGCCGGGCACGAAGGGGGCCGGCGGAATGACCTCGACCTTTTCGAGTTCAACGTGGGGCGGGGGATTCCCGTTATTGGGGTCACCAGATGTTTCAACCATGGCAGTAATTAAATGGGGGACGGATGGCGGACCTTATTCCTCAACGGGGACGACCAGATTTTCCATGATGTAATCTTTGCGTTCCGGAGTGTTCTTGCCCATGTAAAAGCTGAGAATGCCCTGCACCTCGGGCTTGGTGGCGTGTTCCACCTGGCTGAGCCGCATATCCGGCCCGATGAATTGTTTGAACTCGGCCGGGGAGATTTCGCCCAGGCCCTTGAATCGGGTGATCTCGCAGTTCTTCCCGAGTTTTTGGGAACTCGCATCCCGTTCCGCTTCGGAGTAGCAGTACACGGTAGTCTGCTTGTTGCGCACGCGGAAGAGCGGGGTCTCCAGGACGTACAGGTGGCCGTCGTGCACCAATTGCTCGAAAAAGCGGAAGAAGTAGGTGATCAGCAAATTCCGGATGTGCAGGCCGTCCACGTCGGCGTCGGTCGCCAGGATCACCTTGTCAAAGCGCAACCGGTCGATGGTGTCCTCGATGTCCAGGCTGCGCATGAGGTTGTACATCTCGTCGTTTTTGTAAACGATGTCGCGCTTGAGATCCCAGACGTTGAGGGGCTTGCCCTTGAGCACGAAGATGGCCTGCATGTTCACGTCGCGGCAGCTCACAATAGAGCCGGCGGCGGACTGACCTTCCGTCAGGAAGACCATGGAGCCCTTGCCTTTGCCCTTGGCCTTGTCGAGGTGAACTTTGCAATCCTTGAGTTGGGGAATGCGGAAGGTGATGGCCTTGGCCCGTTCGCGGGCCAGTTTCTTGACCTCCTGCAATTCCTTGCGCAACTGCTGGGTGTCTTCGACCTTGGCGATCAGCTTCTCGGCGACCTCCTTGTTCCGATTGAAGAAATGGAGCAATTCCTCGCGGACCTGGTTGACCAGTTCCGAACGAATTTCCGTATTCCCCAGTTTGTTTTTGGTCTGCGATTCGAAGACGGGATCCTTCAGGCGGATCGCGACCGCTCCCACCATGCATTCGCGGACGTCATCGCCCTCGTATTTGGCTTTGGCATATTCATTAACCGCCTTCAGCAGGCCTTCGCGGAAGGCACTCAAGTGGGTGCCGCCATCCGAGGTGAACTGGCCGTTGACGAAGGAGTAAAAAGCTTCGCCGTAGCGGCTGTTGGTGTGGGTGAAGCAAAATTCCAGCGTCTTGCCGGAAAAATGCAGCGGGGGGTAGATGGGTTCGCTGTTGTCCCCCCGCAAATCGTCCATCACCAAATCCAGCAGTCCGTGCCGGGATTGGAAGGTCTGGCCGTTGAAGATGAGCTTGAGGCCGGTGTTCAGGTAGCTGTAATGCCGCAGCCGTTTCTCCACTAATTCGGTCCGGAATTCCACCGTTTTGAAAATCTCCGGATCCGGCTCAAACCGGATCAGGGTGCCGTCCGGTTCTTTGGGGGTTTCGATCTTGCCGGTTTTGTTGGTCTTCAGCTTGCCCTGTTTGAAACTGGCTTCCGCAAAATCGCCGGCCCGATGGCTGCGAACGAAGAAATCCCGCGAGAGCGCATTGACCGCCTTGGTGCCGACGCCATTAAGGCCGACGCTGAACTGGAAAACCTCGTCGTTGTACTTGGCGCCCGTGTTGATCTGGGACACGCATTCGATCACCTTGCCGAGCGGAATGCCCCGGCCGTAATCCCGGACGGTTACCTTGCTCCCTTCGATGGCAATCTCGACTTCCTTGCCATAGCCCATGATGAACTCGTCGATGGCGTTGTCGATGACCTCCTTGAGCAGGACGTAAATGCCGTCATCGGCGTTGGAGCCGTCGCCAATCCGGCCGATGTACATGCCCGTGCGCAACCGGATGTGTTCCAGCGAGGAAAGCGTCTTGATCTTGCTTTCGTCGTAAACGTGTTTCTTACCTTCAGCCATATTTTTTCAAAGCCGCACAATATTCAGCGGAACGGCGCCCTTGCCAATGGGGAAAATGCATCCCGGCGCGAGTTTTTCACTTGCTTCCGGGGCCGCGGTGGGTGCGGACCCCCCGCCGGTGGCGGCTGGACATGGTCCCGCGGCCGGTTTAGGCTGCAAGGACGGCGGGCAACGGCCGTGCATTTGTGGTCAGGCATATCCCAACATGGCGAAGCGGGCTGGGGCCCGGGCGCGTATGACGTTACTGGAGTACATCCTGCTGGCGGCGAGTTCCCTCTTCGTGATCATCGATCCCCTGGCGACCATTCCGGCGTTCATCGCCATGACGCCCAATGACACGCCGGAGGAGCGCACCCGCATGGCGGCGCTGGCGTGCTGGGTAACCGGAGGAATCCTGATCGTGTTTGCCATGGGTGGGCAGCTCATCTTTAAAGTCCTGGGCATCACGATCCCGGCGTTTCAACTGGCGGCGAGCATCCTGTTGCTCCTGGTGGCGCTGGACATGTTACGGGCCCAGCGTTCGCGCGTGCAGGAGACCCATGAGGAAACCACGGCCGGCGCGCAGAAGACCGACATCGCGATCACTCCGCTGGCCGTGCCCATGCTGGCGGGGCCGGGGGCGATTTCCACCGCCATTCTCCTCGAACACCAGGCCCAGGGCTGGCTACAGCATCTGGCCCTGTATGGGTGTATTGCGGTGGTGGCCTATGTCAGCTATTGGGTGCTGCGGTTGTCCGCCCGGGGCGCGAAATGGCTGAGTCCGATCGCCATGAGCATTGCCGTGCGCATCATGGGGATGCTCCTGGCGGCCGTGGCGATGCAATTTCTGGTCAATGCCCTCAAGGCCCTGCGGGTGGATCTCTTTGGGGCGCCGCCGATTTGAGCCGGTCGGGCCGGATTATCGGCCTAATCTACTTTCAAGGAATAAGCCGCGGTCTGGACCTGGCCGGCCAGCTTGGTTTGCAACCAGACACGATAGACCCCGGGTTGCGGAAAGGCATAAGGAAAAGAAAGCACGGCGGCGGCGGGGGAGCACAGCAGATCCAGCGGCTGATTAGCCAGATAACCGGCCTGCTCCCGCTCGGCAAAGCGCTTTTGGGAGGCCATCGAAATGGATCCCAGCGGGTGCAAGTGGGTGAAGACCGAGCCATCCTCCCGCTCAATGATCAGGTGGCCGTACATGCCGAGGTACGGTTCCAGCGGCGCGGGGGTGCCGTTGCTGGTGGTCAGGTCAAACCGCAGGGTGGTGTCTTGTTTGGCCCGGAACGGCCCGGTGTTCACCGGGGTGAGCCGGTAATCCCCGGCCAGGGTGGTGGGGCCGAAAGCTTTCACCGGAGCGAGCGTGAGCGTATCGTCGGCATCCGGGGTTGGGCGGACGGAATTGGTGGCGACGGCGTCCAGATGCAGGGTGTTGGTGAGTGTTTCCGTCAAGCCGCTTTCATGGGTGATGTCCGCGTAGAGCTGGTAATCGCCCGCGGGCAGCTCGGGGAGCGTGACGGTGTAATGGGGTGATCCTTTCCCGGATTGTTCGCGGACGGGATGCAGGTGGGCGAACACGTCTGCCGCCGGCTTGCGGACGAGGAAGAGGTGGACCAGATGTCCGTGATCGGCGACCAGGGGGGTGTGATCGGCCCGGCCGTAAGCGCTCTCAAAACTCATTTGCAGCCGGCGTAGTCCGTTGGTCTGAGTCTGGGGTTCCAGTTGCAACCGGGAAGCCTGGTAAAGCCGGTTGTGCATGAAGTCATTGTCCACGCGATTCCACCAGTTGTAGCCAATCCCAAGCAGGCTCAGGGCGGCGACGGCGCTCAGGACCATGCCGGCTCCGGCGAGACGGCGGCGTCCCGGGGTGGGTTCCGTGCCGACTGGTAAACCGGACTCCCGGATCGCGGAGCCGACCACGGAAATCAACAGGGCGAGCAGCAGAGTGCCGAGCCCGGCAAAAACGAAAGTCATCCAGCGGGGCATGCCGAGGCGCTGGAGAGAGAGCGAATTGACGGGGACGATGGCGGTGCCATGGCCCTCCGGGCCGCGCACATCCACGAAAACGCTGTACGCTCCGGAATTCATCAACCAGAGTTGGGCGTGGTAAAGGTTGGTTTCCCCCGAGACCAGGCGGGCGGGATCGGCCGGCGGGGCACCCTTGGTTCCGGCATCCCAGCGGACCGGCAGCACGGTAACGCTTTCGGGGCGGCCGGAGAGCACGCGGACATTGATTTGGGCTAGGCCGGGCACCACGACGGGGGTTTCGATGGTCACCCGGACCGGGAAGGGGCCGGCGGGGCCTTCAAAGAAAACATTCGGACTCCCCAGATGCGCCCGGGCGGCGACGGGGAAGAGCAGGGCGAAGAGCACCGCTGTCAGCGCGCGCCACCAAAGGGAGGCGGTGCTGACGGATCCGCGAATGGGAGCGCTCATCGCTTAACGGTGGCCAGCCAGTTGCCGAACCAAAGGGCCAGCCGGCATTGGATGGCCGCGAACAGGATGGCGATTCCGGCGGCGGTGAAAGTGAGGGTGTTATGATCGCGTTCCCAGAATTGGGTGGTCCATTCCCCAAGTTTGGCGCCATACGACCATACGGCATCGCCGCCAAACACGGGGTTGCGAGCCGCCGGCGAGAGGAGGAAGGAGGCGAAGGGCCACTGCACGGCCAGCAGCACGAGGAAAAATGCCGCTCCCAAGACCAAGGCCAGGCCGGTATCCCGCCAGAAGCCGCGACCGCGCCCCAGCCAACGGAGGATGAGATCCATGGCGATGGCGGGGAAGATCACCAACAGGGGAAAGGGTTCCGGGACCATGTGGGTGACCGGGTTATAGATGGGTCCCAGCATGGGGTGCGCCGGGAACAGCGGCAGGATCCACAGCATCAACAACCCGATGGCGGTATAGGCCGCGGCCGCCCAGGTGGCCGCCCAGCAGAGTCCGGAGGCACGGGCGGCCGCCACGAGATAAAGCGGTACCATCAGGCAGACGACCCGGTAAAACTCCGCCCCGTGTTGGGCGTTCGGAAAGGTCATTTCCATGATGATCACGGTAACCATGGTGACAAGGGTGCCACAGGAAAGCAGGAACAGGCGGTTGGCAGCCGGGCGTTGGGCCTCCGTCGCGCGATTGCGCCAGGAGAGGATCAGGATCATCGCCCCCATCGCCACGCCATACATTCCCAGGGCCAGCAGGGAATGGGGTGGGCTGAGAATTTGGACATCCAGACCGTAGGCGTCATGCCACCAATTGTCGAAGGGCGCGGAGACGAGCATGGCCAGGGATCCCCAGATAGTGACCCAGGCCCCCAGCGGACCGCGGAAGCCCCACAACCGGACGACCGCCGCTACGGGATCGGCCGCCGGGCGGAAGGTATGCTGGAGAACGATCCAGCCGCAGAGCATTCCCGGGAAAGCTCCCCCAAAATAAATCATGATATGGGCCGGGGTCCAAAAAGTGTCCCGGCCAATCGTTTCATGCCACGAGATGTCCCACAGGGTACCGATGGGAATGCACATCGCCGCCAGCACCACGATATGACAGTACCAAGGCAACCGGGCTGACCGGATGGCGGTGGCGCCGGAGGTGGGCACCGAGGCCGCCGGGTAAGGATGAGTAATCGCCGACATGCGGGAAGATTACCGTGCCTTCAGTGCCAACGCAAGATTCCCTCCCGGGAAGAAATCGGCGCCCGGATAGGTGCTAAACCAGCGAGTCCCGCACGATCCCGATTCAAGAAACCCTGCCGGCGAAACCGCTTCCCGCGCTCGGCTGCCAGTGGTCGCTGTGCCCACCCAGACGGTGTGCCGGCAGGGTCTCGTCCAACCTTATTTCAACTCACCGCAAGTCAGCATCTCTTTGCCGAAATAGGGGTTTCTGATTTTCTTGCCTTCCTGGAGCCAGCCCGCTTTGGCCATGGGGCAATACACTTCCTGATAAGCCTCTTTGCCGGCCTTATGGTTGGCGAGGTTTTTGATGAGGGATGCGCTAAGCGGTTTGAAGGCGGCCCGGGCAGCCTTCAAATCGGGGGCTTTCGCCAGGATTTCGGCCTGACCGGCCAGGGCGGCGGGAAGCGTCTTCGCGGCATCCGCCTGGCTGGCTTTGGCGATGGCCGTGGCTTCCGCTTCCACGCCTTTCAGGGAATCCTTGGCGAGTTCGGTTTGAATTTTCAAATAATGGTCATAAACCGATTTGGCCGGTTCCCCCAACGCGGCGGTATCGGCCGCGTGGGCGGTGGCGCCCAAGAAGAGACCGGCGGTGGCGAGGACAAGGCTCGCGAACAATTTGATTTTCATATTTTTATGATAACGGAGGCGGGTCAGGTTAGGGATTTTGGACCGACCGCTTCGATCTGTCCGGACAGCAGGAAACTGTCGCGGGCTGGCTGCGGACAAATCAGTCACGGTTGGACCCTACTCTTAATACGCCGCAGAAAGCGGAACCCCGCCAGAATTTATCAAATTCTGGCGGGGTCCCGGAATTGATTTGATGTCGGCTTCCCCGGGCGGTCAGCTTTGGCGCCTTCCGCCCGATACCGGATTACTTCTTCTCCATGCCCGGAGTTGCCCCGGCACCCGGCTTGGTCGCGCAGCAAAACACCGACTCGGGGCCGCACTTTTCGCACGTATGCGTGACGACATCATTCTTGCCCTTGCCAGCGCCGACGACCGTGATCGTGCTGTTACAGCCCGGGCAGAGATGCTTTTCGCCCACCGTCATCGTCTTGATATGACCTTTTTCGGTGGTGACCGTGTGGACCATGACGGATTTGCACATGGTGCAAACCATCGCCACGGAATCACCCGGTTTGAGTTCCCCCATCATGGCGCAAGTGTCAACGTGATGGAGCATCATCATGTGCTCGGCGCCTTTCATGGGCTTCATTGGCGGCTCCTCCGCCCGCGCCACGGCCGGCAGCGAAGCCAGCATTGCCAGGGCGAACACTGCGCCGAGGCCGAACATTGATTGGAATCCCGTCAGGTATGTTTTCATTGTTTTTTCTTTAGTCGAACGGTTGGTTTTGTGGATTGTTTGGAAGTCAACTCACAGTCGGTCCCGGATCCAACGCGATCTGCGAATCATCGACGGAAACCGGGGCTAAAATCATCTTGCACCCCGGAAGGCCAATTTCCTATTGGGGGTATCCCCCTGCCATTTCAACGGCGGACCAGGCCGGGCGAAATTTTGGAACGCGGAGAATTGGCGGGTTCAAAAAACGCCGGCTCTGGGATGAGTTCGGACTGGTTTGCCGCCCCCAGCCGAGGACGATCAAAGGGACTTTGGCGGCGGAAATAGAAAACCGAATTTCTTAAAGACAGCGCGGGCCGATGGCGAGGCGAGGTATTCGACAAAACGGGTGGCGGCGGCGGATTGCCGGGAATCTTTTAGGACTGCCACCGGGTAGCTGATTGGCGGTCCATCGCCTGGAGCGATCTCGAAGGCGATCTTGACCTGCGGCGAGATGGCGGCGTCAGTCTTGTAAACCAGGCCGGCCTCGACGTTTCCGGAAGCCACCGCCGCCAGGGCGCCACGGACGTTTTCCGTGGGAACCACTTTTGGGGCAATGGTGGTCCAAAGCTTGCGCTGCTCAAAATACTGCCGCGCGTAAATGCCAGCGGGCACGGACTTGGGATCGGCGAGCGCCAGATGTTTGAATTTGGCGTCGGCGAGATCCGCCGGAGCCCGGACGGTGAGCGGGCTATCGCTCGGCACCACGATGACCAAGGAATTGGACAGGAGGCTGTGCCGGCTGGCGCGAAGGATGAGTCCCTGCTGATCCAGTTTGTCCAACTGAGCTTCGTCGGCGGAGAAGAAGACATCGCCGGGAGCTCCTTCCTGGAGCTGCCGGGCGAGCAGGCCGGACGAGCCAAAGTTGAAAACAATTTTGTCGCCGCCGCCGAGTTCGTACCCGGAGGCGATTTCCTTCAAGGCGTCGGTCAGGCTCGCGGCCGCGAACACCGTAAGGGTGGCGGCCGCCATCGGCAGTCCACCCGCCAGCCAGAGCAACAGGATTACCAGCGTTCGCAAGATTGCTTGCACGCGGATGCCGTTACGGGCCGGTCACCGGGTGCGGCACCCCGCAAGCACACACAATCGTGGGATTCCGCGATTGTTCTGGGGCGGGTGCGGGGTCGTAGTTCAGGTTGGGACCAAGCCAGCGTTCCACCGTGGCCAGATCCATGTTTTTCCGCAGGTGATATTCCGCAACCTGGTCGCGGTCGATCTTACCGACGCCAAAATATTTGGCTTCCGGGTGGGCGAAATACAGACCGCTGACGGAACTGGCGGGCCACATGGCGAAACTCTCCGTGAGTTTGATGCCAGTGCGGTTTTCGGCGTCGAGTAATTCCCAAAGCAGTCCTTTTTCCGTGTGATCCGGGGAGGCGGGATAGCCGGCGGCGGGGCGAATGCCGCGATAGCGTTCGCGAATGATGTCCTCAATGGAGAGATTTTCCTCCTGGCCGTAACCCCACTCCCGGCGGACCCGGGCATGGAGGCATTCGGCGAAGGCTTCAGCCAGGCGGTCCGCCAGGGCTTTGGTCATGATGGAATTGTAGTCATCATGATCCTTTTCAAAATGGCGGGCTAATTCGTCCGTGCCATGGCCGCTGGTGACCGCGAAGGCGCCCAGGTAATCCGGCAGGCCCGTGGATTTGGGGGCGATGAAGTCCGCGAGGGCGTGATTGAACTGGCCGGTGGGCTTGTCCATCTGTTGGCGCAGGGTGTGGAACGTGGTGAGCACCTTGGTCCGGGTCTCATCCGTATAAAGTTCGATGTCATCCCCGACGCTGTTGGCCGGGAAGAAGCCGTACACCGCGCGCGCGGTGAGCAGATTTTCGGCGACAATCCGCGTGAGCAACTTTTGGGCGTCCGCAAACAGTTCGGCCGCTTTGGGATCGGATAAAATATCCGGGTAACGGCCGCGCAACTCCCAGGTATGAAAAAAGGGCGACCAGTCGATGAAGGGCACCAATTCTGCCAGCGGGAAGGGATCCAGCACGCGCACCCCCGTAAACGTGGGGTGGGGGAGATCCTCGGCGCGCCAGACAATGGGCGTGCGGCGTTCGCGGGCGCGGGCGAGCGACAGGAGCGGTTTGCCGTCCTTTTGGGCCGCGTGCTCGGTCCGGAGCCGCTGCTGTTCGGTGCGGTTGGCCTGGACGAAGGCGGGTTGCAAATCCGGGTTGAGCAACTGGCCCACCACCCCGACGGCGCGGGAAGCGTCCAGCACGTGGACCACGGGATGGCTGTAAGATTGCGCGATTTTCACCGCGGTATGCGCGCGACTGGTGGTGGCCCCGCCGATCAGCAGCGGCACGGAGAACCCCTGCCGTTCCATTTCCCGGGCGACGTGCGCCATTTCATCGAGGGAAGGCGTGATGAGGCCGCTCAAGCCGATGGCATCCGCCTTGATTTCACGGGCGGTGGTGAGAATTTTTTCAGCCGACACCATGACGCCGAGATCAATGACCTCGTAGTTATTGCAACCCAGGACGACGCCGACAATGTTCTTGCCGATGTCATGCACGTCCCCCTTGACGGTGGCCATAAGGATCTTGCCCTGGGCCCGACCGCCGCCGGATTTCCGCTTTTCCTCCTCCATGAAGGGGAGGAGATAGGCGACCGATTTCTTCATGACCCGGGCGCTCTTGACCACCTGGGGGAGGAACATTTTGCCGGAACCGAAAAGGTCGCCGACGATGTTCATGCCCTCCATGAGCGGGCCTTCAATGACTAGGAGCGGTCGGGCGTATTTCTGGCGTGCCTCCTCGGTATCCTGGTCGATGAACTCCACAATGCCTTTGACGAGGGCATGGCTCAGGCGCTCTTCGACGGTGCCTTGCCGCCAGGCATCCTCGACCACCGCGACCTTGCCCTTTTGTTTGACCGATTCGGCAAATTTGATGAGTCGTTCCGTGGCGTCGGACCGGCGGTTGAGGAGAACGTCCTCGACCAGTTCGAGCAAGTCCTTGGGGATTTCCTCGTAAACCTCCAGCATGCCCGCATTGACGATGCCCATATCCAGGCCGGCCTTGACCGCGTGGTACAGGAACGCCGAGTGCATGGCTTCGCGGACTGCGTTGTTGCCGCGGAAGGAGAAGGAAATATTGCTGACGCCGCCGCTGACTTTAGCGAAGGGCAGGTTCTCCTTGATCCAACGGGTGGCCGCGATGAAGTCCACCGCGTAGTTGTTGTGCTCCTCCATCCCCGTGGCGACGGTGAGAATGTTGGGATCAAAAATGATGTCCTGCGGCGGAAAGCCGACTTCGCGCACCAGGATATCATAGGCGCGTTGGCAGATTTCGATCCGGCGCGCGAGGTTGTCCGCCTGGCCTTTTTCGTCGAAGGCCATCACCACCACGGCGGCGCCGTAACGGCGCACGAGGGCGGCTTGCTGGCGAAACTTTTCTTCGCCTTCTTTCAGGCTGATGGAATTCACCACGCCCTTGCCCTGGATGCATTTCAGCCCGGCCTCAATCACGGACCACTTCGAGCTGTCGATCATGATCGGGACCCGGGCGATGTCCGGTTCCGAGGCGATCAGGTTGAGAAAATGGGTCATGGCCTGCTCGGAGTCGAGCATGCCTTCGTCCATGTTGACGTCGATGATTTGCGCGCCGTTTTCGACTTGCTGCCGGGCGATGGCCAGGGCTTCCTCGTAGTTGCCGCCGAGAATCAGTTTGGCGAATTTGGGCGAGCCGGTGACGTTGGTGCGTTCCCCGACGTTGACGAAATTGGCGTCCGGGCGGATCGTCACCGCATCCAGACCGCTCAGGCGGGTGAAGGGTTCCACGACCGGCGGAACGCGGCGGGCCAGGCCTTTGACGGCGGCCGAGATGCGCGCGATATGCGGGGCCGTGGTGCCGCAGCAACCCCCCACAATATTGAGCCAACCGTTCGCCACCCATTCGGCCAATTGCGGGGCCAGGGTTTCGGGGGTTTCCGGAAAGCCGGTGGGCAACAGCGGATTGGGCAGGCCGGCGTTGGGGTAGCAACTAACGGGAATCGGCGCCAGGGCGGCCAATTCCTCGATCAGCGGCCGCATCTCGACCGGGCCCAGGGCGCAGTTCATACCCACACTCAAAAGGGGCACGTGCGAAATGGAGTTCCAGAACGCCTCCACCGTCTGGCCGGTGACGCCGCGATTGCTGCCCTTTTGGATAAAGGTGACCGAGGCCATGATCGGGACCTGCGGGCGCCCGTTTGCGGGTTGCCCGGTCAATCCTTCCGGTCGATAGGGCACCGGATCAATGCCCCGTTCAGCGAAGAGCTTCTGGATGGCAAAAAAGGCTGCCTTGGCGTTCAGCGTGTCAAAAATTGTCTCTACCAAAAGCACATCCACGCCCCCGTCCAGCAAGCCCTGCGCCTGTTCATAATAGGCCGCCACGAGAGCGTCATAAGTCGTGCCGCGGGCGGCGGAACTATTGACATCCGTGGAAATGGAGGAGGTCCGGGTGGTTGGGCCCATGGCCCCGGCCACGAAGCAGACCCGGCCGGGTTCGGCGGCCATGACGCCATCGGCCGCACGGCGGGCAACTTGCGCGGCGGCGACATTCAATTCATACGCCAACGACTCCATGCCATAATCGGCGAGGGAAATGGTTTGCGAATTGAAGGTGTTGGTTTCAATGATGTCGGCGCCCGCTTCGAGATATTGGCGGTGAATCGATTCAATGACTTCCGGGCGCGTGAGGTTCAGCAGGTCGTTGTTGCCCTTCAAATCCCGGGGCCAGTCCTTGAACCTCTCCCCGCGAAAGGCGGCCTCCTCCAGCTTGAAAGTCTGGATCATGGTGCCCATCGCGCCGTCAATGATGACAACACGTTCCTGCAGCAGTCGCGCCAATTGCGCGCCGCGACCCGTTGGAATGGAAAGATTCGGATTCACGCCCGAGCAGAATAACCCATCAATCCAACAATGAAAAGGAAAAAATCAATGCATCTTGATATGAAGATATGTTCCTTTTCTCGGCAACCATATTCCCGGACCGGTGGCTGCGTGGGCGGGCTTACCGGGAGTCCAATTGACGCCAGGCAGCCAGCGAAAGCCCGATGTGCAGCATGGCGGCTGTCCATTGGACGGTTGCGAAGCCCAGATAGACGGTGTGCAGGTCCGTAAAATGGCCGATATGGTGAATCTTGAACCCCGGGGATTCCAGCAGGCGATCCATCAGCCCATGAGTGATGAAAAGGCCCGGAGACATGGCGACCATGACAATCCAACTGGTGGCCAGCCACCGGCGGAGTGGTCCGGTGAGGCCGGACCAATCGCGGAGCATGTTCCAGGCAAAGTAGGCGAGGCACGCCAGACCGATCAGGTTAAGCCAGAAAGTGACCTTTTGGGTGATAAACCCAACCTCGCGCTCGCCGCCAAGGACCAGGCCGGCGGTGGGGATGACGATGAGCGCGTAGAACGTGAAACCACCCATCCAGGCCCCCATGAGCGAAAAGTAACCCAGGCGGCGCAACAGGGCTGTTCCAAAGGCACTGAGTAATGCCAGTCGATTGGATGAATTGGGCATGGGGCTGGCCGGTCTGCGGCTGGAGGCCGCGGCGCGCTCGGCCGCCGCCGGGGGAGCGCCGGTCAGGATTGCAATCCGAGTTTTTGCAATTTGGGCCGGATGACCGCCTGGCAATACGGATTGCGGTTCTTGTTCAGTCGATAATAGTCCTGATGATAATTTTCCGCGGGATAAAAGGTCGCAGCCGGCGTGATTTCGGTCACAATCGGAGCCGGGAAATCCCGGCTGGCGGCCGTCCGCGAAGCCTCGGCCACGGCGCGCTGAGCCGACGAATTATAGAAAATGGCCGAGCGATATTGCGGTCCCACATCTCCGCCCTGGCGGTTGAGCGTGGTCGGATCGTGCGCGTGCCAGAACTGCTGCAGCACCTGTTCAAGCGTGATTTTTTGCGGATCAAAGACGACCTGCGAGACTTCGGCGTGACCGGTTTTGCCGGTGCAGACTTGTTCGTAGGTTGGATTGGGGAGCTGGCCGCCCATATAACCCGAGGTCACCGAGATAACTCCCGGCAGTTGGAGAAACACGGCGTCGGTGCACCAAAAGCAACCGGCGCCGAGCGTGATGGACTCGGCACCGGGCGGTACAGCTGGGAGGGGAGCGGAAGTGGTGGGCATGGATATAGTTAGGGCTGTTGATTAAGCGGGTGGGCGTTGTCAGAGTCGGGCGACCAGCAGTTCACGCTGGAAGATGAGTTCCTTGGGCAGGTGGGAGTAAAGTTTCATGAACAATTCATCCTGTTGGAGCAATTCGCGGCGCCATTCGGGATAATCAATGCTTTGAACTTGTTCAAATTTGGCGTTGGTATAACCCGGCAATTCACCGAGGTCGAAATGGCCGCCGCTGGGAACCCAGCCCAGCGGGGTCTCATCGGCGTTAGCCCGGCCGTTGCAACGGTCGGCGATCCACTTGAGCACGCGCATATTCTCGCCGAACCCGGGCCAGAGGAATTCACCGGCGGCGCTCTTGCGGAACCAGTTGACGTGGAAAATGCGGGGGGGCCGGCGGATGAGTTTCCGCATGGTGATCCAATGCCGGAAATACTCGCCCATATTATAGCCGCAGAAAGGCAGCATGGCCATGGGATCGCGCCGGACGTTGCCGACTGTGCCCGCGGCGGCGGCGGTGGTTTCCGAACCCATCGTGGCGCCGATGTAAACGCCATGGATCCAATTGAACGCCTGGTAAACCAAGGGCATGGTGTCCGCCCGACGCCCGCCGAAGATGATGGCGCTAATGGGGACGCCGTTGGGGTCCGAGGCCTCGGGAGCCAGCATCGGGTTATTGGTCATGGGAGCGGCGAAGCGGCTGTTGGGATGCGCCGCCTTTTCCTTGGACTCCGGAGTCCACGGCTGCCCCTTCCAGTCCAGGCATTCCGCCGGAGGCGGGCCATCCTTGCCTTCCCACCAGACATCCAGATCCGGTGTCAGCGCCACGTTGGTGTAAATCGTGTCCCGCTGGATGCTGTTCATCGCGTTGGGATTGGACTTGTAGTTCGTGCCTGGCACGACGCCGAAATAACCGGCCTCTGGATTGATCGCGTAGAGCCGGCCATCGGGCCCGGGTTTCATCCAGGCGATGTCATCGCCGATGGTCCACACCTTCCACCCTTTGTAATGGGGGGGCGGGATGAGCATGGCAAAGTTGGTTTTGCCGCAGGCGCTCGGGAAGGCGGCGGCGACGTAGGTCTTCTCCCCGGTGGGCGACTCAAGCCCGAGAATCAACATGTGCTCGGCCAGCCAGCCCTGACGGCGGGCCAGGTAGGAACCAATGCGCAGGGCGAAACACTTCTTGCCCAGCAAGGCGTTGCCTCCATATGCGGAGCCGACGGAGATGATGGTGTTGTCCTGGGGAAAGTGGCAGATGTAGCGGCGGTCCGGATTCACATCCAGCATGCAGTGCAGCCCGCGATTGAAATCGGAGCTGTCGCCGAGGTGGTCGAGCGCGACGCGGCCCATGCGGGTCATGATCCGCATGCTGAGGACCACGTAAATGGAGTCGGTTAATTCAAACCCCACCTTGGTCATGGGGGATCCGGGCGGCCCCATGAGATAAGGGATGACGTACATCGTGCGGCCATGCATGGAACCCCGGGCCAGACCTTGCAACTTGGTGTACATTTCCCCGGGAGGGGCCCAATTGTTCGTGGGACCGGCCTCTTCTTCAAATTCCGTGCAGATAAAAGTGCATTGCTCGACCCGGGCGACGTCATTGGGGTTCGAGCGGTGGTAATAGCACCCGGGTAGTTTTTCCTGGTTCAACTGGATGAGCACGCCGGCGGCGACGGCCTGGGCCGTGAGGGCATCCTTCTCGGCGGTCGAGCCATCGCACCAATATACCTGGTCGGGTTCACAGAGGCGGGCCTGGTCCGCGACCCACGCGGTGACGGCCGGGTTGGTTGTGTTGCAGCTTCCCAAGTTACTAGTTTCCATAAAAACAAAGACGGTTTTACGCGGCGCGGCTTGCGCCACTGGTCTGGTCCCAAACTCGGCCAAGGCGGCCCATCCGGCACGCCCGATTTTGCCAAAGACACAACCTGCGGACGCGGGGTTGGGCGGTCGGACCGACCCACTCATCGCGGGGGCAAAATAGCGGCTGACCCCCGGCGCGGCAAGTGACAAAGGGAAAAACCGCCGGCCAGCGCTTCTGAATACAACGCTGGCGGCAGGCTTTGCCAGATAGTGGGGGCAACACTGGTTAGAGCAGGTTTACAAACATTTACCGGTGGCCCGACGTTTGCTTTTTGGGAGGGGGAAATTCCTTATTCGACCGGGAACGCGCCATCGGCTAAGCTGGAAGCGTGGAATTATGACAGCCAGCTCTCAAATCGAAGCGGTTCCGGCCCCCGACAAGCCGCTGACGGAACTCGCGGTGAGTGGAATGACCTGCGGCAATTGTGCCCGGCACGTGACCGAAGCGATTCAAAGCGTGCGGGGAGTGGAGAGCGCCCAGGTGCGTTTGGAGACCGGACGCGCGAAGGTGCGCTGGACGACGCTGGAAACCAATCTCCCGGCGGTTTTCGCCGCACTGGCCCGGGCCGGATATGAAGGGCGGGCCGTTGGGGCGGCCAAAGCCGTGGACGGCAAGCCCGCACCCGTAACTGCGTGGTCGCCACTGACGGGTTGGC
Organism: uncultured Pedosphaera sp.; assembly: GCA_903918755.1. Lineage (GTDB taxonomy): Bacteria > Verrucomicrobiota > Verrucomicrobiia > Limisphaerales > Pedosphaeraceae > CAIXFN01. Next base: position 98,621 of record CAIXFN010000030.1, read on the forward strand.
GATTCAATGTGGTTGTGGGCCTGATCGCCACGCCGCCGCTGATGATCGGAGAATGGGGCTTCGGCCTGGGCATGACACCCTGGTTTCGCTGGCTGGCTCTGGCCTTGGCTTTGCCAGTGCAAGTGTTCTGCGGGGCGCGGTTTTATGTCGGTGCCTGGCGCCAATTGCGCCGGGGGAATTCCAACATGGACACCCTGGTGGCACTGGGATCCAGCACCGCGTTTGGTTACAGCCTCGTGGCCCTGTTGGCCGGTGGCCACGCGCACCTCTATTTCATGGAATCGGCGGCCATCATTACTTTGATCAGTGTGGGGCATTGGCTGGAAGCGCAGACGGGCGATCGGGCGGAGTCCACCCTGAAAGGATTGCTCCAACTGGCGCCGCCGCAGGCGCGCCGGCTGAATCCGGATGGAACCGAAACGGAGGTGGCGGTGCGGGAATTGCGGCTGAAGCAGAAATTCGTCCTTCGACCCGGGGACCAGGTGCCGACCGATGGCGAGGTGGTGGCCGGGGAGTCCACGGTGGAGGAGGCCATGCTCACGGGGGAGTCCCGGCCGGTAGACAAAAAGCCGGGAATGCCAGTTTACGGCGGGACCTTGAACGGCAACGGCCGGTTGGAGGTGCGGGTGACCGCCACCGGGGATGCCACGGCGCTCGCCCAGGTGATTGCGGCGGTGGCGCGGGCGCAGTCCAGCCGCGCCGAAATCCAGCGCCTGGGTGATCGCGTGAGCGCGGTCTTCGTGCCGGTGGTGGTGGCGATTGCGGTGGCCACGGGGTTGTGGTGGGGGCTGGCGCCGGAACAGGCGCAGCGGTTGAGCGCCGCGCTGGCCCCGCACTGGTGGCCGGCGGTGGCCGCGGAGAGTGTATTGGCGGCGGCATTCATGCACGCGGCCGCCGTGCTGGTGGTGGCCTGCCCTTGTGCCATGGGACTGGCAACACCGGCCGCCATCATGGCGGGTGCCAATGCGGCGGCCCGGCGGGGGATCCTCATCCGGGACGGAGTGGCGCTGGAGAAGGCCGGCAAGCTCACCACCGTGGTTTTCGACAAGACGGGCACCCTCACCCGGGGACATCCGGTGGTGGCCCGCAGCGAATGGCTGGGTGCGGCCGGTCCGGACACGGCCAAGTTGGCGGCGGCGCTCGCGCGCCCCTCCAACCATCCGTTGAGCCAGGCCGTGGCGAAAATCGCCCCGGCTGAGGCGCTCTTGACGGAATGGCGGGAAGTCCCCGGGGCCGGGGTGCAGGCGCGGGTGCGGTGGAACGGGGCGACCGTTCCCGGAGTTGCCCGGCTGGGTTCCGGCCGCTGGCTGCGGGAAATGGGGGTGGACCTGGGGCCGGGGGCGAAATGGCTGGCGGAAAGTGAAGCCCGCGGTGGCTCCGTGCTGGGGTTGGCATGGGAGCAGACCCTGCTTGGCTTGCTGGCCGTAGAGGACGAGATGAAACCGGGAGCGGTGGGCGTGGTGCGGGAATTGCAAGCGGCCGGTTTGCAAGTTTACCTGCTCACGGGTGACAATACCGCCACCGCCCAGACCGTGGGACAGGCGGTGGGCATCGCCGCGGATCACGTGACCGCCGAAGTACGACCGGTCGAGAAGGCGCAGTTTATTGCCCGATTGCGGGAGCAGGGGCAACGGGTGGCGTTCGTGGGGGACGGAATCAATGACGCGCCGGCGCTGGCGGCGGCGGATTTGGGAATCGCCGTGAGCCGGGCGAGCGACGTGGCCCGGGCGGCGGCGGACATTATTTTGCTCAAGTCGGAAATCGCCGCCGTGCCGGAAGCCATTGGGCTGGCCCGGGCGACCTTGCGGACGATCAAACAAAACCTCTTCTGGGCTTTCTTTTACAATTGCGTGGGCATTCCGCTGGCGGCATTGGGATTCATGAGCCCCATCCTGTGCGCGGCGGCGATGGGCCTGTCGGATTTGATTGTCATCGGGAACGCGTTGCGGTTGCTGCGCTGGCAGCCCCGGACCGCGGCGCAACCGCCGACTTGAGCGACGCCATGCCGGTTCTCCCCCACGAACAACTGCAGGCCTTGGCCGGGACGCGTGTCGGCCTGGCGACAGCGGGCATGGTTGCCTTGCTGACATGGGAGACCGCGGCGCCCTTCTTCGTGAGTTTACCCGCAGCGGCCCGGATGCGGCACGCCGGGCGCAACCTGACCCTGGGGATGGTAAATGCCGTGGTGGTGGGGGCGGGGTTGGCCTGGCTTTGGCGTTTGACGGCCGAGTGCGCCGAGCGGGCGCAGTTCGGGCTTTTGCATTGGACCGGGTGGGTGGGGCTGATCCGCCTGCTGGCGGCTGTGCTGTTATTGGATGCATGGATGTATGCCTGGCACCGGTTGAACCACCAGATTCCGTGGCTCTGGCGGTTTCACCGGACGCACCATTCGGACCCGAACATGGATGTGACCACTGCCAGCCGATTTCATGGCGGCGAGATACTCCTGGCGGCGCTACTCCGGCTGCCGGTGATCTTTCTCGGCGGACTGCGGCTGGAGGAATTGCTGATTTATGAAATCGCAATGCAGTTGGTCGTGCAATTGCAGCATGCCAACATTGCATTGCCACGGGGATGCGAGGCCGGGCTGCGCTGGCTCATCGTAACTCCGAATATGCACAAAGTGCACCACTCCCGGATCCCCGCCGAGACGGATTCGAATTACAGTTCGCTCTTTTCGATCTGGGACCGGCTGTTGGGCAGCTACCGGTTGCGACCGGATCTGAAAAATATTCAGTTTGGTTTGGCCGGGTTCGACGGTCTGGAGCGGCAGTCCCTGAGCGGATTACTCAAAACTCCATGGGGAGGCCAAAGTGCACGACCGGGATTACCAACCAACCTGACCTCCCCGCCGGGGCGGTAATCGGCGTGGCGACCAATCCCGGGATCACCAAAGCCAGGTGATGAGAGGAGCCGCAACAATCCCGGGAAGGTAATCGCCCAGCCGTACTTTCTTAATTTCGAGAAGGATAAGAGCCACGCAAAAAATGAGCATTCCCAGCACCGCATTGGTGGCGTCCACCAAGCCGTGTGTTTCGAGGAAGGGATGCAGGCGTAACGCCACCAAAGTGAGGGTGGTCTGCATGGCGGCTACGGGTACGGCGGAAAGCATCGCTCCCCAGCCAAACATGCGGGTCAGACCCATGACGGCGAGGCCGTCCATGACGGCTTTCAGAGCCAGGGGCGGCCAATAACCGCCCAACCCTTCGGCGACCGCCCCGAGCGGTCCGAGGGGCCCGGCGCAAAAGAGCACGGAGCAAATCCAGAACCCCTCACTAAAGCGATGGGGATCGGTGGGGGTCGCGGCCGCAAATCGCCGGCTGGTGGATTCACCCAGCCGGTTCAATCCGGCTTGGAGCCGCAGGAGCCGGCCGATCACACGTCCCACCATCAAAGCGAGAACCAAAGTGACAACTTGTTTGAAGCCCTGATAGAGGCTGCCATTCACACTGGCCCAGGTGAGGTGCAAACCAGTATAGACAGTAACGAATCCCAACAAGCTGCGCAGCGCGATCTGCGTGGGCGGAGAAAGCTGACGACCCAAAATGAGTCCCAGCAAGCCGCCAAATAATATCCCCAGAGCATTGAGGATCGTTCCAGTGAACATGGGAAGACTCAAACACGGCAGGAACCAAGTTCAAAGGGCAAAATGAGGCACCCCCCGACCGGCGAATCCCACAAAGGGCGACCAATTGGATCCAGATGGCGGGGTTGGATTTGGCTTGGCATACCGCTTGCTATACTTTTTTCAGAAATGCAACGCCGGATTATGACGAAGAAAGCGCAACGGATTGTTACGGGACCCGAGTTGGTTTCCTGGGTACGTCCGGTGACGCGTCCGGGTTTGTTTTACCTCTTGGAATTGCGTTCGCGCGTGGCCGCGAACCGGACTAAGAAACAAACGTGGCGGATCAAACTGGAACCGGTCAATCCGGATGCCGAGCGTTCGTGGAAGGTGCCCATCTTGCAAAGAAAACCAACTTCGCGACTAGAGCATCGGCGCAGCCGCCAATGAATCCGGCTATGGGGGATTACCCCCACAGTGCAATGCTTGGTTGGTGGCCCGGAGCAGATTCCACAAATTACCGTCAAATGATCCGTTGCTCTCCGTGGGAAGGCCGGGCTGGCGGTATTCTCCAAGCCGATTTGCCGGCGACTATCGCAATCGAGGCGGTTAGCAAAGGGATATTGTCGTGCCGCCGCTTGAAATTGGGGCACCGTTGTGGCTGGATAATGCAACTGGTGGCGACTGTAAAATGTACCTTGTATAAAATTTCCGACCGGAAATGAGCCTCATGACTTATGCTAATAGGGGATCGCAATGGTCGGTAAGGTAGAGAGACGGGAATAATTGACGAAGAAAGTTTGACATAACAATAGAAGCAACATAGAATCGAGCGATTAATGATAACCATTCAAAATCTAACAGTAGAGCAGTTAAAAAACGTAATCCGTATTCGGGAACAAATTGAAGCCCTGCAGGCTGAACTGAGCCAGGTGCTGGGCGGTGTGTCCGCCACTCCGGCCCCGGTTGTTCCGGCCTCCCTCGTCGCCGCGGTCGCGGCTGTGGCCACCCCGGTGGTCAAGGAAGCCAAGGAAAAATCGGGCAAACGCAACATGTCAGCCGCTGGTCGCGCTGCCATCGCCGCGGCGCAACGCGCCCGTTGGGCGAAGACCCGGGGCAGCCAGCCCGTGAGCAAGGCCGAAACGAACGGCAGCCCCAAACGGAAAATGAGTCCGGCCGGCCGGGCGGCCATCTCCGCCGCTGCGAAGCTGCGCTGGAAGAAAGCCCGCGCGGAAGGCAAATCCACCCTTTAAGCAAGGCCCGCGTTGGAACGCGGCCAATCTGTTTCCGTTGCCGGAAGCAGGAAACATCCAGATGGTCATGCCATCTGGATGTTTGCTTTTCAGTTGCGGGTGCCAAGCCCGGTGGCCCAGCGCCGGGGTGGAGGATTGGCGGGGCAGGCGAGACGACCCGCAGGGACGCCACAATTCCCGGTGGCGGAACAACTGCAGCCGTGCTAAATAATCGGCGGCATGTTTTTTGGATTCAAAAAGAAGAGCGCTGACCAAGGCGGGCCACCGCAGCCCGGTCTGTTTGGCGATTTCCATCTCCGGGAATTGATCAACAGCGGCGGAATGGCGGATATCTGGCTGGCCACGGACAAGGAAAACCACACCTTTGCCTTGCGCCGGTTGCATGACAATTTGCGGTTCGATTTCACGGCCCGCAAACGGTTTTTGCGGGGTTGCGAGATTCTCTCCAAGATTCATGACCATGACTGCGTGATTGGGTATTTCGGGCACGGCAAGATCGATGGTGCGCTGTATCTCCTGATGGAATATGTGGAAGGTTCCAACCTGAAACTCATGTACGCGGAGCATGATCCCGTGTTGTTGGAGAATGTCGGCAATATCATCATCGACATGGCCACTGGTCTGGAACACGTGCATGAAAGCGGTTTCATGCACCTGGATTTCAAGCCTGAAAATGTGTTGGTGACCCGGAATGCCAGCGTGCGGGTGGCGGACTTTGACCTGGCGCTGCCGATTCCCGCGAAGCCGGAGAAACTCGCGAAGAATCCCGGCACCCCGGCCTACATGGCTCCGGAGCAGTTACTGCGGGAGCCCGTGGATCATCGGGCGGACATCTTCGCGTTCGGCGTGGCGGCTTATGAGTTGCTCACCAATTACAAACCGTTCCCGGGGGAACAGCCGGCGGAGATTCTGGCGAACCAACTGAATCGCGCGCTTTTCATTTCACCCCGGCAGCATAATCCGGACTTGCCGGCGGCATTGGAGCGGGTGATCCTGCGCTGTTTGGAACGGGAGCCGAACGCGCGTTATGCCTTCATGAGCCTGGTGGTGCAGGATTTGAAAGCGGCACTTTACGTTTAACCGCCGGGCCGGTCGGCCAGCCGGCGTGGGGGCTTACGCTTCCGGAAAAAAGTCCAGTGCGGCGGCGTTGGTCGGGGAGGCCAGGGAAAAATAATCGAGGTCGCGGATGAGGTCGCGCAACTCGGCCAGGTCCACGGATTTGACGAGGCAGGCGTTGGCTCCCAGCGCATACGCTTTTTCGAAATCCGCGCGGTTTTTGGTGCCGCTGAGCACCACCACCGGCAGGGTTCGGAGCTCCGATTCCGTCCGGATCCATTCGAGGAGCAACAGGCCGGCCATGCCGGGAAGGTAAAGATCCAGCAGCACCACGATGGGCAGGGGATGCTGGTCGCGGTTGACAAAGGCACCGGCGCCGGTGAGGTAATCCTTCGCCCGCTGGCCGTCGGTCACCACGCAAACAGGGTTGGTCACCCCCCAATGTTTGAAGGAGTGCAGCAAAAGATCGGCATCCGGCTCACAATCTTCCACCAGCAATACGAGATTTTCACTCATGGCAATTTGCCGCGACGGGCGCCGGAGCGCAGATCCATAACCATACAACTATGACGCATTTCCAATCTCTGAAGTTACGCCCGGAAGCGCCGAAAGCAATCAATATTCCCGCCTGGACCCGGTCCAGTCCACTGACTAGCGGGAAACCGGGAGCGAGTTGAACAGCACTTCCAGGCTGTTGAGAGCGTCCTCCTTTTTCGGGTTCAGGTGTTGTTTCAAATAAACCACGGCGTCCGGGATACTTTTAATGGCGCGGGGCAGGGTGGCGCCGCAGGCATTGGCGTGACCGCCGCCCTGCAATTGCTCCGCGATTTTCAACGCTTCCCCGTTCCGACTGCGCAGGCTCGCGATGACCAGCCCATTGGTGCGGCGAAAAAGGGTCAGCAGCACGGGAAAGCGCGTGCCGGCGGTTTCCAGCAATTGATGGACGATCAGATTGTTGTTGCCGATAATGGTGTCCACGTAACCCACCTGGGGGCTCAACTCGACGACATTTTCCCGGCTCCAGGCAAAACCGAGCGGGTTTTCCACCCGCCGCTTCACGGCCATGACCTCGAGCAGGGGATGATCCAGCAGACGTTCCAATTCCCCCTGGAGCAGGGTGTGCAAATTCCAAAACTGATACACCTTCACCAGGTTGGCGTAGTCATTGGCCAGTTCGAACAGCGGATCCTCGGACAAAAACAGGTCGGAAACATTGTTCAAGTGGACCAGCCGGTCCAGTTCCGGCGAGCCCAGGCCGTGCTGCTGGCAGAGTTCGTAGCAAAGCAGGCCGGCGGATTTCGTGACATCGTGAATCAGGCGGGCCTGCCGGGCCGGTGCTTCCGTGGCGTGGTGATCGACGATGACCCAGTCCGGTTTGTCCAGCCGGGCTTCAAAACTCAGATCGGTCACCCAGGCGGCCCGCTCCCGGAGTTCGCGCTGCTTCCAACTGTTATAGTGGTGGGCCTCCAGGCGGACGGTTACGCCGAAGAGCTTCCGGGCCAGACGTTGCAACAGGACCCCCGCCAGCAAACCATCGAGGTCGCTTTCGTGGGTCAATATCACATCCGGTTTGGGCAATGGATCCATCATCGGCCGCCATCCTAAGCCAGGGGGCGGAGACTGGCCAGCCGCGATTTGGGGAAAAGTGGAGCCGGTGGCGGCAAGGGCGGGGAGGGCAGCATTCGGCATTGCCAGCAGCCTTGCGTATCCGCTATTTACAGGGAATATGGCAACCGTTGCGGAACAACTTTTACTGGCGCGTGAGTCGAAGAGTCTCACCATCTACCAGGTTGCCGAGGTCACCAAGATTCGCACCGACCACATCCGGGCGCTGGAATCGGGGGATTTTGACGCCTTTTCGGCGCCGGTTTACATCCGTGGGTTTGTGCGCAATTACGCGGGGATGTTGAAGCTGGATGTCGCCGCGGTGATGGCGACGCTCGACGCGGAGCTTTCGCAGACCAAGAAATTCCGGCAGCCGCCTTCCCTTTTGGGACGACGTCGGGGCGTGCTGGATTTTCTGACCCTGCAACTCTCGAAGCTTAACTGGCGGGTAGCGCGCGTGGGGTTGATTGTGCTGGGGGTCCTGGCGCTTGGTTTGGGCGTGGCTTTTATCTTGCGGCACCGCCAGAAGGTCGATCCGATCGCCCATCTGCCGCCCAGTGTGTACAAACCCACCCAGCCGGGCACCGGCCAGACCCTGCCCGTCCCGGCGCCGCGCAAGCCCTGAGTTTCGCCGGGGGCAACCCGGCGATGGGTTATTGCCGTCAGGCGTGGGCGACCGGTTCCGTGACCGGGGTTTTCTCCCGCTGCGTGCGAATCGCCAGCACGAGCCAGAAGCCCGCGGCCACCAGCAACGCAACCGGGAGTATCAGGACCGCTTTTTGCAGACTGTGCCAAAGATCCGAGAGGTGGCCGACAATTTCCGAGGACCAGAGATCTCCGAATAGGTGGATCATGAAAATCGAAACCGCCATGGCGCTGGCGTGGAGGTTGGCCGGGACCGCTTCCAAGGTGATGGTGTTGACCGGCCCCGTCGAAAACCAGAGGAAAAACATGGCCACGGCCATGCATGCCTGCGCAGCCAATTGATTGGGCAGGGTGAAACTCAGGACCACCAAGGGCACTGAAATTAGAACCGAAAGGGCGATGGTCCAGGCGTATCCGGCCCGGTTGTATTTCTGCCAAACCCCGGCGAGGTAACCGCCGATGAAGGTGCCAAGGAGTCCGGTGATCACCGTCATGGTGCCGAAAAAAGTGGAAGCCGGTGTCAGGGCCATGCCATGCACCCGCACAAAAAAGGTGGGCCCCCAGGTGCCGAAAGCTCCCAGGGCAAAGGTGTAGGCCGTATAGCCCAGCACCACCAGCATGAACTTGGGCAGCCAGAAGAGTTTGACCACATCGGCGAGGGAGGGCTTGATCCGGTCCGCGGCGCGGGTGCCATCGGCCGCCCCGCGTTCGGTCTCTTTGAACGGTAACAGCACCAGGGCCAAAATCAGCCCGGGGGCGCCGGTCCAGATAAAGGCGTGGCGCCAGGAATAGTGTTCGGCGATCAGTCCGCCAAAAATATTTCCCAACGCGGCCCCCACAGGGATGGCGACATAGAAAACCGTCAGGGCGAAATTGCGTTTCGTAGCGGCGAAGTTATCCGAGATCAGGCTGGGACTGGTCGTGGCATAGCTGGCCTCACCCAGGCCGACCAGCGCGCGAAAGGCGAGCAGGATACCCAGGGTGGGGGCAAACCCGGTCAGGACGGTGCCCAGGCTCCAGACGAAAATGCCCACCGCGATCAACCATTTGCGAGGCATGCGGTCTCCCAGATAACCAAAGATGGGCGAGGTGACGAAGTAGCCGATCATGAACGCCGTGGCGATCCGTCCCACCTGGCCGTCGCTGATCTTCAGTTCCTCCTTGAGCGGCGTCAGGACCGCGGAGAGGACAAAGCGGTCGATGTAGTTAAACAAGTTGAGGCCCGTCAGGATGGCCAGGGTCCAGGCGGGGCTTAGGCGGCGGTTCATGGGGTGGTGATTGGACGGCAGGGCGGTTGGTTCGTCAATGGCGGAATCGGGACGCGTTGGCGGTGCCGGAAGCCTCCGGCGCCCAGTGCGAATACGGCGAGGGCGGCCAATTGGTAGCCGCTGAAAGGACCGAGGATATGGGGTGTCTCGCGCACAAATTCATGGGCGAAACGAAAAACGCCATAGGCCATCAAGTAAAGGTGGAAATGCTGCCCGAGGAGGCTGTGACTTCGGCGGAGGACGAAGAAAACCAACAACGCGGTCCCATTGAACAGGATTTCAACCGGCACGGCGGGCCAGCGCGTCACACCTTGGCCATCGGTGAGCGAGTACCAGGCCGGGGAGCAGGCCACGCCGAGGCAACAACCATGCAGCAGACAGCCAAAGCGGCCAATGATGATTCCCACCGGAGTGATGGCGGCGAACCAATCGCCGGTGACCCCGCGAAAGCCCACGGCGCGCTTGGCGATTTCCACTGCCAGGTAACCGCCGAGCAGGGCGCCCAGGATCGATTTGCCCGTGGCCCATTGTCGCCACATGTCCGGTGTCCCGAAGTGCCGCCAACCTTCGGCCGCCAGATAGACGATCTTGGCGCCCAGAAACGCCCCCAGCAGCGCGGCCACATACACGGTGAGCAGCCGATCATCCCGGCGGGCCAGGCGCGACCAAAGCCAGACGGTGACCAGGATGCCGCCCAGCATCAGCCAACCATAGGGGGACTGGGTCGGTTGGGGCATTATGGCGCGGGTTGAATGTCCGGGAAGCCGGAGTAGTACCGGCAGAAGGAATCCAGTTTGCCGTCGGGCCGGATCACATGCGTGCAACAACGGTCCACGCGGTCCTCGTCCCAACTCCCGGCGTCCATGAAGGGTTTGATAAACAAGCGAAACGTATTGGATTCATCCAATTCGAACTGCTTCAGCAGGTCGGCCAACGGTTCGGATTCGCAACCACATTTCATCAGGTCCTCGAGGCGGTAACGCACTTTGTCCTGCAGAAATCCCTGCACTGCCGTGAAGTCGATGAAGTCACTCACGGAGCGGGTGGTGCCGTTGATTTTCAGGAGATAACCGATCGTGGCGCAATTGGGATCACCACAGGGCAGGGGAGTAAAATCGTCGAACCGGAGCCGGCCGGCCGATTGGCCCACTGCGGCGAGAATGATGTCGGCGGTGTTCAGGCGGGCGGTCATTGTGCCGGAGGCGGATCCGGGTCGGCGCCCGCTGGCGAAAAAGGGTTGGAAAGCGATGCCACGAACCGATGGAAACCGCAGTCCAAACTCGATGGCCTCCCATAAATGCGGGAGATTGTCCGGAGTAACCGTCATCGCCAGGGTGACGGGCAGATTCATGGCGGTGCAACGCTCGAGGGCGCGTTCGCGGAGGGCCCGCAGATCCGCGCCGCGCAGGCTTTGCTGGCCGGCCAATTGCGGACCGTCAAATTGGAGATAGATTTGGAGGTGGCGCCGCCGGGCGGCGTCCGCCAGGCGGCCCGCGAATTCCTCGTCCTGGGCGATTCGAACCCCGTTGGTGTTGACCACCAGGTAATCGATGTTGGGATGGGCCTGGATCCATTCCACCAACGCGAAGAACTCCGGGTGCAGGGTGGGTTCGCCGCCGGAAAGCTGGAGGATTTCAATGCCGCCTTTGCGGTCGATGACGCCTTGAATCCGCTGCTGCAAATTCGCCAAGGGAACGGCGTCCACTTTGGCCCCCACCCCCACCGGGGAGTCCGCATAACAAGTGGGGCAGGCGAGATTGCAGGAATTGACGATTTCGATCAGCGCCAGGCAGGTGGAAAGTTTTTCAAACGGTCCGGTTCCCTTGCCGGCCGCATTGCGTCCCAGAGTGCCGGCAGGGGAGAAATTCGCCGCCGAAAGCGCCTGTCGTGAAGGCGGGGTGCCACTAGTGAAGGAAAGTGGAGTCGAGGGACGGCAACTTCCTTTGCCACCCGGGCAACAAGCGTTTTGGGGATCCCCCTGGGCCACCCAGTAAAAGCGGGCATCGGAGGCGATGCAGGCTTCCGCCGTTCCATGGATCGCGCAAGTACGCCGCAAGTTCACGCGGGCGGGCGTGCCGGGAATGCGCCAGACTTCGGCGGAGCAAGCGGTCAGGCACACCGGGCAACGACTGGTAGTGCGCTTGAGTAGTTCGGCGGCCGGAATTACCGGTGGAGAAAAGGAGTTCATGTTGAGGTTACCTACTGACTCAGGATGGTACAGCCGACCGCACCAATGGTAATGTTCAGGATGGCCAGGCCGATGGCCATGATCACTATAAATGCGATTCTGGCGGACAAGTCCATCACTTGGTGCTGGCTGAGCCGCCATGCGCAATAAATGCAGGAAAAAGGCAGGAGCACGCAGCCGACCATGTAAACCCCGGCACCATAGTCCGGGTATACCATCCTGGCTAACGCAGCCCCAACCACCAACAGAAAGGCGGGCATGAGAAATCCAACCAGAAAAGAAAGGTTCCGCCCCCGACTGACCCGCGGCGGTTGCGGTTCCGCCGACAGCGCCCGGCCGCAGTCCGGGCACGGCGCGCCCGGTCCTTCCGCGGGCGCAGCCGCTTGGCCGTGGCACCGTGGGCACAGGTTGGCTGGTTCACTCATGGCTTCAATGAATCAGGCGGACGCAGCCCACCCAAACAAGCGAGATCTGAAAACCAGCAATCGGGATTGCCAGCAGGAGGGTGATGAGGACCCGGAGGAGGGGCCGGCGCGTCCCTAGGGAGGCCAAAAACCAGCCGCAAAAAAGCGCGCAAACCGGGATGGCAATCAGCGAACAAAACAGGGAAAGCATCGCGCCACTGCCATCCCCGTGAGATGGTTTCAAGCTGCCCAAGGCCCCGATCACGAAAATGAGTCCTGGCGGGGTCAGCATTAAAATCAGGAAAATAATCCAAGCTTTCCAACTTGGCCGGATCGCAGGGGGACCACAGCGAGGGCAGTATTGCGACTCTCCGGCAATGGGATCTGGCAACCGGAAGCCACAGTGGGGGCACGAAGTGGGGAAGGTAGTCATCGCGGATTATTGTATATGCGAGCCGAACAAGGCCCATACGACTATAAGGCCAAGATAGATCACTGCGACACCGAGCCAGCAGGCGATGCCCAGGGAAAGCTGCTTGTTCGGATTTCGCGTAATCAATCCGGCGAGCAAGAAGCCGGCGGCGATACTACCCCAGCCGGCAAGGATCAACGTCAAGATCGGATGCAGGTATACCGCCCCGACCGCAAGGAATGGAGTCCCCAAAAATACCAACCAGAACTGCCACCATCGGCGGATCCGCTTGGAGGAATTCGCCGTCGGACGTCTGGTAACGGTATTCGTTGGTTCACTCATGGCGTTAGCGCATCAGCAAGGCGCAGCCCGCCCAAACGAGCGAGAGTTGAAAACCGGCAATCACGAGCGCCAATCCGATAGCCATGAAGAAGCGGAGCAGGGGGCGTCGCGTGCCGATTACAGCCAAAAACCAGCCGCAATAAAGCGAACAAACCGGGATGGCGGCCAGAGAGAGGAATAGAAAAATCATGGAGCCAGTGCCATTCCCATATGGCGGATTCACTCTGGCGAAGCCGTCAGTCACGAGACTGAGCCCGGGCGGGGTCAGCAGTAGCACGAGGAAAATGGTCCACGCTTTCCGCGAGGGCCCGATTTTGGCGGGGCCACAACGAGGGCAGATGACAGACTCGTCTGTCCCAGGAGCCGGCAACTTGGAACCACAATGCGGGCAGGTGGTGGAAGAGATATTCATGGCGGATCAGTGCATGCCCGAGATGGCGATCATGCACCCCACAAAACCAAGGCCCAGATAAACCACGGCGACGCCCAGCGAGCAGGCGATGCCAAGGGGAATTCGTTGGTTCAGGTTTTGCGTGATTGACCCGGCCAGCAGGAAACCAGCGGAGAGGCTGCACAAGCCCGCGAGAACCAACATGAAGCCGTAATTGAGTTGGGCGGCGGCGAAAGCAATGAATGGCGTGCCGAGGAACACCCACCAGAACAGTCGTCGCTGGCGGTTTCGTCCGGCGGAATTAGTTTTTTGGAGGCTCGCGCAAGCCGGGCATACCGCGGCGCCTTCCGGTGGCGGTTCGGCCAACATGGCACCGCATCCCGCGCAGATGTTTGGTTCCCTTTCCATGTTCAGGTCGCGGACTTGGGTTTTAGCTTAATCCGGCCAGCGGCTAATCGTAAACTCAATTCCGCCGTCCTCACGATACGCCCCAAAAATGTTCCACGGCGGCCGGCGGCAGCGCCTGGAAGTCCAGGAGAGTAAGGAAATCGATCGACCCGAATTCCTGATCGAGGGCCGGGGGACCGCAAATCCGGGCGCCTAGTGAGAGGTAGGCGGCCAGCAGCCGGGGGACTTTGACCGGCGACTCCGCAAGTTTGTCCAAGGCGCAAGCGTAAGCAGGGTGGGGGCGGGTTTGCCAGGCGGGCGGTGCGAGGTACTGTTTTCGCAGTTCCTGAAAGGCGGTGGCGCCCACGGCCGGGTCGCGTGAAGTCAGGGAACTGCACCCGATCAGGTAGCGGGAGTTCTGGGCCCGCGCATACGCCGCAATGCCGCGCCAAAGCAGTCCCAGCACCAGCCGATTGCGATGGTCACGATGGACGCAGGCACGGCCCAGTTCAATGATCTGGGAGCGGAGTGGGGCGAAGGGGGTGAAATCGAATTCTCGTTCGCTGTAGTAACCCCGGGTGGCTTGGGCGTTCTCCCCCGTTTGCAGGCGGTAAGCCCCCACGATCCGGCCGGTGGCGGTTTCCTCCACCACCAGGTGATCAAACACCGTGTCGAATTCGTCGGCATCCAACCCCTGGTCGTAGGCGCTGGCCAGGCCTTCCCGCATTTCAAGGTTGAACACGGCAAACCGCAACGCCTGGGTGGCGCGGAGCGTGGCGGCGTCGGTCGCCAGGCGGGCCACGTAGGTGGCGGGCAAGGGCCGTTTGACGGGTGGCTCGGAAATCGCGGCATTCATAATAGGATGGATAACACGACTTGCGTCCGCCGGGTTAATCGATAAAACTGGCTCCATCATCACTTATTTCGATGTATGAACATCCATCACCTGGAGCTTTTCTATTATGTGGCCCGACACGGGGGGATTAGCGAGGCGGTGCGGAACATCCCGTATGGCATCCAGCAACCCGCGGTGAGTGGCCAAATCGGTCAATTGGAGGAATATCTCGGGACCACCTTGTTCCAACGGCGGCCCTTCTCCTTGACCCCGCCGGGGGAGAAATTGTACGCGCATATCCACCCGTTTTTTTCCAAACTCGACGCGGTGGCCGCGGAATTGCAAGGCGGCGTCACCCACCAGGTGCGCATCGGTTCCTCGGACATTGTGCTACGGGACCACCTGCCCGAATTGCTCCAGGCGGCGCGGAAGAAAGTCCCGGGCTTGAAGATCACCATGCGGGACGGTTACCAGCCCGACCTGGAAAATCTGCTGCTCCGCCAGGAAATTGATCTGGCGGTGACTTTGATCGAGAAAAAATCCCCGCCCGGGATCCGTTCGATCCCCCTGCTTGAACTGCCCCTCGTGCTCCTCGTTCAGAAAGACAGTCCCGTATCCTGCGCCGAGGAACTGTGGGCGCGGGACAAGATTGCCGACCCGCTGATCTGCCTCCCGGTGAGCGAAACTTTGTGCAAATACTTTCAGCAGGGCTTGCGCCGGCTGCGGGTGGATTGGTTTCCCGGCATCGAAGTGACCTCGCTGGAAGTCATTGATGCCTACGTGCGCAGCGGTTTTGGCATTGGTCTCACCGTGGCCATTCCGGGCACCAAACCGCCGGTCGGGCTGCGGGTATTGCCGCTGGCGGGGTTTGATCCGGTGGTGATGGGGGCCTTGTGGCGGGGCAAACCCGGTCCAGCGGTCCAAGTGCTGCTCACCGAAATGCAGGCCCGGGCGAAACGGTTCACCGCCGCGGGCGCCGGTGCTTGACCCCCAAGCTTCCTCCTCGCCATGGGCGCGGCGATGGCCTAGGTTTCCGCCCATGCAATTGGTGAACCAACCTTTGATCATCGCGGGACGGGAATTCCGTTCCCGCCTCATTCTCGGTACCGGCAAGTTCGCTTCCCCGGAGGCGATGCGGGACGGGTTGGCGGCGAGTGGCGCGGAAATGGTGACGGTGGCGCTCCGCCGCGCCGACCTGAGCGGACGGCACGATCCGTTTGCGAACATCCTGGAATTCATCGATCCGGCGAAATACCTGCTCCTCCCGAATACCAGCGGCGCCATGAACGCGGAAGAAGCCGTCCGTCTCGCCCGGTTGGCGGTGGCCGCCGGGCTGCCGAAGTGGGTGAAATTGGAGATTCATCCCGACCCCCGTTACCTCCTCCCGGACCCGGTGGAAACCTTTTTGGCGGCCCAAATCCTGGTCCGCGAAGGCTTCGTGGTGCTTCCCTACATCAATGCCGACCCCGTGCTCGCGAAGCGCTTGCAGGAGGTGGGAGTGGCCACGGTCATGCCCCTGGGTTCCCCGATTGGCTCAAACCGCGGTCTCCAGACCCGCGACCAGCTCCGCATCATCATTGAACAAGCCACCGTGCCGGTCGTGGTGGATGCCGGGATCGGCGCGCCCAGTCAGGCGGCTGAAGCCATGGAAATGGGCGCCGATGCCGTCCTGGTGAACACCGCCATCGCCGTGGCCCGCGATCCGAACCGGATGGCGAGGGCGTTTCAAATGGCGGTGGCCGCCGGCCGCGCCGCCTATGAAACCGGCCTCGCCGCCCCGCAAGTCACCGCCAGTCCCACGAGTCCCTTGACCGCTTTTCTGGGGTAGCCATCTCAGCGCTTCGGCGGCGCGATAAACCGCCCCGAAATCCGCAGGATCAGCCAAGTCGGCAGGATTTTGGCGATGAGAATCACCAAGTGATTCAGCAGCCCGGAAGTCACCCGGGGCCGGCCCGCCATGAGCGCCCGATAGGCGATCTCGGCGACCCGGTCGGCCCCCATCATTTTCTGAAGGAATCCCCCCACCCGGTTTTGCCCGGCTCGCGCGTGAAATTGCGTAGCCGTCAGTCCCGGGCAAAGCGTGGTGACGGTCACCCCCGAACCGGCTAATTCCCGTCCCACCGCGTTCGAGAACGAATAAACAAAGGCCTTGCTGGCGTAGTAAAGCGCCATGTACGGACCCGGCAGAAACGCTGCGGTGGAGGCCACGTTCAAAATCCGTCCCGCGCCGCGCTCGCGCATACCCGGCAAAAACAGTCGGGTGAGTTCCATTAAGGCGACGATATTCACCTGCACCAGGTCCAATTCCTGCTGCCAATCCTGTTCCACAAAAGCGCCTTGAAACCCGAACCCCGCATTGTTGACGAGGACATTAACGACGATTCTTTCCCGCTGCACCGCTGCGAAAATTAATTGTCCGGCCCCCGGGACCGTCAGATCCTGCGGCAGGACCATTACCGAGAGGGCCTTACCCGACTTTTGGCGCAACTCCTCCGCCACCACGCCCAGGCGCGCCGCATCCCGCGCGACGAGTATGACATTCCAGCCCTCGGCGGCAAATAATCGCGCCAACGCGCACCCAATGCCCTGCGAGGCCCCCGTGATCAGCGCCCATTGATTCATTTGCGGTGAAACTACCACAAATGGCGGGAAACGGAACGGATTTGGGGCCAGTTCGGCCATCTTGCAAAGAAACTCCTGCTCCCCGACTTGGAGGAGGGGACTCCCATCCGCCAACGATTTGCTTTTGACAAAGTGGTTAGTGCGCACTAACTTCGCGCTGTGGATAAACGCCGCATGCCTGCGTCGGATCGCAAGGCCGCCATTGTCAAGGCGGCCCTGCCGTTGTTTGCCCGGCAGGGGTTTGCGCGCACCACCACCAAGGATCTGGCACGGGCGGCCGGGGTATCGGAGCCGCTGTTGTACCGGCATTTTCCGAGCAAGGAGGCGCTGTATCTGGAGATTCAGAATCATACCTGCCGGGACACCGACACAATTTCCCGTCAGCTCGCCGAGTTGCCGCCTTCGACGGCCACGCTGGTGCATTTGGTCTATTATCTCGTGCGCGCGCTGCTGCTCGGGCAGCCGACCGGGCCGATCGATTGGGATACCCGGCATCGGCTGATGGTGACGAGTTTCCTGGAGGACGGCGAGTTTGCACGGCTGCTTTACCGCAACCGGTTTGATGACTATTGTTTGCGGATCGAGGCGTGCCTGGAAGTGGCTACGGCGAGCGGCGATGCGGTGGCCAGCCCGGTGAGCGCGGCGAATCGTGCCCGGTTGGCGCATCACGCGGCCGCGTACGTGGCGCTGGCGCAGTTGCCGGACAAGGCCGTGGTGGAATACCAAGCCGAACCGCGGGAACTCCTGGACCAGACCATGTGGTTTGTGCTCCGGGGGATGGGATTGACCGATCGGACCATCCGACGGCATTACCGGCCGGCGCAACTGGAGAAATTTTTTGCCGACGCGCCATGAAACAACGGGCGAAGCAGGGGGGACGGAACTGAAATCAACTATATGCAACGACGAATTTCTTATCTGACGTTAAGCGGGCTACTCACGGTGTTCTTGCTGGGCGCCGGTTGCGGCAAACCCCCGGCCGGGGCCGGGGCGGCGGGTGCCCGTCCCCCCGGGGCAGTGACGGTTAACCAACCGGCCCAACGCGAAGTAGTGGAATGGGACACGTACCCGGGACGGCTGGACGCCGTGGAATCCGTGGAAGTGCGGGCGCGCGTGAGCGGGTATTTGCAGTCCATCAATTTCAAGGACGGCGCCGAGGTGAAGAAGGGGGATTTGCTGTTCGTGATCGATCCCCGCCAATACCAGGCGGAACTCGAGCATTCCGAGGCGGAATTGCGGATGGCGCTGACCCGGTTTGAACTGGCCAGCAATGATCTCAGCCGGGCGGAGCGCCTGTTGAAATCCAAAGCCATCTCGGAGGAGGAAGCGGACTCCCGGAGCAAGGCCCAGCGCGAAGCGGCGGCGGCCATCCAGTCGGCCACCGCCATGACCCAGATGGCCAAGCTCAATTCTGAATATACCCGGATTACGGCTCCGATCGACGGGCGAATCGGGCGCAAATTGATCACCGAGGGCAACCTCGTGAATGGCAACCAAGGCCAGGCCACCCTGCTTACGACCATTGTGTCCGTGGACCCCGTGTATTGCTATTTTGACGCGGACGAGACTTCGGTCCTGAAGTACCAGCAATTGGCCCGGGAAGGGCGGCGCGAGAGTTTGCGGGATGGCAAGGTCGTTTGCGAATTGGAATTGGCGAACGAGACGGGCTTTCCGCACAAAGGGGTCATGGACTTTGTGGACAATCGCATTGATCCGGCGACGGGCACGCTGCGGGTGCGCGGGGTCTTCGACAATCCGGGGCCGGGACGGGTGTTACAACCCGGTTTCTTCGCCCGGGTCCGCGTGCCGGGCAGCGGCAAATACCCGGCGCTGCTGGTGCCGGATCTGGCGGTGGGCACCGACCAGGGCCAAAAATTTGTGTACGTGGTCGATGAGAAAAACACCGTGGAATACCGTTCCGTGAAACTGGGGCCGATCATTGACGGGTTGCGGGTAGTGCGGGAGGGTTTGAAAACCAACGACTGGGTGATCGTGAACGGGTTGATGAGTGTGCGGCCGGGAGTGCCCGTCAATCCCACGCGGGCGGTGATCGGGGAAAGCGCTCCGCCGGCGGCGCCAGCCGGCAAGCCATAACGGCGGACAGGAAACCCCTGTTGCATTGACCCAATATGAAATTCTCCCATTTTTTCATCGACCGGCCGATCTTCGCTACGGTGCTGTCGATTGTGATTGTGATCGTCGGCGGGCTGGCGTTGACCGTGCTGCCGATTGCCCAATTTCCCGACATCGTGCCGCCCACCGTGGTCGTCACGGCCCGGTATCCCGGGGCGAATCCCCAGGTGCTGGCCGATACCGTGGCCTCCCCGATCGAACAGGAGGTCAATGGTGTGGAAAACATGCTGTATATGTCGGCCCAGTGCGCGGGCGACGGCAGTATGACTTTGACTGTCACCTTCAAACTGGGCACCGACATCGACAAGGCCCAGGTGCTGGTGCAGAACCGGGTGGCCGTGGCCGAGCCGCGGTTGCCCGAGGAAGTGCGCCGGGTGGGCATCACCACCGCCAAGCGCTCCCCGGACATCACCCTGATCGTCAATTTGATTTCCCCGAGCGGGCGGTATGACAAGTTGTATATCGACAATTATGCCTACCTGCAGGTCAAGGACGCCCTGGCGCGGTTGCCGGGGGTGGGCCTCGTCACCGTGTTCGGGGCGCGCGATTACAGCATGCGAATCTGGCTCGATCCGCAGAAAATCGCTTCCCGCGGCTTGACGGCGAACGACGTCGTGGCGGCCATCCGGGAACAGAATGTGCAGGTGGCGGCGGGCGTCCTGGGGGCGGAGCCGATGAGCCAGAGTGTGCCGTTCCAATTGACCGTGAACGCGCAGGGCCGGTTGGTGGATGAACAACAATTCGGGGACATCGTGCTCAAAAGCGGGGCGGACGGCCAGGTGACCCGGGTGCGCGATGTGGCGCGGGTGGAACTCGCGGCGCGGGATTACAGCATGGACAGCAAACTGGATGGCCAGCCCAATGCCACCCTGGGCATTTTTCAATTGCCCGGTTCCAACTCGATTGAAACCTCCGACGCGGTGCACGCCTTGATGGAAAAACTCAAGTTGCGGTTTCCTCCGGGCCTGGAGTACCGGATTGTGTTCGATACCACGCTGTTTACGCGGGAATCCATCAAGGCCGTGCTGCACACGCTGGTGGAAGCGATGCTGCTGGTGGTGCTGGTGGTGGTGGTCTTTCTGCAAAGCTGGCGGGCCTCGATTATTCCGCTGCTGGCGGTGCCCGTTTCCCTGATTGGCACCTTCGCGGCCATGGCGGCGATGGGATTTTCGCTGAACAATTTGTCCCTGTTCGGGTTGGTGCTGGCCATTGGGATCGTGGTCGATGACGCGATCGTCGTGGTGGAAAATGTGGAGCGCAATATTGCGCTCGGCCTGGCCCCACGCGACGCCACGCGGAAGGCGATGGACGAAGTGAGCGGGGCGGTGATCGCGGTTGGGCTGGTCCTGAGCGCGGTGTTCATTCCCACGGCATTCATCAGCGGGATCACTGGGCAGTTTTACCGGCAATTCGCCCTGACCATCGCGGTCTCCACGATTATCTCGACCTTCAATTCCCTCACCCTGAGTCCCGCCTTGTGCGCGATCCTGCTCAAGCCGCACGGCGCGCGGCCCGATTGGTTCACCCGGCTGATGAATGCGGTATTAGGCTGGTTCTTCCGTTTGTTCAACCGGGCTTTTGGGCAGAGCATGGCGGCGTACAGTTGGGTGGTCACCCGACTGATCCGGTTTGCGGTGGCCGCGCTGGTGGTGTACCTCGGCTTGCTGGGGCTCACTTATTTTGGTTTCACCCATACCTCCACGGGATTCATACCGCCGCAGGACAAGGGGTATATCGCCATGATGGCGCTGCTGCCCGATTCGGCCTCGCTGGCGCGCACCGAGGAAGTGGTGGATCGCATCAGCAAAATCGCCCGCAGCACACCGGGAGTGAAAGCCACGATTGATCTGGCCGGATTGTCGCCGATCAGTTTGACCGCCAGTCCGAACGCCGGGACCATTTTCGTCATTTTGGATGATTTTGACGAGCGCCTTAAAAAGGGACTGACCGGCAATGTCGTGCTGGGGAACCTCCGCCAGCGGTGCGCCGGCATCCAGGAGGCGTTTGTGGGCGTGTTTCCGCCCCCGGCGGTCAACGGGTTGGGGATCGTGGGTGGGTTTAAAATGCAGGTGCAGGACCGGGCGGGCGCCGGGCTGGATGCCTTGCAGGCCGCCACCTTCCAATTGATGGGCGCCGCCAACAAGTCCACCAACCTGCAGGGCGTGATCACCTCGTTCCGCTCCGGCGTGCCGCAGCTTATGGTGGACGTGGACCGCACCAAGGCCAAAACCATGGGCGTGCCGCTCAGTGAGATCTTTGATACCCTACAGATCTATCTGGGCTCGCTCTACGTCAATGACTTCAACCTGTTTGGTCGCACCTACCAGGTGACGGCCCAGGCGGATGCACCCTTCCGCCGGGAGCCCCGGGACATCGGCGATCTGAAGACCCGCAATCGGGCCGGACAAATGTTGCCTCTCAGTGCGGTGGTGACCGTGAAGGCCAGTGCCGGGCCGGACAAAATTGTGCGCTATAACATGTATCCGTCCGCGGAATTGACCGGCAATCCCGGTCCGGGAGTGAGTTCCGGCCAATCCATCGCCTTGATGGAACAATTGGCGCGCGACACCCTGCCGCCCAGCATGGGTTTTGAATGGACGGAACTGACCTTGCAGGAAACCCTGGCGGGCAACACCACGGTTTACATTTTTGCCCTGTGTGTTCTGTTTGTCTTCCTGACTCTGGCGGCGCAATATGAAAGTTGGTCCCTGCCGTTGGCCATCATCCTGATTGTGCCGATGTGCCTCTTGAGCGCCCTCGTCGGCATCCGGTTGCGTGGATTGGATAACAATATTTTCACCCAGATCGGGTTCGTGGTGCTCGTTGGGTTGGCGTGTAAGAACGCTATTCTCATCGTGGAATTCGCGAAGCAAAAGCAGGATGCCGGCCTCTCGCGGGTGGCGGCGGCCGTGGAGGCCAGCAGCCTGCGACTGCGCCCGATCCTGATGACTTCCCTGGCCTTTATTCTTGGGGTGATGCCCCTGGTGTTCGCCAAGGGTGCGGGTGCCGAAATGCGCGAAGCCCTGGGCACTGCGGTTTTCAGCGGCATGATGGGGGTGACGCTCTTCGGCATCCTGCTGACGCCGGTCTTTTACGTGGCCATCCGCTGGTGTGCGGAACGTTTCCACCGGCCCGCACCCGTAGTGGCCGCCGCCCACCAATCCCATTGATCTCCCGCCCATGAATTCATCCTCCTTAGACCGTCCCCTCGCGGTGCTGGCGCTGCTCACCCTGGCGGGTTGTGCCGCCGGCCCCGACTACCACGCTCCCAAAACGCCGGTGCCGCCCGCTTTTGCCAACGCGGGCCAGACCAATGCCATCGACGAACCAGACGTCGCCACCTGGTGGCGGAGCTTTGGCGATCCCGAACTGAATCAACTGACCGAACAGGCGCTGGCCGGCAACCTGGATTTGCGGATCGCCACCGCGAACTTGCGCGAGGCGCGGGCCCTGCGCCGGCAGAGCGAGGCGGACTGGCTGCCGGCCCCCCGGGCCACCGCCGGCTACACGCGGACACTTTCGAGCCAGTCGGCCTTGCCGGGAGTGCCGCGGGCGAGCCGGGAGATCGGTTTGTATGATGCGGGTTTTGACGCCACCTGGGAATTGGATTTGTTCGGCCACGTGCGGCGCTCCGTGCAAGCGGCGCGGGCGGAAGCGCAAGCGGTCGAGGCCAGTCGCCGGGATGTCCAAGTGACCCTGGTGAGTGAAACGGGGCGGAATTACTTCGAATTGCGCGGTTTGCAGAACGAGCTCGCCGTCGCGCGTCGCAATGCCGAAAACCAGCAGGAGACGGTCAAGATCACCCAGGCACGCCTCGAAGGCGGGCGGGGAACCCAGCTCGATGTGGCGCGCGCCCAGGCCCAATTGAGTTCCACCCGGGCCAGTATCCCTCCGCTGGAAGCGGCGGTGTCCCACGCGATGCACCGGCTGTCTGTGCTTACCGGAAAAGCCCCCACCGAACTGGTGGCAAAGCTTCGGGAAGCCAAGCCGCTGCCGGCCACGCCCGGTTTGACCGCCATCGGCACCCCTGAAGCCCTGCTGCGACGCCGGCCGGATATCCGGATGGCGGAGCGTGAACTGGCCGCCGTGACCGCCCGGGTGGGCATTGCCACCTCCGAGCTCTTCCCTCGCGTGACCTTCAATGGCCGGGTGGGGCTGGAAGCCTCCACGCTGGCCGGTTTGACGAAGTCGGGGGGCGACACCTGGTCCTTTGGTCCCAGCATCACCTGGGCGGCGCTGGATTACGGCCACGTCCGGGCCCGCATCCAGGCCGCCGGGGCCCGGGCGGAAGCCTCGCTGGCCGTCTATGAGCGGACGGTTTTGACTGCGTTGGAGGAAACGGAAAATTCGCTGGTGGACTTTGGCCGCGAACAAACCCGCCGGGATCATTTGCAGGAAGCGGTCACTGCCAGCGAATTGGCGGCGAGTCTCGCCCGGCAACGCTATGAAAACGGGGCGACGGATTTTCTGACGGTGTTGGATTCCGAGCGGGTGTTGCTGGAAGCGCAAGTGCAACTCGCCCAGAGTCAGACCCGGGTGGCGACGGCCCTGGTCGCAGTCTATAAGAGTTTGGGCGGCGGCTGGGAAGCGCCCGTCCCCGCGAGCGGGAAACCTTGAAATCGATCCGGCGAACCGGCCGGATGGGGAAGGGGAGCCTTGGAAAATGGGCTGCCAACGGGGAGCTTCTGGTCGAACCAGGCCGATTTCCGCCGAATTCGGCGTTCGGACTGCATTTCGAGCTTGCGTTTTTGCGGCGTGGGCGAAACATTTCACCCCCTAATATGGATTCTGAAGCAACACAGTCGGCGGATGTCTTTCGGTTGGTGACCTGGGCGTTGAAAAACCAGAAGCTTTTGCTCACCGGAGCAGGCGTGGTCGGGGTGGTCGGTTTTGGCGCCTGGCTCTATAGCTGGAACGCCAGCCACCATCAAGCGGTGGCCAGCGAGGCGCTTTCGGAATTGCGCCCGACCGCCGGCCAGGCCGAGAACCGGGCAATTCCCGCGGATGCATTTGCCAAGGTGTCGGACACCTATCCCGGCACGGCGGCCGCCGGACGGGCCGTGTTACTTGCGGCCGGTGCGCTTTTTGACAGCGGTAAGTACGCCGAGGCTCAGGCTCAATTTGAGCGCTTTCTCCGGGATTACGGCGATTCCCCGTGGCGCACCGAGGCCCAGATTGGTGTGGCCTCCAGTTTGGAAGCCGCCGGAAAGGTGGATCTGGCTCTGACGAAGTTCAAGGAAATCCTGGACCGTCGGCCCACCGACGCCACCTCGCCGCAGGTCAAGTCCGCGCTGGCCCGCCTATATCTGGCCCAGAACAAGCCGGATCAAGCACTTCGCTTATACGAAGATCTGGCCAAGGCCCGCAATAATGATTCCTGGAGTTCGGAAGCGGAAATGCAGGCCCGCGAGTTGCTGCTCAAGCATCCCGAGCTCAAGCCCCCCGCGCCCGCTCCCGTCCCGGCTCCGACCCCGGTTCCCATGACGCCGACCCCCGCGGCCGCGGCGAAACCCACAGCGATTACCGTCACGCCGGGAGCGGCCCCCGCCGCAACCACGGCCCCCGCGCCGGCCACCGCCCCGGTCGCTCCGGCAGCAGCCCCGAAGCCCTGATCAAATCCTGACCCCTGCCGCCGGAATGGGCGGCATTGATTGCTCTCTTTGCAACTGTGAAATTGACTATTATCGGCACCGGCTACGTCGGGCTTGTCACCGGAACATGTTTTGCGGAAGTGGGACACCAAGTGGTTTGCGTGGATCGCGACCAGCAAAAGGTCGACCTCTTGCTGGCTGGCGGTATGCCCATCTATGAACCGGGTCTGGACGAGATGGTGGCCCGAAACGTGGCGGCGGGTCGGTTAAGTTTTACCAGCTCCACCCGCGAGGGCGTGGAGAAATCCGACGTCATTTTCATTGCCGTGCCCACTCCGCCCCTGCCGGACGGCTCGGTGGATTTGAGTTTCATTGAACTGGTCGCCCGGGAAATCGCCGGAGCCATGACCAGCTACAAGATCATCGTGGACAAGAGCACGGTGCCGGTCAACACGGGCGAGCGGGTGGCGGAGACCATCAAGCGGTATTGCAAGGCCAAGGTCGAATTCGATGTGGCGAGCAATCCGGAGTTTTTGCGCGAAGGTTTTGCGGTGGAGGATCTGATGCGGCCCGACCGCGTGGTCGTCGGCGTCCGGTCGCCGCGTCCCGTGGCGGCGATGAAGGAGATTTACGCGCCCTTCAACGCGCCAATCATTGTCACGGACATCAATTCCGCGGAATTAATCAAACACGCTGCCAATTCCTTTCTCGCTTTGAAGATCTCGTATATCAACGCGATTTCCATCCTCTGTGAAGCCACGGGGGCCAATGTGCAGGAAGTGGCCAATGGCATGGGCATGGATATCCGCATCGGCCGCCGGTTTCTGGACGCCTCGCTGGGGTTTGGCGGCAGTTGTTTTCCGAAGGATTTGAGCGCCTTCATCAAGATTTCCGAGCAATTGGGTTATGATTTCCGCCTGCTGAAGGAAGTCCAGACCATCAATGCCAATCAAATGGATCGCTTCGTAAAGAAGATCAACGATACGATGTGGGTCCTGAAGGGCAAGCGGATCGGGGTGCTGGGGTTGGCGTTCAAACAAAACACCGACGATGTGCGCATGTCCCCGGCGATTGATCTCTGTCACCGGTTGCTGCACGAGGGCGCCATCCTGCGGGTCCATGATCCCAAGGCCATGGAAAAGGCCAAGCCGATCCTGCAAGGCGTGACCTACGTGGACGATATGAACGATGTGGCGGAAGGTTGCGATGCTCTGGTGATCGCGACTGAATGGCCGCAGTTCAAACAGTTGGACCTCGAAAAAACGCGGAAATGCCTCACGCACCCCATTCTCTTTGACGGGCGCAATCTTTTTGACGTCAAGGAAATGGAGGAGCTCGGATTTATTTACAAGAGCATCGGTCGTTGACCACCGTACGCCGGTGCCGGATCCCCTTACGGTCCGGCGAATTGAAAAGTGCAAACCGGGACTACAGCGGACAGCGGTGAGCCTGGACCAAAGATCGAAGTGGCCGCCGGACTGGTTTTCCGTTCCGGCCGGTTGCTGATCACTCAGCGCAGGGAAGGGGATCATCTCGGTGGGCTCTGGGAGTTTCCTGGGGGAAAGCGGGATCCTGACGAATCTTTTGAGGAATGCCTCCACCGTGAATTAGTGGAGGAACTGGGGATCAAAGTCGCCGTGGAATGCTGCCTCGAGACGATTGATCACTACTATCCCGGTCGCCGGGTTCATCTGCGATTCTTCCGTTGCCGGTGGCTCGAGCACGAACCCCAACCGCTGGAATGCCAGGCCTTCGCCTGGGTGAGCCAGGCCGAACTGCAACAATACACCTTTCCCGCCGCCGATGAGCAACTGCTGGTCCGCCTCACGCAATCGCGGGATTGGTGGGAAACGGCCGCCAAATAAAACGCCGCCAGCCGAAGCTGGCGGCGTGGCTATTTTGCGAAATAATCCCGCCCGACTTCCGCGGTTCAGATCTTGCCGTAGAATTGTTCCACGACGCGGCGGAAATTGTTGTCGGCCACGCGGATGATGCCCAGCTCGCGTTGGGCGTTTTCCTCGGAATCGCTGGCGTGTGCGGCATTGACCATGATGGTCTGGCCGAACTCGCGCCGGATGGATCCCGGGGGTGCCTTGGAAGGATCGGTGGGCCCGAGGACGTCACGGATCTTCCGCACTGCTTCGACGCCTTCGTAAACCAAGGCAATGCACTTTTCCGTTCCGGGTTGGGTCAATTGTTCGGGCGTGCACTCCGAGGGGGCGCGTCCGGCCATGAAGCGGACGATGTTCTCAAACTGGTTGTCCCCGAAGATGGGTCCGAGGATGTCACCCAGTTGCTTTTCCTCGGCGGCCGGCACCTTGAATCCCAGTTCCTTTTCGATGGCCACCCTGGCCTTGCCCGCGACGACATCTTTCAGCCGCGTGCGCAGCACTTCCTTGACGGGGCCGTAAAACTCGCAGGCTTCCGCCACACTCATCTGGTGCACTTTGATCCCGACAATATAGAGTCCGGTCCGGGAGAAGAAATCGATCACATTGCCGGGGCGACCCGTGGGGAATCGGAAATTATCCGGCTTGATCAGGACCAGCGTGCGTTGCGGCCGCTCACCAGCGGGATACACCAGGGTATCTTCCACAATGCCGCCGTCCGCATCGGAATAGCTGGCCCAAAGGCGACCCTTGAGTTCGGCCTCCTCGACATTCGGAGCGGCCAGAACGGCGGGTTCGAAATACTTCACCTGATCATCCTTGTCGATGATGAGGTCACCGTAGGTATCGCGGATAGTTTCCCCGCCGCGGCGTTCGGCACTGATGTTGCCAATGACCGAGCGGGTCTTGCGGACGGCGTCATCACCGCGGAATAGCAGCATCATGAGCCGGCGCCGGCGGCCGGTCTTGGGATCCGGCATCAGGTTTTCCAGGATATAGGTGTGGATCAACTCCTGAATCCGGCGGTCTTGCGGGTCATTGGCCGAAACGATCGCGGCGGAATATTTCTGCACGAGCTCGGCGCTGGGCGCGAACATCCGGGCCGCGACCAGATCCAGTCCGGTCCGGGTGATCAACCGGCTCAGAATCCCGCCCGTGCGGGACTTGTGCAGGGAATACGGGGTGATGATGACGTAGGCTAATTCTTGAGGCATAAACAACTTCTTAATTCGTCGAACCGGATGAGGCCGGGCTGGCCGGTGATGTTGGCGGGGTGGGGGAGGCAGCTTTGCCGCCCAGGATTTTGAACATAACGGTGCCGCAAGTCGGGCACCTGCCCTTGATTGCTTTGCGACCGTTTTTCATTACCTCTTCCACGGCATCGACGATTTCTTTCTTCGCCTTGCACTTGACGCAATATCCTTCGGCCATAAATTGATTCCCAACCGGGACGATTCATGCGTCCGGCCAGTTAATATATTGAGCTTATAGGGCACTCCTCCCCAGCGTCAACTGTGAAACATGGCTCGATTCGGGCTGGGATGGGGTTCGTAACCAATTTACCCTGAGTGGATTGCGGTTTTACAGCGACGGCTCGCCGGCTCCCTGGCGGAACGGTCGGGCATTGGCGGATTGACCTTCAGGAAGCGCTCCCTATATGGTTTCAGCGATGTCAAACAGCGTAAATCTGGAAACAACCAGCCTGGTCACCGGCGCCGCCGGGTTCATCGGCAGCCATTTGGTGGATGCTTTGTTGGCGCGGGGGGAACGAGTCATCGGCCTGGATAATTTTACCCTGGGCCATCGGGGAAACCTGACTGCCGCGCTGGCGAATCCTCGTTTTTGCCTGCTCGAACAGGATGTGAATCAGGCGGAAAGCTGTCGGGAAGCGGTGGTGCGCGAATTGGCCGGGGGCAAAATTGGCACCGTCTGGCATCTGGCGGCCAATTCCGACATCCAGGCCGGGGGACGGAATCCGGACGTGGACCTGCAATTGACCTTTCTCACGACTTTCCATGTGCTGAAGTTGATGGAGCAATTGGGATGGCGGCGGTTGGTCTTTGCCTCGACTTCAGCGATCTACGGCAGCCTGGATGCAGAGTTACGGGAAGACAGCGGCCCTTTGTTTCCGGTGTCCAATTATGGGGCGATGAAACTGGCCTCGGAAGGGGCCATCAGCGCCGCCTTGGAGCGCTTTCTGGAGCGGGCCTGGATCTGCCGTTTTCCCAATGTGGTGGGGGGGCGAGCCACGCACGGCGCCATTTATGATTTCATCAAGAAGCTCCGGGCCAACCCGGCGGAGTTGGAGGTTCTGGGGGATGGCTTGCAGGAAAAGCCCTATTTGCACGTGAGCGAGTTGGTTGCTGCCATGCTGTTCATTTACGATCATGCTGGCGACCGGTTGAATTGCTTCAACATTGCCCCGGAAATCGGGGCCAGCACGGTGCGGTTCATGGCCGAGGCGTCGGTCCGCGCCGCCGCTCCTGGGGCTGGCATTCGCTATACGGGCGGTGCCCGCGGGTGGGTGGGGGACGTTCCGAAGTTCCGTTATTCTACCGCCAAACTGCGATCGTTGGGTTGGCGTGCCCGGTTGTCTTCGGATGCCGCGGTGGAATTGGCGATCCAGGAAAACCTCTGATCGGTTGCTTCTTGCGGTAAGGGAGTTGTTTACGAATCCGCCATCCGTCGCGCACGGACTTACTAAACGTGTCCGATTCCTGCTGCTCTGATGCCGTATTTGTAAGGTTTACCCGCAGCGGATATTGGTCGCAGATGCAGCCTGTAAAAAATTATATAAAATTTTCAAATTGTCCTTGCGCCACCGCCGGTGCTCCTGTAATAACGCGCGGGTTTTCCGGTGCTGATACTCAGACGGTCAGTAAAAATTCTACACCGGGCAACTTTAACCAGGCTGGGTTTAGTTACTCGCTGGCATCCAAACAGAGGTTTTGCAAATAGCCTCCACCCGGTTTGGATTCCTGCTGTCTATCCATGGCAGAGATTTTTGACGGGCATTCGTTCGTGCCCTGGTTACCGGGCTTGGTGGATGTTCGTGGGCAGTTTTTGTCCTTATGAAGAAACGCGTATTCGCGGCGCTGATTGGGCTGCTGCTTGGCGGCGGCACCAGTCAGGTTTTCGCCCAGTGGCAGACGCAGACCTTGCAATTAAAGCCGGGATGGAATGCGGTGTATCTCCATGTGGATGCTTCGTACACCAGTCTAAACAACCTCATTCCGAACGCCGATTCGCCCGTGGCTGAGATTTGGCTGTGGAAGCCGGCTTCCTCTACGCTCCAATTCGCGAATACTCCCCAGAACCCGATTACTCCCAGCAGTCAATGGGCGGTTTGGACGGCTAACCGGGGCGATGTGGATACCCTGACCACGCTGATCGGGAACAGCGCCTACTTGGTGCGGAATTCCAGCTCCAATGTCTACACTTGGACGGTCCGGGGCAAACCCCTTCCCCCCAATTATCAGTGGACCACCACCGGGTTGAACCTGATTGGCTTTCCCACGCCCGTGCTTTCACCGCCCGCTTTCGACCGCTTCCTGGCGCCGGCTCCCGGATTGGATCTCGCCAAGAGCCTTCTCAATCAAGCCCAGGTGTTCGCCTATTTCGGCGGTTCGTTGAGCACTAATCCGGTGGCCGTCACCGCGCAAAACGCCCGTAACGTCCTGGTAGAGCGGGGGCGGGCTTTCTGGATCAGTGGGAACTCCAACTATTACAATCATTACTACGGCCCGTTTGAGACCACCTTGCAATCCGCCGGGGGCTTGGTTTTTGGAGACAGTTCCGGGGTCACCACCATCCGCTTGAAAAATGTCACCGATACGACCCGGGTGGTCAATCTCACGGTGCTGGGCTCGGAGATTCCGCCCACAGGCCAGGCGGTCATTACGGGAACCCCACAATTAATCCTGCAGGGCGCGCGCAACCCCACCAACCTCACTTACGGATACTCCCCGCTGAGCGGCACTCAGGTGACCCTGGCCCCCCAGGGCCAGGTGGGTTCGGAGGTGCCCGTGGTGATTGGGTTGAACCGCACCACCATGTCCGGTCCGGCTGGTTCCCTGTATGCGGGCGTGCTGCGGTTGGCTGATGCGGACGGTCTTGCGCAAGTGGACCTGCCGGTAAGCGCCAGCGTTGCCAGCGCCGCCGGCTTATGGGTTGGCGATGCCAGCGTCAACCAGGTGGGCGAGTATTTGAAGCAGTATCCCCGGTTTGACTCCACGCAGCCGGCCCCCCGCGCGAGCTATCTCGATTTGGGAAGCCAGGGCTATGCCAAGCTGCCGGCGGGTGTCTATTTTCAAAACACGGGATTTACCGTGGAGAGTTGGTTTCTGGCGCGGAAGTTCCCATTGG
The DNA here is from genome assembly GCA_903918755.1 of uncultured Pedosphaera sp. Classification (GTDB taxonomy): domain Bacteria; phylum Verrucomicrobiota; class Verrucomicrobiia; order Limisphaerales; family Pedosphaeraceae; genus CAIXFN01. The sequence continues at coordinate 129,572 of CAIXFN010000030.1, forward strand.
GTGCCCGTCTTTTTGAGTTTGCCAATGCGGGGGGCGCCGAAACCGTTTACCTGACGTTTCTGCCCCAGGGACAAAGCACCGGACAGCCGGCCTTCGGCGTCGCGCGGGGTTTTGATGTTGCTCCCGAGGTGAAAGCCTCCGGCAATATTAGCACCAATACCTGGGTGCATCTCGCGATCGTCCAACAGCCGACGAGTGATGGCGTCAATGGGACGACGACGCTGTATGTCAACGGGGTGAAACAGGCGGAGATCTCATCGTTAGCTCCCACGGCTGTGCTGCGGACGAACTGCTACCTCGGGCTGTCGTACGCCACCAATTCTCCGTTCCTCAACGGGGCGCTCGATGATTTTCGGATCTGGTCAACGGCTCGTTCCGCGGAGGAGATTCGGCGCGATATGGCGCAGGATAATTATGCCGCCGGCACCGCAGGGTTGGTGGTCCAGTATAATTTTTCCGCTCCCGCCAACCTGGGGGCGGATAGCAGTGGTAATGGCTTATCCCTCGCCCTACTGGGCGGGGCCGGGGCCGGGACGACCACCGTCAGTGCCGCGGATACTTACTTCGCCAATTTGGATCGCGCGGTCACGCTGGGTCCAAACAGTCCCTCGGGTTCCGAGAATCCCGGCGCCAATTGGGTGCCGCTGGCCGGAGTGGAGGGGCGAAGTTTTGTGGACGTGGCGTCGTCTCAGGATGGGCTTAAGCTGTTTGGCTGCGGTCAGTATTTTGACGCGGTCTTTTCCCCGGATGGGGGCGTCAATTGGATCCGCTCCCTGTTTACTACCTCCTCCTCTGCACCGGCTGCGGTGGCCTGTTCCGGCAATGGCGCAATCGTGGCGGTGCTTTACCCATTCAACGGTGTTTATGTCTCCAGCGATGGGGGGACCAACTGGGTGCGGCGTGATGCGGGCAGCCAGAATTGGTCGGCCCTGGCGATCTCGGCCGATGGCAAGCGGATTGTTTTGGCCGCACTGGGTGGAAACCTGAAGGTTTCGAATGATGCCGGCGCCACCTGGACGACTGATGTTGCCTTGCGCAACTGGGTTGCGGTGGCCTCCTCCGGGGATGGCATGAACCTGGTTGCCGCCGTTCAGGACGGTTTGCTCTACACCTCCAACGATGGTGGCAATACCTGGACACCCCGGGAATCCGTGCGCCGTTGGAGCACCGTCGCTTCTTCTAACGATGGGCAAAGCCTTGTCGCGGCGGTGCGGGGAGGACAGATCTATACCTCTTCCGATGGGGGGATAACCTGGGTGCCTCGCGATTCGAGCCGGGATTGGCAGCGGGTGACTGGTTCCGCGGACGGCCGCCAATTGGTGGCCGTGGTTTCGTCCGGCAAAATTTATGTGTCTGCCGATGCTGGCGCCTCCTGGTTTCCGCAGGACACGGGGCGGTCTTGGAATGCCGTGGCGAGTTCCGCCGATGGGACCCGCCTGATCGCCTCCGTGTTTCAGGGCACCGTTTATCAGCGCATCCGCAGTTTTGTGAATTACTCTCTGGATTCCGAGACCGGCCTAATTCGGGGCAGCGACGGGTCGTATATTTCCGGCGGGGTCAACACCCGGCTGGCCTCCGTCCCCAGCCCGTTTCCCCTCCGATTGCTGGTCCATGCCGATACCAACAATAATGTGCGGTTGATGCAGCGGCTGTTTGTCGGTCCGGCCGCAGGAGGTTCCTCCAACACCGTTATTGCCCGCACCGAAGCCCTGCTCGATCCCACCCGGATTGCCAGTGCTCGTCGGTTGAGTGCCGCGCACCTGCCATTCTCCGCGGACAACGCATACTGGCAGAGCAGTGGATCAGTCGTGCCCAACACGACGGTCGTTTTTAACGTGGGGATGGATTACAACGACCAGGTCAACAATCCGTTCCTGCACACGTTCCATCCGGACCATGACAATCTGACCGCGGATTTTAAATCCGTGCAGCCCGTGGGTTTTGAATCCTATGGCGTGACCCGAAAGATTCAACTGAACCTGACCGCGCCCGGTAATGATTTTGCTTCCGTGACCGCCAGCCAGCTTTCGCGCAGCGGCCTTTACTCGGAAACGATCACCCTGGCGGGCAAAGCGGGCGCGAGTCGCCAGTACCGAATTGCTGGAACTTTCACCCTCCGGCGCATCAGTTCCATCCCGACGTTGAACGAATGAACTCCTTCGTAACGGCGGCCAGCCACCCAGAAAAATTACCATTCCGAGTCCGACGCTCCCTGACCCATTTAAGCGAAGAAAATGTTATGACCACCCTTCTCCCTGGTAACTCCTCCGGTTCTGCCCGTGCTTTCCGTCCGTACCTGCCGCGGCGGGTACAGCTCGGCCTCGTTCTGGCCTTGCTGTGCAGCTTCACGGCAATCAGCGCCCGGGCGCAGGCCAATGCGAATCCGCCCACCAAACTCACCTATCAAGGCTTCCTGACGGACCTTAACGGGGTGCCCCTTGGTAAAGACAATCCGGTCAACAAACCGGTCATCTTTCGCGTTTTTGATGCCTTGACCGCCGGAAAAATTCTCTGGTCATCGCAACAAACTGTCACCATTGACAAAGGGCATTTCAGCGTGCTCCTCGGCGAAGGGAGCGCCGTGACGAGCGAGCCGTTTACGGCTGATTTGACTGGTCTTTTCACCACCAACAACCCCTCCGAGCGCTATCTGGAGATCTCGGTCGATGGTTCGCCGATTTTGCCGCGGCAACAGTTTCTGCCGGCACCTTATGCGATGCTGGCCCGCAAAGCCAGCGAACTTGCGGGCGGAAGTGCCGTGGCGGGGAACCTGTCGGTGGTGGGCGCCCTGAGCTCCTCCTCGGATCTGGCGGCCGGGGGCAATGTCAACGTGACCAGCAATCTGACGGTGAATGGGACGCTGACGGTGAATAGCGCTGCCAACTTAAGCTCACTGACGGTGCCGAATGGTGCGGCCATGGGCGGCAAGTTAACGATCAGTGGTAACAATGTGGTCGAATTTGGGGCAGGGCTGACCAAGCAAGGGGACAATGGCAAGATTGGCTACCAGACTTTCACGTCGGACAGTTTGGACATCGTTGGCGCTGGCCCGACTTTCAACAACCGCAAAATCAAACTTTTTGCTGAAGGGGGTGGGGTCACGGTAACCGGCCCCTTGAACGTCACTGCGCCCAACACAATTTCCGGCTACGGCACGATTCCCCTGGGTGGTATTATCATGTGGTCGGGGGCCAGCAGTTCGGCCATTCCCGATGGCTGGGCCTTGTGCGATGGCACCGTGGTGAACGGTTATGCGACGCCGGATCTGCGGTCGCGCTTCATTGTGGGCAGTGGCGCCGGAACCGGGCCGGGCGTGAGCACAGCTTATGCGATTGGCGACCGGGGTGGCGAAGAGAAGCACACCCTCACGGTCAACGAAATTCCTTCGCACCAACACCAGGTCAAGGTCAAACTGGCTGGTTATGACACTTCTTACAATAATGCCCCGGAGGTGACCCGGGCGCCCGACAACAAGGATACCCGACTCAATACTGGCACTCAGAGTTATTATTCAGAATTTACGGGTGGCGGGTTAGCCCACGAGACCCGCCCGCCGTACTATGCCATGGCTTTCATCATGCGGGTGAAATAATCCCCTCCCGTGAAGCGCCCACCGCCTATTTTTCAGCATCGCCGAGCTATGAACCGGGTTACTCAATTTATCGCCCTGCTTTTGAGTTTGCTGGCCTGGCCGGCGGCCGCGCAGTTCTACCAGTTGGACCAGAGTGCGATGCTTTTCTCGTATCGCGCGGCGAACAACTACGAGCGGGGAATTAACTACCATTCGCAGCGGGGCGTGCCGCTCACCAAGGCTGGAACCGTTCCCAAGCCTCCCGATTCGGACAACCGGGCGCCGGATAACTCCGGAACGATCAATCAATTCCGGGGCGTCCTGTCGCACGGTTCCCTTGTGCGTCCCACCGGCAGCGCTCTTTCTACCGGCCTTAATTTCGAGCAGAATGCCGCTAATCTGGGGCTTCCGCGCAGTGCGCAGTACGTGCTCCGGGCCGGGCAGGCCGGCGCTCCCATTTACGGCCGCGCCGTCAGCTTTAATTTCGGTTCCGTGATTAGCCCGCCCGCCACGGATGAAAACGGCGCCCCGTTGACCGGGGTTACGCCCGCCGACTACTGGATGCCCGAACCTCAAACCACCAATAACCATAGCGGCGCCCCTTATTATTGGAGTCCTCACGCGCAAAGCGTTTTTGCGATTCAACCTGGCCCGATTCAAGTTACCTGGCGCAAGCGGCAGGGATCAACCACTCTCAGCCCCAATTCGATCAGCATCGGGGGGCTTTATTACCCACTGTTGACCAAGTTTTACGTCGTCTCCGGTTCCGCGGTCAAATCCCCCCGCAAGATGTACTGGACCCAGGCGTCCTTCCAAAAAACCGGCGTTCCCATCAACATCCCCACTGCCCGGGTGGGTGCGGTGAACATTCGCTACAGCGCCGCGTTTCCGGATCGTGTTGCCCAGCAGTATGTGGAGATCGGCGACAGCCAGATTGTGACCAATGGTTTTCAGGAAACCCGCACCTTTTGGTACGATGAGCAGCAGAACTTGCTCCTGGCCTATAATCTGGAGGGCCGGGTTTTTGTGGAGTTTTTGGGCGATGTCACCGGCCCCAACACCCGGCAACATCTGGGGTTCGAAATTGTTGATGTTTTCAAACAACCGCTTCCGAGCGACCTCACGGCTTATCTTGGCGATAAAATTACAGCCTATTCTGACGGGCGTGATGACTCGAGTTTAAATCCCTCCCCGATCCTGACTTCCTTGGGTAACTCGTTCCTATACACTGACCCGAGCACCAACCCGAATCGGCCGGATTATTATGCGGTGCAGGAAACAGCGAATCCGAACGACGTCTTGGTGCACTGGCTGGAAGAGGGCGTGGCGGGGTTGCGCTGGCCGCTGGTTTTTAACCGCTACAAGCTGACCTGGCCCACGGACTTGACCCGGTATAGCTATTATGTGCGGCCATTGGTGGCGTCCGAAGCCGAAGCCCAACTCACGGCTGTGTCCCTTCCGTCGGACAATGCGCCGGCGATTCAATATCAGGACCCCCTCGACCATCCCCGCGCCAAACTGACCGACCAGTTAAAATATTACACGTTCCTCGATGCGCAACACCCCATGCACCGGGGTTTACTACGGTTTACGGCCGGGGATCGGGTTGCCTTCGAGCGGGTGTATTCGATCCTGAACACGCAACTGCAGCGGCCATTGAATACCGGCGGAACCGTGGACGTAAGTGCGTTTGCGGCCACGACCAATTCCAGCCGCGGCTCATTCCTCAATCTGGATGGGACTTCGGCCTACGGCGTTTTGCCTCCCGATGTCTATTTAAAAGCGGGCGGTTTCACCGTCGAGTCCTGGGTTTATGTCCGGGCGAACGCCCCCTTTATGCGGTTGTTCGATTTCAATACGGGTAACACCCCGGCTGTGAACACCACCAGCGGGGACCTGTTCCTTTCCTTATCGTACAGTTCGAGTGCCGGTTTTCCTTATTTCAGCCTCTATCGCAATGGCGCCACCACCGGCGACCTCAAGCCGGCGGCCCCGCTGGCGCTGAATACCTGGGTGCACATCGCCGTCGTCCAGCAGCCGAGCGATAACAATTCCACCGCCGTCACGACGATGTACATCAATGGGATCAAGCAGGCGGAGACCCGGGTGGCTGTTCCCAGCTCTGTGCAAGCCAACCCCTTGTACGTGGGTAAGTCCAATTGGGCCCCGGATCCACTCTTTAATGGGGCCATTGATGATTTTCGGATTTGGTCCACGCCCCGGGCCGCCGCCGACATTCAGGATGGCATGGCTCACAATTACCCACCCGGTACCCCGGGTTTGTTTGCCCAGTATGGTTTCGATGAGGCAAATGCTTCCGTCGTTTACGACAGCAGCGGCAATGGGCACAACCTGGCTTTGATGGGCGGGGCGGTGTTGGGCTCCGATCCCACCGTTACCGCTTCCGCTGGTGGGTTGACCAACCTGGATCGCTCCCTCGTACCGCGGTACTTCCAGCAAACGGTGTTCGTGGGTGATCGAATTTCCGCGCCGGCCGGAGAGTTGGGGGCTGCGGCCGGTCAGACTTATCAGGCTGGTTACGTGCAGTCGAATGTGGGTACTTCCTACGATGTAAGAGCTTATCAGGACCCGTTCGTCGCCGGATTTGCCGCCGCGAACCAGGGGGCGATTATTCCGGTAAACGCGATTCCGGGCAAAAATCAATTGGAGGTTTGGTGGTTCCGCCGTGATGCCACCAATGCCGTCCAGAATGTAGGCAACGGATTCAAACCGGTTTATTGGCCGTCGGTCATCGGGCGCTACTACCTTGCCTGGCCGGACAATGCGACCAACCAGATTGTCCTCGCGAGCAACGCCGGCAGCGGCCCGCTCGATTCCCTGCAAGCCGCCGGAACAATCTATACCCAGAACGATTCCGCGCAGCCCGGTTACAATCCGAATGAGGAGCACGCGCTCCTGGTTGGGGGGCAGGCCTATGCCCTACGGGATGATCTGAATGTTACGAGTGGCAGCGGGTTTTCTTCCCAACCTTATGTCCTCCTGGATTACACGGCCTCCGATGGCCGGCCCGCCATGCGGGCTTTCAAAGTCCAGCGCGAACAACCGGCTAACGGGATTGTTTTTGATTACGTTGTTTCGGCGGGTTCCCGGATTCAGGCGCCCATGCCACTGCCGCTCTTGCCCCCGCCGGTCGCCTATCTAACCAATGGATCCGGTACGAATCTGACCATCACCACGACCAATTATAACACGGAACCATTGGCGGCGGTCGGGGGCGACAAGCCGGGAGGTTGGGTTTCCTCGAGTGCTTCCGGTCCCTACGGATCGTACGCCGGGTTTACGTTCAAAGATCGCAAGAACAATTATTGGGTGATGCGCGGCGTCCACGCCGGACCGCCTCCGCTTGATGCCGGGCGTTACAACCCCGGCACCCGAACATTTAATCGCACTTACTATATTGAAGGCGTTGCGGGGTTGCCTTTCACCAATTATATCCATACTTCCCGGCCCATCGGGTCGTTGGTGGCGACCGTGCTCACCTCTCCCGCTTACCCCCCGCTGCCCGCGGGCGTGACCTTCGGCCCCTTACCTAATGGTATGGCCGTCTATGGCACTTTTCCTGCCACCAATTCTAATTACCAACTTCAGCTTAGCGACGGCGATGGCGCTTCGGTCGTTGTGGGGTTGGGAACCTCGGCCGTTCCGCCCGGTTCCTTGAGTAAAATGGATGCCCCGCTGCAAATCCAAAGCACCAATGCCTACACCGGCACTTTGACCACCTTGGTTGGTCGACCGCCGCTCCTGGCCGATCCCCCGACACCCACCAATTGCTTTACGATGCGGTTTTATTATCCCAGCCAACCTGGCTTTGCCTGGCCGGGGATCGCCAATCCGCCCGCCGTCGGAGCGATCGTGCCCTACCTGCAGCCCGCCGGAAGTCAGGGCAATCCGGCCAGCTCCAATACCCCCTCGCTGGACATCGTTTACCGGCCGTATTGGCCCGGCGCCGCCCCGGCCGTTTCTTTCGGCGAGACCTTGACGGTTGCGCGGAACGGCCGGCCGGCCATCCGCGGTCAGACTAGTGCCAACGTGCTATATCAACAGGCCATCGCCCAGGATATCGCCAACCCCCGCCCGGCGGTTGTGTTGCAGGATCCGACCCGGGAAAAGACTTTTTTGCTGGGCGGCGCCAATCTTGCCCAGGTTCCGGACGGCGTCCGGTCCCAGGCTTACCAGGGAAAAGTCTATTTTCCCAACCTGCCACCGCACCTGGCCCAGCGTTTCTTTCTGGATCCCAACCGCGGGACGAATGGCGCGTTGGTTTTCACGGGTCAGTTCAAGGACGAGACTTTCGGTGAAAAGTATCTGCTCTTGAATGTTTTGGGTGCGACTGATCGGGCTACTGTCCAGGCGCTTTGCCCGGGCACCGACCCCAACAAAGCCAAATGGGATGCGGCCGTTGCCGGGCTGACCACGACGGTCCAGACCTTTGCCGAAAATCCGGCGGTCCCGGGCCAGTTTATTGTGAACGACAGTCTTTCGGTGAAGCGGGGCGTTGGGGAATTGGCCGCCATTACCAATGAGAACTCCGCCGTGGATAGTTATGCGCTCAGCGCCTGCGGCCCGGGCCAGGGTTATGTCACGCTCGCGGTGGGTAACGGTAGTGCCTTTACCCCGGCCACGGACCCCATCTCAGTTTATGTGCTTCGGGTGACCGGCTCTTTGTATCGGGGGGAGATCAAGATCATCACCCCGGACAATCCCTTGAGCGAACAGATTACGTTTCAGCACACGGCGGATCTTGGTGGAAAGTCCGGCGATTACGAATACCAATGGAAAATTGCCCCTCCGGTCAACGGTCAACCGCCGATGGCGGATGCCGGGATGAGTCTCTATCAGCCGCTGACGAGTGGACTCGATGTCGTGCGCTATACCTTGGGGGGCAGTGGCATCCAAACCCTGGTGGATAATTACGTGGTCATGCGCTACCGCCCCGCCAACCCCAGCCACCCGCTCTACAGTGCCTTGCCCTCCGCGACCGCCACCAATTGGTCGGACTGGACGGCTCCAGCCCTGGCGGAAGGTTGGGTGAAGCGGGTGCTGGCAGGCATCAACCCCTTTGGCCAGCGGGTCACGGACCTTTATAACAACACCATTAATACGGACGTCAGCATGTTGACGCAGGCTGGCCGGCGTTATGAAGGCGATGTGGCGCTCAATGCGGATACGCTGAATGACTTTGGCTTGATTGAAATCTACGAGACCGTGCTGCAACGGGCCCGGAATTTGAGTATCGATGCCGGCATCAATTTTGGCCCCGCCAACGACACCCTGCTCCTGGCCGCCGGTTACCTCAACGACCTTTATATGCTCGTGGGTAATGAGGCCTACGCCGATGCTTCCAATCCCACGATCGGGATCGGGACGAAGAACAATGAATACGGCAGCGTGGCGACCTCCTTGTTTTCCTTCCAGGGCCAGGTGCCATCGCTGCTGGAGGAGGAATTGGCGCTGCTGCGGGGGCGTGATGATACTTTACTGCCCGGGGTGCAGATCGCCCCGGTTTACAACCGTTTGGTCTGGAATTACACCCGCGGCATCGCGGCGGGCGAGGTTATCTATGCCCTGAATTACAACATTTTGGACCAGAATGGGGACGGCAAGATCGACGCGTCCGACGCCGCCGTCATGTATCCCATGGGGCACGGCGACGCCTACGGCCATTACCTGACGGCTGTCAAAGGTTACTACTCGCTGATCATGAGCCCCAACTTTGATTGGGTTCCGCGCGTCGAGACCGTGAATGTGCTGGGTGTTCCCGTGACCGTGGATTACCTGGATGAGCGCAAGTTCGCGGGGGCGGCCGCAGCGGAGGCCCGGACCGGGCGGCAAATCTTTGATTTGAGCTGGCGACGTGATTATCTACCCGGGCAGACCCTCGGTTGGGATCGGTTCAGCGCCAGTCGCGTATCCTCGCGGACCGTGCAAAATGGCGGCAACACGGATCCGATCGTCCGCAATTGGGGTTCGGATCATTGGGCGGCGCGCGTGATGCAGGGTACCTTGCTCAATTGGGTGGTCGGAAATGCCATCTTGCCCGATGTGGATCCGGATCCGACCCACGAGGGGATTCAAAAGGTGGACCGCACCACGGTGCCGGAATTGCAGGAACTCACCACCACCGCTCGTGACCTGCAGGCGGCTTTGGATAGCTCCGAGGCGCGGATGACCCCCTTGGGGCTGAGCGAAGGCACCATTCCTTTCGATCTCGACCCGGTGGCTGGCATCGTGGCCAATGGCACGCCAACGCCCCATTTTGAACAGGTTTTTTCCCGGGCGACCGCCGCCTTGAATAATGCCGTGGTGGCGTTTGATGACGCCAAGGATGTCACGCGCCTGATGCGGTCCGAGGAGGATTCCCGCGCGGATGTAAGCGCTTCCATCAGTGAGCAGGAGATGGCCTACACCAACGCGCTCATTGAGCTCTACGGTACCCCTTATCCCGACGATGTCGGCCCCGGCAAGACGTTCAAGCAGGGATATAGCGGACCGGATCTGGTGCATTATGTTTATGTGGACAATCGCGAGTTGACCTTCGGCGAGTCGCTGGATCCCACCCAGCCCGAGTCCTTTCAGATTGATCTGCAGCAATTTCCCAAGAGTTGGGTTCATGGCAGTTCCACGAATCTCGACTTCAGCTTTCTGCAGACCGACGATAAGCGTGATGCGAGCAATTATATCACCTATGTGTTGTCTCCCGCCGGCTATTTCCAAAAGCCCGCCAGTTGGACCGGATCCCGGCATAGCCCCGGAGAAATCCAGCAGGCGATCTCCGACGTGATCAAGGCGCGTAATGCCGCGCGGCAGGCGCTCAATGACGCCAAGGGCAAGAAGGAGGAGTTGGATGGCATGATCCGGCTTTACAATGCCCAGCGCACGGACACGAAGAAGATTACGGACTTTCAAGCGGGGTTGGCGACGGCTGAGTTGATCGCCTCCAGCGCCGAACAAGCCAATGCCCTGTTCGAAATGGCCCAGGAATCCGTCAAGACTGACATTCTCAACGCTGCCATAACTGTGTCGGTGGCTTTGCCCCAGTCCGTGATTGGCGGACTTGCCGTCGGTGGCGATGTGACTTCGGTCGGTCGGAGCACCGTTGAAGCCACGGGAGAAGCGGCTGCGGGTGTGCTGGATAAGGTCTCCATTGCCCGGAATGCCATCGTTACCGCCCTGCGGGTGGCGACGGATGCTGCCGCCGTAGGTGTTGAGTACAACAACATCATTCCGCTGGAGCAGGGAATCGAATTCCGTCAGGCGCTTTTCGACTTGGATCAGAAGTTGGGTGAGGTGCAGGACTCCACCGCCGAAATCAACCGGACCTTGCAGGAACTGGATGACGCGAATCGAGCCGTGGCGTCACTCGTGGCCAAGGGCGAACGCCTCCTGCAGGAACGCGAAGTCTTCCGCCAACGGAACGCCGCCGTGATTCAGGGTTTTCGGACCCGGGATGCTGCCTTCCGGCTTTTCCGCAATGAAAAGCTGGAGCGCTACAAGACGTTATTCGACCTGGCCTCTCGCTACGCCTTTATGGCCGCGAATGCCTATGACTATGACACGGGCTTGCTGGGCACGAGTGACGGCCAGGCCTTCATCAATCAAATCGTCAGTTCCCGCGCGTTGGGCGTGATGGTGGATGGTCAGCCGCAGTTCGCTGGCAGCAACACCGGCGATCCTGGTCTCTCCAGTGCGCTCGCCGAAATGAAGGCGGATTGGGATGTCCTGAAAGGGCGCTTGGGCTTCAACTCGCCGGATGCCTATAACACGCTGGCGTCGCTCCGCGTGGAAAATCTGGGCATCATGCCCGACGCCACCGGGGATTCCGCCTGGCAGGACTTCTTGCAACGCTCCCGGGTGGATAACCTGCTGGATGACGGTGACGTGCGTCGCTACTGTCAGCAAATTGATCCGGGCGATGGCTCACCGTTGCCGGGGTTTGTGATCACCTTCAGCACCACGATTACGCCGGAGCAAAATATCTTCGGGAAAACCTTGGCCGCCGGGGGCAGCGCCTACCATCGGAGTTCCTTCGCGACCAAGATTCATTCCGTGGGGGTGGCCCTGGAGGGTTACCGCGGCATGCATCATCCCGGGGACACCAATGCCCCTTATCTGGACCCGCTGGGTCTGGCCGCAGATCCTTACGTTTATCTGATCCCCGTGGGTTCGGACACGATGCGCAGCCCCGCGTTGGGAGATGCCAGCTATTTGCGGACCTGGAATGTGGACGACGTGGCGATTCCGCTGCCTTTCAACATCGGTTCCTCCGCTTATTCCACGCTTCCGTTCTACCAATCGGCTGACTCGCTCACCGAGCCACTCTTTGCCCTCCGCAAGCATCAGGCGTTTCGCCCGGTGGATTCGGGTGATCTGTTCACTCCGGACACCATCGGGGTGCTCTCTCCTTACACGAACCGCCGCCTCTATGGACGGTCTGTCTGGAACAGCCGCTGGAAATTGATTATTCCGGCGGATTCTCTCCTGGCGGATCCCAAGGAAGGTATGAGCCGGTTCCTGCAAACCGTGACGGACATCAAGATTAACTTCAACACCTACTCCTACTCGGGCAATTGAGCTCAAATTCGCCAATTATGCGTTATCTTGATTTTTCCGTGATCTCCGCCCGGGCGGCCCGGCTCCTCGGGCTGGCCTTGGCTGCCTTGGTTTTGGGAGGGGTGCGGCCGGTTGCGGCTTTCCCCCCCGCGCCGCATCACCTCCTGCACGGGATTGTGCGAGATTCGTTTGGGAACCCGATCAATGTGCGGGGCACCAAGCTGATCCTGCAGACGCCCACGGGCACCCAGATTGCGGCGGAAATCATCCCCGGCATCGAACCCGGGCTGAACTATCGGCTGCAAGTCCCCATGGACTCGGGCATGACGCCGAACCTTTACCAGCCGGGGGTGCTCAAGCCGGCGGCTCCCTTCCGCCTTTGGGTGCTGATCGGCACCACGACAAACCTGCCGATCGAGATGGTGGCCGATTACTCCCACCTGGGCCAGCCCGGGGAGACCACCCGGATGGATTTGACCACGGGGGTGGATGCCAATCATGACGGCCTGCCGGACGATTGGGAACGCCTCATCAACCCGGATATTTCCAAAGTCAATCCCAACGCCCTGGCCCCCAACGGCATGACCTATTTGCAGGCTTACTACGCCGGCATTTACTCTTTCGACATCACCAACGGACTCGCTCTAAGCCTGGTGCAGGTTTCCAACCAGGTCCCCACGCTGCAATTCACTTTGGTGCCAGGTCGCACTTATACCATTCAGACCTCGTCCGATTTGAAGAATTGGCTCCCGACCTCTTTCAGAATTCCCGCTGAGGGCCTCGACGCGGCGCTGCGTTCGTCCTATCTGGCCGACAAAGTGCAGCAATTGCAAGTGGAGGTCCCCTCGACGGGCAGCCAGGCTGCTCTGGGATATTACCGGCTGATGCTGTTGCAATAAGATTTGATGCTTTTCATGAACGGTCCAACAAATTTTCTCCGGCGAGCCTGGTGCGGGTTGGGTTCGCGCGCGTCCTTCTGGAGCGGTCTGGTTGCTTTGCTGGCCGCGGCCCCGATGACGCAGGCCGCGCCCCCCAACGACGATTTTGCCAATCGTATTCCCCTCATTGGCCCGACCAACCAGGTAACGGGAACGAGCATTGGCGCGACGAAAGAGGCAGGGGAACCGGTGCATCTCAAGATTCCCACCGATGCTTCCGTTTGGTGGAGTTGGATCGCGCCGGATACTGGCCCGGTCACGATCAGCACCGCGGGCAGCGATTATGACACGGCTTTGGCGGTCTACGTGGGCGGCACCCTTACCAATCTGACCGAGGTGGCGGAGAATGACGATGCGGATGGTTTGACTACGAGCCAGGTGAATTTCACCGCCGTCGCGGGTGTTCAATATCAGATTTTGGTGGATGGATTCCTGGGCGATAGTGGGAATATTGTCCTGACTGTGACTCTTCCGGTGGCGGCGTCGGCTCCGCAGATCACGAGCCAGCCAGAAGGGAGTTCCCTGGTGGATCGGACGGGTGGCAGCGCCCTCTTCGCGGTAACCGCCCGGGGGTCATTTCCTCTGAACTACCAGTGGCAACTCAACGGCACGAATCTTGCCGGGGCCACGGCGTCCCAATTGGCGATCTCCAACGTCGTTCTTCGGAATGCCGGAACCTACCGGGTGGTCGTCAGCAATGCCTGGGGCACGGTCGTAAGTTCGGACGCGGTGCTGGAGGTGGCCACCCTGGTGGCGAATGACAACTTTGCCAATCGAATCGCCCTCTTTGGTGCCACCAACACCGTGGCGGGTTCCAACGTGAACGCCACCCGCGAGGTGGGTGAGCCCGCGCATTTGAAGATGCCTTCGGGTGCCTCGGTCTGGTGGTCCTGGATTGCCCCGGATAGTGGCTTGGTTTCCATTGACACCCGGGGCAGCAGTTTCGACACCGTGCTGGCGGTCTATACCGGGAGTGCCGTCACGGCGCTTCGCCTGGTCGCCCAGAACGATGACGCGGATGGTTTGCTGACGAGCCGAGTGAATTTTAATGCCGTGGCCGGAACGGCCTACCAGATTGCGGTGGATGGTTCTCTGGGGGCTACCGGGTCCATTGTGCTCAACCTGGCGCTGCCCGTGCTTTCCTCTCCCCCGGCCATCTCCAGCCAACCGCGCAGTCTCGTGCGGGGGAATAACGGGCTGGAATCCGCCTCCTTTGGGGTCGCGGTGACCGGGTCTTTTCCCCGCTCCTACCAATGGCAGTTCAATGGCGCTGACCTGCCGCGCGCGACCAGTTCAGTGCTTTCGGTTTCCGGCATCACCGCGGCCCAAGCCGGCAATTATCGGGTCTCCGTCAGCAACGCTTGGGGTGTGGCCCTGAGTTCCAACGCGGTGCTTGCCGTCGTAAGCTCCCCGACGAACGACTTCTTTGACCGCCGGACGTTTGTTGCGGGGACCAATTTGACCTTGTCGGGCACGCTTCTGGGGGCCTCGAAGGAGCCCGGTGAGCCGAACCATGGCGGGAACGCGGGAGGGAATTCGATTTGGTGGTGCTGGACCGCCCCCTCCGGCGGTTTGGTGGAAGTGGACACTTTGCTTTCGGGTTTCAACACCACCCTGGCCGTTTATACGGGAACTAGCGTGGGAAATCTGACCCTGATTGCGCAGAATGATGATTACAATGGCGCGAGCCAGAGCCTGGTGGAGTTTTTTGCCGTAGCGGGCACGCGGTATCAAATCGCCGTGGACGGTTTCGCGGACGGTGACCAGGTTGCCGTGGGCGACGTTTTGCTGCGGATTAGCGAGGACTCCAGCGCGTTGGCCCAGCCGAATGACAACTTTGCTAATCGCATTGTAATCAGTGGTGCGACGAACCGCGTCCAAGGCAGCAATTTGAACACCACCCGCGAATTGGGCGAGCCAAATCATCTGGACTACGCTTTTGGCGGCTCGGTTTGGTGGACATGGGTGGCTCCCGACACCGGCACTGTCACAATGAATACGATCGGGAGTGATTTCGACACAGTTCTGGCCGTTTATACGGGCGACCAGGTCACAAACCTCACTTTGGTGGCCGGAAACGATGATGCCGTCGGCGTCACCAGCGCGGTTACGTTTCCCGTGCTGGCCGGCACGGTTTATCAAATTGCGGTGGATGGCGCGGAAGGCGCCGAAGGAAATATTGTGCTGAGTGTGGCCCTGCCTGTAACGCCCACCGCCCCAAGCATTTCGCTGCAGCCACAGAGCCAGGTCTTCGTGGACGGGCAGGGGAGTACAGCCACCTTTTCGGTGAACGCTACGGGATCCTACCCGATTGCTTACCAATGGCGTTTGAATGGCGTTGCTCTGCCGGGCAAAACCGACTCCCAGTTGCTGTTGGCCAATGTCGTGCTGGCCAATGCCGGCGCGTACAGCGTGATCGCGAGTAATCCTTGGGGGGCGACGACCAGTTCCAATGCGGTCCTCACCGTGGTGGGAGCGATCGCCAATGACAATTTTGCCAACCGGCTGCCCCTCGCTGGTGCCTCAAATTCGGTTACGGCCTCGAATCTCGGCGCCTCGCTGGAGACCGCCGAGCCGCGAATCCTGGGAAACCAGGGCGGCTGGTCACTTTGGTGGTCCTGGGTGGCTCCCGCGAATGGCCTGGTCCAACTGGATACCAGTGGCAGCGGCATTAACACAATGTTGGCCGTTTACCGGGGGGCAAGCCTTGCAGCATTGACCAACGTGGCGCAGGACAATGACAGTGGTGCCGGGAACGCCAGCTTTGTCCGCTTCCGCGCGGTGGCCGGCGTGGAATATCAACTTCAGGTGGATGGCTACAATTACTCCAATGGCGTTCCTACGGTCGGCCCCATCGTCTTGAATTTGACGCAGTTGCCGGATAACGATTTCTTTGCCAATCGCTTGGCCTTCCCGAAGTCTTCGGATTCCGTTTACGACTCGAACGTGGGGGCCACCAGCGAGCCTGGAGAGCCCGACCACGCTGGCGACGGCGCCGGTCACTCCGTTTGGTGGACCTGGACGGCTTCAGATAATTCCCTAGTGTTGATTGACACTCTGGGCAGTTCCTTCAATACCGTGCTGGCGGTTTACACCGGTTCCAGCCTCTCGGGACTCAGCCTCGTGGCGGACGATCATAATGGCGATGGGGATGGCACCAGCCGCGTGCAGATCTCGGCGGTCGCCGGCACGCAATATCTGCTGGCGGTGGATGGCAAGCGCAGTGGAACTGGCCCCGCGACCGGTGATATCGTGCTCCACGTCGTGCGGGATCTGAACGGGAATGATGACTTCCGGGACCGGGTTGGCTTGGTTGGTCAGACTAATGTGGTCCAGGGGTCCAACGCCAGTGCCACCAAGGAAGCAGGTGAACCTGATCATGCCGGGAACCCCGGGGGTCGTTCGGTTTGGTGGTCCTGGGTCGCGCCCATCAGCGGCCCGGTGACGATTGACACCCTGCCCAGCGCCATCGACACGCTTCTGGCAGTGTACACCGGCAATCAGGTGGGCGCCCTGTCGCTCGTGGCGCAGAATGACGATTACACGAATTCACAGAGCCTGGTTCAATTTTCGGCGGTGGCGGGCACGCAATACCAGATCGCAGTGGACGGTTATCGCTCCACCTTGGGGCCGGATTCCGGCGCCATCACTCTCCGGATCAGTCAACCTTCGCCCAGCCTGCCGGGGGGTAACGACTCCTTCGCCAGTCGCTTTCCGTTAACCGGCCCGAGCACGACGGGGGTTAATTCTACTGCGACCAAGGAACCCGGCGAGCCCAATCATGGCGAAAATGTTGGCGGCGCCTCGCTTTGGTGGTCCTGGGTGGCGTCGTCTTCGGGCCCTGTTACGATTGATACCGTGGGCAGTTCCTGCAGCACTCTCCTGGGGGTTTATACCGGAACCAATGTGGCGAATCTGGTGTTGATTGGTCAGGATGACGATCTGGTCGACAACAACAGCCTGGTGGGATTCACCGCGACAGCGGGGGTGGAATACCAGATCGCCGTGGACGGTTATAATAGTGGCGCCGGACCTTCCCGGGGCAACGTGGTTTTGAATTTGCAGCAATATTATCCCGGACCCGATGAAGCGAACGATGATTTCGCCGACCGCACCCCGTTTCCATTTTTCGGTAGCACCACGCGGGGCGTGAACATCGGAGCCACCCGCGAGCCCGGCGAGCCGAATCATCATCAGCTCACCTCCGGCGCCTCCGTTTGGTGGTACTGGGTCGCCCCCGCCAACGGACCTGTGACCATGGACACCTTGGGCAGCCGGTTCGACACTGTTCTTGGTGTTTACACCGGTGACAGTGTTACGGCCCTCACCCTCGTGGCCGAGAATGACGATGCCGCCGGCCTGCGGCAAAGTCAGGTTCGCTTCGAAGCCCAGGCGGGTGTGGAATACCAGATTGCCGTGGACGGTTACGATGCGGAAATAGGACCGATCGTTTTGAACATCAACCAGGATGCCGATACTCCGCGCGCGCCCATCCTTGTCCAGCAACCCGCCGATCAAACGCGTTTTGCTGCCGGTGCGGGGGGCGGATCAAATATCGTCTTCCGCGGGGTGGCAACTGGTTCGCTTCCGCTGTCCTATCAATGGCAGTTCAATCAGACAAATATTTCCGGGGCGATCGATCCATCGCTGGTAGTCACCAATGCCAGCACGTTGCAGTCAGGGGCTTACCGCCTCCAAGTCAGCAATGCGTTTGGCGTGGTTTATAGCGATGCGGCCACGCTTCGCTGGCTGACCAACTCTTTCAACGACAACTTTGCCAACCGCATCCCCATTTCAGGAATCTCCAACACCGTTTACGGTTCCTGCTTCGGCGCCACATTGGAGGCCGGGGAGCCGAATCAACCCGGCTTTGGCGGCCAGTCCGTCTGGTGGTCTTGGGTGGCCCCATCCAATGGCCTTGTGGCAATCGACACATTCGGCAGTTCCTTCGACACCATCCTGTCCGTTTACCAGGGCACAACCCTGATCGCGTTGACTCCTGTCGCCCGGAATCATGATCTGCTCCCCCGAAATTCCACCGCCAGCCTGGTTCGTTTTTCTGCCCAGGCGGGAGTCCAATACCAGATTGCCGTGGATGTGGCGAAAACCGATGATATCGCCCCGAGCGTGGTCCTGAACCTCCGCCAACCGCCTTACCCTTCGCTGGATGGGGTGACCACGGTCATGTCTTTCGTGGGTGGCAACGTCGCCCTCCATCCGCAACTTGGCGGCCTCTTGCCCGCGGTCCCTTACCAGTACCAGTGGCTTGGGAATGGCCTGCCGATTCCGGGTGCCACGCAAGACACGCTGCTCCTGACCAATCTATCCCGGGCCAGCAGCGGGGCTTACGCCTTGGTCATTTCCGATCCCGCGGGGCCGGTTACCAACCTGCTGACCCTCGTTGTCCAAGCCCCGCAAAAAATCAGTCTGCCGGGCTTATCGGATGACCGGCGGATGCAATTCTCCTTCCGTGATGCGGATGGCTCGCTGGCGGTTGATTCCACCCGATTTGTGGTGCAATCGGCAGCCATATTGGCCGGCACGAATACGCAGTGGCAGGCCGTCACCGGACTGATCACCCGAACCAACGGCACCTTCCAATTTCAGGAGGCGCTGCCGCCGGCCTCGGGTAATCATTTCTACCGGGTCATCGAGCAATAGTGGATCCCGTCCCCGGGGTGGTGGACTTTGGAACAAGTGAGATCAAACGGGGTGGAAACACCCCCGATTCCGCCGCCATTTTCTGCTTGCCCGCGGGCGAAGCCCCCAACAGAGTATTCCCACATCATATGAAACACACATTTTTGCTCGCGTTGGCGCTGACCTTGGGGAGCGCTTCGTTTGTTGCCGCGGAAGATGCGGCTATCAACACCCTGACCCCGGCCGAAAAGGCCGCCGGTTGGAAATTGCTTTTTGACGGCAAATCCCTCGACGGGTGGCACAACTTCAAGTCCCAAACCGTGAAACCCGGTTGGGTGGTCAAGGATGGCTCCCTGGTTTGCGCTGACCCGCACAATGCCAGCGACATCGTGACCGCGGGCCAATTCGACTGGTTCGAACTGCAATTGGATTACAACATCTCCGAAGGCGGCAACAGCGGTATCATTTTCCACTCCACCGACAAGGGCGGAGCGGTCTGGGCCACCGGTCCGGAATTCCAATTGGAAGACAACGCCAAGGCGGCGGACCCCCAACGCTGCGGCTGGCTGTATGCCCTCTACCAACCCGACATCGATCCCAAGACCGGCAAGACCCTCGATGCGACCAAGCCGGCCGGCGAATGGAATCATGTGCGGCTGCTGGTCACCCCGGAGAAGTGCGTTCATGAAATCAATGGCGTGAAGTATTTTGAATACGTCATGCACAGCGACGATTTCAACGCCCGCGTGGCCAAGAGCAAGTTCGGCAAAATGCCCAACTTCTGCAAGGACGACCTCGGCTACATCGCCCTCCAGGGTGATCATGGTTCGGTTTCCTTCCGCAACATCAAGGTGCTCCCGATCGCCGCCAAGAAGTAAGTTCTGGCACGCTTTGAGTCGAATTCCATCGGGCCGTGGTGAACCCACGGCCCGTTTTGTTTTTGGTCGGGCCGGCGCCGTGGAACCAAATCAGGCGGTGGGCGGTGTGACTCCCGGTGCCCAATTGGAATTGTCGAGCAGTTCAATGCCGGGATGGCAAAAGCGCAGGCGGCGGGCCTTGTAGAGGGTGCCCAAGGCCTGTTTGAACGCCTTTTTGCTGACGCCGAAAATGACGCGAATGGCTTCCGGGGAGGACTCGTCGTCGTATTCCAACCGGCCCCCATTTTCTTGCAGGGCTTCCACGATCTGTTGAGCCAGTGGTTTGACGCGACGGTAACCGGCCTGATCAAGACTCAGGTCCAGCTTGCCATCGGGGCGGACGCTGCGCACAAAGCCCCGGAGGGTTTCACCCACCGTCACCGGCAGGGTAAGGCTGTCACGGAACAGGATTCCCGAATGAACTCCCTCCACGAGGGCCTTGTAGCCCAGCGGCGTGGGTTCGGTGATCAGGAAGGATACGGCCTGGCCGGCGCGGAGGCCGACCGTTGGAACCGCCGGCGCGTGTTTGCCGAGCTTCATGGAGGCCACCACCCGCTGGGTTTTTTCGTCCAGATAGACCCGGACCGCCACCTCCTGCCCGACTACAACTGGTCCCGTTTGTTCGCGAAACGGAAGTAACAAATCCTTGGGCAAACCCCAATCCAGAAAGGCGCCGACGCGCGGGTGCAGGCTGAGCACCTTTAGCGTCGCCACATCGCCCACACCCGCATGCGGTTGGTCGGTGGTCGCCACAAGGCGGTCCTCCGAGTCCCGGTAGATGAAAACGTCGAGGCGATCGCCCGCCGCCACGTCTTGCGGGACGTAGCGGTTCGGCAGGAGAATTTCCCCGAGTTCACCACCATCCAGGTATATTCCCGGGGTGGAATCGCGGATCACGGAGAGAGTATTGCGTTTGCCGATAATGGCCATACGGCTAACCTTACCCTAATCCCGGCCGGGACGAAGGCTGAATTTGGAGATTAAATCCCCGGGGGGCGACTGCTGCAAGCGGTAGTGCTTATTGAATCCGCGTCGAATGGTTTTGCATCCAGAGGACGTCGAGACTGTTCGGGGTGGAATTAAGGGTGATGGTGGCCGGTTTATAGACCCGGGGATCTGTCCATTTATGGATTTCCGAATGGCCGTCGGCAAAGGCAAATCCGCCCGCCTGATGGTGATAGCTGGCGGGGAAGTCCACGATTTCCTCCGCGCTATTGGGACCACCAGTGAAACCGTTCATCTCCACGACAAAATAGCCATCGTTCAGGCTCTCCATTTTTTCATCGAGAAACACGAAAGTATTGGAGGGGCCAGGTGCCAGCATGTCGGAAGCCTTGCGAAAAACCTTGTAGTTGGCGCTCAATCCCCAGCCGCCCCGGTACCCATTTTCGGGAGAATCACCGTTGCCGCCCACCCAATTGCTCATCGACATGCTCCGGGGGCGGGGAACCCGCTGGCCGGCGCTGGGAGTGCCGAAGGAGGTGTCGGCCGGGCAATGCCAGATGGAGGATGCCTTGCCGCAATAAGGCCACATCGGGCTTTTGCCAATGGTGTTGAGCGTGTCCCAATTGCCCTGCGTGCTGGGGTTGGCGGGATCCAGGTCCCAAGGGGATCCGGCGGGACCGGACCAGACGTACGGTGCCGCGTTGGCCCCGGCTCCGTATGCGTAAAGAAAAATATCGCGATTGTCGTCGTTATACATTTTCCAAGCCACCACGAGTTGCTTGGAATTATTCATGCAACCGATGCCCATGGCCTTGAGTTTGGCCTTGGAGAGGGCCGGCAGCAGCATGGCGGCCAGGATGGCAATGATGGCGATCACCACCAGCAGTTCAATCAGGGTGAAACCCGACGGGAGGCGTTCTTTTTGGCCGGCTGCGGGGGCAACCCCGGAACGGGGGAACAAAATATTTTTGCGAACTAGACCATTGCGGTTTGTTCTCATGGGATCAGCGTATAATGGCGGGAAAAAAAGGGCGACTGTGTGTTTCGTGGCACACCAACAATGGAATGATCAGTGATTCAGCGGCGGAAGTCAACTTTTGGTTGGCGCGGAAATCCGTCCCATTTCATTTTGCCGGTGGCAGCGTTCCTACCTCATTGGTGGAGAAGGTCACATAGGGGAAACACTCGGGGATGTGCGAATCCCAAATGCCATGCCGACTCCAGAACCAGCCGCCCGAGTCGTTCGCGGGGGCGGGCGCTTTGTATTGGTTGAAACGGGAAAAATCGATCCGCCAGACATCACCACTTTTCGGCGGCAGGGCGCGATCGTCCGCCTTGGCCAGCCATTTCATCCCCGCCCAAGGCAGGGCCAGTTCCACGGTCCAGCCCTTGTCCTGGCCCGTGTTTTGATTCAGTTTGCCGTCAATGTGCACCGCGGTTTGCATGCCCGGAAAAGTCCATGCCCAGGAACCCAGCCGGGGACCGCGCGGATGCCTGGTGAAACCGACCCCGTTGAAGGGTCTGACTTCGGGGTTGGATCGGCGGAACTCCGGCACCGCCGCATAACCGCCGCGTTCGTATGCCTCTTCCCAGATGAAAAAGACCTCGTAAATTGTGTTCAGCGCGTTGATCTCGAATTCGTAATAGGTGTCTTTGCCGGCAATGAACAACTCCACATCGTTGTTCTGGTAAATCGGCTCGTTGTGGTGCGTGAGGGTCGCCGCGACGTTCGGTTCCTCCACCCAGTAAGCGACATAAAGGTTTTTCTCATCCCAAAGCACGGCGGCGCGGGTGTCGTAAAGCGTTGGCTTGCCGGTGATGATGTCAGTGAATCGCGGTGATTTCGGAACCTTTTGCCAGGCGCTTTCATCCAAGACGCCATCGACCTTGATCGGCGTGCTGACATGAAAGGCGGTATAACGCGCCGCGGTGGCCGGGTCGCAGGGAAACACCGGGGCAATCTTCCCAGGCGCGGGGACGGGAGTGTCGGCCGCGGCGGCGGCGGTCGGCAGGCCGGCGGCCAGTCCCATCGCCAAAACGCTCGCCAGTCTTGTCCCCATCCAATGCATAAACATCCGCATCACTTTGCAATACCCCCTTTTCCGGAATGCCGCAACTCGCAAGTCCCGTGATTTCGTACTCGCGGGGAACGGTCGAGGGAGCTATCGTCGCGCCATTGAATTTGGTCGCTTGAATCCACCTCAATTATGAGTATGTCCCGACGCCAATTTGTGGGCCGCGCTGCGGCCGGAGTTATCACCACCGCCGCGCTTTCCGCGAGCGCCGCCGATCCGCTTCCTCCGAGCAGCGGCGGAGCCGGTCCGTTGATAGTCTCCACCTGGCCTTTCGGCAAGGCTTCCAATGACGCGGCGCTGAAGATACTGCGCGCCGGTGGTTCGCTGCTGGATGCCGTGGAGCGGGGAATTTGGGTGACGGAATCGGATGTGACCAACCAATCCGTGGGCCTGGCCGGAACGCCGAACGCTGCCGGCGTCGTGCAGCTCGATGCGTGCATCATGTACGGACCGGGCCATAAGGCGGGCAGTGTGGCCGCGCTGGAAGGAATCCGCCATCCCATCTCCGCCGCCCGCCGGGTGATGGAAAAGACCAAGCACGTGATGCTGGTCGGGGAAGGCGCGCGGATGTTTGCCTTGGAGCAAGGGTTGGAATCGTTGCCCGGAAATTCGCGGGAGGCTTATGACAATTGGATGAAAAAGCACCCCGCCCCCGCCGCCAACGTGCCGCCGCCGGGACCGGACAACCACGATACGATCGCGCTGCTGATTCTGGGCGCGGATGGCACGATTGCGGGTGGCTGCTCGACCAGCGGCATGGGCAACAAACTGCCCGGCCGGGTCGGGGATTCTCCCATTCTGGGAAGCGGCCTTTATGTGGATAACGAAGTGGGCGCCGCCGGTGCCACCGGGGTGGGGGAGAATGTCATGCGCTATTGCGCGTCGTTCATGATTGTTGAGTTCATGCGGCAGGGTATGCACCCGCAGGAAGCCTGCCGGCAGGTGATTCAACGCATCGCGAAGATGGATCCCAAGCCGGTGGATCAACTCAGCATCAACTTTGTGGCGCTCGACAAAAAGGGACGCTTTGGAGCCGCGGGAACGGATCATGGATTCAAGTATTCCGTGACCACGGAAGCTAAGAGCGAGGTGTTGTCCAATCCCGGATTGGGTTGAGAGTTGTCGCCGATTCCGCCGCCGGGGCCCGGGCCGATTGGCTCGGGGCCCGGAATTCGCGCGTGACAAAGCCCTTGCCTCGTGAGATTTTCAGGCATGAACGAAGTTGCAATTATCAAAACCACGCTGGGCGAAATGACCGTCGAATTCTGGTCGGATGTTGCCCCCAAGACCGTGGAGAATTTCAAATCCCTGGCGAACAAGGGCTTTTACGATGGCACCGCTTTCCACCGGATCGTCAAAGGCTTCATGATCCAAGGCGGCGACCCGCTGACCAAGGATGCCCGCATGGAAAGCCGCTGGGGCACCGGGGATCCCGGCTACAAGATCAAGGCCGAGTTCAATGACCGTCCGCATGTCCGCGGGGTGCTTTCCATGGCCCGTTCCTCCAACCCGGATTCCGCCGGCAGCCAGTTTTTTGTGTGCCTCGCGGATGCCCGCTTTCTGGACAAGCAATACACCGCGTTTGGCAAAGTGATCAAAGGCGACGACGTTCTGGGTAAGATCGGCGACACCGCCACGGGCGCCAGCGGCAGTGGGGAAAAGAGCAAACCCTTGAGCCGCATCGGCGTCGAGAGCGTGAAAATCGTGCCCGCGGAATCCGTCCCAGCCTGATCCTGTAGATTCTGTTTTCCCCCCTCCGGGCAACTGGAGGGGGGCTTTTTTCATGGATGCACTGGCTGATCTTGCCCGGGTCTTGGAATTGCTGGGCTGTCCCCCGGAGAAATCCGGCGAGATGGCCGCGCAACTCGACAAACGCGCCCGGCAATTGGCCGCGCAAAAGCAGGGCACCTACGACGAGAGTCTGCAGTACCTGCTCGGTTTGATGAAGCAAGGCTGGGCGGCCCAGGCAAGGGGCTTTTGAACTCCCGCCACACCGCTTACCTATGATCCAACCCTGGCCGCTTATCCGTTCCGAACCCGCTGGAGATTTTCGCATCTTTGGCATCCGCAAGGACCGCAAAGTTTCGCCCCGCACCGGTCGCGAGCATGATTTCTTCGTGCTCGACAGTGTCAATTGGGTGAACGTCATCGCCGTCACCCCCGCGGATGAATTGGTGATGATCGAGCAATTCCGCCACGGGTCGAACACCGTGGAGTTGGAAATCCCCGGCGGAATGATCGACGCCGAGGATCCTTCGCCCCTGGCCGCGGGGGTGCGCGAGTTGCGGGAGGAAACCGGGTTTGTCGGCACGGATGCCCGGATCATCGGGCAGATATTCCCGAACCCCGCGATTATGGGGAACACCTGTTTCACCGCCTTGGTGCGCGATTGCCGGCTGGAACATGCCGTCGAATGGGATGCGGGGGAAGACATGCGCACCCGGTTGGTGCCCGTGGCGGAGATCCCCCAATTGGTGGCGGCGGGGCAGATCCGCCATTCCCTGGTCGTGGTGGCCCTGTACTATTTTGAACTCTGGCGGCGGGGCTTGCCGGGGGTCGAACCGGTCAAATAACCGCCGCGTCGGTCCCGCAATCCGGGTCAGTCTTCCGTGCGTTCGCCGGAGGGATGCAGCCCGAAGCGGTGCAACTTTTCGCGCATGGTGATGCGCGAAACCCCCAACCAGCGGGCGGCCCGCGCCTGGTTGCCCTGAGCCATTTGGATGGCCTGCGCGAACAATTCCCGCTCCACTTCCTCAATCACCCGGCCATGTACGCCGGTCATCTCCCCCTGACTCGCACGAACCAGGTACTCGGAAATGCCCGTGGCGATCGATTGGTTGGAAGCGGAGGCGGATTCGCCGATCTTGGCGACGACTTGTTGCACGTGCTGAAGACTGATGGTGTACTTGCCCGCCAGCAGCAGGGCCTGGCGGACGACGTTTTCCAGTTCCCGCACGTTGCCGGGCCAGGGCTGGGCCTGGAGGAATTGGATGGCTTCCGTTTGGATGGACGGGGAGGCAATGTCAAACTCCGTGCCATGGCGTTGCATGAAGTAGCGCACGAGGTCGGGAATATCCTCGGCGCGCTGATGCAGGGCCGGGACCTTGATCACCACGACGCTCAGACGGTAATAGAGGTCCTCGCGGAATGTCTTCTCGCGCAGGGCGGTTTCCAGATCGCGGTGGGTGGCGGCAATCACCCGGGCGTCGATCGGAATCGCTTCCTTGCCGCCCAGGCGGTGGACGTATTTTTCCTGCAAGACCCGGAGCAATTTTGCCTGCGTGTTGCTGCTCAGATCGCCGATCTCGTCCAGGAACAGGGTGCCGCCGTTGGCTTGTTCAAAACGGCCGATCCGCCGGTTTTCCGCCCCGGTGAAGGCGCCGCGTTCATGCCCGAATAACTCGCTTTCCAGCAGCGTTTCCGGGATGGCGGCGCAATTCACCGCCACGAACGGGGCCCGGCAGCGATCGCTATGCTGGTAGAGCGCGCGGGCAATCAATTCCTTGCCCGTGCCAGTTTCGCCCCGGATCAGCACCGTGACCGGCTTGGCGGCCACCCGGCCGATTTCCTTGTAAATGTTCTGCATCATCCGGCTGTTGCCAATGATGGCGTTGCCGGCGAAGAGTCCTTCACCCATTTCGACCGGCTGGGACATCAACCGGCTGCTGGCGACCGCCCGGCCCACCAGATCCAGCAATTCCTCCATCTCAAAGGGTTTCAGGAGGTAGTCGTACGCGCCCAACTTCGTCGCCTCAATGGCGGTTTCGGTCGTGCCGTGCGCCGTGATCAGAATGATCGGGAGGCGTGGTTTGGCCACGTGCAATTGGCGTACGAGGTCCAGGCCGTTTAGCCCGGGCAATTTCAAGTCGGTGATGACGACTTCGAAATCGTTCTGCTGCGCCGCCAGCAGGCCGGTGTCGCCGCGGGCCTCACACGCCACGGCGTAGCCTTCGTCCGCCAGGACCCGACGGAGCGCGGCGGCGGCGCTGGCGTCGTCTTCAATCAGTAAGATGTGCGGTCGCTGGCTCATGCTCAGGCGGCGGTCGCCCGCCGGGGCGCGCGGGGACCAATGGGGCGGCTTGGCTTATTGGTCGCCATCCTTGAGCACTTCAAATTTGTCCGTGCCTTCACTGATGAACTCCACCATCACCCCCTTCTTGGAGCTGGCCTTTTTGGCCGCTTCATGAAATTGCTTGGGGCTGCTGATGCTCTGATGGTTGATGGAAGTGATGATGTCACCCGGCTTGATCCCGCTCTCCGCGGCGAGGCTGTTGCGATCCACGCTGGCCACCACCACGCCGGCGGTGACTTCCGTGCCCAGTTGTTTGGCCAGGGAAGGCGTCAGGGCTTTCACCTTGATGCCAAATTCATTGCCCGGGGTGTTGTCGCCGCTGCCATTGCTGGTGAGCGCGGGCGCCGCGGCCGGGTCGATCCACTCCCCGGGTTTGACGGCAATTTTCATATATTTGCCGCCTTTTTCACTCGTTTTGCGATAGACATCGAGGGTGATTTCCTTGCCCACGGCCTTGGGACGCACCGCATCCCGCAGGCGCTGCACCGTGGCCACCGGTTGGCCTTCCACCGCGGTGATGACATCCCCGGGGCGCAGTTTGGAGCCGGCGGCGGGACCTTCGGGCACGATGGCCCGCACCACGACTCCGGCTTTCACGTCGGGCAACAACTCCCGCACTTCCGGGTAATCCGCCAGGGCTTTGATCTCGATCCCAAGCCACGCCCGGGTGAACTTGCCGTCCGTGATGATTTTTTCCGCCACTTCCCGCGCCAGGTTTATAGGCACGGCAAAGCCGATGCCGGTGTGCAGTCCGCGGATCAAGGCGTTCACCCCGATCACTTCGCCTTCAATATTCACGAGCGGACCACCGCTGTTGCCGGGGTTGATGTTGGCATCCGTCTGGATGAAGGCCTGATCCATCATGGCGGTGGTCTCCGAGGGATCGATGACGCCGGCGCGATCCTTGGCGCTCACATGACCGAAAGTGACGCTATAATCCAGGGCGTAGGGCGCCCCGATGGCGATCGCGAATTCCCCCACGCGGACCTTGCTGGAATCCGCCAGCCGGGCGGTGGGCAGGCCTTTGGCATCGATTTTGATCACGGCGATATCCGAGGGAGCATCCACGCCGCGCACCTCGGCCTTGAAGGTCCGGCCGTCCAGTAAACTGACTTCGATCTTGTCCGCATCCTCCACCACGTGGGCATTGGTGAGGATAAAGCCGTTTTCGCGCAGAATGATCCCGGATCCCTGGCCCTGATTGGGTACGGTCTGGCCTTGTTCCAGGCGTTTGCGAAAATATTCCCGGAGTTCGGGGGGCAAACCTTCGAGGGGATCCGCCTCCTCATCCGGAGCCTGGCCGTGGAAGGATTTGTGCGGGGGATTCAGTTTTTGCACGACCTTGATGACCACCACCGAAGGGGAGACCTGCTCGGCCACCTGCACGAAAGCCTGGTTCAACTGGCGGGCGAGGTCCAAATTGGCGGTCGCCGGTGTTTTCGCGGGGGGATCCACGGCCAGCGCAGTGGAGGCTACCGACCCGCAGACCAAGGCGAACCAGCCCATGCGGACGAGCGGAGAAATCTTCATATATCAATAATCCGGCCAGCGGGACCCGGCCGCCCGGATTCGGGCGCCGCGGTACTGCCGCCATCAACCTTCCGGCCTGTCCCGGTCCCTGACAAGTGCTTTTTTCTGTGTTTGGCCGTCCTCGTTGGGGTTGGGGCGCACCAGGTCGGGAGCTGACATTTCCCTCGCATCCCGGGCGGGATCGTCCTACATTCCCATAGCAGAGTCAGCGGTCCGCTGATTGCCTCGGGCGGTGCCGGCGGTCACCTCGTGGGATTGTCTGCCAGTTGCGACTTGGGGCGGAAGAATGGGCGAGAATATGGCGCGAAAAAAGCGTGATTGCGCAAAAATTCAGTTGGCGGCGACGAATCCGTTTTCTGTCTATCGGAAGGGCTACGTGCTGCGCTGGAGCATGCTGTTCGCCGCGTTGATCTGTGTCGTTCTGGCCGTGGGGTTGTATTTTTTGAACCGGCCCATTCGTCCTTGAAACCCGCTCGGGCGGTGACTCAGCAAACCGCCATCCGGGGCGCGATCATATCCAAGGCCAGCGGTCCCAATTCCCGCAACACCTCGGGGTCATTGCGCACGCGGGCTTGTAACAGCATGCCCATGACCAGGCCAAAAATCGCGCGCGACTGGCCGGGGATATCCCCGATTTCCAATTGCCCGGCCGCGACGCCGTCCCGCAGCGCCTGCTCCAGGTAAGCGCACGTGCGGTTGAAAATGTCCGCCGATTTTTGGCGGATGTTTTCATCCTGCGTGCTCAATTCACAACCCACGGTGGCAAAGGGGCAGCCGAGGACCCGTCCGGTTTCCGCATGCCGTTCGCGTTGCATTTCGTAAACCATGCGGCAGTAGCCCGCGATCCGGTCGAGGGGCGGCACGAGCGGGGAGAAAACCCGGTCGTAATCGGGTTGATGGACCCGCCAATATTCATCGGAAGCCGCCACCGCGAGGTCGGACTTGGAGCGGAAGAAGTAATAGAAGCTGCCTTTTTTGACCTGGGCCCGTTGGCAGATGTCGTCCACACTCACCGCGCCATAGCTTTGTTGCCAGATCAATTGGAAGGCTACCCGCAGCAGTTTGCTTTTCGCATCACTTGTCCGTCCCATAGTTTTTGCCGGCTGAATTCGCCGACACCAGAGGTTAGCATGGCGCAAGGGTGCGTCAAGCGGGGGCCGGCCGGCCGGTAAGATTGAGTTGGAACTCGGCCCGGGATTCGGTTTCACTCAAGCCATGATTCTGGCTGGCGATGTCGGTGGCACCAAAGTAAATCTGGGCTTGTTCAGCCTGGAGGGCGGCCGGCTGCGTTTGGGCGAACAAGCGGTTTACCCCAGCCGGAAGTACGAACATTTCCAGGACTTGGTGCGGGAATTTTTGGCGGCCCAGGGCAATCCCGCAATCACCCGGGCGGCGTTCGGCATTGCCGGTCCGGTACGCCGGGGGGTGGGGCAATTGACCAATTTGTCCTGGCGGCTCGAGGCGCCCGAACTGGGAGAGGATCTGGGGCTGGGCGACGTCTGGCTTTTGAACGATCTGGAGGCCAATGCCTGGGGCCTGACCGAGTTGCCCCGGCGGGATTTTGAATTGTTGAACGCCGGGGATCCGGAAGCGGTGGGCAACCAGGCGATCATTTCCGCCGGCACCGGATTGGGGGAAGCCGGGCTGTTCTGGGACGGACGCCAACATCACCCTTTTGCCTGTGAGGGCGGCCATTCCAGTTTTGCGCCGCTCACCCCCCTGGATGCGGAACTCTTTGATTTTCTCCGCGAACGGGAGGGGCATGTCAGTTGGGAAAAGGTGCTTTCCGGCGCGGGGTTGGTAAACATTTACCAATTCTTGAAGGCCACCAAGCGGGGCGAGGAACCGGACAGCCTCGCGGCCGAATTGGCCGAGGGGGATGCGGCGGCGGTCATTTCCCGGGTGGCGGGGGAAGGCGCCAGCACCCGGTGCAGCCAGGCGCTGTCCCTCTTCATCACCTACTATGGCGCCGAAGCCGGTAACCTGGCGCTCAAATTGATGGCCACGGGCGGGGTGTTCATTGGCGGGGGGATTGCCCCGAAGATTTTAAGCCAATTGCGCGCGGGCCACTTTCTGGCGGCCTTTTTTGGGCAGGGCCGGATGCGGTCCTTGCTGCAAGCCATGCCGGTGCGCGTCGTTTTGAATCCCCAGACGGCCCTGTTGGGCGCGGCCCATTATGCGGCGTTTGGTCCACCCCGTCCCAGTGCGCCGGGTGTTTACGCCGGCCGGCCGGCCTGACGCGCAGATTTCTCCCTGCCTATGAAAATCACCGAAGTAGAAAGCTTCCTGATGTCCTTCCCGTTCCCGGAGCCGATCCGGCTGCCGTTTTGGGGGGGCGAGCGCACCATTCTCAAACGAGATGCCATGCTGATCCGGGTGCGGGCGGACAACGGTCTGGTGGGGTATGCCCCCGGACCGGCCCACGCCCGGGCCGCCCGGGAGATCCACGATATCATCCGGCCGTTTTTGCTGGGGCAGGATCCGCGCGACTGGGCCACGCTGAATTTTGTGGCCGACCGCGAAACGACCAAGACCTATCGCGCCGTGGAGATTGCCTTGATTGATCTGGCGGCGCGGTTTGCGGGGTGCCCGCTGTCCGAATTGATCGGTGGTCGGCAACGGGACCGGATTAAGTTGTATGGGAGCGCGGGCATGTATATGGCGCCCGAACGCTTTGCCGAGGAAGCCGCCGCCATTGCCGGACTGGGCTTCACGGCCTACAAAATGCGGCCGGCCTTGGGGCCGGAGGAAGATTTGCGGACAGTGGCACTGATGCGCGCGGCGGTGGGGCCGGATATGGGGCTCATGATCGATGCCCACTCCTGGTGGCGCATGGGGGATCGCAATTACTCCTATGCGACCGTGGCGGAACTAACCCGGGAGATGCGTGCCTTCCATCCCACCTGGTTGGAGGAGCCGTTACCGCCCGATGATCATGACTCGTATCGGCAGTTGTGTGCCATTGGTGCGGTCCCGATCGCCAGCGGGGAGCATGAGCCGGACGAAGCCGGGTTCTCGGACCTGATTACGACGAAGGCGGCCAATTACATTCAGATGGACGTCTGCTGCCAGGGCGGGTTTGCGATGGGCCGCCGCGTTTTTGCGGGGGTGCAGGCCGCTGGTCTGCGCTTTGCCTTCCACAGTTGGGGGACGGGGCTGGAAGTCTTGGCCGCCGCGCATCTGGGGATTTGCTGGCCGGCGAACGTGGTGGAGTGGTTGGAACATCCCTGCTATGCCAACGACGGCCGGCCGGGCATGTATCCTTTCCCGCTGGCGGATGAGATTTTGCGCGAACCCCTGGCTATCGAGAACGGCGACCTGATTGTTCCCAAGGGACCGGGCCTCGGGATCGAGATCGATGAACGGGTAATCGCCAAATATCCCTTTATTCCCGGGCCGTGGTCCTTCTTCCGGATTGATTCACCCGCGGAGACCGTGGCGGTGACCGGGGATCACAGCGTCAAGTGGGTGGCCGCGGATCCCGTCGTCCCACCTGAAGCGAAAGAATAATGGTGGCGCAAATCGCCATGGCACCGCAGATGAAGTAAATGCCGCCGACAAACGAGCCGGTTAGTTTGTCGATCCGCCCAAAAAGGGTCGGGCCGAGAAATCCCCCCAGATTGCCGATCGAGTTGATCAAGCCGATGCTCCCGGCAGCGGCCGTGTCCGTCAGGAACAATGTGGGCAGCGACCAAAAGGCGGGTTGGTAGGATTTTAGTCCGGTGAAAGCGACCATGAAGCACACAATGGTCAGCGGGAGGTGCCCCTGGGTAAACGGAGCCAGCCCCAGAGCCAGGACCGCTAGGATCATCGGAACGACGGCGTGCAGGCAGCGTTCCTTGGTGCGATCGGAATTCCACCCGGTAAACAATTGCCCCACGAGCGCCAGCGCCGGGGGGAGGATCACCAGCCAGGTGATCGCGTCCAGTTTCAGGGAGTACCACCGTTGCAGGATGCTGGGCAGGAAGAATTCAATGCCATAGGTGCCGGTGGTGGAACAGAAATAAGCGCACGCCAGGAGCAGCACCTTCGGGTTGGCGAAAGCCTGCCGCAGGGTCATGCGCAGCCGACCCGCGCGGCCCGCTTTTTCCGCCGCCAGTTCCTCCTCCAGAGCCGCGCACTCGTCGGGGGATAACCACCGGGCGTCCCGGGGGCGGTCCGGGAGGAAATACCACACCGCCAGGCCCAGCACTACGGCCGGCAGTCCCCAGAAAATATACATCCATTGCCAACCGTGGAGCCCCGCCTCTGCGGTCATTCCGCCGGCGGCGGGCCCGCTGTTAATTTGGAGCAGCGCATTGGATATTTTCGGGCTGATGATTTGGGCGACGGGGGTTGCGATCAGGAACCATGCGAGCGCCCGGGCGCGATCCCGCCCCGGGAACCAGTGGGTGAGAAAAACAATCACCCCCGGGAAAAAACCGGCCTCCGCCAAGCCCAGGAGGAAACGGACGGCGTAGAACTGCGCCGGCGTGCGCACCAAGGCGGTGGCCGCGGCGGTGAATCCCCAGGTGATCATGATCCGGCAAATCCAGTGCCGGGCGCTCCAGCGTTCCACCAGCAGGGAGCCGGGAATTTCGAGCAGGAAATAACCCAGGAAAAACAGGCCCGCGCCCAGGCCGAGCACTTCGCTGTTAAAGGCCGGCAGGTCCCGAGCCATTGTCAACTTGGCCAGCGCCACGTTGGTCCGGTCCACGTACGCGACCATGTAACAAACCCCGAGCAACGGCAGCAACCGCAGATACGCCTTGCGACGCGCGCGATCCAGCGCGTTTGGCGCCATCGTCCGGGGTGGGGGTATCGGGCGGGCGGTGGGCAAGAAATTTAGGAGGGCGAAATCAGGCCGGGAGGGGGAGCGGGCCGCTCCAGGCGGGCGAGCACCGCGGCGCAAATATCCTTCGCCGCCGCGGGGCGGCCGAGTCGCCGGGCGGCCTTGGCCATGGCGGACAATTTCTTCGAGCCCAACAATTCTTCCAGGCGAAAGGGCAAATCCTCCACCC
This sequence comes from uncultured Pedosphaera sp., assembly GCA_903918755.1. Taxonomy (GTDB): domain Bacteria; phylum Verrucomicrobiota; class Verrucomicrobiia; order Limisphaerales; family Pedosphaeraceae; genus CAIXFN01. The sequence goes on from CAIXFN010000030.1 coordinate 162,831, forward strand.
GGTTGGCCTTTGCCGCTGCCCCGTGACCCAGCAGGAAATCGCTATTCGCCGCTTCCTGTCCGGGAATCGGATTCAGGATGAATAATGGCTTGCCCAGGGCCAGGGCCTCGGAGGAGGTCAAACCACCCGGTTTGGTGATGATGAGGTCCGCCACCGCCATCAGGTCCTGCATGTTGTTGACAAAGCCGAGCACATGGGTGGGATGCCGCCGATCCTGGACCGCCAATTTCCGGCGTAATTCCTCGTTCCGCCCGGCCACCACCAGGGTTTGGAAGGGCAGGTGCACCTTGTCCATCTCCGCCAGAATTTCCGCCACCGGTCCCATGCCGAAGCCGCCGCCCAGCACCAGCATGACCGGCAGGTCATCGCGCAAACCATATTGTTTCCGCACCGCCGCCGGTTTCTGGGGGGCGGAGAAACGGCCGGAAATCGGGATCCCCGTGGCCAGGATCCGGTCAGGGGCGGCGCCCCGGGCCACCAGGCGGGCCTTGGTTTCCTCGGCGGCCACGCAATACAAATCCACGCCCGCTTCCATCCACAAGGCATGCGCTTCAAAATCCGTCACGACGCTGACGGTGAGCGGCGGGGTACCCGGCCAGCGATCCCGCATCTTGCCCAGAATCTCCACCGGCAGGAAATGGGTGCAAATCACGGCGTCGGGTGCAAAATCTTCCAGGTGCTGGCGGATTTTGCGGGTGCTGTTGGTCTTGAAAGCGGCCCGGAATTTCGCCAATTTGCCAACCAACTTGGGGTTATCTGTATGCTTGAATACCATGCCCCACAATTCCGGGGCATGCTCGATCAATTTGACGTAGCCATCGGTATACAATTTGCGGTGGAGCGGGGAGAAAAAATCCCGCACATCCACCTTTTCCAGTACATCCTCGGGTCGCAGCGCCTGCCAGGCTTCGGCGAGAGCGGCGGCGGCCTGCAGGTGACCCGCCCCGGCGGTGATGGTCGCAATCAATATTCGCATAGGATACACCCTTATATCATTCGCCCCGGGCAAACGTTGGGGCTGATGACCCAGCTTCCGGTATTGCCTTCGGGTTGAGAAGCAAATTCTCCCGGCGCGGGGGGGACATCCGCCATGCGGAAGCGGTCCCCAACCCAAAGGATTCACGAAAATCAGCCCCCAAGGGGCGAAATACGATAGCCCAGGGCAACGCCCTGTGGACCATGGCCCCACCAGAACCCAAGCCCTGAATGGGCGACCCAACTTCCCATTCCTGCCCCTGCCGGCCGCCACCAAAATAACACGAAACGGCCCGGATTTTTAGCCACGAAAAGGCGCACAATTCACAAAAGCGAACCGGATGTGTTCAGAACCTCTCCCTGGTAGGAGATGAGGTGACGAGGCTCTGACATTGCGTTTCCTACCTCCTCCCGCACACGAAAATCAGCCCCAATGGGGCGAATTACGACAGCCCGGGGCAACGCCCTGTGGACCATGGCCCCCAAATCCCCAAGCCCTGAATGGGCGGTCCAATCCCACCCGCGCCCGTCTCGTTCCCAGAAGCCAAAAGGGCAGGGGAAAGCCCCGGAATTTTAGCCACAAAAACATAACTCGCAAAAGGGAACCCAACGGGTCCCCCAACCTTCACTCGTAGCAGCTGACGCCAGTCCCCCGAAGCTTCGTGCTTGTCATTCACTTTTGAATGGTCTTCTTGCACGGTAACGTTACATTTCTACCATCGGCCGGTATGGATGCGGCAATTGCGGCTTGCGAAAAAGGACTCGGAAAGGGCTTTAATGCTGGCAAGCCAGAGCTAATTCGAAACGGCGCAGAATCTGGAAGCACGGTCCCTTATGGAAAAGTCGGCATATAAAAATCGCGCGGATGGCGTCTCGACCGTTATTGGTCCTTGGCTTATGGCTGGATTGGCCACAGGGCTCGCCGCCAGCGTGCTTCTCTCCGCGGTCCTCATTATAAAACTCAGTCGCTTCGACGAAGCAAAGCGCCAGGCGGAGGCGGTGGAATCCCGCGCTGGCATTCAACGCGCGGAAATGGCCAAGCTTCAGGTCGAGGTCGAAAGCCTTACAAAGCAGAAAGACACTCTAGCGCCCACCATCGCGGACTGGCAACAACGACTCAAAGAGAAATCCGCCGCTGAGGCCGTGCTGGCAACACTCGACGCCAAGCAGCGGCAGATGGAATCCGACATAGCACAAGCCGGCAAGCGCCTTGAAGATGCCAACCGCGCGATATTGGAGGCCGAAAAGCAGAAGACCGAACTCAACTCAACGATTGAAAGGCTCAAGTCCGATCAAGTTGCGCTGGGGAAGTCCACTTCGGACGCGAAGGCACTGGCGCGCATGGCGGTTGAGGCGGAGCAACGCCTGAACGACGCAACCAACGCAATTACCAACATTGAATTGCGCCGCAAGCGCTTGGAAACGGATGCGAATTCCGCCCAAACACGATTTGAACAATTGCAAACGGAAGCGGACGATTTGCGCCAGGCAAGAGAGAAATTAAATACTCAAATGGCCGACTTGCGCCAGCAGATTCAGGCTCAAAAGGATCTGCTCAGCACGTTTGAGCAGAAGGCAGGGGAATTAAAAGCGCTGCAAACGAAGGTCCAATTGGAGGAGCAAAAACTAGCAAAGGCCCAGGAGAAACTCACAACCGCCGATGCTCGGGCGACTGAGTTGGAACTCCGTCAAACTCAGGCAGTCTCCGAATTCGCACAAATGGCAATCCGCTTGGATCAAGCCAGAAAGGACGGAGTAGATGCAGAGGCTCGCTGGGACGCGGCCAAAGCCGGGTTGCAAAAGGCCGATACCGACCTCGCCGCCGCACGAACGCAGCTACAAGTTTTCGTTGTCAAGCAGGGAGAATTGACCCGCGAAACTTCACGCATGGAGGGCACCGTTGAGCGTCTAAAGAAGGAGAAAGAGGCGCTCGAAAAGGAAATCGGCCGCCTGGAGTCCCAGCTTCCAAAAGTCCAGCCGGAAGGCCAGAAATGATGAATCCGCTTGAAAGGAAAACTTGATGCCGAATACTGAATTCTTCCAATGGTCGCTCTGGGGGCTTTCACTGCTCGCCGGAGTCGGAGCGATTCTCGCCTTATTCAAACTTCGTTACGCTGAGCGCTTCCTGCCCAATTGGAACGAGCTTAAGGAGTTGGAGGCAATTCTGCCTGTTCGGCGCGAAGAGCTTCGCCAGACGACAGAGGGAATAGACAAATGCCGCGCTGATATTGGCCAGCTTGAGGCGACGGTTGGTCACCTAAGGATTCTGAAGGAATGGCAAGATGCAAATCCTGAAGCACCGGCCCGAATTCAGCAAATGATGGCCGACCTTGAGCGTTGCAAATCCGAACTCGCTGCCATCCAGCAAAAACTCGCCGAAGATGAGGCGAAGCGGAATTCTATTACCAAAGAGGTTAGTGAGTTATCCCAAAAGAAGGCTGAGTTAGAAGGTCAGCTTCCCATCCTCCGCGACCGTTTGGCTGCTCTACACAAGGAAGACAGCGAATTGCAAGCAGCCATCCGCAGTCTTGAAGACCGTCGTAAAAATTTGGACCAAAAAGTCACGGCTTTGGCGAACGAAGTTAAAGCTCAGGAAGCTCGCCTCACGACGCTTGGCCAGCAAGTGGAAAAAGCGGAACAGGAAAAGTCAGCAGCGTGTCGTGAAAGGGACCAGGCTCGTGCCGATCGCGACGCAGCGAGAGCGGAAATCACAGGACTTCAAAAATCCTTGGATGCGTTTAAGGCGATGGCTGAAAACCTCAACAGCCGGTTAAAGGAGGCAGATGTTGGGCACACCGACCTCACCAAAGCGCTTGAGGATTTGGCGCAACCCGCACTCAAGTTCGCTTTCAACCGCGGCGCCCAACTGGATGAGAGCACCGCACTGCGCCGCTTGGCTGAGCATTTGCGGGCGAAGGGTCTTCATTTTCCAGAACGAATTCAACTTGCATTTCACACCAGCTTGAAAGCAGCTCACATCAATCCTCTAGTCGTGTTGGCAGGTGTCAGCGGCACAGGCAAGAGCGCACTCCCAATGGCTTATGCCGAAGCAACTGGAATGAATTTTGTCAGTCTCGCCGTGCAGCCGGGTTGGTCTGGTCCTCAAGATTTGCTTGGGTTCTACAACTATCTTGAACGCAAATACAAAGCTACTGAACTTGCGCGCGCCCTCGCTCAAATGTCGCGCTTCTCTGCAATGGATCTTCCCGGGCTCCAGATTCAATCGCGAAAAGAGCAAATGCTGATCTTGCTGCTAGACGAAATGAACCTCGCGAGAATCGAGTATTACTTCTCAGATTTCCTCAGCCGATTGGAACAGCGTCGGGGACGTAAAATTGAAAATGACCAGCGGCGTCGGGAAGTTTCCTTGCTGGTGGACGCGGGCAGTCTTCCTGCAAAGGAGATGCCGCGCTTCATCTTCCCGGATTTCAATGTCTTGTTCGTTGGCACTATGAACGAGGACGAGTCCACGCAGTCGCTATCGGAAAAGGTAATTGACCGTGCAAACGTCCTGCGATTCGGCGCACCCAAAGAATTGCGAGCCGCCCCGGCCCCAACAGTCGCACCCAGGGAAGACTTCCTGCCGCGCGCCACATGGGAGCAATGGGTGAAGGCATACGATGGAAATGGGTTCGACAACGAGCGTAACATCCTAACTCAACTCAATCAAATGCTTGAGTCTGTCAACCGCCCATTCGGACATCGAGTTTACAGAGCCATTCTAGACTATCTTGCCAATTACCCCGGTGCCTCCACTGAGACGGCACGCTGCCGAAATGCGCTGGCGGACCAAATCGAGCAAAAGATTATCCCAAAGTTGCGCGGCCTGGACACCCAGGACGACACGACGTCCCGCTGCCTTGACCAACTCGGCACAACGATTTCAGGGCTGCAAGACCCTGAGCTGGCGGATGCGTTCTCGCGTGCTCGCCAACAGCACTTGTTTGAATGGTTTGGTGTGAAGCGCTCATAAATTTTCACTGACACTTTTATGGCTCGCGTGTTGCCTTATCCCTGGTCTCTGCTCGCGCCGCGCGGCGACATCGGAGCATCGATTAGTCTGGAGGACTGCGAGACGGCCGAGCCTTTTAATCCCGAATCCCTCACTTTTTTTACACGCGGTGAGGACGAGCCTTTGCCAAGTCTGGCAGGCCATCGACATTCGGCTGCTCCACTGATCAGCCAAGTTCTACCGAACCCAAAGACGGCAGCGGGACGCCGTCCTGGTGTTTTATCAACGCCCGCCTTTCCGCATGAGAAAGCGGACCCGTGGCGTGTTCGGTTTGGGCACGAAGAATTTGCCATCCCAGTCCACGGTAGTCTCCGTCGCGCCAGTGCATATGAAGAACCGGAGGACTCAAACGCGGCGGAAGTTTCCTTGCGCGATACAATTGATTTTTTATGCGGCTATTTCACGGAAGCGATTTCGCTCACACATGATGGTGAGTTCGCTGAATTTCGCGAGTTTGCCGGCCAGGCAGTTGCCCGCCTCAACTGGGCAACGATTTGGACACGTTGGAAGAAAGTAAGCACGGGCGAGGAACCACGGATGGCCCGCGTGGTCGCAATTGCTTTTGGGCACCTTGTAGCCATCCGCAATGTTTGCGAACGACCGCGAAAGATGCTCGTTCGACAACGCGAAGCCACTCCGATTGGACGTGTGCAGGAACTTGATTCGATTTGCCTTCGCGACTTGATTCGCCGCCCGGGGCGAACGGTTTTGGAGAAGGCAGGAGCGCGCCAAGAAATACTTGCGATTACTCGAAAGGAGACAGTGGATACGGCAGAGAATCGAGTGATGCGGGAATTCATTCGCCTTTGTCAGCACCGTGCTCGTGCTTATGAGCGGGAAAACGGGCGTGCGCTAGAACATCCGCGCGTGCGTACGGTTGTTGACCTCCGAAACACCTGTGAAAGACTTGAAGTCTGGTCGCCGCTGTCGGGAGTTGGCCGCCTGGTAGGTGTGCCTCGCCCCAATTACGTCCTGCAAAAGGACCGACGGTACCACCCGCTTTGGCTTCAATACGACAAGCTGCGGCGCGAGGAAGATGCCGTGGACAACATCTGGTCTTGGGGGCGAAGACTGTGGGCAGAATTCATTCGCGGCGTCGTCATCTCATTTCTTCTCAGCGACGAAGCGCGAACTACCTGTGGCTGGCAAACAGATGGTGAACTCAACGGCTACCTAAGAACCGAACCCCACGCAGGCACTTTCATCCCAGCTCTCTCTGTCTCAAACCGCTGGATAAGGCGTGACGGACGAGCGCAAATGTTAGTCGTCCACCCCACAGACGCTCACTTATGTCCGGGCCTTGAGGAACTCTTGCCGCGTCTCGGTGCTGAATTGACTCTGGTCGTTTATCCCACACCGGGACCGCTAAAACCGAAAGCGCTACTCTGCATTTTTTCAGTATTGAGCCTCGGAACAGATGCAAAGCAGAGAGATGGGATGGCTGACAGCTTGCGGTCATCCCTCGACCAAATGGCTCGCGAGGCACCGTCGCTGAACGTGCGCGGCTTGTTGTTACGCGGCGAACAGGCTGGTGATAAGGAGCCGGAAAATCCTCGATATGGGCGAGTGGATTACCTCGCTGCGCCAGCAGGAGGACCATTTTGGTTCCATGATTTCCCTGAACTCCTCAATATCTTGCTGGAGGAACTAGCTGGATGAACTATGTTGGGCTGGATCTCGGTGGAATCAACTCGCTCGCTTGCGTGCGTGACGATGCAGGTGCCGAATCATACCACCCGAGTGCCTACCCGGAACGGCCCTCTTGCGTGCTCCTCCCGCTGATCAGGAAGGAAAAAGCACTGGCCGGAGATGAAGCGCTGCGAAACTATAGGGGCTCGGGTCTGGTTTGGCCCCCTCTCGCGAGGGCCTCCCACGATGGATGGAGCCGTGCTACGCCGCCCGAACAAAATGGACGGGTGATGCTTGCGACGGTTTGGCAACGGCTTAACACAGGGGACCGATGGTCGGAGTCTCAATGGCAACCACCGTACAGTTTGCCGGCGGTGAATAAGCCCACTCCTGCTGAATGCTTGACCGCAGAGGTTTGCTCTGTGATGAGGCGAACGAGTATCGACGCCATTACCGCCCAAGTAGTGCTCGCCGTCCCGAATCAATTGCCAGAGGAATCCCAGGAATCGCTTCTTGGCCGACTGCCTGCCAAGGCACGTTTGGTCTGGCGTTCCGTCGCGGCGGCCATGTCGTGGGCGGAATCGAATGCTTGCCACAAAATCGCCAACAAGCACTTAGCTGTCTTGGACGCTGGATTTCATGGAGTGGAAATCTCCGTCTTCGAGTTTCGCCAGCAGGAAAAAGATGATGAAATGTTTAGTGTACCGGTCAGGCGGTTGAACCGCTTGAACTTTGCGAACACCGAACCATTACTCGCCGGTTCACCCGCACCATTTTCCCGAGTGCTCCCGGATTTGGCCGAGCTTGAACCGCACTTGTCCAAAATTTCCAACGCAATCGATAGGGATGCGGAATTATTGCTTTGCGGGCCTTTGGCAGAACCTCTTTTCGCATTGTTGCAACGACGATTTCCACAATGGAGTTGGCCTGTCCCGGATGCAACCGCCGTGGCGCGCGGCTCCTGTCTGTTCGCATGGCGGCTGGCGCGGGACTGTCCGACCTATCTCGACATTTTGCCATCGCTGGAATTGTTCACTCTCACGGAAGAGCACGAACCGCACTGGCTTCCGCTTATTCCAACAGATTGTGAAGTGTCCGGCGGGCGTGATTTTCAGCACGTTCTCCAACGGCGAATTTTTATCGAACAAGACACAACTCGTTTGGCGAGTTGGTTGCAGCGTTCTGGAGAAACCGAATATCGAAAGCTATCCACCTGCTTGCCAGTGCAGGCTGCACAAAACGCCTGGGTTGATTTAAATGTAAGCGCCCGATCTGCCGGAGGATTTGCTCGTGTTAGGATCACACCATCGCCAAGGCAGTTCGAGGTGTTCGGAGCTGGTCAAAGCGTGATGTTGAACTGGCAAAGCATGGAACGTGTTGCGCGCGAACCGGGAGGGAAATGGCCGAAGGGCATGGTTAAGTTCGGATGGCCGGCGTGTGGAAAACTCTACGCCTACAAGCCGATTTTTGAGGACTTTCTCTACACCGTCGACCGAGAACTCACTCGAGCTCTTGAAGACCGAGCCCAAAATCAACGGATGGCTGCTTTGGGCATTTTGAAGGCGCGCGCTGCGAAAGCAATTGCCCCTCATCTCGCGGGTGTAACGGCGACGGGCGGTGATGCTGCACCTGTCAACTTGCTTGTCTGCTTTAGCACAGTCGCGCCGTGCGAGTTTATGGTCGGAGGATATGCTGGTCGCTCCCAGATTTGGAGTCCACTTCCTAACAAGGACGAGCAAACGCGCAAAATCGCTGAACTACTCTGGCAGCGATTGCGAGTCCTAAATGCGGATTCGAATGCGGCTGCGATAGAGATAAATGCGGTTGTTTATGTATTGGGGCGCATGGGCGGATATGCTCCGGACACATTCCAGAATCACCTGGCCAGTGAACTTCATCCGGTCACCAATGCTGTTCGTTTGTTCGCGGTAGGGCGAGTGCTTCAAACGCCAGACCACGGGCGTCGCCTGCTCGCGACAATCAAGGAAAAGGCGGAGTACGGTCAGGCGCTCAATAACAATTGGCTGAGAATGCTTGTTTACGTCCTTTATCAAAGGCCCGACGTCCTGCGAGAAGCGCCACGGGATCACGTTGTCGCGGCCACGAGCCTTTGTCTTGAAGCATTCGAGCAAAAATTGCAGGAGGAGAACTTTCGAGTCGTTTTTATGAATAGCTTGCGCGCATTAGCACTCCTACTGCGAGTGCGACGACATGCCCAAGCCCGCGATTTCCTCTGCCTGGAGCGATGCCCCCAAGACGAGGAACGGATCGCAAGGCGACTCACCCGTGCTTTGCGCAAAGCTAGCACCATGAACCTCCTTCCTGGGCCACAACTACTTGTTGAACGCGTAACCGAATGGCTCGACTTTATGGCAGCTACAGACGAAATGCCGCCCATTGCTCCGCCCGGCGAAGACAATGAGCCAGAGAGCAGGAACGATGACTGAGGCATTGCTCAGCGCCCTTGCTCTCGCCCCAGGCCCGCAAACTGCCGCCGAGTTGCGCGATGCGTTACGGCGCACAGGGCCGAAAGTTGAGGAATTTGAAGTTCTTCAAGCATTACGGCGGCTACAAGATCAAGGGTTTGCCCGTGTCGAAGGGACTCGATGGCGGCTACTCAAGATACCAGCGAACCTCAATAGGGCTTCGTCACATAAGGCGTACCCATTGCCGCCGGCTGGCAGTGCAGCGACTATGAATGGCCGAACAAATGCGGCTATTTCTCCGGTAATCGCAGCGTCACCCGTTCCGGCCGGCCGGTGGGAGCAGTTCCGTGCGATGGCCCGCTACTACATGGATTGTCTCTTGCAGGACGAAGCCCCGGATTTGAAGGGATTCGTGGATAACGAAGACGACACCTGGATTGCCGTTCCGCAAATCCCGTGGGCGCGATTGGCTGCCGGTGGCGATTTCGCTGTCTCGCTGGCCAGAGAACAATCCCCCTTCCAGCGCAACCGCGTCAGACGCGGGGAAGACGAATGCGTTTTTCTCTGCTACCCGCTTATGTTTGTGAAACCTAAGGGTGTTTCCGGTTTCGTCGTCCCCCTTTTCGCGCAGCCGATGTCGGCCGACTGGCGCGCAGGGGTTCTTCATCTTAAACCGGACGGACCGATCGCCGTGAACGGTGCCTGGCTCGGGTACCGCTTCCCCAAGAGCGCCGAGCGCGGGGCATTTTTGCGTGCGATGGGATTCTTGAACGGCTCAATTGACGGGGACGAGGACGGGGAAAGCACTACGCCGGGACCGAAAGACTTCGGACGTCTCGCACAGGACGCCGCTCTCTACGTGCACGATGAGGAGAAATTCGCTGAACACATCGAGCCTCTTGGGCTGAGGATGGTAGCAGACTGGAAAAGCACCGAACCGGGACTATACAACAGTGCGGTTCTCACCCTCGGTCCACGTTTGCGCTACACTCGGAGTTTGCTGCGTGACCTCAGGGACATAACCGAGAAGTTCTCCGACGAAAACCTTGATCAGACCGCGCTCGCCGGCTTGTTCCCGCACGACCAACCAACGGCGGAACCCGTGCCGTTGACAGTGCCGTCCGACAATACTGGCGGGCCTTCACCCGGGTTCTCCGTTGACCAACTCGCGCAGACGCGATTGCTGCATCCGAGCCAACGCGGGGCCGTCGTGAATTCCCTGGCCGAGTGTGTATCAGTTGTAACCGGACCTCCCGGCACCGGAAAATCGGAGGTCGTGGCGGCAATTTTACTAAACCAGTTAATTCGGGGCCAAGCAACGCTGTTCGCCAGCAAAAACCATCAGGCATTGGATGCGGTGCTGCCGCGGCTCAACGGTGCGGCAGAAGGCGGCGACCTGATCATTCAAACGTCCAGTCGTGACCTCGCACAACGCAAAAATTACCTCAACAAGCTACAAAGCCTGCTCGCCCGCCCGCCGCGACCAGATGCAGCGCAGGGAGATGAGTATCGGCGAAAATTTGCGGAATTGTTCAAGCAGCAGGGCGCTGCCCTCAACGACATCTCAAGGCTGAATCAGGCCCGAACGGAGTATGAATTGTTGAATGAGCAGTTTGAGGAATTTCGGAAATCTCTTCCACTCGCAGCGCAATCTAACGATGCGCTAGCACTCTGGCCGCGCGAGATGACGCGCGATAGAGTGGAGGAGTTGGAAGCAGAGTTACGCAGTGCGCTTGCGCGACCGGCCGGTCTGTTCCTGAAGCTTTGGCACTCGCTCCGCCGAAGCCGGATAGAAGCAAGACGCAAAGCAGCGCGTGAACCGTTGGTTTCATTCCCGATTGCCTTTGCTGGCCGCACTTTGCCGGACGCCCGAGCGACAATCGCCTCTTGGACCGATTTCTTCACTACATGGAAAACATGGGCAGAAACCGCATGTCTGGCTGAACTCATGCGAAGTTGCGAGCAACGGCTCGCCCAGCTGCCGCGAGCTGAAGACTGCAATCGTCGCATGGCAATCGCCCAACAGGGCATTGAAGAACAGACTCGCGAGTGGATGCGATGGGCCACCGGTGGCATGCCCAATACCCTCGCCCCAGTTGACCGGGAAGCCTTGGCAAATTTGCGGGCTGGCATTCAAAATTGGGGGCCAGATCGCTTCGGCAAAGAATTGAAACGGCATTTCCCGCTTATCCTGGGGGCGTTTCCACTCTGGTCGGTTTCGAACCTCTCAGCACGTAGCGCGCTGCCACTCGTGCCCGGACTATTCGACCTTGTGCTCATAGACGAAGCTAGCCAGTGCGACATCCCATCCATTGTGCCGTTGTTAGCACGCAGCAAACGTGCTGTGTTGGCAGGCGACCCCATGCAACTCAAGCACATCAGCACGTTGGACGCGGTAGTTGACCAGACATTATTGGAGCAGCATGGCCTCACGGAGTCAAGGGTCCAGCGGTTCACCTATCGCACGAACAGCGCGTTCGATCTTGCCCACGACAACGCATCCGTGCCGGACAGCGCCCGCGTGCGTCTTGATCTCCACTTCCGCTCGCACGACCTCATTGCGGATTACGGCAATGAGGCGTTCTACAACAACACGCTCCACGTCGTGACCGTGACCGAGCGCTTGAACATCCCGCAAGGGATGCAGCCTGGAATCCATTGGACGCATGTAGCCGGGAAACTGGAACCGGGCCAAACCGGGGTATGGTGTTCGGATGAAATCGAAGCCATCCGGGCTGAGTTGTCCCGCCTCGCCGCAGTGGGTTATCGTGGAACCGTTGGCGTCGTGACGCCATTCCGCCAGCAGATGATTCGGATCAAGGATGCGCTTGAAGCGGGCGATGCGATGCCACCCGATTTCATGGAGCGTGTACATTTCCTCGCCGCAACCGCCCACGGATTTCAGGGGGATGAGCGCGATTTGATCCTTTTCAGCTTGTGCGGCGGGCCAGAATTGCCGGACGGTTCCAGGATTTTTCTCCGGGAGAATCCAAATCTTTTCAATGTGGCGGTGTCGCGAGCCAGAGCCGTTTTGCACGTCGTTGGTAATCGTGATTGGGCTTTGGCCTGCGGTGTTACCTTCATCGAAAAACTGGCGCGTCGCACAGTGCCGAAAACCGGGGACATATTGGGGGCGAGGCGCGAACTATATCAGTCCCCCTGGGAAAAGGTTCTGGCCGACGCGTTGCGACAAGCAGCCATCACAGTTGTTCCGCAATATCCTATCGCGGGTCGATTCCTTGACTTGGGGATTCTGAGTCCGAGAAAAATCGACGTGGAAGTGGACGGTGAATCGGTCCATCGCACGGCCGCTGGTGGTCGCAAAGATGACGACCACTGGCGGGACCTGCAGCTTCAGAGCCTTGGATGGCAAGTCTGCCGGTTCTGGGTTTATGAACTCCGGGAAGATTTACCTCGTTGTGTCCAAAAAGTGGTCAATATGCTGTCAGGCTGAATACCAGAGTTTACTCAGTTTGCTGCTCACAAAATCATCCCACCTCAGCAGTTCAAAACTTTTCCAACTTTTTCCTTTTGCGGTTTTGCTTTTTCGCGGCGAAATCTTTCGTTCCCCCCCAAAAATCCCGCCTAAATTCCTACCGTAGGAATACGTTTTCGAAACACCCGTGCTATACCCATCCCCATGGACGCACGTCCCCGCGGAAAAATCGCCCGCCTGCCCCGAGAAATCCGGCAGGCCCTCAACGAACGCCTGCTCGACGGCGAACCGCAATCCACCGTCCTCGCCTGGCTCAACGCCCTCCCCGAAGTCCGCTCCCGGCTCGCCACCGACTTCGCCGGGCGCCCCATCACCAAACAAAACCTCTCCGAATGGTATGCCGGTGGTTACGCCCACTGGTTCGCCCACCGTCAACTCCTCGACGGCGCCCAGCAAATCGTCGAAAACGCCAACGATGTTCCGCCCGATCTCAGCCATGACCTTAGCCTCCTCCTCGCCGCTCGACTCGCCCTGGCCGCGAAAAAAGCCCAAACCACCGCCGACCCGGCCACCAAAGCCAAACTCCTCTTCCAACTCTGCCGATCCGTCGCCCGGCTGCGTCGCGCCGAACACACCCGCCAGCGGCTGGCCCTCGAACGCCAGAAAGCCGCCGCCGCCACTGGGGATTTCGATGAAGTCATCCAGGCCCGCTTCTACCAATGGATGGAAGACCCCGCCCATCGCGAAAAAGCCTATGGCAAACAACTCACCCCGCTGGAGAAGCGCGCCGAAATCCGCCGCAATTTCGGCCTGGACCCGCTTCCCGCCGACCACCCGGACAACGACGACATCAACGACCCCCTTGGCCCCGACGACATCCCCATGAGTTTCTGGCAGGACGTGCTCGAATCCGAACCCGTACCCGACCCCGTCCTCGGCCTGGACGCA
>CAIXFN010000031.1 GCA_903918755.1 uncultured Pedosphaera sp.
CCCTCCGGGGATCGGCTGCGCTCGCCTCGCTACGCTCGCCTTCGCTCCGCCTCACCCCGGAGGGGTGGCGGCGGGGAGAAGAAAGACAAATTACAGAAAGAGTTTTACACCGGCGTCGATTTGCTGACAAGGAAGCATGGTTCGGCAATCAGGTTACGGTCGATTGGCGGGCGGGTGACGAAAGGGTGACAAAACGATGAAGGTCGGACAATCCGGGCGTCACACGTTTGTTACCTTGTCTGCACTCAATCGTCACAGATCATCGGCAGAGTGGCAGGAGCGGCAAAACCACGAATGGTTGTAGCGGCAAATATATGAGCAAAACGTCAGTCCGAAATTCCAGCACCCGGCGCGGGTTCACCTTGATTGAATTGTTGGTGGTGATCGCCATCATCGCAATTCTTGCCGGGATGCTGCTGCCAACGCTGGCCAAAGCCAAAGAAAAGGCACATCGGGCGGCGTGTTTGAGCAATTTGAAACAATGGGGCCTGGCGCAGACCATCTACGTGGATGAAAGCAACCAGACATTTCCCGCCACCAAGATCCCCAATGGCACTACCGGGACACCCGGTGACTATAGCGAGGACCAGCCGCGCTGGCTGGACCTCACGGACGTGGAGTATGCCAACAACAACAGCGGCGCGGAAAACGGTCGCGACGCCTGGTTCAACGCCCTGCCCCCCTACATCAAGAGCACCCCGCTCTGGCAATATGCCCTGAGCACGACCGGACCGGCCGGGTTCAACGCGGGGAATAACATTTTTCATTGCCCCACGGCGATGACGAAGCCCGTCGACCCGACCATCAACATCGGCACGCGGGTCGTGTTCCATTATGGCATGAACTCGAAGGGAATGTGGGAGAAGAATGGCACAGTGCAAGTCCTGCCCTTGCGCACCCAACTCGTGAAGAATCCCTCCGCGTTCGTCATGTTCTCCGACAACCGGGTCCGGGCGGATGAAACACCTTACTTCGGCGCCCAGGCGGACAAATTGGGCAGTCCGCAGAATTACACCAGCCGCTTCTCCTCGCGCCACACTGCCGGCGGCAACATCGCTTTCAGCGACGGCCACGCCGCCTATTTCAAGTACGACTACGTCTGCGTGCCTTACAATGGCAAACCCGAGGATCCCGCCCGCTTCGACATCAATTGGTCTCACGACGGCACTTCGGTGGACGGTTTGACTCCCTGATTCGATGGCGCGGAAGATTCCGCGCCCGCGGGTTCATTGGGTCAGCACCCGATAATAGTGCGTCGGAGAACCGGCTGGCTCGGAGTGCGTGAAGGAATAGTTGCCGCCACCGTTGAAGTTGGCCTCTCCCAGAGTCTCCCAATGGCCAAGCTCACGGGCGCCTTCCACCATGTAGGTGTGGCTCCGGTCGCCCGAAAAGAGCAGCGTGGCGTCACTCCCATTCAGTCGTAACTGCAAATCGCCGACTGGTTGCGGTATTTGTGAATACAAGTCCGCCACATGATGACTGCGGTAGGCGGAGTCGCCCAGATACGTGGTCGCCGGGTTGCCATAATTAAAGAGGGCGAGGTCGAAAACCAGTTGGGGGTCGGAACCGTGCGTCACTTCCTGGATCCGCGCCATGGTCGCCGATGCGGAAAACGGACTGGGATGGGCACCGTCAACATAATTCACATTGCCGAAAGTGATCAGCACATTTCCCGTCTGCGGGAGCCAATCGGCATTGCCCACCCGATCGGAATAAATCCGGGGAGAATTGGTGCGGCCGTAATCCCACACCTGGGAAATCTCCATGGCCGCCTCGTCAATCCGATACTCCACCACCCGGCTGAAATTATCGGCGTCGGCAATTCCCGGGTCGAACGGGCTGGCCCGAAAATCGCCATCATCGTACACCAGCAGGGTTCCCTGCGGTGTAAGCATCGGGGCATGCTGCGCGTAACTCCAGGCGAAGGGAATCCCAACCGGCGCGAGTAAATACGGCTGAAAATCCGGGGACCAATTCTCATGCGGGCCCAAGATCCACTGCAATTTCCCGGTCGCCCGGGAGAATTTGATGATCGCATCCTGATGCCGCAAGGAAACGATGACCGAATCATCGCGCGGGTCCGGGATGACGGCATTGGCGTGCTCGCAGTCCCACCCGAGGGCGGGGTTGAAAATCGTGTAGGTCAGATAATTGACGCGGTTTGACTGCACCATGTCAATCAGGCTCCAGGTGTTGAGCAGGGAACCGTTGGTCATGGACAGTTCCGCAATCCAATTGAAAAGGACCGTGGTGGCTTGGAGAGGCGCATTGGAGTTGCTGGTGCTGGTCGGGAAATTCGTCACCACCCGGGTGTCGTCATGAATGAAGAGGATGCTGTTGTGATCCGTGATCGTGCCCTCATGGTAATTCACCGTCCAATTGGTTGGCACATTCCAGGTCTGGACGGTGTTACCCAGCAGATTGACCTCCAGGAAGCCGTAGTTTTGGGGCAAAAAGAGATCGCCGTTCGGCAGCGCTTTCACCTCCAAGGTGGAGGGAATTGAACTGCTGAACCAGACCACTTCGGCGGCATTGTTGACGATCGTAAGAAAGGCCCGGGCGCTGTTGTTATTCACCACCCGGAACAGGGTGTACCCCGGCTCCATCAATTCCGGCCGGTTCGTCAGTAGGACCAGGTTGGGAAAGTCGGACGGCAACAGTGGGGTCGTAAAAATCACCGGGTGGGCGTTCGTAACCGCATTCTGATTCCGGTCGTACACAACGACGGTGATTTGATGAAAGCGACCGGGCTTGAAGCCCAAAAGCATCCCGGTCGGCGTCGTACTATACTCCAGGAAATCCTTGGTCCAGGTGCTGGTCCCGTCATTCACGACCACGCTGAGCCGCGCCGGCACATCGGTTTTCAAGCGCAAAGTGCCGGCCAAAGGCGCCGTGGCGGAGGAAGAGAAGGTGGGCGGAGTGACAATGGTCAGGGCGAGTGCGGATGACGCCATCAGCAGGAAGGCAAACAGGGTCGCCAAGGCGTAACACCGATGCAGTCGCGAGGCCAGCGGCCGCCGATTCTTGCCAGACTTCATGAACTGGTTTTCATTGCTCAGCACTGAGCTATCGCGGGAGCCCGGGCTGAGCCACCGGCCAGGAATTTAGCACTGCGCCCCGCTCGTGTCCAATTTTGCCGCGAGGAGCAGCCTGGCTCCCGGCAGATAAGTTTGTCCGGTTTCGGGGTGGGTGGCGTTATATTTAGGAAGTTGCGAATGAATGACCTGGATTTATTGCGGCAGTATGCCGCGGTTGGTTCCGAGCCGGCCTTTGCCCAGCTCGTGGAACGCCATCTGACGTTGGTGTACGCCACGGCGCTGCGCCAGACCCGCTCGCCCGAACTGGCGGAAGAGGTGGCGCAAACCGTGTTCCTAACCCTGGCCCGGGAGGCGGGCCGATTGAAGCCGGACACCCTCCTGACCGCCTGGCTTTACCGCGTCACCCGGCACGCCGCCATTGACCGGCAGCGGGGAGAATCCCGCCGCCTGCGCCGGGAGCAGACTGCCGTTGAAATGGCCACCATGAAATCAGATCCGCCCGCCTGGGCGCCCTTGGAACCGCTCCTCGACGAGGCGTTGGATGAACTGCCAGAAACCGACCGCAATGCGCTGCTCCTTCGCTACTTCGAGAACAAGAGCCTGCGGGAAGTCGGCGCGAGCCTCGGCACCTCCGAGGAAGCGGCACGGAAACGGGTGAGCCGGGCGGTAGCCGAATTGCGCACGGTGTTTACCCGCCGGGGAATCACGGTGGGATCCGCCGGCCTGGTGGCCCTGCTCTCCGCCCAGGCCTTGCACGCCGCCCCGGCCGGGCTAACCGCCTCCATTTCGGCAACCGTTGCCCTTTCCGGCACCGCCGCCTTGCAGCACGCCACGACGGTTGTCACGACCAAAGCCATTGCCATGAACTTAATGCAAAAAACCCTGTTGACCGCCACCCTGGCACTCGCCGTGGGGACGGGAATTTATGAAGCCCGTCAGGCCGCCCGGCTGCGCGAAAGCGCCCAGGCCTGGCAGCAACAACGCGACTCCCTGGCGGAACAAAACAGCCGGCTCCAGAAGGAATTGGATGCCGCCACAGAGCGACTGGAGCGCTTAAAGGCGGAATCCACCAAGCCGAAATCTGATAATTCGGAACTGCTGCGTCTGCGGGGCGAAGTGGCCCGCTTGCGCGGGGAAGCGCGCGAACTCGCCCAACTCAAGGCCGCCGGCACCACTCCGCGCGCGGAGACCGATGCGACGGACCAGGTCGTGAAATCCTGGCTGGACCGGGTCAAAAAGCTCAAAGACCGGGTGGGGCAGTCGGCGGGGCAGACCATCCCGGAGTTCCAGTTTCTCACGGATCAGGATTGGCTGGAAGCCGCGCGCCGACCCAAGCAATTGGAATCGGATGCGGATTTTCGTCAAGCGTTGAATTCCCTGCGCTCCGCCGCGAAGAACCAGTTCGCGGCCACCGTGCAGGATGCGTTGAACGGTTACGCGCAGGCCAACAACGGTCAGTTGCCGGCTGATTTCACGCAGCTGAAACCGTACCTGGCACCGACGGTTGGGGAGGAAGTGCTGCAAGGGTACGAGTTCAGTCAACCGGGTACGGTACTGGAAAAGCCCAAATCCTTGGTGGATCCGGATGGCAATTACATGGAATCCGTTTTCCAAATTGGCAAGGATTCCATTTCCAGTTCCACCACTTCGGAAGACGCCCTGCACCAAGCCATCCAGGCATGGCAGGGGGCCAACGCGGGCAAGCTGCTGACGGATCCCGCCCAATTGATGCCGTACGCGCAAACTCCGGCCGAACAGGCCGCGCTGCAAAAAATAATGAAGAGTCACGGCGCAAAGTAGGCCCGGGCGGTTGCCCGGGTCTATTTGGGTGAATATTTGGTGAGCACCCATTGGGCCGCGGCTCGTTCCCCGGTAGTCGCCACCTGCTCCAGGTATTGGACCACTTCCCCGTCCGACAGAGAGCCAACAATGCCCTCCTGCTGGCGGGCGAGGGCCTGGAGCGTGTCGCGTTCGTGGGCCAGCGCGTCGAGTTGGTTCTGGACGGATTGCCCGGAGGCACCAAACGGCGCGGTCGGATCGAGGCTGCCCAGCATGAGCCGCTGAATGGCAATCCCCACCAAATCCCGCACCAGGGTCCCCGAGCCGGAATTGAGTCGTTGTCCCAATTCGAAGCCGATTTGGAGCAGGGTTTGCGCGCCCCGTGAATTGCCCGATTGGCGATACTTCACGGCCAGATCCACGATCGCCTGGGCTAGCTCCTTGAGTTGAACCAAGTGCGGGAGCGGCAGGGCGAGTTGGGCGGCGGTGGCGGCGTCGGCGGGGGAACACCCGGCGGCTTGGTACGCCGCGCGGGAGGAGGCCACGAAATCCGCCGAATAATCCTGGAGCGGATTCTTCGCTGCCGCGCCCAATTCGCGCACCGCCTGATTGGGTTGGCCGGCCCGGAACTCCTCCAGGGCGGCCAAGTAATTGGGGAGGGAATTATCCGGGGCGGACTTCTTGAAGGCCACGATCAAACTGTGCCGTCCTTCCCGGGCGCCGCCCGGCCGCGTCAAGGCGGCCAAGGCAACCCGGGGATCCGCGGGCTGGGCGCGCAGGGCTTCCTCGAGCAGAGTTTCATCGCCGGTGACCCGGGATGCGGCCAGCAAACTGGTGGCGCTGCGGTGCTCCTGCGCCAGGTAAACATCGAGTTGTTGGGGATTGATTTTTGGCGTTTCCGCCCCCTTGGCCATGCGTTGGAACAGGTTTGTTGAACTCGTCCCGGCGGTGGTGGGACGGGGGCCGGCCGCGCCGGGTGCGGATCGATGGCACCCGGTACTGAGTAGCAACGCGCCCAAAAGAAGCTGACGCAAGATTTGGTGGTTCATAATTTATTGCCCCCCAATCTTGGCCACGGCCCAGCGGAGGGCGGCGGTTTCACCGGATGCCTTCATCCGCTGGAAATAATGAACTACGTCGTCGTCCGGCAGGGCCGAGACCGCGCCGACTTGCTGGGTGGCCAGCGTTTGCAATGCGGTGCGTTGCTGGGTCAGCAAATCAATTTGGTTCTGGATGGTCTGGCCGCCTCCGCCGAAAGTCATGGTGGGATCGAGCTCGGCGAGCAGGTTCCTTTGAATGGTGAGCCCCACAATATCCTGCATCATCGTCGCGGAGCCGGAATCCAGGCGCTGGCCAATCTCCAGACCCATTTGCAACGTTGCCTGCGCCGCGGCCTGGTCCCCCGCCTGGCGGTATTGGGCAGCCAAATCGCCAATGCTCCGGCCGAGTGCCTTGAGTTCCGGGAGATACGGCTGGGGCAGACCAATGGCGGCCGCAGTCGCGGCGTCGGCCTGGGAATAACCGGCGGTCTGATAGGCTTCCTCGGAGCTCTGCATGAAATCGGCGGAATAGTCACGCAACGACCGGGTGCCAGCGGCGGTTTGTAACTGGGCCAGCGCCTGCGCGGGCCGTCCGGCTTTGAAATCCTGGAGCGCGCCCAGATAGTTGGCCAGCGCATTGTCCGGGTTGGTTTCCCGGAACTTATCCACCCGGCGCTGTTTCTCTTCCGGTGTAATATCCGCCTGGAAAATCGCGGTCATCGCGACTCGCGGATCATCCGGATGCGTTTGCCAGGCTTCCTGGAGAAAAATGGGCTCGCCACTCGTGTGAAACGCAGCCAGGAGACTGGCCGCGCTCCGGTGGTTTTGAGTGAGAAACGGCTCCAACTCGCCCGCCGACAACTTTGGTATGACCACGCCATTTGCCCCCGAATAATCCTTCATCGCGCGTTGGAACAAATTCGGGGGCGGGATCGCCGGGAGGGGGGCCGCATCCAGCGTAGCTGCGCGCACGGGGCGGCTGGCGAAAAAGGGACGCGCGGGCGCGCGGGGCGGGTCGACCACCCGGTCCCCGGGCGGGCGGGGTGCGGCGGGACGGAGCACAATTATACCCAACAGGCAAAGGCCGAGGGCGGGGAGCAGGAGTCGTTGGAGTTTCATAATCATTCAGGCTGCCGATAGCGGTGGTCGGTCGGAAGTTTGTCCACCCCGGCCAACGTGATGGCGCGGGCGGTAAACAGGACAACAATTAAAATTTGTTTCATGCCACTTCGGAACAATATCAACCGGGTTCAATCGTTAGTAACGAGTGGCGGGAAAAAGGTTCACTTTTTTCCAAACGATGCCGCGCGGTAGGATTTGCGCCCCGGCTGTTGGTGGGCCGGAGAGGAGGTTGGTCGCCATGCAAAATCGAGGGAACCGGACTTGATCTCAACCCTGGCCCGAGACAGGATGAGTCATGAATTTCACCTGGACGAATTTCCGCGGGATGATTGCGGCTGGCTGGCTGGGAACCCTGGCAACGGCCGGCGCCGCAGACTATTTTCCTCCCCCGGATAGCGCGGGCGGCTGGCGGGTGGCCACCAATGCGGCCGCCGCGCGGGATAAGGCGGGGCTGGATTGGAACAAACTGCAACAGGCCGGGATCTTCACCGAGCATTGCACGCAAAACGGCGCCCTCTTAGTGGTCAGGAATGGGTACCTGGTCTGGGAGCAGTATTTCGGCCGCGCCAGTCGGAATGTCAACCCGGACATGGCTTCCACGGGCAAGGCCTATACCAGCATCGCCTGCGGTATCATGCTGCAGGAATTCCGGGACAAAATTCCGGACGGTTTGGACACCAAGGTGTTTACGGATAAATACCTGCCCGAAGCGTTCGGACCGGAGGGCAAGTTGGATGATGCGCGCCGGGCGGAAATCACGCTGGGGCAGTTGTTGTGCATGTCCGGCGGCTACAACGGGGAAGGCGGCGCGCCAACCGCGGTGGTGATGGGCAAGGCCCTGCAGTTGAAAGCGGTGCCCGGACAAAACATCCGCGATTTGGATCAATCCTCTCTCCGCTGCGCCATGTGGACCAATGCGGGAGCGGGCTATTCGTATTCCTCACCCGAACCGCATATTGCCTCGATGGTCCTGCGGCGGGTGACCGGCATGGATTTGGCGGATTATATTGACGCCCGGCTGGCCAAACCGATGGGCTGGGGTGCGTGGGGTTATTGTTTACACCGGGGGGATTTCACCATGCCGCACGCCAACGGCGCCGGCAGCATCGCCGTCCACGCCACGGATGCGTTGCGCTTCGGCTACTGCCTGCTCCATGAAGGTAAATGGGGCGAACAACAACTCGTGCCCGCAGAGTATGTGGCGCTATGCCGCCAGATGTCGCCGCACAATCCGCACTGCCCCTATTCCCTGCAATTTGAGCAGAATTCGGATGGCCATGTCGTCGGGGCGCCGCGCGATGCCTTTTGGAAATCGGGCGCCGGTGGCTTCGCGCTACTGGTGGTGCCTTCGCTGGACCTGGTCATTTACAAAATGGGCGGCAACAACGGCCAGTATGAACCCTCCCTCACCGGCCTGCCGCAGCCCGAGGCGGACCATTCCCGGGATGATTGGAAACCGATCCCCCGCACGCCGTTCAATGAAGGCAGTCTGGGCGGGGATGACGGCATCCGGCGCGTTTTGGAAATGGTCTGCGCCGCAGTCCGCGTGCCGTGAGGTGCGCCTCCCAGCGCCAGCGGCGCGACATGTCTATAGCTAACATGTCCCAAAAAATCTCCAAGCCCCGGACGGGGCGGCATGTGGTTTTGCAAAAAAGCAAACGCTTGGAATCGAGGTTGTTCAGAAGGTTATTGAATTGGGATCTCTCGTTCACCGGGCGACGCCGTAATTATGCCGCTCCTCCGGAGCTTGTGTTATTTTTTGGCCAATGACCAAAAACATTCCGCGCCTAACGGGGTTGCGGAATACCCACCAGGTGGCCCGCACGAGCAGGAACCAAATTCGCATTCATTCGATCGACCAACTCTTCCTTGCCGAAACCGGCCGAATAAGTTCACAATCGGACTTCATGAAAGCCAAGCGCCATTGACTTGCAGCGACCACCCAAGTCGGGATCCTTGCCGCGAGTTCTCGGTGGCTGGGCTTCAGACTAGAACCTCGGAAACAACATGCTTCGCATGCTTTGGCCAATCAAGCTCAAGACTCCTCACTTTGGGCTGGGCACTTCATTCGATGAGGGGCTCGCCGTTTTACGCCGACTCGGAGATGTCGAAGAAGTGACGGATGTAGCGGATGGGCACTCGGCTCGCGTCAACACTTCGCACTATGCAGTCGCGCTTTACGAACAGCACGGCCGGGTGAGTGCCGTATGGTATGATGACCCCAGCGGCAGATGGACGGCGATTGGTAAGCGGCGCAAATTGCGGCTTTATTTCCGACGATATGCGGAGTCTGGCCAGTGGAAACTTCGAATCAACAACGGCTGGATGCTTTTCTTCTTCAATGATGCTGTCCAGGCAACGATAGTTTACGGCATTCACAATGACGTAATTCGCATCAACGGCCGGCATGATTGTGAACAATTCCAGGCCCCAGTTTCGGAACCAGCGGCTCCTCACACAAAGGGAGCAGATGACGTGCAGTGAACTGGTCGACCGTTTGGATTAGTTCAGGCGCGTCCTTCCGCTGGTCGGAACGATCATCCGATTCCCCTCACACCTTCAGTGCATTTCCACGTCGCACGCCCCCACCCCGCCGCGGAAGAAATTGAACTGAACGTTGGGGTGATCCGCCAGCAGTGACATGGGGACGGAACTGTCGGGCAGGCGCTCGGCGATCATCAGGGTGGTGAGGCGCTGGCCGAAGGGATTGTCGTGGCGTCCGGCATGCCAGATGGAGACTTTTTCCGCCTGCCAGGTTTCCACTGGGCCCACGCTGATGGCCTGGGTGGGGACCAGCGTGATGTTGCCACCGCCTGAGGTGCGGGCGTTTTGGGCAATGGTGATGGGGTGCAAGTCCACCACCCGCGTGGCGAGTTGGCGATACTCGGCGGGGGATGGTGGCTGATGCAGGTATTGGCCCGACCGCTTGGGCGGGTCATTAAAAGCCCAGTGCTTGATGTCCCCCTGCCCTCCCTGCATCACGGCGCAACGAACGCCCTGCCAACTCTGACGATAAGCGGCGGTATCGCCCTTGGGAAAATGCAGATTGGCGTCCGGCATGGCGAGTTCCGGGCGGATCCGGTTAAAGCACAATTCCCGGTCCGCGCGCTCAAAGGATAACGGATGGGTGGCGGGGGCTTCCCGGCCGTTCAGGAACCATTCGTCCATGCCCCAAAAGTGGGCGGAGCAGAGCGGGATTTGGAGTTCATTCACGAGGCGGGCCACGAGCGGCAATTGCTCGGTGGGACCGATGGGACCGCAGATGCCCACCGGGTTATCCGGAGTGGACTGGCGCCAGGCAGTGATATATTCCAACGCCTCGGCGAGGTAAAAATCTTCCAGGGTGTCGTAAAACACCACCTTGAATCCGGGTCGCGAAAGTTCCTGCATGCGGGCCGGGGTCAGCGCGGCGGCGGCCTGGATGAGGTCGTTTTCCAGCGTGGTGTAATCCCACCAATCGGGGGCGATGGAACTGATTTTACGGGGCATGGTTATCCTTCGAGTTGCTTTTCGTACTGCCGGTTGATCCGATAATTCCGCCCGAGCACGGCCGCCAAAGGATCGTGATCGGCGGCCGTAAACCCGAGATGCAGGTGCCGGCGCCAGCCTTCGGCGTGGGTGAACTTTCCGGAACTCCGGCCCAGCGCCACCGCCATTTCGGTCATGGCCCCGAGGTAGGAGTTCATCCCCTGGCTGGCGTCCAACCAATGCTGCTGACTCTGATGCGCGGCCAGGGCCCGCAGCTTCACCTCGTGCACCGCGGTGGTGTTGACGAAGGCCCCGGGAATGAATTTTTCCCGCAGGCCATCCCGCAGACCATGCGGCGGACAATGGTAAACCACGACCTCGTCGGCATACGGCTGCCGGACCGGCACCGTGCGGAAGTTCGGCATGCCACGGGCGAAGGCCGCGGTGACCGCCAACCGGCAGGTGGTGGTATGATCTTCCATGTAGTCCCGGGGCGAATGCGTCAGCACGATGCCGGGTTGCGCCTCGCGAAGTACGGCGGCCAGCCGGCGGAGGTTTTTCAGATCGTAAACCAATTCCAGATCATTCACCCAAGCGGGATGATATTCCGCTCCCAGGATCCGGGCCGCCGCGCGGGCCTCGGTGGCGCGGATTTTCCGCGTGGTCCGGCCATTGTGTTCCAGGCTACCGCAGTTGCCGTGGCACAGGTTCAAATAATGCGTACGAAAGCCGGCCTCCCGCAGCAGCAGGAGCGTCCCGGCCATCTGGAATTCGATGTCGTCCGGGTGGGCGCCGATGGCAATGGCAACGGGCGGGATCACGACGAGAGCTTGACCGGCTTGCCCGTGCGGGCCGAGCGGTCGGCGGCAAAAATCACCTCATGACTGCGGGCGGCTTCGGCCAGGCTG
This sequence comes from uncultured Pedosphaera sp., assembly GCA_903918755.1. Lineage (GTDB taxonomy): Bacteria > Verrucomicrobiota > Verrucomicrobiia > Limisphaerales > Pedosphaeraceae > CAIXFN01. Next base: position 11,356 of record CAIXFN010000031.1, read on the forward strand.
GTCAGGGGCATTTCCGTGCCGGCATCCAGGGCGGCGAAAAACGCTTCGAACTGGGTCTGGTAGGGGTGGTCCGAAACATCGCCGGAATCGAGCATCTTCATGGAGAGTTCGCTCCATTTGCTTTTGTTCAATCCGTTCAGGGTGGCGGAGTGGAACTTGTTGTCCAGCAAACTGCCCTCGCTGCCCACCAGATGCGTATGGAAATAATACGGCTGGAGGCAATCGATCACGGACGCGCATTTCCCCACCCGGCCATCGGCGAATTTGAGGATCGTGACACTGGAAGTCGGGTATTCGTATTTCTCAAACACCGGGTTGGCGGAGCCGGTGGAATAGCTGGTTACCTCGGCCACCTCGCTGCCCATGCACAGCAACAGGGCGTCGAGCGCATGGCAACCGGCCGACAACAAACTGCTCCCACCCGCGGCGGCCTGCGTGTTCCAGCGGAACTGGCCGTACCACGGCCCGATGCCATGGTAATAATCCACTTCCCCGTAATGGATGCGACCAAGCAAACCGCGATCAATGGCGGACTTGATGGTGAGGAATTGGCTGGAAAAACGGCATTCAAAACAAACGCACACCCGCACTCCGGCGTCTGCCACGGCCGCTTGCAAGGCGCGCAAATCCTTCAAGGACAGGGCGAGCGGCTTTTCGATGATCAAATGCTTGCCGGCCCGGGCGGCCTGGATGGACTGGCGAACGTGGTCGTACGGGTAGCTGCAAATGGAAACCACATCGATCGCGGGATCGGCCAGCATCGCCGCCAAATCCTGATACACGGCCATCGGGCGGCCGTGTCGGGTGGCCAGGGCGGCGGAATCGAGCGGGCGCGAGGAATAAACGGCGGTGACCTGAGCCCGGGACCCGGCGTTGATGGCGTCGATGTGCGCCCCCGCCACCCAACCGTAACCGATGATGCCAACGTTGTATTTTCGCATGGTTTTCGGGCCCGCAGGATTGGGCGGGCGCATGGGATTCAGGCTGTGCCAGCGGGGCGAAAAAGGCAAGCTTCGGAAACCGGTTTCCGGCCGCGGAAACTGGATTAAGTGTCCGGGAGCTGGACGCGGAGGGGAATGGGAGAATCAGACGAATCGGGCGGATCGGACGAATCATGAGAAGGAAGGCCGGCGGATGGTCTGGTGGCGCGACGGTTCGGGAAACTGGATTAAGTGTCCGCAGCCTGGACGGCGGAGGGGAATGGGAGAGTCAGACGGATCGGGCGGATCGGACGAATCATGCGACGGGATACCGACGGATGGTTTGGTTTTGCGGCGGTTCGGGAAACTGGATTAAGTGTCCGCAGCTTGGACGGCGGAGGGGAATGGGGCCGGAGGGACGCTCATTGCCCATGCGGTTCAGGTTGCGGGAACTTTGGGATGGCGAAGAGGAGAAGTCAGAGTCTCATCACTTCGACTCCTACAATCAAGTGGGCTGGCGCGGGGACGTGGCGCCCAATGCCTGCCGGGAGGTGCCGGGTCCCGGCAGACGGTTATTCGGAGGTTGTGATGCCAAAGAGCGAGCCCGGCCCGGTTTTGGGGCGGGCAAAAATTGGGAGGATCGGGTGATTTTCTGACTTGGCGGAGGGGCTATTCCTCTTTTTCGTGCGGGCGGCGTTGGCGAGGAGTGGGTTGGGTTTTGGGGGTGGAACCCGGCCGCCTGAAGGCGGAACTCCGAGCCGGGGAGGCGCCGATGTTCTCGATGGAAGGGGGCGGTGCGGGCACGGGGGAAAAAGTTAGAGTCTCATCACTTCGACTCCTACAATCAAGTGGGCTGGCGCGGGGACGTGGCGCCCAATGCCTGCCGGGAGGTGCCGGGTCCCGGCAGGCGGCTATTCGGATCGGAGGTTGTGATGTCAAAGAGCGAGCCCGGCACGGTTTTGGGGCGGGCGCAAATTAGGAGGACGGGGTGATTTTCTGACTTGGCGGAGGGGCTATTCCTCTTTTTCGTGGGGGCGGCGTTAGCGGGGAGGCCGTTCGACGGGCTCACGGACCGCGCTATCGGGAGAGGAATCGGACCGCATAAATGCGGAACTCCGTGCGGGGGACGGTTCGACAAGCTCACCGACCACCTTTTCAACAGGCTCACCGACCACCTTTTCAACAGGCTCACCGACAGCCTTTTCGACAGGCTCATCGACCTGGGGTTCTGGGCGGGGGCAGGACAAGGGGGCGATGGACTCCAAATCGGGTAGTTCTATTTCGTTGGGCTCGGGCGGTTGGCTCATGGCCCAGAGGAGGTCCTGTTCCCAAATGCTGAGTTCTTTCCAAGGGCGGGGTGGGCGGCCTTCGACGACGAACAGGAGGTCGGATGGATCCTCTTTTTCGCCGGCGGGGGGATTGGGAGTGGCGGTGGTTGGAGGCGGTGGAGATGCGGGCGGAGTTGGGGGCGTCTCACAGGCGGTGTTTTCTTCGGTGGGGAAGGGTTCGTCGGGGGAGAGGCCGAAGATTTTGCGGTAGTCGGCCTCGGTGAGTTCGGGGGCGGGTTCGCCGTCCCAAGGGAGGTCGTGGTAGGCAGCGTATTCGCGGCGGATCAGCTCGCTGGCCTGGCTGACGTGGACCATTTTGTCGATATCCCGTTCGTAAACGTAATCGGTCCAGAGGGCGGCGTGGAAATGGTAGTCCCGCTCTTCGTCGGTGAGCGGCGGGCCGCAGAATTGCTCCTTGATCTCCGGGCGGAGCGCGTATTTCAGGAATTGTTCCTCCAGGTCGGCGGGGAGAGTCTTTTCGAACTCGGCGCGCTGGCGGGCAAGGCGGTCGCGGGTAGCATCGCCGCGCTGAAGCTGGGTGAGGGCCTGGGTGGCGGCGTTCAGGAGGGCGAATTCTTCGGCGGGATCGTCCGGGGCGGGCTGATCGAGGAGGCCCGCGAGTTGGACGGTGAGCCAGGCGGCGAGGTTTTCGAGGATTTGGGCACCGGGGGTGCGGTCACGGAGTTCGGCGGTGGTGTCGCGGAGACGGTCGGCGGCGGCGAGTTCGTCCTGCCATTGCAGCCAGTCTTGATGGCCGCCTTTTTGCCATTGGGAGAGATTTTTGGCGGTGACGGGTTCGCCGGCGAAGTGTTCGGCGAGGACGGCTTGGACTTCGGGGAGCGGGTTGAGCCAGGCGAGGATGTCGACGATGGGATCGCCGTCGTCGAGACGGATGCTGACTTCATGACGGATGCTTTGGGGCAACCGGGCGATTTTGCCGCGACGTTTGACGTCCATGCACCGGGTATAGCATGGGTCTCCGGGAAACGTATTCCTATGGTAGGAATTTAGGCGGAGATTTTTTGGGGCAAGAGCAGTGAAGAGTGGGAAGGCTGAGGATTTAACAGGAGGTAACAGGAGGTAACGGAGAAAACGGAGGGAGGATTTTCACGCGGAGGCGCGGAGCCGCGGAGTGGGAACGATGAGTAGACGCAACCCGGGCACAAAAGGGGATGGGGCATTTGCGGGTGGACGGGAAGCATCCGGAGTTTTAACAGAAGGTAACGAAGGTCGCGAAGGGGGAAAGTGAGAGGGGGGGCCATTTCACGCGGAGCGCGGAGTTGCGCGCGGAGGTGGAGAAGTCGGTGGACAGGAACGCCGGAAAGGATGCAGGACAGGACGGCGGTTGGGTTTGGCGACTGGTTGGACGGCTGGTTTCGCATACTCAACGCGAAGATGCATTTTGGAGACTCGCGATTAAGGCCAGAATCAAAAGAATGATCGTTGGGGTGACCAGAAACCAAAACATCATCCGTGAAATCTTGGAAAACGGCGTGGACAAGTAAAATCGTGTCTGACACTTATTACAGCAGACTGCGCGAGCCTTGCCAGCGTTCCGGAGCATAACCCCAATCAGTCCACCCAACAGAAAGGCCGGCAAGCTAAATAAACCGCCAAAATCCGTGACGTGGGTGAAATCCTCTGCTTCACCACATTGCGGGCAAACAGATCCCCGCAGCATCACTACTGGCGCCACTTCTGGCGACACTTGTGGCGCAACCTCCGCCGCGGCGGTCAGCGGCTGCTGGTCAAGCGGACAAACAGCCATATCATCCGGATACTGCTTACCACAATACGAACATGCTTTCATAAGGCGATGCCGTCTATGGCACAATCCTGAGCCACCACCGGCTGCGGCGACTGGTTAAGCGTTTTGCGTCGGTGCATTTGGAATCCTCTGGTCGGCGACAACAACGGTACCCGCCATAAAATCATGCAAGGCGCGATGTTGCCGGTGGAATAACATCACAATCAACTCACTCCAAGTCCAAAGAAAGCCGCCCATCGCAGTCCAAGCGGCAGCGCAAGTTTTTTTCTGTAAGATGCTTTAGCATTTTGAACTGAGAGCTGGGTATTGGTTATCCATGTTGAGGTAAATTTTCTCGCTGAGCCATTCGTCGCTGATTTCGGCCAGGAGGGCACTGATCAAGCGGAGGAG
>CAIXFN010000032.1 GCA_903918755.1 uncultured Pedosphaera sp.
TTCAAAACCATCGCGGCCAAAATTCCGGGTTGTTTTGGTGGTTGATTTGGCGGCGGACGGGAATAGACGGGGAAGGGGATTGGGTCGCCCATTCAGGGCTCGGGATTGATGGGGGCCAGGGTCCACAGGGCGTTGCCCTGGGCTATCGTAGTTCGTCCCTTTGGGACTTTGGTTTTCGTTCCTCCGTGACTTCGTGTGAAAATTTCCTCCGGTTCCCTTTTGTGGGCTATGTGATCTATCGTGGCCAAAGATTCGGGGTGTTTTGGCGCTGACCCGGAATCGGCAGAAAACGCAACATCCGTTTTTCAGACAGGATGCAGGGCAGGCAGGATGGGGGCCGGAGTGACTTTTGTTCGGGGCCATCATGTTCAATCCTGTAAATCCTGTCTGAGATTTATGTTTTCGCGGCTGAAGATTCCCGTCTTTTGCCGGCCGCCCGCCGCGAAAGCCTTGAATACGCGCGGCGCATTCATTACACCAACGGGGTGTCAACCAGAGTCATAGCGGTGGCGAATCAAAAGGGCGGGGTGGGCAAGACCACCACCGCGGTCAATGTCGCCGCCTGCGCGGCGTCCCTCGGCAAACGGGTCCTCCTTTTCGACCTCGATCCCCAGGCCAATGCGACCAGCGGGTTGGGGCTCGAAAAGCTCGAAGGCGGCAGCGCCTACCGTCCGTTGTTCGGCGAGGGCACGTTGCTGGAAAAGGTGCGGCCCACGGCTTATGAAGGGTTGTCCATGATCCCCAGCGAGGTGGACATGTGCGGGGCCGATATCGAGCTGGCCCGGTCGGAAAACCATTTGCATCGTCTCCGCCTGGCGCTCGAGCCGGTCTTGCACTCCGGACAGTTCGACCTGGTGCTCATCGATTGTCCCCCGGCCCTGGGCGTTCTGACGCTGAACGCCTTTGCCGCCGCCGAAGGGTTGCTGGTGCCGTTGCAGTGCGAATATTATTCGCTGGAAGGCATTTCGATGGTCACGCGCGTGATCCGGCAGTTGCGCGAGAATGGCGTGAACCCGAACCTGGAACTCATCGGTGTGGTGATGACGATGTATGATGGCCGCACCAAGCTGGCCCAGCAGGTGGTGGGGGATGTGCGCGAGCATTTCGGCGACAAGGTTTTCGAAACTGTGATTCCCCGCACCACCCGGCTCGCCGAGGCCCCGAGTTTCGGGAAGCCCATCATGTATTACGATCCCTACAACTCCGCCACGGCGGCGTACGAGCTGTTGGCGTCCGAATTGTTGACCCGCATCGGGCTGGCCTGACGGCTGCCGCAAGATTTCGCTTTCGACCTTAGAATACGGGCACTAGTCTGTCCGTCTGATCAACTTTACAACGCGCATGAAGAACAAACTTGTCCTCGCGGCCTGCCTCATTCTGTTCGGTTTTACCGCCTTCGCCCAGAACGCCGCGCCCCTGCGCGTGTTCATCCGCGCCGGCGTGAAAACGCACGGACCGGATCAGCATGATCATCCCCGTTTTCTGAAGGAATGGACGGCGCTCCTCAACCAGCGCGGGGCCAAGGCCGACGGCGCCATGGGTTTTCCCAGTCCCGAACAACTGGCCGCCACCGATGTGCTGGTCCTCTACGCGCAGGACGGCGGCAATATCCTGCCGGAACAGCGCGCCATTCTCGAACCGTTCCTCAAGCGGGGCGGGGGACTCGTGGTGCTGCATGACGCCGTGTGCGGTCAGGATGCCGATTGGTTCAAGACCGTGATCGGCGGCGCCTGGGCCTACGGCAAGGCCGGTTATTATGAGGGCGATCTCGCTTTTTATTACCAGGATCACTCCGACCCGATCACTCGCGGGGCCTCGAATTTCGATTTCGATGACGAGATGTACTACGACCTCAACATGATGCCGGATGTGCATGTGCTCGCCGCCTGCTACCGGCCGGACGCCCGGTACAAGCGGGACGGTCGCAACCAGCCTTCGGTGTATGACATCGTTCCCCAGATGTGGACTTATGAGAA
>CAIXFN010000033.1 GCA_903918755.1 uncultured Pedosphaera sp.
ACGGCTTTGACGCCGCGGACCGCGGGCATTTACGGGTGAATACTCTGAACTGTCCCGATTCGGGATGCAAGGATGCCCTTCCACCCGGAGTCCGAATTACCGGCTCGCCGCCGGTACCGTGAAATTGCCTTTGAGATCCACAGGCGTCGTTCCTGCGGCTTTGAGCAGGAAGGTTCCGGTGATGACCCCCTTTTCATTGGGCCCGGTCTTGATGGACATTTCATAATCGTTCATCAAAACTCCGGCGCGGTCGGCGCCGTTTTCCTTCCAGCGCAGGTGAATGCTGGGATTGCCAAAATTTTTGTTCGGCGTGATTTTCCACTCCCGGTTGGCGAATCCTTCACCGCCGCGATTCGAAAGAAAGATAATCAAACTTTGATGCGTTGTGGACCCTTCGTCCTGTCTGATTTCCAAAGTGCCGATCAGGGGTTCAAAATGCGCCTTCGTGTATTTAAAAGGCTGGCCTTGAATGGTGCCACTAATTGCGCCTGCGGGGATCGGAAGGTTTGGCATCGCTCCCGGCGACGGGGAAAAATTGGGCGTCGGGAAATTGCGCCCGGCTTGGATTTGCTGGCTTCGCTCCCTGGCCCGCTTGAAGCCCACGATGACTCCATTCGCGAAACCAATCCCGGCAAAAATGAGGGTCACTCCCAGCGAAAGATATCCAATGATCAGTGCGGCCAGCGCCAAACCGCTGCCGCGGATCGACGGGTTGCGGCGGATTTGTCCGCGGGCCAGGTGGCCGCAAATGATCCCTCCGATGGCCAGGCAGGGAAGCAGGGATAAAACCAGGGCCGCGATCGCCAGTCCGCTGGTCTCTCCGGCGCCCGCGGCCGGAACGGGTGGTCGGTGCGCGGGCGGGGGCGGGGGCGGAGGCGCAGACGACGGGGCGCGCCGGAGGGCGGGCATGGGTGGGGGCGCGGGTTCGGCGGCCGCCAGGTGGGGAATGGTAAAAGCCTGTTGGCAGGCCGGACAGTTGATCGCCCGGCCCGCCCAGGCGGTATCGCACAAGATGTGCTGCCCGCAATTGGGGCAGGATATTTTTTCTTCGCTCATAGTGGGGAGTTTTCGGGGTGGGTATTGTTGGATGACCGGATTAGGCCGTTTGCGGGGCTGAAGAAAAGCGCCCGGGGGCGCGCCCAGTGGACCGTCCCAGGTAGGCGGTCACTCCACAAACCCGATGGGATGCTCCCGATTCCGCGCCCGGCATCGGAGTCCGCCTGGACGGTTGCGGTCGAGCCCAACCGGGTAGGATTAACCACCCGGCCGGTAACCGCATCAGCGCCTGGCACCAAAGATTACAATTATTGGCCCAGGTGCGATTCATTGGCCTAATTTCCCACCGGTTTCCGACGGGTCACTCCGGCACTGGCGGGCACTTTAAATGTGGTGATGGGATCCGGATGAGTTGGATCAAAATTGGTAAACTCCGGCAAAATGAAGTTGGCGAGCGCCACTTGGTTATCCCGCAGACTTTGCAGCACACACCGGGCGATTTCATAGCTACCGTAATCGCTGTGATGGGTGTTTTCCCGGGCCGTGGCGAAAGCCTGGTGGGAGCCATCCGGTCCCAAGGCTTCATAAAAAGCGGCCCCCATTTGCTGCAAATCAATCAGCGCCACATTCATGTCCCGGGCGACCAGTCGCACCGCCTCCGGATAGCCGCCGAAGGAATTCTTGATTTTCCCATCTTCGCCAAAGCTGCGGCGGCTTACCGGGGTGCAGAGCAGGGGAATCCCGCCGCGCCGCCGCGCTTCCGTGACCACTTTGCGGAGGTTGTCCGTGTAATTGTCCAGCGCATTGGCCGCGGAGCTTTTCATGTCATTATGCCCGAATTGAATGATCAAATAATCCCCGGGTTTGAGCTGGCTCCAGATCTTGTTGAACCGGCCTTTGGCGAGCGCCCCGGCGATCGATTCCCCTGATTCCGCATGGTTGGCGATTGCGACGGTTGGTTGGAAGCAGCGGGTAATCATCTGCCCCCAACTGTTGTAGGGCTCGGCCGGCTGATCGCAGACCGTGGAATCACCGGCCAGGAAAACGGTGGGCACAGTCACCGGGGCGATTTCCAATCGCGCTACGGTCGGCTGGCGGCCCAAAAATTCCAGGGTGAGGCGATCGTCCCAGGACCGGCGTTCGGTTTCCTTCTCGCGCGCGTTCAACCGCACTTCCCCCCCGCCGGCGATGGCGGGCTGGCGCACATTGACGATAAATTGGCGGGTGACCACCTGGCCCGGCTCCGTCGGAACGCGTTCGAGCATCAGCCGTCGTAACTCGGCATTCACGGTGGTTTCCGCGGCCACAGCACCGCCCCCCAGCGTCACGGTCACCCGGTAGTTGCCCTCCGGGAGGCGTTGCGAAAAATAAAAAGGTCGGTCACTGGTGATGGCTCCGCCCTCCGGTCGCGCTACGGCCGTTACCGCCACCCCGGGTTCAAAGCCGCATGCCCGCTCGGCGGTGTAAATCATCTCCGGCGTTATTTGGGTGTAACCGGGGGTGGGTTTTGCCGCGCCGAAGCCATACCGATAAACCGCGTTCGTTTGGGAACCGCCGACCGACTGATCCGGGCCGGCCCAAGCCGTGGTAACCATCACTGCACCCAATTGCACTACCCAGCGGAAAAGTTGCGCAGCGGGCGCCGCATGCCGGTACGTAAGATTCGGGTTCGGGAAGGGCATGACCGTATTGGGTAAATCTTGAACCCAGACTAACCAGCCGGTCAGCGTTTGGCAAGTTCAACCGGGTTCGTCGCTCCCTCCCGTAGGCATGCCGATTCTTCCGTAGTCGGCAACTTGGATCGGCTCAGGGAGGTGTGGGCGCCACCGGCCAGCCGCCGCCGAGTGATTTGACGAGCGAAACGGTTGCCAACAGCTGTTCGCCCCGGAGCCGCACTGCGGTCCGCTCCAGATCGAGGGCGGCACTCTGTGCCGTGGCCACTTCCAGATAAGTCACAAGTCCGGCGCGATAACGGTTGGAGGCCACCTCCAACGTCTTCCGTGCGGATTGCACGGCCGCCGATTGGGCCTCCACTTCGGCGGCGAGCAGGGTTTGGGCGGAGAGACTATCTTCCACCTGGCCAAAAGCGACCAGCACCGTCTGCCGGTAGTTCGCCGTCACCTCATCATACGCCGCTTCCGCCTGGCGCAAGGCGGCTCGATTTTGTCCCCCTTGGAAAATTGGCAGGGTGATGGCCGGTCCGACGGACCACATCCGGCTGGGCCAGTCAAACAGCGAACTGGCCGAAACACTCTGCAAACCCACCACGCCATTGAGTCGGATGGCCGGATAGAATGCCGCCCGGGCGATCCCGATGGACGCATTGGCCGCCGCCATCCGCCGCTCCGCGGCGGCAATGTCCGGTCGGCGTTCCAGCAGTTCAGAGGGCACTCCGGCAGGCAGGATCGGCGCGATGAGCGTCAACGGCCTTTCGGTCGCATGGAAGCCGGGGGCGGGATGTCCCGTGAGCACGGCCAGGGCATGCTCGGTTTGCCGACGCTGGAGGGTGATGACCGGCAATTGCGACTGGGTGGTGCGCAGAATGGTCTCCGCCTGGGAGACGTCCAAATCGGTCGCCACTCCCCCGGCCCGGCGATTGCGGGTCAATTCCAGGGACTTCGAAAACACTTCCACATTGGAGCGAAGCAAATCCAACTCGTTGTCCAATGCGTGGAGCGTGAAATAATCCGCGGCGACTTCCGCTTGAATCGCCAGTCGGATGGTTTCCAGATCGTCCGCCTGCGCTGCCAGGGTGGCCCGGGCGGCTTCGACCCCGCGCCGCACCCGGCCCCAGACATCCAACTCGTAGGAAAAATCCAGCGGCAGGGCAAAGGTATTAAAAGTGTCCGGTTTGCCCGTGGAAACCCCGTTAATGGGCCGATTCGCTGAATCCCGTTCGCGGGTCGCACTGGGCGCGAGCGTCGCGTGCGGGAAGAGCCCGGCCCGGCTGATGTCCAGCGCGGCGCGAGCCTGGTCGAAGGCTGCCACCGCGGCTTTGACTTTCTGGTTGGCACTGGCCGCCTCCGCCTCGAGTCGATTGAGTTCCGCGTCGCCAAACAGCTCCCACCAATTCCCCTTGGGCAGATGCGCCTGCGGGACCGCCACCTTCCAGATATTGGTTTCCGGGGCGTACGTCGCCGGCACGTCGGTCGTCGGGGGCTTTTGATAATTAGGGCCGACCGCACAGCCGCCCACTGCCAGCAAGAGCAAGCCCGCCAGCGCCCGATTGCCATGGAGGAAGGCGGTGTTCATTTGACGGTGCCGGCGGCATTGTTGTTGGCGATCCGAACCGCCGCTCCGGAAACGAGCGAGTCGGAAGGATTGACGATGACCCGGTCTCCGGATTTCACGCCCGCCAGAATCTCCAGGGTCCGGCCAAAATCCCGGCCGAGGGTCACTTTGTGCAGGAGGACTTGCCCATCCGCTTCCACCACCCCCACCTGGGTGCCCTCGGCGCGGAAGAGCAGGGTGTTGGAGGGCAGCACGAGGGCCGGGTCCGCGCGCAATTCGCCGAAACTAACCTGCGCATAGCTGCCCGCTAGAATCTCATGCTTCGCATTGTCCACCTCCAGTTCCGTCAGCAAAGTGCGGGAACTGGTATCGATGGCGCCGGCGGTCCGGACGACCTTCGCGGTAAAGGTCCGTCCGGGGATTTCGGGCACCGCCAGTTCCGCCGTCAGCCCCGTCGCGATGCTCGGCGTGGCGGATTGGGGGACCCGTACAAAGATCCGGAGTTTGTCGGTGTCCGCCAGCCGGAATAATTCCCGGCCGGAGCCGATCAAATCGCCGACATCAATCAGCCGGGCGGTGATGGTCCCGGAAAAGGGCGCGGTGACATGCGTGAAAGATTGCAAATCTTCGTAACGATGCACGTTGGCCTTGGCGGCATCGACATTGGCCAGTTTGAGTTTCAAGTCGGCCTGCTTTTCCGCGTTTTCCTGCTCGGAAACGCTGGAGGTCTTGAGCAAATCAGCCCACCGTTCCGCGGTGGTGCGGGCGAGCGCCAGGGTCGCTTCCGCCTGCGCCAGGACGGCCCGGGCTCCGGTCAGTTCCTGATCCAGTTCCGGGGTGTCGATGTCCGCCAGCGCATCACCGGCTTTGACGATGCCGCCAATATCCACGTACCATTTTTTTACAAACCCGCTGGCCCGGGCGTAGATCGGAGCTTCGACTACCGCGCGGATTTCCGCCGGCAGGGTGAGCGTGGAGACCGCCCGACCCGGTACCGCGGAAACCACGTTGACCGTGGCGAGGCCTAATTCCTTGGTTTCGCTAACGAGCCGGGTGCGTTGCCGCCAGCGCGGCAGCAGGCCCGCGATTACAGCGAGGATGACCCCGCCCACGATGACGATGGTCAAGAGGCCTAACCGCGGGGCGGGGCGGTCAGGGAGCGGGGCGGTGCTGCGCGGGCGGGTTGCGGGGGTTTCGCGCGCGGAAGTTCCGTTTTGTTCAGTCGGGTTCATGGGTGTCAAAGCGTTGCCGCGGCGGTTGTGCCAGTGGTTTTTGCGGTCGGAGAGTCTGCGGTGGTCACCGCGGTGCGCCGGCGGTGAAGCAGGCTGAACACCACCGGGACAAAAAACAGGGTGGCCACCGTGGCGAGCGCCAGGCCGCCAATCACGGCCCGGCCCAGCGGCGCATTTTGCTCGCCGCCTTCCCCAAATCCCAGGCTCATGGGCAGCATCCCGATGACCATCGCGAGCGCGGTCATCACCACCGGGCGCAACCGCCCCGCCCCGGCATTCAGAGCGGCCATGGTTGGGGTCATGCCCTGGTCCAGGTTGTTCCGGGCAAAGGTCACCACCAGCACCGCGTTGGAGGTGGCGACTCCCAGGCTCATGATGGTGCCCATTAGTGCCGGCACGCTGAGCGTGGTGAAACTCAAAAACAGCATCCAGGTCACGCCCGCAAGGGCGCCCGGCAGGGCGGTGATGATGATGAAGGGATCCAGCCAGCTCTGGAAGTTGACCACCAGCAGCAGGTAAACCAGGACGATGGCGCCCATCAAGCCGACTCCCAGACCGATGAAACTGGTGCGCATGGTTTCCGCCTGGCCGCGCAAGAGCAAACGGCTGCCCCGCGGCAATTCCTTCTCCGCCTGCCGCAGCAGCGGTTGCAATTCCCGCAATACCCCGCCCAGATCGCGCCCGCTCACGCCGCCAAATACATCGATCACCGGGGAAACGTTGTAATGCGAAACCACGGGAACACCATTGGTGCGCGTCATGGTCGCCACGTTGGCCAGCACCTGGCCGTTCCCTTCGCCGGCGCGACCGCCACTCACCGGCAGCGAGTTCAGCGCGGACAGGGAATCCAGGGCGCGTTCCGGCGCCCGCGCGCTGATGAGGTATTGGACACCCAGTGCGGGATCCAGCCAGTAGGCGGGTTGCACCTGCCCACTGCCGCTGACGCTCAGCAGCACTTGGTTGGCCACGTCCCGCTCGGACAACCCCATCGCCGCGGCCTTGGTGCGGTCCACCGAAAATTTGAGCTTCGGCAGATCGGCGGGCTGCTGCACCCGCACGTCCACCGCCCCGGGAATTTTGCGCATTTTTTCCACCAGGTGCGCCGCGACTTCGCGATTCTTCACCTGATCGCGTCCCGTGATCTGGATGTCCAGCGGCGCGGGAATACCGAAATTCAAGGTTTGGCTGACAATGTCCGCCGGCAGAAAATAGAACATCACGCCCGGAAACGCCGGGCTCATCTTCTCCCGCAACTCATGGATATAGTCTTCCGTGGCGTGGTGGCCTTCCTTGAGTGAAATCAAGATGTCCGCATCCCCCGTGCCGATCAACCCATTGTTGCTGTAGCTGGTGGCGATGCCGGAATTGGGAATGCCAATGTTATCGAGGATCCCGTCCAGTTCCCGTAACGGAATGATCTTCCGGATGGCGGATTCCACTTCGTCCACCAGTTTCGCCGTCTCCTCCACGCGGGTGCCGCTGCGGGCGCGGAGATGCATGCGGATTTGTCCCGCATCCACACTGGGAAAGAAATCCTGCCCCAAAAACGGCACCAGCAGACAGGACCCGATACAGAGCACGAGGAAACCCACCGTGAAACTTCCCCGGTGGACCAGGATGACTTCCAGCCAGCGTTGATAATTGTCGCGAAACCGGGCAAACGCCTTCTCAAAACGGTCCTGGATGGCCACAAACGGCCGCACCCACCAGGCCATCGTCCGGACGTCCGCATGCCCGTGGGCATGGTGTTCGTAGTAGGAGTAGGTTTTGTAAAACCACATTACCATCGTCGGGATGAGGGTCCGGGACAGCACATAACTCGCGAGCATCGCGAACACCACCGCTTCCGCCAGCGGCACGAAGAGGTAGCGACCCACCCCGGTCAGGAAGAACATCGGCACAAACACGATGCAGATGCACAGCGTAGAGACAAAGGCCGGCAGCGCAATTTCCTGCGCGCCATCCAGGATGGCCTGGACCAGGGGTTTGCCCAGGGCCATCTGCCGGTGCACGTTTTCAATTTCCACCGTCGCGTCGTCCACCAGGATGCCCACCGCCAGCGCCAGCCCTCCGAGCGTCATCAAATTGATGGTTTCCCCGATGGCCCCGAGAATCACGATGGAACTCAGCACCGAGAGCGGGATGGAAATCGCGATGATGAAAGTGCTCCGCCAGGAACCGATAAACAGCAGGATCATCAGGGCCGTCAAGGCCGCCGCCACCACGCCCTCTTTCAAAACGCCGCTGATGGCCGCGCGGACGAAGAGAGACTGATCCGCGAATTCCCGCACCTCCATATCGGGCGGCACGCTGGCCAGCACCGGGCCCATGGCCTGCTTGATCCCGCGCACCACATCCAGGGTGGAAGCGGCCCCGCTCTTGAGAATGGTCAGCAAGGCACCCCGCACGCCGTCGCGCCGCACGACATTTTGCTGGGGGAGGAATCCGTCCCGCACCTGCGCCACATCATGCACGTAGATGGTGGCGCCATTCACTTGCTTGATGGGTAGATCATTCAGGTCGTCCAGAAACTTCGCGCTCGCATTCAATTCCAGGGCGAACTCGGTCGAGCCGATTTTGGCCGTCCCGCTGGGCAGAATCAGGTTCTGCGAGCTGATCGCATCCACCACTTCCTGGGGCGTCATACTTTTGGAGCGCAACGCCGGTAGATCGAGGTCCACCGACACCAGGCGGGTCTTGCCGCCATACGGCCAGGGGATGGCCGCCCCTTGCACGGTCGCCAGGCCCACGCGGACCTGGTTCAACGTCCGGTCGTAAATTTCCTGCTCGGACATTTTCTGACTCGTGATGCTGTATTGGAGGATCGGCACCGTCGAGGCGTTGTAACGGATGATCAACGGCGGCGTCTGCCCGGGGGGCATCTGCCGGAGAATGGTTTGCGCCACGGCGGTGACCTGCGCCACGCCCGCATCCACGGAGGCGCCCGGCTGCAGAAAGACCTTGATGATGCCCACCCCGTTGTAGGAGGTGGATTCCAGGTGCTCGATGTCGTTGACTGTGGCGCTCAGCGAGCGTTCATGATTGTAGATGATGCGCTGCTCGATTTCCTGCGCATCCAGCCCCACATACTGCCAGATGACGCTAATCACCGGGATGTTGATCGCGGGAAAAATGTCCGTGGGTGTGCGCAGTAATACGAACGGGGTGAGCAGCACCAGGGCGATGGCCGCCACGACGAACGTGTACGGCCGACGCAAGGCTAAACGGACAATCCACATATTCGAGCTTTCTTTATATACCGGGCGCCGTAGTTTGGCCAGCGGTTGGCCCCGCCCCTGAAACCTGGGGGCCTAGAAACTACCGGGCCGGGAAAACACTCCCGACCGCCCTCATTCATTCCTCTTCCGGATCATATATACCAATACCAGTTTACTCGTTCATTGATATCTATTATGTATTAATGAATGGAATTGCGCCATTTGCGGTATTTTGTGGCGGTCGCCGAGGAATTGAATTTCCGGCGAGCGGCCGAGCGGCTCCACCTGGCCCAGCCGCCCCTCAGCGCGCAGATCAAGAATTTGGAAACGGAGCTGGGCGCGCGCTTGTTCGAGCGCTCCACCCGGGCCGTGCGCCTCACCCCGGCGGGCCGGGTGTTTCTGGAAGAAGCCCGTGTGGTATTGGCCGCCGCTTCGCGCGCCGAACAGCGGGCCCGGGGCGCCCAGCATGGCTTGGTCGGCACGTTGCGGATCGGCGTGCTGGCTCCTTCCGCGACCAATCGCCTGGCGCGGATCCTTCGGTCCTACCGCCAGAAATTCCCGGGGGTGGAGTTTTCCCTCTTTGAGCTGACTTCCCTGGAACAGCTTCACCGCCTGCGCGCGGATCAGCTCGATGTCGGGCTTTGCCGGCCCCCGATCGGTTCCCCCGAACTGGAAACCCGGTTTTTGGAGGAATCCCCCATGGTTCTGGCCGCGCCGACCGGTCACCGCCTCGCCCGCCTCCGCCGCGTTACCTGGGCGGATTTCCACAATGAGCCCCTGGTCATGATTCACCCCAGTTTGCAGCATGGCTATTATGACGGCTTTCTCGCCGCCTGCGCCCGGGCCGGGGCCAAACCCGTGGTCGGGCAGTATGCCAATGATGTGCACTCCAAGATGTGGTTGATTTCGGCCGGTTTCGGAGTGGCCCCGACCAACAAAACGATGGCGGAAGTCAAGCGACCGGGTTTGGTTTTCCGTGAGTTGCCTTCCGGCCTGCCCCTGGTGCAGACCATGCTGGTTTGGAAAAGTGCCAATAAATCCGCCATTCTCCAGCAATTGCTGGATTGCTTCGCCGGCGGCGCCATGCCCGTGCCTCCCGCGGCGCCGAAGCTGGCGTAAGCCCCGCTCCCACTGCGGGTGCCGGTTGGTGGGTCGGATTCAGTGCTTCCGCAGCTCCGTTAGGGGCGGCATGTTTATAGCACGGGGCCAGATAATCAAATGAGCTCCGGAGGAGCGGCACCGGTGCGGTGTCCATTTGACCAGCGGGAAGCAAAGACAACAACCTTCCGCACCAACTTGGTCCCGAATATTCGGTTTTCCGCGGGATCAAGAATCCTGAGTCTGCGAAGTTCCGCCCCCCGGCATGCTCGCTGGCGTGGCGTCCGCCGGCTGGTGTGTCCGGATCCGGTCCACCAATGCCTGGAGCAGCCCGGGCTTTTTCTCCCGCATTCGGGCACCCCAGGCCGTCAGTTGGCATTCTTGGGTGCAGGCTAGGCACAAGGTCAGCCAGGCGCAACCGACTCGCTGGACTTTGCGGACGCAGTCATCGCAAAAAACGCGCTGGCACCCGGGACAGGACCACGCCGCATGCCGCAGGTGATGATTCACACAGCCAGCCTGGCCATCGGCCAGGAGCGGCGGCGATTTGTCCGCGCGGTAGCGGCGAAAGTCTGACTTCCAACGGAGGGGGTCGCCAAGGGGTGGCCGGTGTCGGGGTGAGGCCAGTTCGGTCTCTTCGCGGGCATCGGCCGGAGAGTCATCTGGCAAGTGCGCATACAGTTCGCATTCCAGGGGGCCAATTCGAACAGTCCAGCCGGGTTGGAGGGGGGAATCGGCCACCCGTTGCCCGTTGACAAAAGTACCGGTTGCCGAGCCGAGATCGCGGACTTGGACGGAATTGCCGTCCACGGTGATTTCGCAATGGTGCTCCGCCACCCGGGCGTCCGGGAGCATGTAATCATTATCCGGATTGCGCCCAAAGCGGTTCAGACCGGGCTTTAACCCGATGATTCGTCCGGATCTGCCGGTTCCTTCTTTGATTACCAGTATTGCCATTGCCGCCTCGCGTTTTCCTTGATGATCAAGTTAGTCGAATCGCCTGCTCCAGTCGATTAAAAATGGCCGATCCGGTTCCTTTCCCCTACACTCATCTGGTTGTGAACGATATTCCGCATCAACGCCGCGTTCGGTACTCGGGGACCCACCCCCGCCGATTCGCCGAGAAATATAAAGAGCACGATCCCGTGCGCTACGCGGAGGAGGTGCGCAAAATCATGGAACGCGGCAAGACTCCGGCGGGGATGCATCGCTCGATTCTCGTTCGCGAGGTGCTGGAAGTCTTGCGCCCGCAACCCGGGGAGATCGCCGTGGATGCCACGCTCGGCTACGGCGGGCACGCCCAGGAACTCCTGCGCGCGGTGTTGCCGGGGGGCCGGTTGCTCGCCCTCGATGTGGACCCGCTGGAACTGCCCCGAACCGAAGCCCGGCTGCGCGCCCTGGAGTTCCCGCCCGAGGCGTTGCTGGTGCGGCGCTCTAATTTTGCCGGTTTGGCCCAGGCGCTGGCGGCGGAAAACCTGGCCGGGGCCGATGTCATTCTCGCCGACCTTGGTTTGTCCTCCATGCAGATTGATAACCCGGAACGCGGCTTTTCCTTCAAAGTCGCCGGACCGCTCGATTTGCGCCTCAATCCAGAGCGCGGCCGACCCGGTTCCGCCTGGCTGGCCACCTTGGACGAAGCCGCCCTGGTCCGGGCGCTGGAGGACAATGCGGACGAGCCCCATGCCCGGGTGATCGCCGCCGCGGTGTGCGAGGCCCGCCGAAATGCCCCCATCAACACCACCACCGAATTCGCCACGGTGATCCGACGCGCGCTGGGGCCCGGCTCCGGTCCCCGTGCCAAAGAGAATCTCGACCTCAGCATCCGCCGGTCGTTTCAAGCCCTGCGGATCCTGGTGAATGACGAATTCGGCGCCCTCGATGCCTTCCTGCGCCTGCTCCCTGGCTGTCTCCGTCCCGGTGGCCGCGTAGCCATCCTCAGCTTTCATTCCGGTGAGGATCGCCGCGTCAAGAAAGCCTTTCAGACCGGGGAACGGGACGGCACCTATGCCCAGGTCGCGCCCGAACTGATCCGTCCCGGGCCGGAGGAAACCCGGGCGAATCCGCGCGCCTCCTCCGCCAAGCTTCGCTGGGCGGTCCGGGCCTGAAGCGGGGCTATTCCGCCTTTCCCCCCTCGCTCCCTTGCTGCGTGGAGATTGCCGGCAGCGGGGGCAGAGGCTGCCAGTTGGTTCCCCTCATGTGGATTAACGGGCGCGGTTCCCAATACATGGGGATTTCACTCAGCAGCAATCCGCCGCCCCTATTTGGGGTGATATTTGGGGTGACCAGTCGCCTCAGTCTTTGATGAAATCCCCGCCAACGGGTGACGATGTCCGGTGTGTCGGCCCGGCCATAGTCGTGCCCAAAAACCCAAAGCGTGTGGTCCGCGGTCAGACCAAACGCCGTGGTTCCGCCGCTGGACAACCGGACCCAATCCTGGCGCTTCCCCACTCTTTCCCATTTGGCGCTGGGCTGGGCCAGCGCGGTGCCTCGGAAAGGTCGCAATCCCTGGGAGGTGCGCCAGAGCGAGCCGTCCGCCCGGATGGCGAAGAGTTCCATTCGATCCCCTTGCACCACCGAATATCCCTTCGCCAGCACGTTCGTGGCGAGTAGCTGCCCAATGGCCCAGCCGGCGGCTGTGGGCTCGGGGGACTGCGCCAGGGGTTGCCATAATTCGCCCTGGCGGTTGCGTGCCAGGGGCACGATGCCGGCCGTCAGCTCAACCCAGTTGGTTTCCGCGCAGATTTGGACCGGTGCTGGAAAGTCATCCGGTAAAACACGTCCGATGACTCGATTCGAACCCGGAAGACTTCCCCAGGCCCAAATTGTTCCATTCTTGCGGAGACCGAGGCTCAAGGGACCATAACTGACAATCTGGAGCCAGTCGGCATTCGTTCCGATCTGGACAAGGCTGATTTGTCGTGGCGAATTGGTTCCCGGGGATGGCGTGCCACCGGAATTTTGGTAAACCGGCGCAAGAGTGCTGGGGGGCATTGGCCGGGGAGTGACTAAGCCGGTTTTCCAACACCAAAGGGTGCCATCTTCGCGAATGCCGGTGACCTTATTGATCCCGGGCATCACCGAGCGCCAGCCCGTCGGGGCCGACAGCCTTCGCGCTTCCTCCAGTGATACAAAGTTGCCCCATAGTATACTCCCCGTGGACATACCCCACTCCCAAATGGATCCGTCCGATTTGATTCCCACGTTGTGACCACTGTCGGTGGATATTTTCAGCCAGTCGGAATTGTGAGTCAGTTTTTCTGGATGTGCCCAGGATAATATTGGACGGTTGTTGGGGCCCCATGAAATAGGGCCAGGTTGGCCCCACCGCCAAAGCGTGCCATCCGGCAGGAGCATGTATGCGCCCAATGGCCCATTCACCACTTGCAGTTCGGTCTTGCTCAAACCCAGAGAAACCACATCTGCCGGCGGGGGTGGGGGAAATAAAAAGCGATAGGCATACCAAATCCCCACTGCCAGCAGCAGAACCAGAGCCGTTCGAAAACTGCGGCGATAGAGCCGGCGCCGGTGCGGCTTTAGCTCGTTGGAGTGGCCCGGTTCCGAATGAGCGACCGGCTTCAAACTCGCTGCGGCAGCCGACGTCGATTCCGGCTGGTGTCTGGGTTCCACCGGCCGAAACGTCCGTTGCCACTTTCTCCAAGCCAACCAGCCGAACCACCCATCGACGGCGAGACTCGGAAAGAACCATAATCCAGTGAGAAAATTCGTGCTGGGTGACGGAATTTGGTTGGCCAAAACCAAGTTCCAAAAGGACATCCCGGCCATCACGCCGAAAAAAACCAGCCAGGGAATCACCAGGATGCGGAAAACCGTGCCCAGGAGTGCTGGCGTGGGGCCTTTGGCCGTCAGGGCCAGGGACATTGAGACCAGGCTGAGCGCCACAATGTCCAGCACCAGCATGAAAATGCCGGCCACCCAGACCCAGCCCTGCCCCTTTTCAATCGAATTGTTCGCCGTGTTCCAACCAAGAATGATTTCCGTAATGACCACCACCACCAGCGGTCCGAGGAACTGCCGGCGCAACGCCATAATTTGGCCGCGGAAAATGTCCCGCATTTCCAGCGGTGTGGTGAGCAGTAATTCCATCGCACCCGCCTTTTTGTCCTCCGCCAGCCGTTGCCCCGCTTCCAGGGTTATCCACAGCTTCAGGGTCACGTTGACGATCAGGCTCAGGGTCACTGGTACGGTGGCGTCCATCCAGAGATTGCCCTCCACGAGCCAGCCGCCGAGGGTCCAAAGGCCCATGAGTCCCAGAAAAATCCACACATGGCGGGTTTTCCGCTGCTCCCGCGCCGTCAGCCAGAGAAAGGCGTTCTGGTCGAGCAAACGCCTCCGATAAGCCGCCCGCCCCGCCACCGGCCCGAAATTCCAGGTCTTCCACCGCTCCCCCCAGCCTTTCGGCTGGCGGCGGGTCGGTTTATCCTGCCACGAGCCCGGGGTGATCCTGGCCGCCAGGCCGATACAGGCCACCGCCAGGAAGAACAGAGTGCCGGTCGTCCACCAAAAGTAGCTGGGATCAGCGGTGTAAGGCTTGTCAAACGACAAGTAGAACGCATATCCGGGGCAGGTGAAAAGCAATGGGGGCAGAAAGGTCGCGCCCGAACTATTGAGGGCCAATAAACCCGCAATCATCGCCGGCAGCAGTATCAAGCCCAGCAACATTCCGAAATTCGCCGCATAGGCGTTCCGGGCGTCCCGTGTCCAGGCCGACCCAAATATGCCCAGCGCCAGGGAGAAGATGAAGGTGTCGATCAATACCAGGGCCATGCGCCAGAATTCGCCATTGGTCACCCCCCCCATGAGCAGCGGAATCGCCATCACGGGAAACACCGCCATCAATCCGTAAAATGAGTTCAGGGAAGTGGCGGCCAGCTTGCCGAACACCACGTCGTACCCCCGCAAATCGGTGAGAAACAACAACCCCAGGGTTCCTTCCCGCTTTTCCTCGCTCAGGCAATCCGCCGTCGAACGCCGACCCGCTGCCAGGCAATACACGAGGGAGAGCGCCGCCAGTCCCCGAAAAATATACGTCCCCAACTCCTGGGGCGGCATGCCGTCCTCAATCAGAAAAATGGAACTGCCGATCAGCGTGGCAATGACAGCCACCAGCAGGCGCGCCCGGTAGGTGCCTGGGCGCCGCGCGGCCACGCGCAGCTCTCGTTCCACGATGGGCAAAAAGGTCATGCAGGATTAGACCCGGCGATCCTCCGGATGGCATGATCAAATGTCAATCCCGCCGGGCTTGAGAATTTCCCTTCTTTGATTATGCTGGCGGCATGCCGATTTACGAATTTCATTGTGAGCAGTGCCGCCAGGACAGCGAAGTTTTGGTCCGTTCCAGTCAGTGGGAGGGAACCCCGTGTCCCCGTTGCGGTTCCACCCGCCTGACCAAGAAGCTCTCCGTGTTTGCCTCCAGCGTGGCGGGCGAGTCCGGCGGCGGTGGCGAAATGGGACCCGCGTGCAGCGGCAACCCCAGTTCGTGCGGGATGTGCGGCACCGGTAAGGCGCATTCGCACTGACCCGCCACCCCGCTCACATCCGGCACAAATCCCGCGCCCGGATCTTTTCCAGGCTCGTGAGCGCATAGTCCGGCCGGTGGGAGAGCAATTCGCCCACCGTGTAGTTGCCGGTGGCCACGGCCAGCACCTTGGCCTGGATGGCCCGCGCGCAGGCAATATCCAGGGGCGTGTCCCCGATGACCACGACCTGGTCCCCGCTCAAAGGTTGCCGCAGTAATTCCCGGCCCCTTTGGAGCGCCACGGCGGCAATCTCATTGCGATCTTCATGATCGTCCGCAAAACCGCCCGTCTCAAAATACTCCCACAGGTGGAATCGCCGCAGTTTGATCTCCGCCCCCAGGCGAATGTTGCCGGTCAGCAGGCCGATCGCCGGGCGGTCTGGGAGTTGGCGCAATTCATGAATGAGCCGCCAGACGCCGCCGCAAATCTCCCCCCGCGCGCTTTCCAGCAGATGGTCCAGCCAATGGGTGTAGCAGTCAAAAAAGCCCGCAAAATTCTCCGGGGTCGGTTCGATGCCATACTGGAGAAAGAACTGCCGGGCCAGCCCGGTGTCGGTGCGACCGGCAAAGGAGACATGATCCGTGTCGGCGGGGGTTTGAAACCGCGTCGCCAACGCCTTTCCGAAAGCCCGTACTCCGGCTCCGTCAGTGCGAATGAGCGTGCCATCGATATCAAATAAAACCAGTCGGATCATGGTCGGAAAAATTAATGCGCCCGCGTTGGCTTGGCAACTGAATCTGCGGTCGGCCGGCCGATTCTCCACTGGCCTTCCGGGGCTTCCGCAACTAGGATTGGGAGCGCACCTCATCCATGAAAACATTCTCGCTTTGCCTGGTTCTTTTTTTGGCGCAATGGCTCGTCGCCCGGGCGGACGCGCAGGAGTCCTCCCCGCCCGTGCGGTTTGCCATCGTGGGTCTCACCCATGATCATGCTGCCGGATTTATTCCGGGCGTCCGCAACCGTCGCGATGTCGAATTGGCGGGCATTGTCGAAAAGGACCCTGCCTTGGTGGCGCGTTATGCGAAACGCTACAATCTGGCCACCAACTTGTTTTTTTCCAGCCTGGCCGACCTCCTGGCGCATACCAACATCCAGGCGGTGGCCACCTTTACCAGCACTTTCGAGCATCTGAAGGTGGTGGAAGAATGCGCCGCACGGGGATTGGATGTCATGATGGAGAAGCCGCTCGCCGTGAATATGGAGCACGCCCGGGCCATCGCCGCCGCCGCCCAAAAGAGCGGCATTCAGGTGGTGGTGAACTATGAAACCACCTGGTATGCCGGCAACCTGGGGGCTTACCGCCTCGTGCATGATGAAAAAGCCATCGGTGAACTCCGCAAATTCGTCGTTCACGACGGACATCAGGGACCGCAGGAAATCGGCTGTTCCGCCGACTTTTTGAATTGGCTCACGGATCCCATCCTCAACGGCGGGGGAGCATTGAACGATTTTGGCTGCTACGGGGCGGATTTGATCACCTGGCTGATGGACGGCCAACGCCCAGTGTCGGTCTTCGCCGTCACCCAGCAAATCAAACCGGACGTTTATCCCAAAGTGGAGGATGAAGCCACCATCATCGTTACCTATCCCCGGGCCCAGGGCATCATCCAGGCCTCCTGGAATTGGCCGTTCGGCCGGAAGGATCTGGAGATTTACGGGAAAACCGGCTCGGTGATGGTTCCGCGGAATGATCTGCTCAAGGTCCACCGTCCGGGGACCGCCGAAACCGAGGTCATCCCCGAACGGTTGACCGGCCCCAATGCGGACCCTTTGTCCTACCTGGCGGCCGTGGTTCGCAAGCAGATCCAGCCGGCCGGTTTGTCCTCTCTTGCGGTCAACCTGGTGGTGGTGGAAATCCTGGATGCCGCCCATGAATCCGCCCGCACCGGTCGCCGGGTGGACTTGAAATGAGCTTCCGGTGTGCGCGGGCGGGCGGTGCGATCCGCTCCGCCACCCGCCGCCCCGGAATCCTAGGCTTGCCATTCGGGGTTGGCTGAGGCTTACTTTGGCCGCCAAATTTTTTGTCCAAAGCATGAATCTTGACCTGTTAGCCAAAGCCAAATCGCTGGGATTCTCGGATCGCCAGATCGCCCACCTCACCGGCCAGACGGAGGATGCCGTGCGCGCCGAGCGAAAAGCGGTTGGCATCATCCCCAGTTACCGGCTCGTGGATACCTGTGCCGCCGAATTTGAGGCCTACACGCCTTATTATTACTCCACGTACGATCGGGGGGATGATGAAGTACGGGCCTCCGACACCCGCAAGGTCATGATCCTGGGCGGCGGGCCCAACCGCATTGGCCAGGGCATCGAATTCGACTATTGCTGCGTTCATGCGGCCTTTGCCCTCAAAGAGGATGGTTTTGAAACCTTGATGGTCAATTCGAATCCGGAGACCGTTTCCACGGATTACGATACGAGCGACAAGCTGTTTTTCGAGCCCCTGACCCTCGAAGATGTGCTCCACATCTATGAGCGCGAAAAGTGTTGGGGGGCCATCGCCCAATTCGGCGGCCAGACGCCCCTCAATCTTGCCCTCGGTCTCCAGCGCAACGGCGTCAATATCATCGGCACTTCGCCGCAAAGCATCGAAGTGGCCGAAGATCGGAAATTATTCGCGGCCATGTTGCGCAAGCTGGACATTCCCCAGCCGCCTAACGGCCTCGCCACCAACGAGATCGAGGCTTTGGCCGCGGCCCGCCAGCTCGGTTATCCGGTCCTGGTCCGCCCGTCCTTCGTCCTGGGTGGCCGGGCGATGCAGATTGTTTATTCGGACGCGGAATTGACCCATTACATGCGGTTTGCCGTGGAGGCCTCGCCTGAGCGGCCGGTGCTGGTGGACAAGTTTTTGGAGGACGCCACGGAAGTGGACGTCGATTGTATTGCCGATGTGGGCCAATTTGCCGATCCCCAGGGCGGAACCAGTGTCATCGGTGGCATCCTGGAGCATATTGAATACGCGGGCGTGCATTCCGGCGATGCGGCCATGGTCCTGCCGCCTCACACGCTTTCGCAATCCGTCATTGAAACCATTCGTACCTACACGCACGCCATGGCGCGCGAGTTGAAGGTCATCGGTTTGATGAATGTCCAATACGCGGTCAAAGGGGATACCGTTTACGTCCTGGAGGTCAACCCCCGCGCGTCGCGGACCGTGCCCTTTGTCAGCAAAGCCATCGGTGTTCCGTTGGCCAAACTGGCCGCCAAAGTCATGGCCGGGAAGACCCTGGTGGAATTGGGTTTCACCGCCGAGGTCTGGCCCAAGTATTGGGCCGTCAAGGAGTCGGTTTTCCCCTTCAATCGCTTCCACGGTCAGGACATTCTGCTCTCGCCCGAAATGCGTTCCACCGGCGAAGTGATGGGTCTGGATGCCGACCTGGGAATTGCTTATGCGAAGTCGCAGATGGCCGCCAATGCTCCCCTGCCGCTGAGCGGCCGGATCTTCATCAGCGTCAGCGACGCCCACAAGGGCGAGGTCGCCGAAGTGGCCCGGGCCTTTGCCGACCTCGGCTTCGAGTTGATCTCCACCAGCGGCACCGCCGCCGTTTTGGAGAAGGCGGGCCTCAAAGTGCGCCGCATCCTCAAGCTTACCGAGGGCCGCCCCAACGCCCTGGACTTGCTGAAGAACCGTGAAATCCAGCTGGTGATCAACACTCCCGCCGGCCAGACCCCGCGCACGGACGAAGTGCGCATCCGCACCACGGCTGTTTACACCGGCACGCCGATCATGACCACCTTGAGCGGCGCCCGCGCCGCCGCGTTGGGCATCGCCGCCCTCAAGAAAAGCGGCTACGGCGTGCGGACGGTGCAGGAATTTCACTGAGCCTGAGGCCATTCCGGACTTGCCAGTGCGCCGGCTTCCCCGGCAAGCTCCGGCATGCCAAATCTCGTTCGGCGGGTTTTTCAAGGATGCCTGGTGGTTGCTTTCGGCGGTGCTTTGCTCCACGCCGTCCCTGCCCGTGCCGTAGCGGCCGATGATACTGCGGAACTGCGCGCCCGCATCGATCCCGCGATTGCCCGCGTCCGGCAGGCCTTGGTTCGCATCCGTGTGGTCTCCACCGAGTTTGGCGAGGGACGCGAGGTTAAGCAGCAATCCGTGGGTAGCGGCGCCATCATCACCAAGGATGGTTACCTCGTCACCAATCACCATGTGGCAGGGCATGCCACCCGGATGTTTTGCACCCTGTGGAATCGCGAAGAGATCGAGGCGGAGTTGATTGGCACCGATCCGCTCACGGACATTTCCGTCCTGAAGTTGAAACCCGAATCGCCGCGCGAATTTAATCCCGTCGGTTTCGGGGATTCCGACAAAATTCACGTCGGCGACAATGTGCTGGCGATGGGCAGTCCCATGGCGATTTCGCAATCCGTGACTCTCGGCATCATCAGCAACACGGAAATGATCATGCCGCGGTTCTGGGGCGGTGGTCGCTTCCGCCTGGATGGCGAGGATGTCGGGGTGTTGGTGAAGTGGATCGGGCATGATGCCGCGATCTACGGGGGCAATTCCGGCGGCCCGTTGGTCAATTTGCAGGGCGAAATTATCGGCATTAACGAAATCAGCTATGGCCTGGCCGGCGCCATTCCCGGCAATATCGCCAAAAGCGTGGCCGAACAAATCATGGCCCACGGCTCGGTCCGCCGCAGTTGGTTGGGCCTGGATGCGCAACCGCTCTTCAAACGCTCCAAGGAACCCCATGGCGTTTTCATCAGCGGTGTCATCGAGGATTCCCCGGCGGAAAAGGCCGGCTTGAAACCCGGCGATCTCCTGCTGCGCCTGGCGGGCCAACCCACCGATGTCCGGTTTGATGAACAATTGCCCGATTTCATGGCCTTGATTTCCAGTTTGCCACTGGACCGGGAAGTTCCCGCGGTCGTCCTTCGCGAAGGCAAAGAAATCACGCTGTCCCTGAAAGCCGTCGAACGCAGTGAACTGTTTCCCAAACAGGAGGAACTGAAGCAATGGGGTTTGACCGCCCGCAACTTTTCCCCCTTGCTGGCCCGGGAACTCAAGCGGGCAAATCTGGAGGGCGTCCTCGTGGGCTCCGTGCGACCTGGCGGCCCGGCCGGTGAAGCCAAGCCGTTTCTGGAACCGCGCGACATCCTCGTGGAAGTGAATCACGTGCCCATCAAAAACCTGGCGGATCTCCAGGAATTGACCCGCAAACTCACCGCCGGCAAGTCGGAACCCGTCCCCGTGATGGCAGTTTTTGAACGCCGGGCGGCCCGGTATATAGCCATCGTGCGGGTCGGAATCCAGGAATTGAAGGATCCCGGCCTGGAGGTCACCAAGGCCTGGCTCCCGGTGGAGACGCATGTCATCAGCCGGGAAATCGCCCGGCAACTGGGCCAGCCCTCCCTCCGGGGCTTTTACGTGACCCGCGTTTATGCCGGCAGTACGGCGGCCAAAGCGGGCTTGAAACTCGGGGATTTCCTGGTGGCGCTCGACGGCGAGAAATTGACCGCTTCCGGTTCCGAGCATGAGGACGAACTTTCCAGCCTGATCCGCCAATATGACGTCGGCAAACAGGTGGAATTGACCGTCTTGCGGGATCATGAGCAGCTCAAGCTCACCGTGGAACTGGCCCGCAGTCCCCGCCCGCAGCGGGAAATGAAGAAATACCGCAACGACCAGTTTGAATTCACCGCCCGCGATGTTTCCTTCTTTGACACGGCGGATGAGCAGTGGAACCAATCCCAGAACGGGGCATTGGTGGAGGAGGTCAAGAGTGGCAGTTGGGCCGAACTGGGTTCTCTCGGCAATGGCGATTTGATTCTGGAAGTCAACGCGCAGCCCGTGGCCAACGTCGATGCGTTGCGCCGGGCCATGGAAGCGATCAGTCGCGATAAACCGGGCGTTGTGGTGATGAAGGTTTTGCGCGGCATTCATACCTCCTACCTGGAATTTGAACCAAATTGGAAAAACTAGGTCTTTATCCTCGGTTATTACGCTAATTTTATGATCAATTCTTTGTCCCGTCTGCTTGTCCTCACCCTTTGCGCCTCGCTCGCCCTCGGTTTTGTCGCCCGGGCAGACGAGGCGGCCGAGAAAGGTCGGACCATTTTCTCCCAGAACCGGAAGGCCGTGGTCACCGTCCAGGTCGTCGTCAAAGTCAGCAGCGGTCGCTCGTCCAATACGGGCGAAAGCAAGACGGATGTCACCGGCACGGTCGTGGATCCTTCCGGATTGACCGTCGTGGCCTTGTCCTCCTGCGATCCCTCTGATCTTTACCGCTTGATGAACGAAGGCGCCAAAATTGACGTGGAGGTAACGGACGTCAAAATCCTGCTGGAGGACGGCACCGAATTACCGGCCGAAATCGTGCTGCGGGACCACGATTTGGATCTGGCGTTTTTGCGTCCCAAGACGAAACCCGCCGCGCCCATGGCCGCGGTTGACTTAACGAAGTCCTCCCCGGCCCAGGTGCTGGACCAATCCGTCACGCTGAACCGGTTGAATCGCGCTGCCGGCCGGGCCTATTCCGCCTCCGTCGAACGGATTTCGGCGGTCATCAGCAAACCCCGTACGTTCTACATCCCGGACAGCATGATGAGCACGACTACCTCCGGTTCCCCTGCCTTCATGCTGGATGGCAACGTGCTTGGCATCTTCGTGCTGCGCGCGGTCAGTGCCGCAGGCGGCTCCGGCAATGGTCGGGATGGCGTCACCGCCATCATTCTGCCGGCATCGGATGTTTTAAAGGCCGCCCGCCAGGCCCCCGAAGCCAAGGGCGAAGATGAAAAGAAGGACGCTGCCAAGCCCGCCGTTGAGAGCAAAGACGACAAATAGCCCGCGGAGTGCTCGCGGCTTCCCCGCTCCGTCCGCGAGCGCTGCCTTCCGGGGCTTGGAGGCTTTCTCCAAATCGGCGAGTAAGCGCAGACTGCCATCCAGGGGCCAATGCGCGACATGCAACAGCGGAGTCCGGGTTAAACAAACTTAATCCAACTTCGCCGCTGCAGGCGTTTAGTTCCAGCCGCAGGAGTTCCACCGAGCGCAGCCCAGGACCAGGACAGACCAATCCGGGTTCGGAGTTCCGGCTTCCCTGGACCCTGAAGCTTCCGAGCGAAGGGAGGCAGCCGGTAGGTGCGCCCGCCAATCACCCAGCGCCTGCCCTGCATAGCCTCTTTGCGAAGCAGGGTCGTTCTCCCAAAAATGGAAGAATCAAAGCCTTTGCCTCTGTGACTGCAGGGACTGTTTTCGCCCGCCCGATTACCAATCCCGGAACTCGCTGAGCGTCTCAAATGGGAAAATCCTGGGGGGGATCGTAAACATCCAATAAAGGCGAATTCATTAGGATTTCTGTGCATTCGTCATCTTCTTCAAGGGAATCGCAATTGCGGCGGAACCGTGACAAACCGGTGACGAAAAATCGGCTCCGATTCCGCAAAAGGTCTTTGCAGGAGTTCCAAATGCTGGCGCAACTAATTGTCGTTCAGTGCCTTACGTGCAATCGAAAAAAACTTTGAACAAACTGTAAAAAGGTATTGCAGGGGAGGAGAACTGTGCTAATATGTTGACGTTCTTTTGAAACGGTGACGGTGAACGCGACGAGCGGTAAGTAAAAAAACGCGAAGAAAAAGTTGACGTTCGACCGGGTTGAAGATAAATTCAACTTGCAGTAAGAAACAACAGTCTCAGATGCCGAGATGCAGTAAGAGAATCGGCACTGGGTCTTTTTGTCCCCGAGTGGGAAGCTTTTCAGGTGAAAATTCACCTGGTGCTCTTTGAAAATTGAAATGTGCGATAAGTTAGAGCCCCTTAAGATACAGCCAGTTAGTGGCTGGATTTTGAGAGTTTTAAGATAAAATCAATAGCCGAGCTTAATCAGCTTGGCGGGATTAAACTAACGTTTTTAACGGAGAGTTTGATTCTGGCTCAGAACGAACGCTGGCGGCGTGGATAAGACATGCAAGTCGAACGCTAATTTCAGGGTAGCAATATTCTGAGGTTGGAGTGGCGCAAGGGTGCGTAACACGTGGGTAATTTACCATGAAGTTGGGGATAACTCGCTGAAAGGCGAGCTAATACCGAATGTGATCACCGGGGGGCATCCCCTGGGGATCAAAGTTGGGGACCGTAAGGCCTGACGCTTCTTGATAAGCCCGCGGCCTATCAGCTAGTTGGTGAGGTAACGGCTCACCAAGGCTAAGACGGGTAGCTGGTCTGAGAGGACGACCAGTCACACTGGAACTGAGACACGGTCCAGACACCTACGGGTGGCAGCAGTCGAGAATTTTTCTCAATGGGCGAAAGCCTGAAGGAGCGACGCCGCGTGGGGGATGAAGGGC
>CAIXFN010000034.1 GCA_903918755.1 uncultured Pedosphaera sp.
ACGCTCAAGCTTCCGCAAGGCCCGCAGGACTGGAAGTGTTCGCCTTTGCTCGCACAGCAGTCCGGGTTTGATCGCACGGTGTTCGCCTTTGCTTGCCGCGCGACATGGTCACCGGGGGCCGGCTGATTTTGAGCGCCGAGAACATGCACTTGGACGAGACTTACGCCGGCATGCATCCGGGAGCCCTGCCGGGTAGTTATGTGGTGCTCCGCGTGGCCGACAGCGGGATCGGGATCCCGCCGGGGATTCGCGAGCAGATGTTTGAACCCTTCTTTACCACGAAGGAACCCGGGAAAGGCACGGGGCTGGGACTTTCCACCACCCTGGCGATTGTGAAGAGTCACGGCGGCTTCATCCAATTGGAGAGCACGGTGGGCCTGGGCACAAAACTCAGCCTCTTTCTTCCCGCATCCCCCGTCGGGAAGGCCGGGCCGGAAGCGGAACTGGAGGCCGAAAATCTGCCCCGTGGCAACGGGGAACTGATCCTGGTGGTGGACGACGAGGAGTCCATTTGCCGGATTCTGCAGAGCACCCTGGAAAAATTTGGATACCATGTGCTCCTGGCGGCAAACGGGGCCGAGGCCGTGGCGCTGTACGCGCAAAATGGCGCGCGGATCGCCGCCGTCATTACCGATATGGCCATGCCGGTCATGGACGGCCCGGCGACCATTGTCGCCCTCAAAGCGATGGATCCGACGGTGCGGATCATCGGCTCCAGCGGCCTTTCCTCCAACGTCGGCGTGGAGCGCGGGCTGGGGACCGCGGTGCTCCGGTTCGTCTCCAAACCCTATACGGCCGAGACCCTGCTGGGAGCGTTGCACCAAGTCTTGGCCGAACCCGCTTGACGGAAAGAGAGGGGCGACGGACGCTGGCCCCTCGCCCATGAACGGAAATCGCGTGCCACCCGGAAAAAGGAATTGGCTTTGGCCCCGACTGGCTGCGCCTCTCAT
This sequence comes from uncultured Pedosphaera sp., assembly GCA_903918755.1. GTDB lineage: Bacteria > Verrucomicrobiota > Verrucomicrobiia > Limisphaerales > Pedosphaeraceae > CAIXFN01. The sequence goes on from CAIXFN010000034.1 coordinate 951, forward strand.
TCTCCTCCTGCGGCTGGGGGCGGCGGCGGAACCGCCGGCCGAGAAATTGCCCGGCCCGAGCCCGATTTTGCAATCCGTCACCTGGCATTGGGAAACCCTGCAGACTGCGGCACCCGGCAGCGACTTATGGCCCATCACCTGGGGCGCGGATGATCACCTCTACACGGCCTGGGGTGATGGCGGCGGTTTCGGCGGAACGGATTCCCAGGGACGCGTGAGTCTGGGTTTTGCCCGGGTGGAAGGTGGACCGATCGGGTTCCGCGGCGTGAATATCAACGGCGGCCAGGACGCCGAACATCCCAGCTCCTTTCCGGGCAAGGGCAAAGTATCCGGATTGCTTTCCCTGGGGGGCCGGCTCTACGCCAATCTCAACCTACAGGACGGCACCTGGCCGGATGTCCATCATCAATTGGCGTGGTCCACCAATCAGGGAGCGACGTGGCAGCGCGCGGAATGGCGATTCGACAAGGGTCCGGGCGCATTTCAACCCGCCAAGTTTCTCAATTTTGGACGGGATTACACCGGCGTGCCGGACCACCTGGCCGGTTACGTTTACCTGGCTGGCTTCCGTCAGCCAGCCACGCGGGCGGAGGTGAAAGGCTGTTTGCTGGCCCGCGTTCCGGTTGCCCGCCTGCTGGATCGCGCCGCTTATGAGTTCTTCCGGGGCTGCGATTCCGCAGGCCGGCCGCAATGGGACCCGGCCGGCGAACTCGCCCAGCCCATTCTGTCGGATCCCCGCGGCCTCACTTCCTGTTCCGTGGTTTATTCCCCCGCGCTCCGCCGGTATCTGGCCACCGGCTTTCACACGGGGCCCGGCCAGTTGGGCATTTACGACGCCCCCGAGCCCTGGGGACCCTGGACCATCGTGGCGGAGTATGAGGATTGGGGGGGCATGGGCACCGCGGGGGAAGGGCTTAGTTGCGAATTTCCCGCCAAGTGGATGAGCGCGGACGGTCGCGAAGCCTGGAGCATTTTCAGCGTCTATGGCGATGGGGGGCACCTTGGCATTGGCGCCCATGACCGTTTCAATCTGGTCCGGGTGACGTTTAACCGGAAACCCGCGGCCGGTAAACCCAACTGATCTTCTGACCGATTTCCCTCCAGCACTGCCGGCCAACTCCGCCAGCGTCCCGGCCTCCCGCAAGAAAAGGGGCTGCCTCCGGGGCTGCGGATGCCTGGTGGCCCTGGTAATTCTGGCCGGGTTCGCAGTGATTGGAGCGATCTGGCTGTTCCTCAGCCGGGTGCCCAAAAGTTATCCCGCCGCCGTGCACCCGCTCGCCCCCGTTTGGGCGGGGACTCCCCGCACCAATTACCCCGCCGGATTTGATTCGCCCTATCTGGGCCACACCGGCAGTTGGGATGGCCGGGGCGGCGGAATGTTCGGTTCGTCCAAAATAAACGATTTGGATGCCGAATCCCGCATGGGATTGCGGTGGACCTTCATGGCGGTGTATTGGCGGGAGTTGGAACCGGACGGACCGGTGGATCTCACACTCGGCGTCCCTCCCGCGTGGCAGGAATTGGATGCCTTTGTCGGGGAAGCCCGGAAGCGGGATTTGAACATTCTGCTGCAAGCCCCGGTCATGGGCGGCAATGCCGGTGGACCGCCCGCCTGGGCCGGCCGCAAGACGCCCCGGCGGTCGGCCCCGGCGGACCTGGGCGCGGCGGCGGCCTTTGCCGGCAGGTTGGCCGCCCGCTACGCCCCGGGTGGAACGCTGGCGCAGCGGGAGGGTTGGGGAAGTTCCTACGGCGTGCGCGCCTGGGAAATCGACAACGAACCGGACAGCTACCGCACCCACTGGGAAGACCAGGCCGCCGACTATGCCATGTTCGTGCAGCAAGTTTCCGGCAGCATCAAGCACGCTGATCCCCTCGCCCTGATCCTGGCGCCGGGAATTCCCGTTTCCCGAAGTTCCCTCGTCTGGATCAACCAAGCCCTCGCGGCGGGGTCCGGTGCAAGTTCGACCGGCGGTTTGCGCCCCGCCATGGATGTGGTGAGTTTCCATATCTACGAAGGATTGGATTCCGCTTTCCAAGGAAAGGATCGGGACATCGAACTGGCGATTGATGAATTGCAGGCCGTGTTCACTGCGAGCGCCGGGGGCGAGGCCACCGGGCGACTGCCACCACCCCGCGAATACTGGCACACGGAGGGCAATTTTGATTTTCTCGGGATTCTCTCCGCCTCGCGCCGGGCGGCCTGGCGGATGCAATTCATGACCCGCGCCTTCGCCGCCGGGGTGTCCAAAGTTTGTGTCATGGATGCCTCGCCGCCGGAACAAATCGCGGTGCGGACTTACGTAACCGCGCTGCCCAATCCCTTTCCGATGCGGCGGATGAGCAATCAAGTGGAAGTTCTGAGCGGCCGGGCAACGGCATTCTATCACACGGACACATCCGATCCCAATGCCGGCGGTGTCTGGATCCTTTGGGCTGAAGCAGGCACGGGTGAAGCCCGCGTAAACCTGCCTTTGGTAAACTCTTCCGTGATGATCCAACGGGTGGATGGGACCATCCAAACGCTGGTGCCCAACCAAAAGCACCTGGCGATTACGCTGCCGGGCGACGCCAAAATGGCTCCCCCGGTCCTGCTTATCGACCGCGCCGGCGGCCCGGTTCCTGCGCCCTAGGTTAGTTGCGCGGCGCTCACGGAATACACCGGGGGCAAATTATCGGCCAGGACGCGCCAGGAATCGCCTTCGTCGCTTGAATAAAAGACTTTGCCCGTGTTGGTGCCGAAATAAACTCCCAGGGGATCACATTGATCCACGGTCATTCCCTCGCGGTAAATACCCATGAACGCATTGCTCTGGGGCAGCCCCGCCTCCAGCCCGGTCCAGGTTTTACCACCATCCCGGCTGCGAAACACCCGCAACCGGTTATCCGGCGGGCAGCGGAACTCCCCACCCTTGAGCGGGATAACAAAAATCGTTTCCGGCTGGCGGGGATGAATCGCCAGGGGGAAACCAAAGTCCGACGGCAATCCGGCGGTGATTTCCTCCCACGTTTCCCCGGCATTGGCACTGCGATATACCCCGCAATGATTCTGCTGGAAGAGGAGCGACTGCCCGGCATCGGCCATCAACACTTTATGCACGCATTGGCCGTATTCGGGGTATTTGTCCGGCATGAATTCCGCCCGGGTGCCGCGATTTGCAGTGTGCCAGGTGTTCCCGCCGTCGTCCGTCCGGAAGACTCCTACCGCGGAGATCCCCACGAACATCCGTTGCGCATGGAGGGGATCAACGACGATGGAATGCAGGCACAAACCACCGGCACCGGGGTGCCAGCGAGGGCGACTGGGGTGCGCGGTGAGAGAGGTGATCTCTGACCAGGTCTGGCCGCCATCATCGCTGCGGAACAAGGCGGCGGGCGCCACGCCGGCGTAGAGCACCTCGGGCGTTTCGACCAGGCCTGGCTCGATGTGCCACACGCGGTCCAGTTTCAACCCGGACTCGGCGGTAAAAGATGGACTCTGCTTCGCCATTTGCCAGGTGGCTCCCAGATCCGCCGACCAGGCGATTTCCGAGCCAAACCACGCATCATTGGCGGTGGCGTACAGGCGCCCCGTGCGACTGTCGTAAATGGCATGGTTGATTTCCCGACCAGGCTGGAACGGCCCGCGCATCGACCATTCGCGACGGTCGCTGCTGGTGAAGAGAAAAACACCTTTTTTGGTCCCAACGGTCAGGATCGTGGTCTTCATCCGACACGAATTAGCCATTTTTTGCGCTGTCGTAAAGCAATTTAATCGTGACCGCCAGGACCATGGTGATAAACACGGGCCGGATGAAACGGGTGCCGCGGGAGACCACCATTCCGGAGCCAAATTTGGCGCCAATCAACTGCCCCAATCCCATGGTCAACCCGGCGGTGTAAACCACTTGCCCCGCGGCCAGGAAAACCGCCAACGAAGTCACATTACTCGTGAAATTCATCACCTTGGTGTACCCGGTGGCCCGGGTCAGATTGAATCCCAGCCCCAGCATGAACGCCATGGTCCAGAAACTGCCCGTGCCCGGCCCAAGGAAGCCGTCATAGAAACCCAGGACCAAACCAGCCAACGCGTAAAATGTAGTCCGGGGCAACCGGGGATGGATATCCTCCGCGCCGAGTTTCGGCCGGAAAATCACGTACGCCAGCACGGCCAGCAGCAGGATGGGAATAAGTTGCTTGAGGTGGCGGGTGTCGATGAATTGAACGCAGATCGTCCCCCCCACGGCGCCGAGGAGGGTGAACAAAACCCCCAATTTACAGTCACCCAGGGAAACCACGTCGGACTTCCGATAATGCCATGCCGCGCTGCCGGAGCCGAACGTGGCCTGGAGTTTGTTGACCCCCAGCGCGACGCGAGGCGGCATTCCCAGGCTCAGCACCACCGGCAGGGTGATCAATCCGCCCCCGCCGGCAATGGAATCCACGAAACCGGCCACCAAGCCCGTGGCGAACAGGGCCGGAAAGGCCCAAAATGGAAGTGCGGGAATGGTGGCGGCCGTCATGCGCCCAAGAGGGAACCGGCCCCGCCCGGGACGGTCAAGGAGTTTCCGCCGCGCTCCCGGTGTCAAACTCCAGCCAGGTCTTGGAACCGGTTTCGCGGTTGGTGATTTCCAGATTCTTCACCACCCAACGGCCGTTGATCTTGCTGACTTTGCCCAGGGAGAATTCCTTGAACATCTTCTTGTCCCCCGCCCGGTAAGCTTCCGCCAGGATTGGCTGCCCGCTCTCCTTCTCAACGTAGGTCACCACGCGGGCCAGGTGGCCGGCCGAGGCCGTCGGATTGACGCTCTCCAAGACATAGCAGGGCTGGCCGCGACGCATTTCGCCTTTTCGCCGGGTCTGCCCGGGCCAGTGGTAAAATTCCATGCCCAATTCCGCCAGCCAGAAGTCGGAACCCGCCAGCGGCACTTCCGCCGCCGCACCGGTCAGGGTCTCCGGTTGGCCATTCGTGCCGGTCGGGGTGGCCGCGCGCGCGTAGAGGTATTGGTTGGGAGCGTTCGTGCTGTGCAATACGCTCAATTGCTCCGTACCCCGGAGTTCGGTGGCGGAGGTGGTGTAAACCACTCGCCACTCCCCCTCGCCGCGCACCACCTGGCACTTGACCGGCGTGCCCGTGGGTTGGCCACCCTTCGGCCGCACCTTTAAAGTTCCGCGCCATTCGGAGTTTTCCTCCGGCTGGAGATCGCGCAATTGCCGGGCCAAATCCCGACCCGCCTCCGGCCCTTCGGGATAAAGGGGAGGCAAAGTCTGCGCGGCGAGCGCCATCGCCGTCAGGAAAAACGCCAGCCACTGGCCCACGCGGGCAAATATTCCACCCCGCCAACCCGATAACCGCAACGCGTTCTTCATTTTGGCAACATCGCATCGCCAACCACCGCCTGTCAATTGCCGCCCCGGGGCAACCCCGGTGTTTTCAGTTGTGGAGGAACCGCCCCAGGGGCACATTCTTCCCCACCATGCCTGATAAGAAATCTTGCTTTCACAGCGGTTACACCGCCCTGATTTGCAGCCTCTGGCTGTTCTGCTGCCGCCCCGCCGCCGGGGCCGATGCCCGGGCGGATTTCCTCAAACTGATCGACCGGCCGCGGGTGGAACTCGCGGCGCGCGTGGAGGCCACCACGGTCACCAACGGTCTCGCGCAATCCCACTTCTCGTACGCCACCGAGGCGCTGCACCGGGTGCCCGGGTTGGTGGTGAAACGGGAAGGTCTGTCCGGCCGCCAGGCAGCGGTGATTTTCCTGCATGGCACCGGAGGGCGCAAAGAGGATGAGTTACCGCGGTTGCGCCGACTGGCCGAGCGGGGCTTTGTGGCCGTCGCGATTGATGGCCGGTATTTCGGGGAGCGCAATCCCGGCGGAACCGGTACGGCGACCTACGAGGCGGCCATCGTGCGGGCGGCGCATGGCAATGGCGAACATCCCCTCTATTACGACACGGTCTGGGACATCCTGCGACTGGTGGATTACCTCCAAACCCGGCCGGATGTGGACAGCGCCCGGATCGGCATTGCGGGCATTTCCAAAGGCGGCATTGAAACGTATTTTGCGGCCGCGGTGGAACCCCGGTTCGCGGCGGCGGTGCCGTTTATCGGGGTGCAGGACTTTCACTGGGCGCTCGAACATAACGAATGGCGCGGGCGCGTGGCCACCATTCCGCATGCCTTTGCAGACCTCTGCCGGGAGGCCGGGGTGACGAACGCGGACTCGACCTTCGTGCAAACTTTCTATGACCGCATCGTCCCCGGCATCTACGGCGAGTTTGACGGTCCCGCGCTGTTGCCCCTGATCGCCCCGCGTCCGTTAATGGTGGTGAACGGCGATTCCGACGACCACACTCCCCTGCCCGGAGTGGAGAATTGCGCCCGCGCCGCCCGTAGCGCCTATCAAGCCGCCGGGGTACCGGAAAAATTCTCCCTGATCATCCAGGCCAACACCGGGCACCGGATCAATCGCAGTTCGGAAGACGCCATGCTGGATTGGTTTGCCAAATGGTTGGCGCCGAAATAGGGGCCATGGGGCGGGAGCGGAACACCGGATGGCGGGACCAGCCGCCGGACCGGACAAATCAGGCGGGCTTCAATGCCAGCGGGATGAGGTCGGCGATCTGCTTCACAAAATGGACCTCCAATTTTTCCCGCACTTCCGCCGGCACTTCCGCCCAATCCGGCCGGTTTTGCTCCGGCAAGATCACCCGTTGGAGTCCAAAGCGACTGGCGGCCAGCACTTTTTCCTTGATCCCACCCACGCGCAGGACCCGCCCGCGCAAACTGATTTCGCCGGTCATCGCCGTGTCCGACCGGACGCGGCGGCGGAGCAAAAGCGAAGCCAGGGCGACCACGATGGTCACGCCGGCACTCGGACCGTCTTTCGGTGTGGCGCCCGCGGGCACATGAATGTGAATGTCAAACTGGGAATAATCCGTGGCATCAAGGCCCAATTTCTTCGCCTGACTACGCAGGTAACTCAGGGCGGTTTGGGCGCTCTCTTTCATGACCTCGCCCAATGAACCGGTCAAAATCAACTGCCCTTTGCCCGGCATGCGGGTCGCTTCAATAAACAAAATTTCACCGCCCACCGGCGTCCAAGCCAGACCGGTGGCGATGCCGTGCTCGGTGATGTTTTCAGCGGACTCCGCGAACACCCGTTGCGGACCGAGATATTCGGGCAACGCTTTCGCGGTCAAATTGAGCGGTTTGCCGTCGCCGTTCTGGCGCACCACCCGGAGGGCGGCCTTGCGCATCAGCGCGGCGATTTCCCTCTCCAATTGCCGCACCCCAGCCTCCCGGGTATAGTCCTGGATCACCCGCCGGAGAACCGCGTCGGGCACGTTGAACATCCCCTTCTTGAGCCCGTTTTCCTCCAACTGGCGGGGCACGAGGTAGCGTTTGGCGATTTCGAGTTTTTCGGACGCCGTATAGCCCGGGAGTTCAATCACTTCCAACCGGTCCCGCAATGCCGGGTGAATCGGATCCATCCAATTCGCGGTGGTGATAAAGAGCACCCGCGACAAATCAAAAGGCAAATCGAGGTAATGATCGGTAAACGTGCTGTTTTGGGCGGGATCCAGCACTTCGAGCAGCGCCGCGGCGGGATCGCCGCGGAAGTCCGCCCCCACCTTGTCGATTTCGTCGAGCAGGATGACCGGGTTATTGCTCTCCGCACGCCGCAACGCCTGCAAAATGCGGCCCGGCATGGCCCCCACGTAGGTCCGGCGATGGCCGCGAATTTCCGCCTCATCCCGCATGCCGCCCAGCGCCAACCGGGCGAACTTCCGACCCAGGGCATCCGCCACGCTTTTGCCCAGAGAGGTCTTGCCCACGCCCGGCGGGCCAACCAGGCAAAGAATGGGGCCCTTGATCTGCTGCCGCAACTTGATGACGGCGAGAAATTCCAGCAACCGATCCTTTACTTTCGTCAACCCGAAGTGCTGCTCATCGAGTAGTTGCTTCGCGGCCTCCAGGTCAATCTTGTCGGTCGTGCCCTTTTCCCAGGGCAGGTTGATGATCCAGTCCAGATAGTGCCGGGCAATGCCGTACTCCGCCATGGCGGGGGACATTTGCTGCAAGCGTTCGACTTCCTGCAAGGCCACTTTTTTGGCCTCGGCCGGCAGGGGCGTCTTCTCAATTTGCTCGCGCAAATTGCGCGCTTCCGTCGTCGCGGCATCCCCTTCCCCTAGTTCCCGCTGGATGGCCCGCAATTGTTCGCGCAGGAAAAAATCGCGCTGCGATTTGGACATGGAACTGGCGACATCCGTTTGGATCTTGGAACTCAGCGTCAGGACTTCCAGTTCCCGTCCGAGCAGGGGCAGCAGGGCAGTGAGGCGTTCCCGCACCGAGTTGGTCTCGAGCATTTTCTGCCGCTCCTCGAGACTGAGACTCAGGTTGACCACGATCAGGTCCGCCAATTGACCGGCATCCTCGGTGTTTAACGAGGCAATCTTGACCTGGTCCGCCATGGAGGGCGAGAGCTTGACGATTTCCTGGAACCGGCTTTGGGCGTTGCGCTGCAGGGCGTCGAGCTCGATGGAAGGCTCCTTGAGATCCTTTAAAACCTGGATCCGTCCCTTCAGATAGGGGGTGACGGTCTCGTAGTCATTGATCCGGATCCGCCATAAGCCCTCCACCAACACCCGCACGGTGTTGTCGGGGAACTTAAGCATTTTCTTCACCCGCGCGGCGCAGCCGTACTCATACATTTCCTCCGGGAGCGGATTTTCGGCCTCCGGTCGGCGCTGCAAGGCCACGCCCAAAAGGCGATCCCCCCCCACCACATCATCGATCAGGTGGATGCTTTGGACGTTTTCCACCAGCAGGGGTGCGACCATCCCGGGAAAAATCACGATGTCCGAAAGGCCGAGGATGGGTAACACCTCAGGCAGCGCACGGGAAGAAATGCGCGTTTCGACGGTCTCCTCGCCATCTCCGCTAGCGGCAGTGGCTTCTAAAATGCTAATAAATTCCGTGTCGGGCGAAGTCATAGTCAAACGACCACAAGTTTAGATGCCGCGACCGGGAATTAATTCAGAAATAAATCCGGCTATTTGCTGTTGATGGGAATCTTGGTGCGTTTGGCCGGAGCCGACTCGATCCGGGGAACATCCACCTGGAGGAAGCCGTTGAGATAGGAAGCCTTGGCACGGGTCAAATCAAAGCCTTTGGGAACCGTGACGATATTTTCGAAGGGCCCGTAATCAATCTCCATTACCAGAAATTTGCAATCCCCCGCACGGCAACCATCGGGGCGTTTGCCGGCGATCCGCAACTGATGGCCATCCACAATAATTTGCAAATCCTCACTCCGAATACCCGCCAGTTCCACTTTGATGACCAACCCGCTCGCAGTTTGGAAAACATCGGTATTGGGTGCCCAATGAGCCGGATCTGGATCCTCCAAATCACCCGCCACAGAAGATTGTTGCGGAAAATGAGCGGTCTTACTTACTTTGCACATGGCCATTGATGATTTTATATTAATACGGAGCCTTTGATAATGCAAGGGCCGATTATTTCATTTTCACCACCACCTGGGGGCGTTCGCCCCGGCGGGCGCGAAAAATCAGACTGCTTTGCGGTCCGGAGCGGCCACTCTTCGCGGAGCAGGCACAATGGGTATCCCGCGCGAGACTGAATTTACGCGGACGCCAGCGCGCCCAACCGAACAGCCCGGCGGTTAATCCCACGATCCCCAATGCAACCATTTGTTGCCATTCCATCTCTCAATATTACCCCTTTCCCCCCGTCCAGCAACTGCTCATTTGGGTAATACTGCCCGGGTCAGCAAATCCGCATGGTCAAACCGCCATCAATCGAAACCGTTTCTCCGGTGATGTAGTCGTTGGTGATGAGTTCGCGGATCAAACCGGCCACTTGGTCCGGTGTGCCTTCCCGCCGCAGGGGAATGCGGTTCTCCAGATTGTTTTTCTTCACTTCCGGTGGCATCTGGGCATGAAATTCCGTCCGGATCACCCCCGGTGCCACGCAATTAACCCGGATATTGTCCCCGGCCAATTCCCGCGCCAGGGCGCGGGTCAATTGCGGCAAGGCGCCCTTAACCGTCTGATAAGCGACCGCCCCCGCCACACCGCGCAGGCCGGCCGAGGAGGAGACCAGGATGATCGCTCCTTGCCGACGCTGACGCAGGAACGGAACCGCCTCCTGGCAGAGGTGAAAAATGGGGTGCACATGCGTATCAAAGGCGGCATGCCAGGTGGCGGCACTCAACTCCATGAAAGTCCCCGGCACCGGCCCGCCGGCGGAATGCACCAAGGCATCCAGCCCGCCCAATTGGTCGTGTGCCTCCCGCACGCAGCGACGCGCCGCCTCTGGTTGGCTCACGTCTGCGGTCAATACGATCAATCGCCGTCCCAACGCCGCGAACTGGCGCTCCAACTCCGCGACCGCCGCGCCGGCATTCCGCGCCACCACCGCCACATTGGCTCCGGCGGCCGCCACCGCGAGCGCCGCCGCCGCGCCGATTCCCTTGGTGCCGCCCGTAATCAAAACCGCTGCATTATTGAGTTCCATAGTCGATTTTAGCCCCTCCGGGACCGGCTCTTCGGTAAATTGCAGCCCGGGGTTTTGAGCATGCTAGCCCCCGATCGGGAAGGGGTTCAATTCCGAAATCGCCACGGCGGCGGGGGGGCAATTTGGCAACTACCAGAAAGCGGTCAAAGCCAAGGACAAGGTCTCCGTCCCTGGCGAGGAGCACTGGGTGGTTGTCCCACCGGGTCCGGTGAGGGACCCAATGGTTGAGGTGCAACGACTGAGGGATTTGACTCTTCCGCCGGACCAACCTCCGCGTCACTTCCCGACTGGAAGCGGGACCGGCGGCGAGGCTGGTGAGCCGCCGGTCCCTGGGGCCGTCCGGGTATGGTTATCAGGGGAACTGTAGTATGTTTCCAGCGCTTCGGGAGGTTGGGGATTCACCCCAGGTGGGACCATTTTCAAGCGACCAGTCCCCGCTGAATCGGTGGGGATTCCCCTCATGGCGGCCCGCCTGAACGCAGGTTACGCTTTGACCATGAAGCCCACCCCCATCACCACCGCGCGGAGCCAATCGTTCAGCAGCGCAAGCCAATCGGCAGCCATCTTTTCCTTGCGCCAAATCGGGGCCGCGTTCGCCGCCACCCGGGACGAATTATTCCGCCAGGCCGGACTCGAGCGGAGTCCCCTCCCGGTCGAGCCGAGCCCAGTTCAATTCGTCGCCCGGGACACCCGATCGGATCGCGGGGTGATTTGGATGGGGGCCAAACTGAATTCGGAAATGCTGTTCCGCATGGGCTGCCAGTTGGGCTAGCGAACCGGCCAGCGAAGCTGGGAGTGGCGCTTCCCGCCGGCAATCGGCGGAGGGAAGTGCGGTCGGCGAGGTGGCAGAAGAAGCGTCCCGGGCCGGCATCGCGCCGGATCAAAACCGGCGATTGGCGGGGGCCCCGAAAAGGGCTAGCCTCCGAGGTCTCGGAGAATCTGCCTGTTGGATGGCGAACAGGGTGGGAGGTGGGCAATAGGGATTGGCTTCAGGCTTGCTTGTCCAAGTCCGGCGATGCCACCATGATTTTCGTGAATATCAGGAGCCAACGCCGCCCGTCTATTCGAATTCTCATGACCGTGATGATTCTAATGGGGCTCACGCTTTTGTCCGCGCCGGGTCAAAAGGGATCACCGTCAAAAAGTCAGCCGGTCCCTGCAAAGAATGGCAATTGGCTCATGATTCCGTCGCCTACCAGCAAGAGCGGATCATTGCCGGACCAATCGCTTCCGCCGTCAGCGCAAACAAAACCGGTCAAATCCACTGATTTTGCTGATTACGATCACGTCTCGCGATTGATCCATCTCGAAATGTCGGACGAAGAAGTGACCAGCCGGATCGGTGAAATGACACGGCTTTCGATTACTAATCGTTATTTGGGGGTATTTCCCTTTTGCGATTTATTGCCTTACACCAATCACGCGATCGTTTCCGAATGGCAGTCAACCCAAGCCGCGGAGGGCGGCACTCCTGATATTCTGTTCGCCATTTATGATTCGCCGGAAAAAAAGCACCTGGTGGACGCCTTCTGGTATCACCAGGGTTTTATCCATGTCATGCTCAACGGAATCTGGAATCACTATTTGGGGTCCCTAAAACCAGGAGATTCCATGGCGAACGTTTATCAAAAGTTGGGCAAACGCGAGTGCAACTATTATCTCGGGGCGAATGGGCAATGGCAGGTGCGATTCGTCTATTGGGGATGGGAAGGCCGGTCGTATGTCATTGAGGCGCGCGCGGCGGATGGGATCATATTGAGTTCCTATGATGGCACGCTGTGATGTCCATGGAGGGCGAAGCGGGCCTGGGGATGTACGCGGATACCCCGACCGCCTGAAGGCGGAACTCAGAACCTGGGACCAACCGACGGCTTAGTAAACGCCTTCGACGATGTTCTTTTCCATGGCGCCAAACGGGCGGACTTCGGCGACGCCGTCCCAGGCATAGGGCGCGCGGGGGGCGCGGCGAATGGCCTCATCGCGCTCCAGGAAACGCGGCATGAAAAATTCGCGCGTGAGGGTGGTGAGTTCCACGCGACCCCATTCCTCGTAGTTTTTGGTCTGAGCAGTATTGTTCGGATCCACCACCCGCAGGACCGCGCGGGGTTGCGGGGCGTAGTAGGTGATGGAGTAATTGTCCTCCGGCCGGAGCGGCACGCTGGCGGCCAGGCCCATCAGGGTGTTGCCGTAGGTGGGGTAGAAACCAATTCGATTCTCCAAGACTTCCTCGACAATGAACCGGGTGTATTGGGGCAGCATGGTGGTGCCGCCGCAGAAAACGCCCCGGATGCCGGCGTCGAAAATATTGATTTTTTCGCCCAGTGCTTCGAGCAGCTTGGGGGTGGTAAACAAACCGGCGATCTTCCGGTTCTTCAGGATCGTCACGGCCTGGTCCACGACGTGATCCATATAGGCTTTGGCTTGGTCAAAGTGTTTGTTCGAAATGACCTTCTTGACCCAGCGGGGATCGAGGTCGACAAAATAGCAGGAACTGCCGCGGAAATTCGCCAGATGCTCGATGGCCAGGCGCAGGCGGCGCGGGCCGGTGGGGCCGACCATCAACCAGGAACCGCCCCGCGGGAAATGCTCATCGGAGATCTTGCCGGAGAATTCCTCGTAATCGACCTTGTAATCGTCCCAGCCGATGCGCTGCTTGGGCATGCCGGTGGTGCCGCCAGTTTCGAACACATTGAAGGGGCGGCCCTGGTATTTCTTCGGCACCCACACTTCATTGGGCAGGTCGCGGAGCCATTCATCCTGGAAATGGGGGAAACGCAGGATGTCGGCAAAGCCTTTGACCTCGGTGGCCGGATTCCAACCCGCCTTAGCGGCCCAATCGAGCCAGAATGGGGAGCCGGTTTCCGGGGAGAAATGCCACTGCACGATTTCGCGTGTGTGGGCGTCCAATTGTTCCTGGGCTTGCGTGGGGGTAAGGGTCGGATTCATGGAAAAAAATGGTTTTTACTAACTGGAGCCGGTGGACTTGCCAGCAGGTTCAGGACTTTCCGTCGGGGGTTCGGGCAGGAAGAAGGTCAGCAGCAGCCCCAGCGCAAAAACGGTGAGGCCCACCAACCCGCAGGCGGCCGCGACCTGGTCAAAGGTCATCTTGGCCCCCGTGAGCGGAGCGATGACGTTGGTGGTGAGAAAGGCGGCGGAGGTACCCAGCATGCGCCCGCCCACATTGGTGGCAAAGCTGCCACCGGTGCCGCGCAGGTGCAGCGGAAACACTTTGGGCAAATACTCCCCGAAATAACTGAATTGCGCTACCACCACCAGGCCGCAGGCAAAGATACCCCACTGCATCTGGCCCAAGGACTGGTGATACCACAGCCAGTAGGTGAGCGGAAAGAGCAGCAGCCCAGGCAGGAGAAACAGCCGCAAGAGCGACCGCCGCGTCAGCGCGGTTACCAGCAAGGCCGCCAGGATGATCCGGCCAGTGAGACCACCCATTTCCTGGAAGAACTGCATGGTATTGCCCGCCGCCTTGATCTCGCGGTCCAGGGGTTCCTGCTTGTCGCGGTTATCCCCGAGGAGTTTCAAAATCTTCTCCCGCTCCAGCACCGCCTTTTTGGCCTCGGGTTTGGCGACCGTCAAACTGGCGAGGTTGGTGTCGAGCAAGCTGAAAGACTTGGCCATCTCGCCCAACTGCTGCTTGGCGGCGGCTTTGGCGGCCTCCTCCGCTTTGGGATTCTCGGATGCCTTGCGGGCGGCGCGCATCGCCACGCGAATCCGGGCGCGTTCCGCGGTTACCTTGACCAGTTCGGGGATGTCCGCCAAAGCGGCCTGATAAGCGGGCAGCGCCGCAACGAGTTGCTCATTCAGCCCTTTGGCTTCGTCTTGTAAGGGCTTCATGCCCTGCCGCTGTTCGGCCAGTTCCGGCAAGCCGGGGGTCACGCGGAGCGGGGTCAATTGCAGGGCGCCGAAGGCCGCGGCGTAGGCGCAGGCGGAAAGCAGGGTACTAACGATGGTCACGCGGCGCAATTGCGGCGCAAACAGGGCGCCGAAGCTGGGGCGCTTCAATGTGCCGTTCTGCCGCCCCAAACGCCAGACCTGGGACTCGGGCACAAACGGCAACATCAACGCAATGGGGATGGCGGGCAACAGTCCCGTCATCAGGGTGTAGCGCCAACTGGAATGGGCATTGAACAGATCGCCGAGGGGCAAAGCCGGCAGCGTGTTAGCGTGCGTGACAATCCAGGAATTCATGCCGGTGACCAGCAAGCCGCCCAGCGAGGCAAACGCCTGGGTAACCCCCACGACGATTTCCTTGCGGCGTTTCTCGGGGAACAACTCCGCGAGCCAGGTGATGGCCGCCACGAATTCCACGCATACCCCGATGAAGGTGGTGCAACGGAAGAACACGAACCAGGGCAGGCTCGTGCTGAAAGCGGCCAGCAAGGGCGAAAGAGAATACGCAAAGATGCTGGCCGCCATGATCCGCTTGCGACCAAACCGGTCGATCAACCAACCGCCCAGCAGTCCGAACACGCCACCGCAGAGCGCACTGAGCCACAGCATCTTGCCGGTCCACGCGGTGACCAGCGGATTGTTCGCCGGCAATTGGAGCAACTCGGCAATGGCCGGCACCCCGACCAGCGGGGTCATCAGCAACTCATACGAGTCGAAGAGGAAGCCGATGCTGGCAATGATGATGACGAGCCATTGCGTGACCGTGATCCGGGAGGCGCTGGGGGTGGACATGATTAGCGGTGGCGGTTGGCTCAAAGGTCAGCCGGCATCACTTCTTCAAATCGATGTCACGCTTCGCCGGTTCATCCGTTACGGGAGCCTTGGACGAATCGTAAAAAGCGTAAAGATGCGTGTTCGATGCCACGTAAATCACGCCATTGGCGATGATGGGAGTCGAGTAAACCGGCGCGCCCAGGTTGGCGTCGCTGATGACTTTCTTCTCCTTGGTCGCGGCCAGCACCACGAAATCGCCATCCTCGTCACCCGCATAAACCTTACCGTCGGCCACGAGCGTGGAGCCCCAAATGTGCGCCTTCATATCGTGCGTCCAGTAAAGCTGGCCGGTTTCGGCATCCAGGCAATGAATGAAACCGGAGAAATCCCCGACGAACAACAGGCCGGTCTTGGGATCAATGGACACGGTGGAAATGCTGCGGTGAATCTTGTCGTAGGACCAGATCTTGGCGGACTTGGTCACATCGCCGCTCTTGGTCGCGTCGATGCAGGTCAGATTGCCGATGCCTTCGCCATGTTCCGGGTCCTGGCCCACGGCCACATACACGCGGTTCTTGTAAAACACCGGCGTGGCGTTGATTTCGCTGGGCCCGTCGGCATTGGGATATTTGAAGGCTTTGCCATCCTTGTCCACCTTGTGCTCCGGCGGATTGCAATCATACCACCAGTATTTTTTGATGAAGCTGGTATCGCCTTCCTTTACCGGATTGGCATCGAAGGCGTAGCAATTGCCGTCGCCACCGCCGAAGAACACGAGCTGCCGGCCATTAACGACACCGGTTGAGGGGGAACTCCATTGGCCGTGGAAAATATGGGGGCCGATTTTGGCGTTATCTTCGCCGGCGAGCTGGCCGGTCTTTTTGTTGATGGCGACGAAACTCGGGGAGTTGGGAGAAGGAATGTTCGAGTGCGTCCAGTCCTGCCCGTTGGAGGTGCAGACGTAGATGAGATCGCCGATGATGAGGACGGAGCAATTCGAGGCGTTGTGGGGGAACACGCCCAATTCATCCATCATGTCATAACGCCAGATGATGTCGGCGTCCTTCGGTCCGATCTTGGACTTGGGTTTGCCGGGACCGGAGACGTACTGATCCTCATCCATGAACGGGCCCTGGTTGCCATCCGCCTGCCCGTTGATATCAAGGCAGAGGACTTCGCAACGGCTGGTGACGAGATAAACCCGGTTGCCCTCGACGGTGGGCGAGGAGAGGAGTCCGAGATTTTCCCAGTCGTTCACCTTGCCGGAAGCGAGCTTGGGGACGACCAATTGCCAGAGAAAATCACCGGTCTTCTCATCAAAGCACATGAGAATACCGTTATCGCCGACGTGGGAGGGATCCCGGGGATTTTCGTTATTCGTGCCGATAAAAACCCGGCCCTGCGCCACGGTCACGTTGCCGTAGCTTTGGGAACCCAGCTTGGCGGCCCATTTGACGTTCTTGGTGGTCTGGAGATCGATCTGCTCGGTGCCGGCCTTGAGTTTGCCGGGGCCAAAGTGATCCGGCAGGCCGGTGACCGGCGAGTACATATTGCGCCCGGGATCGACCCCACCCCACTGCGGCCAGTCGGCCGCGAATGCCGTGGGGAAAAACAGCCCCGCCGCCATCACCCCGGACAACACACTATAAGAAATGAATTTACGATTCGCAGTTTTCATGTTGGCAGACTCGCTGGGAACTTTGGTAAAAGGTTCGACGTACCAGGCCGCTTATTTGTTCGGGGTTACGGCAATGTTGTCAATATAGACGCGCTTTTGCGGGGCGAAAGCAAACAGCCCCGGGGAACCGCTCTGGTGGGCGTGCTTGTGCGGCACTTCCAAGGTCCATTTTTCCGGTTCTGGATCTTCCTTTTTCCAGACCTTGGCCCGGATGACCCCGGACCCGTCCGCCGCCACATCCACGCGGGTCTTCAAATGGTACCAGACATTCGGCGCGGCGTCAAAATCCACGCCGTGCCGGAACAATTCCTGGGTGGAATTGACCTCGAGTTGCTTGGCCGCGCCCTTCAGCACGATGTAATAGCGCTGATTCACCAGGCCCACTTCCGACATGATCCGGCGGTTGCCGTCGCTCATGACATCCGCCTCGATGGTGTAATCCTTCGTGGACGGTTCGCCGATGAAAACGGTGGCGCGTTGGAAGAACGGGTTGTCGAGGGTCTTGGCCAGCACTTTGTTGCCGTTCAGTTCCCGGATTTCAAATTTGAACCGGGCGCCAATCCACGGGAGGGGCGGATAGGCAAAGCTCACGTTATCAAAGGCATCGGTCTCCGTGAGGGAGGCCCATTCGAAATCCTGCTTGATGGGCAGGTAAGGGAGCACGCGACCGCGCATATAGCCCTTGAGATTACCCACCGAGGCTTCGAAAGCACCGGCGGAGGGGGTGGTCTCGTTGGTCGCGACCAATTGGCCATTGGCGTCGAACGCTGCCTTCATGGTGGATTTCACCTTGGCGGTGGGCGGGATGAAAGAAGCCCATTTCACGCTCTTGGGATCCTTGATTTCCGCGACGGTAAGGCCGAGGGCATCCAGTGAGCGCAGGCGGAAGGTGGTGGCCTGGCCGGGGCGCATGAGCACTTCCGCGGGAATCACCTGCAACTGGGCGGCCGGACCGGGCGCGGGCCATTTGGCTTCCGCTTCGACCGCGGGCAATCCGGGATTCTTACCCTTCTTGCCGAAGCAATAAAGGTGCTTCGTGGTCTGGATGTAGATCTTGCCATTATAAGGCGTGGGCGTGCCGAAGCAGCGGCCATCCAGGCTGATATGGCAAATGATCTCGCCATCCTTGTCGCCCGGTTTGATGATGTACAGCGCGCCCTTGGTGCCGGCTTCCCCGGAAGCCTCGGACTTCACCGCCGGATCGTCCAGCATGGGGACGTACAGTTTGCCATCGGCAAACATCGGGCAGGCATTGCGTTCCTCGATGCCGATTTTCTTGCGCCAATCCACCGCGCCAGTATTTGCATCAATCGAGCAAAGATCCCCTTTTTCACTCACCACATAGATTTTGTCACCCACCAAAATCGGCGAACTGGTCGAGGTGGAAATGTCGTCCGCCCAAATCTGGGAGGCCGCCCGTTCCAGGACCACCGGCGCCGAAGCGGCGTTGGTGGGGGTGGCGTGGGAGATTTTGAGGGCCACGATCTGGCCGGGCTCGTAAGGCGTCCCGTAAATCGAAATAATCTTGTCGTTGTTGTGCACCAGGACGGAAGCATTAATGCCCGCCTTGGTCAGCGGCACGCGCCAGATGGGGTCGCCCGTCCGGGCGTTGACGCACACCACGGCACCGTCACCGGTTGCGGAATAGAACACCCGCCGGCCATCGAGCCAGCCGAGATAGGGATTGGAAAACGAGTTGTCCTTGGGCCGGTCTCCGGGACTGGAGGACCACACCAATTCCCCGGTGCGTTTATCAAAAGCGTAGAACCGGTCACCGGCCGGGCCGGCCGCACCCCAATTGGCGGTGATGCCGCGGGTGATGACCAAATCCTGATCCACCACGGGCGAGGCGGTGCGGCTGTTGGGGAAAGTGAGCCGGCCGAATTCTTCCATCAGCGAATGCTTCCAGAGCGGCTTGCCGTCCGCCGTAAAGGCCAGCAATAGGCCCTGCGTGCCCTGGATATAGACATTACCCGTTTCGCGATCCACCGTCGGGCTGGAGGTGGCGTAGCGCAGATAGATGGTGTCGCTGAGAAAATCGCTGAATAGCTGGCGCCACAATTCTTTGCCGGTCTCGGCATCGTAGCAGATCACCCCTTCCTGCAATTCGCCACCTTCACCGAGGTAGCCCATGATGTATACCTTGCCATTGGCAACCACCGGCGTCGATTGGCCGGGAAAATCCACCACCCAAAGGGGATGTTGGGGATCGACCGAATCGGGAAGGCCGGTTTCACGGGAGCTGCCATTTTGTTGGGGGCCGCGCCAACCGAGCCAGCCCTGCACGGGTGCCGCCTGCGCCACCGGGATAAACGGAGCGTCCGCGAACAGAAGTCCGAAAACACCAATCGCAATTGGAATTGTCAGTTTCATATCAAGTCCTACCGGGAAAATCAGGCAGACAACCGCCCAATTTGCTTCCCAGATTCGCCCCACTATTCTACATTCAGGAAGGTCGCGCAACAAAAATTAGTACCTGTACGTATAATATCCATGGTTCCCACTCCGGTTGATTCACCGGCACCCGCCGCCCCTGAATTCCCGACCTGCCTCGTAATGGCGCGTCCGGGTCGGCAGCGCCTGCCGATGCTGCTGCGGCGTTGCTGGTTCAATCTGAACCAGACTTTTCGTCGGCGCATCGCCCACCTGGGCGTGACCCCGGATCAATTCACCGCGCTCCGCAGCCTCGTGGAAGGCAATCCCAAGGGATTAACGCAGCGGGAGTTAACGGACGCCATGACCAGCGATCCGAACACGGTCACCTCCCTGCTGGAGCGGATGGCCGCGGCCGACTGGGTGGCCCGCCAAGCGCACGAGTCCGACCGGCGCGCCAACCGCATCCGTCTCCTGCCGGCCGGCCGGAAGAAATATGAAGCCGCGCGCGAGATCGCCTTGGAATTGCAAACCGAAATCCTGGCGGTCCTGCCCTTGGATAAACGGGAGGAGTTCATGATCCATCTGGAAATGGTCGGCGAAGCGTGCCAACTGGCTGCGGCGCGAACGGCGGCCAAGGCGGAAAATTGACTGGCGCCCCTCGGCGTTACCCCGTCCATTTGAGCCATTGCCGGAACAAGCTTTTCACCCGGGGCGTCAAACGCGTCCGATTGTAAGCGTCACCACATTGTCGGATGGCCTCGGCCTGAGTGGGATAGGGATGAATGACGGCAGCGAGCCGCCCCAAGCCCAGCGGCGCGGCCATAGCCACGCTGATTTCACTGATGCTTTCGCCCGCGTGCGGAGCCACGATGGTGGCCCCGACAATTTGGTCCGTGCCCCGGCGGACGAGGATTTTAACAAACCCCTGCTCGGTGCCCTCGCAGATGGCCCGGTCCACTTCGGAGAAGGGACGGAGATAAGTATCGACTGGCACCTCATGGGCCCGGGCATCGGCCTCCGTCCAACCCACATGGGCGATCTCCGGGTCGGTGTAGGTCACGCGCGGAATGGTGAGGGCACTGAGTTTTTTGCGACCCCAAAACAGCGTATTCTGGATGACCAACCGGGCGGCAAAATCCGCCGCGTGCGTAAACTTGGACCGCAGGCAAACATCTCCGGCGGCGTAAATCCTCGGATTTGTCGTCTGCAAGCGGTCATTGACCTGCACGCCCGTCACGGGGTCAAAGGCCACCCCCACCCCAGCCAAATTCAGGTCCTCCACATTCGGCTGGCGGCCCGCGCCCACCAGGATTTCATCCACCACCATGGTCGCCGGGCGGCCACCGGAAACAAAATGGATCCTTTTACCTTCGGGCAGCCGTTCGACCCGCTCCACGACCGTGTTCAATTCCAAGCGCAGTCCCTCGCCCTGGAAAGTCTTTTCCAATACCGCCGCCGCCGCGGGATCCTCCCGCTCCAGCAACCGGCCATGCCGGTGCAGCAGCACCACTTGCGCACCAAGCCGCTGAAAGGCCTGGGCCAGTTCACAACCCACCGGACCGCCACCGACTACTGCCAATCGGCGAGGCAATTCGGTGAGATTGAAAACAGTTTCATTGGTGAGGTAGCCCGTCTCCGCCAGGCCGGGAATTTCCGGTGCCACCGCCCGGGCCCCTGTGGCAATGACGGCGTGTTTAAAGCATAACCGCTGGCCCGCCACCTCCACCATGTCCCCGCCCGCAAAACGGGCCGCACCGAGAAAGACATCCACTCCCAACCCGGCGAAGCGGGCGGCGGAATCATGGTGGCTGAGCCGCGACCGGATCCCGCGCATCCGGGCCATCACCGCGGCAAAATCCACCGTCACTCCGGACGGCACCCGCACGCCCAACCGGCCCGCATCGCGTACCACCGCCGCCGCGCGCGCGGCGGCCAACAAGGCCTTGGACGGAACGCAGCCCGTGTTAAGGCAGTCTCCGCCCAGCAAATACCTTTCCACCAACGCCACCCGTGCCCCCAATCCGGCGGCGCCGGCAGCCGTCACCAAACCGGCGGTGCCCCCGCCGATAACCACGAGATGGTAGCGGCCGGTCGGGACGGGATTCCGCCAATCGGGCGGATGGGTTTGCGCCACCAACTCGCGATTGGCGTCGTCCCCGGGTGAGATTTCGATGCGATCGGAATTCATGATTTGGCGGCCGGGTCGTCGAGGACCGGTTGCAAGGCGCGGCGCGCGAGGCGGGCCAGCACCCAGGTCACCGCCAGCGTCGCCATCAGGCCGACCCCGTAACCCAGCCATTGGATCGGCCGGCGGCCCGGACCGCCGCCCGCGTGGGCCAGCGAACCCAGATACACGTAAAGCACCGTCCCCGGCAACATCCCCAACCAGGAACCGATGACGTACACATGCCAGGGGACCCGGGTGAGACCGAGAGCGTAGTTCAACGGGGCAAAAGGAATGACCGGCGAAAGGCGGGTAAGCAAAACGATCTTCCATGAATCTGCCGCCACCGCCCGATCCATGGCGGCAAACTTGGGCTGGCGCGCGACCCACCCAGCCACTCGCTCCCGCAGGAGATAACGCCCCACCAGAAACGCCGCCGTGGCTCCCAGGGTGGAAGCCAGGGATACCAGCAAGGTGCCCGTGACCACGCCATAAATCGCCCCGGCCCCCAGGGTCAAAGCGGAACCCGGCAGCAAGAACACACAGGCGACCACGTAAATCACCACAAAGACCACCATCCCCCAGGCACCCCGGTCTTGAATCCACGCCAGCGCCCGCCCCCACGCGGCATTGCCCGAAAGCCACCACCAGCCGAGGATCAACCCCAAACCGAGCATTACCCCGGGCAGCCATTTTGTGAGCGCACGAGTCCCGGGCGAGGCGGAGGGAGCGGGTGCGGGGTCGGACATGGCGGCCGCCTTAATCGCAATCGTTCCCGCCGGAGCAACATCCGCCCGGATTGCTGGTCACGCGAAAATCCCGCCTTTTCGCCACCACCGGCGCGGGTTCGTTTCCGGACGGTAGCATCGCAAAGACACCCTCATAAGGCGGGCGCCCGAAGGTGGCGAGCGCGGCGGCATCGACCGGGACTTTCCGCCCCCGGGGAAAACGCCGGCCGGCATCATCGACCACCTCCCGGAACGGCCCCAAATAAACCACTTCCCCGGGGCCGGCCCCGCCGGAAACCACCGGCGCCTTGTACGCCACCACCGTCACCGCCCGAAAATCGATCCCCGCCACGGTCCGCCACGGGGCGGCATCGCGCTTGACGATTTCCACGCCGTGGAATCCGGCGGCCAAAAATCCGTCCAGAAATCCGTCAGCCGTCAGGGCGCCGGAAATGCAGCCACTCCAGAGTTCCGCATCCTGCCGCAGGGATTCCGGCACCGGATGGTCGGCAATGATATCCGAAATAACCGCCCGGCCACCAGGGCGCAGGACGCGGAAAATCTCGTGGAACAACCGGTTCTTCTCCCCACCGTCCACCAGGTTTAAGACGCAATTGGAAACCACCACATCCACGGCGGCATTGGCCACCAGGGGTTGCTGCACCCGCAGCGCGGCGGCGCGCGCTTCCGCCGCCAGGAAGGCCTCCCCGCCGGTGATGGGATGCGCGGCCAGTTCGCGATCCAACAATTCCAGATCGAGCGCGAGATCCTGGATGCGGCCCTTGCGAAATTCCACATTCGCATACCCCACCCGCTCCGCGACCAGGGGCGCATTGCGCCGCGCCACTTCCAGCATTTTATGGGTCATGTCCACCCCGATGACGCGCCCGGTCGGGCCCACCACCTGGGCCGCGATGAAACAAATCTTGCCGGTGCCGCTGCCCAGATCGAGGACCGTCTCCCCGGCCCGCAAATATTGACTCGGGTCGCCACAACCGTAGTCTTTCGCAATGACTTCCTCCGGAAGGTTCTTGAGCCAGCGGGAATCGTACTCCACGGGACAGCAAAGCGCGGCCTCCGGGGCGTGGGCCGCGGCGGCATAGCGTTCCCGGACAGCGGTCTCCGGACGGAAGGAAGGCAGCATATTCATTCGTGGCAGTGGCGGTAACCAATGTCCCAGTAGTCGCATACCCCGCGAAAATTGCAAGTGCGGCCACGCGGGCCGGCTTTGCCTTGATAAAAATACGGACCTCTCCATTCTAGCCAGCTCAGAACTCCTGCGGCCATAAAATTTGCGTGACCCGCAACGAAGGCCGACCAGCTCCTCTCCCTTAAACGAATTTGACAAAGCGCCGTCAAGTGCTTTACTTTTATTTCATGGTAAAGACTCGCATATCCAGTAAAGGACAAACAACAATTCCACGCGCCATATTAAAGCTTTGGAACACCCAGCAGGTTTTCTGGGATATGAATCCGGACGGCTCGGCGCGCGTCACGCCGACGCCCGACATCATGTCGTTGCTGGGCAGTGCCGGTAGTGGCATCCAACGTGACCCCGATGAAAAGCGAAAGGCTCGGGGCGCCGTGGGGAGGAATGCCTCCGAGGAAGGCCTGTCCAAATGAGCCAGCGCATCCACCTGGACGCGAATGTCATCATGCGTTTCCTGCGCAACGATGACTCGAAGCAATCACCCGCCGCCGCGAAGCTTTTCCAAAAAGCCGCCAATGGAAAAGCGGCGCTCTTCGTTTCAGCAGTGACCATCAACGAAGTCTTTTTTGCGTTCACGTCGTCATACAAGCTTTCCCATTCGGACGTTGCCCAAAAGCTCCTGCCTTTTGTGCGCACCGGCATCGCGGAATTCGAACATGAAACCTGCCTGCTGGACGCGTTGCGGAGAGTGAGTGCTGAAAATGTGGATTTTGGCGACGCCTATCTGGCTGCCTTTGCCGCCCAGCGGAATGACTCGGTGGCCTCGTTCGACCGCGATTTGAAAAAATTCAAGGACATCAAACTTTACGAGCTTGAGGAGAAGAACTGAATTCGCCCGCCGTTCGCCTCGCTCCACCAAATCCCTCAGGAATTTCCACATTAGCACTTAAATAAATTGCCAATAGAATTCAGTGAGCGCTTTTGCAAAGCGCTGGGAAGGTTGTCGCCCGGCTTTATGCATTTTGTCCAGTTCAAGAAAAATTGCAAAGTTATCATGACCGCAGAACAACGCTTCCATGTCTTTCGCCTCCTCCCAAGGCAAATCGTGCCAAACAACCTTGCCAAGCACCTGGGTCCTTCCATAATGCATCCCCTTGGAACGTACGGCGAGAAATGCAGTGACTTTGGAAACGGCGCCAGTTTCCGTCAGTAGCAAGGCGTTCTTCCCGCTTCTTTGGTCCCGTTCGTGTGTTCTCGTCGAAGCCCACGATTCACTTCCGCGGGATTCACAAACGGGACACAATGGCAAAGTGCGAGTTGCTGAAAAGTTTTAACTTGGTGATTATCAATCATGCGCGAGTGAAGAAATCGCAGAAACACCCCGCTTAGAATCATGAAAGACGCGACTAACCGCCCCCCCCCGCTGCTGCCGCTGGCGGCGCTGGATGCGCTGTGGTTTCAGGTAGCCGGCACCCTTTGCAATCTCCGCTGCCGCCATTGTTTTATTTCCTGCGCGCCGGACAACCATACCTTTGGCTTCATGACGCTGACGCAGGTGCGTCAGCACCTGGCGGAATCGGTGGCCCTCGGCGTGCGGGAGTATTATTTCACCGGCGGCGAGCCCTTTCTGAACCCGGATATTTTCGAAATGCTGGCAGCCGCCCTCGCCCTGGGGCCCGCCACCGTATTGACGAACGCCACCCGCTTCACCCCGGCCAATGTGGCCCGTTTGGCGGCCCTGCGGGATGCCTCCTCCTATTCGCTCGAATTGCGGGTCAGCCTGGATGGGTTCACGGCGGAGACGAATGACCCCATCCGGGGTCCGGGCACCTTTGATCAGGCCATGCGGGGCGTGGAACTACTGGCCGGGGCGGGATTTCTGCCGATTATCACCGCCATGCGCTCCTGGGACCCGCAACAAGATGAGGCGGTCCTGGCGGGATTCCGGGAACAACTCACGGCAGCCGGTTGTTCGCGGGTCCGTTTGAAATTGCTCCCGGCACTCCGGTTGGGGGCCGAGGCGAAACGGGACCACGGTTACGGCGAAGACGAATTCCTCACCGAGGAGATGTTGATGGGGTATGACCCGCGCCAATTGCTCTGTCACAACAGCCGGATCGTGAGCGACCGGGGTGTCCACGTCTGCCCCATTTTGATCGACCAACCGGCAGGCTGGCTCGGAGCGACGCTCGCGGAAGGATTGCAACCCGCCCGGCTAAGCCATCCGGCTTGCACCACCTGTTACGCCTACGGGGCCATTTGCTCGAACGCGGGCGGCCTGGGCTTGGAAACCGCCCGTCCGCCGGGTAACCTGCCGTCATGAAGATTGCGATCATCGGCGCGGGGCCTATCGGGGTGGAGGCCGCAGTCGCAGCGCAGGCAGTGGGCCACCAGGTGCGCGTATTTGAACGCGGGCAGATCGCCGACGCCATCCGGCAATGGGGTTGGGTCAGGATGTTTTCTCCCTTCGGAATGAATTCCTCGCCCCGCGGAATCGCCCGACTCCGCCAATCCGGGGCGGCAGTACCCGAGGCCGCCGATCTGCTCACCGGGAGGGAATATGTCTCGGGGTATTTGGACCCGCTGGCGAAAACGCTGGGCGACTCGGTTAGTACTGAAACCAGCGTGCTGGCAATCGGGCGCGAGGGTCAGCTCAAGGGGGAAAATATCGGCGAGCCACAGCGGGGTACTTCGCCGTTCCGATTATTGTTGCGCGAGGGAGCGAGAACCGATCGGGAAAGGATCGAGACCGCCGACGTGGTGCTGGATTGCACCGGGGTTTTCGGCCAACCGAATCCGCTGGGTACCGGCGGACTGCCCGCCGTGGGCGAGGCGGCGGCGGAGCAGCGAATTCTCCGGGGCTTGCCGGACCTGGAGTTGGATTGGCGCGAGGAAGATGACCGTGCCCGTTTCCTGGTGGTCGGCGGCGGATATTCCGCCGCGACCATGATTTGCGAATTGTTTCGCCGCCAGGCGGGGCGGGCGGGTGGCCGCATCCTCTGGGCCGTCCGCCGGGCGGGGGCGCTCCCCTGCCCGCTCATTACGGACGATTCATTGCCGGAACGGGACCGGTTGGCCCGAAAAGCGAATGCACTCGTGGCGGACGGCGAGGTCGAACTGATTGCGGGAGCAACGGTCGCGGCCATTGAACGCACGGGGGGACAACTCAATGTTTCCCTCGCCATCGGAGAAATCCAACGCGTGGTCGCCGTGCATCGTCTCCTCGGCTGTTGTGGTTTCCGGCCGGATCAGGAGCTGGCCCGGGAATTGCAAACGCAAACCTGCTGGGCCACGGAAGGCACTTATCCGCTGGCGGCCGCCCTGCTCGGGGCGACCGGCGGAGACTGCTTGAAAGTGCCCACGCCGGGTGCCGCCACCCTCCGCCATCCGGAACCCGGTTACTTTGCCTTGGGCGGCAAGAGCTACGGCCGGACGCCGAATTTTCTCATCAGGACGGGCCTCCAACAAATCGATTCCCTGCTGGCCCAACTACCCCCGGCCGCATGATTCAGGAACGGATGGCAGTATTTGGCGGGGTGTATAGCAACCATGTTGCTTTGGCGGCGTTGTTGGCGGACGTCCGGCAGCGCGGCATGAGCCAGTTGTACTGCCTGGGCGACCTCGGGGCGTTCGGCCCGCACCCAAATCGAGTGTTTCCGCTCCTCCGGGCGGCACAAGTGGCCGTGGTGCAGGGCAACTACGACCATTCCCTCGGCCACGGGTTGCCAGACTGCCGCTGCGGCTACACCGATGCGCGGGACAATTACTTCGCCCGACTTTCCTACGCCTACACCTTTCACAACACCTCCGCCGAGAACAAGCGCTGGTTGAAGGACTTGCCGCCCGAAAGGCGCCTGACGTTCGCCGGACGCCAGGTCCTCTTGTGCCATGGTTCTCCCCGGCAAACGAACGAGTTTCTTTGGGAGTCCACCACTTCCAATGCCTTTCTGGAGCGGTTATTTCGCGACTCCGGCGTGGACGTGATCGTGGCCACCCACACCGGCCTGCCGTGGCACCGTGAACTCCCCGGGGGCCGTCATTTCATCAATTGCGGCGCCATTGGACGCCCCGCGAATGACGGCCGGACGGCGGTCTGGTATGCCGTCCTTAGCGCGGTGGCTGGAGGCAGGTTGGAGGTGGAAATCGTGCCCCTGGAATACGATTACCGCCAACTCGCGGCGGAAATGCGCGCCGAACAATTGCCGGAGGAATTCGTGACGACCATCGAAACCGGCTGGTGGACCACGTGTCTCGAGATTCTGCCGGCCAGGGAACGGGCCCGGGGAAAGTATTGATTCCCGCCCGGCCAGTCCCTTCGCCCGCGCCAAAACCCGGGCTTGACCAAACCACCCGGAAATCGGGATGCTGCCCGCGGACAAAAACCAGGAATTCATCATCAATCTAAGGAAACCCATGTTCTTCCGGAAAATCTGGCTGCTGGCCTGCCTCGGTCTCAACCTGACGGTGTGCGTCGTGCGGGCGGATGACACCAACGCCCCCACGGGCCCCAAAATCGACTGGATCGTTGGTCCGGCCAAAGCCAGTCTGAAAGACGTCGCCGAATTGCAGGTGCCGGAAGGCTTCCGCCTGGCGAATCCCAAGGACACGCGGGCGCTCCTGGAACGGATGGGCAATCCCACCAGCGGGGCCGAACTCGGTTTTCTGATCCCCGATTCCAAAGACTGGTTTGTAGTGTTCGAGTTCCGCCCCACAGGATATATCAAGGATGACGACAAGGATAAATTGGATGCCGACGCCATGTTGAAATCCATCCGCGAAGGCACCGAGCAGGCCAACGAACGACGCCGGAAGATGGGCGCGCCCGAACTCCACGTGACCGGCTGGTCGCAACCGCCCAAGTATAATCCGGAAACGCACAATCTGGAATGGGCCGTCAGCGCCGAAAGCGAAGGTACGCCCGTGGTCAATTACAACACCCGCATCCTGGGCCGCAAAGGCGTGATGGAAGTCAACCTGGTCGTGGAGCCGGACAAGCTGGCGGCCACCATGCCGGCCTATAAGGCCGCGCTCAAAAACTACGACTTTAAATCCGGGGAAAAATATGCGGAATACCGCGCGGGCGACAAGGTGGCCAAGTACGGTCTGGCGGCGCTCGTCACCGGCGGCGCGGCGGTGGTGGCGGTCAAAACCGGGCTGTTTGCAGGCCTGATTCTGTTCCTGAAAAAAGGCTGGAAACTGGTGGCGGTGGGCATTGCCGCGTGCGTCAGTTTCATCAAGAAGCTGTTCACCGGCAAGTCGTCGGCGCCGAAAAATCCCACTCCTGAAGAATAGGCCCTTCCACGACGAATTCCGCTGCCTGGCATGAGTGAATTGCAATTGATGGTGCTCGTGCTGGCGGTGATTTACGGCTGGGAATGCCTGGCCTGGCTCCGCCGCGGCGGCGTTGCTTTCCGGAAGGATTGGCGCGGCCATTGGCGCCTGGCACATCCCGCGGCCGTCCTCGGCAACCAGACCGGCGGCGTGGTGGTGGCCCAACCGCTGCCACCGCTGGGTTATCTCGTCACCGCCTACCAAAGCCCGCTCTCCTTCTCCCCGGACGGGGTCTTTTCCTATGTGGCCCAGTGCGTCAACCCGGGTTGGCGTCCGCCCCAAGCCGCCCGTTATTTCAGCTTCGCCGAAATCAAGACCATCACCGTCGTCAACCGGCAGGTGCGACTAAACAACACCCTCCTCTTGTCCGCCGCCTCGGTTTATCAAGCCGAGCATCTGGCGGGGCAGTTGCGCCAACTCCTGCCCCTGGACCCGGCCCGGCGCGCGAATGCCATCCGTGCCTTGCAGCGCGACAGCCTGGACACCAAGGCGATACAACGAAGGTGGGAAGCTTTTCTCGTCACCGGCAACCGCTTGCGTTGGCTGGCCAATGGACTCCTGGCCTACTTGTTCGTGCTGGCCCCGGCCGGGTTCTGGTATTTCGGGTTCGTCCGTGGCTGGCTGCCCCTGCTGTTGGGATTGCTGGCTTTCACCATCACGAACACCGTGCTGTTCCATCGCGCCCACCGCCGGTTGTATCCGGAAGCGGACGATGACCGGTTGACTCAGGATTGCCTGATCCTCCTGGCACCCGCCACTTCGGCCCGTTCCCACGACGCCCTGGCCCGTCACTTGTTGGAGCCGTTTCATCCCCTGGCCGTGGCGCAACTCTTCCTGCCGGTCGCCGAGTTCCGCACCTTTGCCCGGCGGGTGGTGCTGGAATTGCGCCACCCCTGCCTGCCGGTTTGTCCTGCCACCGCGCCGGCCAGGGCGGCCGCCGCGGAGGTTTGGTCCCGGACTGCCTGGCTGACCGAGGTTGAGGCCTTCGTCGCGAAACACGGAATCAGCCTGCCGGAGCTGCTCCGCCCTCCGGAGCGAACCGAACCGGGAGTGCAGTCCTACTGTCCCCGTTGCG
Source organism: uncultured Pedosphaera sp. (assembly GCA_903918755.1). GTDB lineage: Bacteria > Verrucomicrobiota > Verrucomicrobiia > Limisphaerales > Pedosphaeraceae > CAIXFN01. Next base: position 30,655 of record CAIXFN010000034.1, read on the forward strand.
AAGCCCAATTCACCGCCGCGACCGGCGAATGCACCGACTGCGGCGGCCTGCCGCTGGTTCGCTTCCCGGGGGCTTGAGAAATTGTCCCGCCATCGTATTTTGGCGGATGAGTTATTATGAATTGTTGAGTCACCAGAAGGCCGAGGTTCCGGCAGTTCGGCCGGCACCCGTGGCTAACGACACGGAATTGCTCGACGCCTATTCGACCGCCGTCACGCAGGCGGTGGGCCACGCCGGCCCTTCGGTGCTGCATGTACGGGCGCACCAAAACGGTCGCCGCAGTGGCAGCGGCTCAGGCTTCCTGATTTCTCCGGACGGATTTGTGGTCACCAACAGTCACGTGGTCAACGGGGCCAGCCGGCTGACGGTCCAAACCAGTGACGCCCGGGAGTCCGCCGCCGAGTTGGTGGGGGACGATCCCGACACCGACTTGGCCGTCCTGCGCATCAACCTGCCCGGGTTGCAGCATGTCAAGTTTGCCCCGGCGCCGCAGATTCGCGTGGGCCAGATCGCCATCGCCATTGGCAATCCCCTGGGCTTCGACCACACCGTCACCGCCGGCATCGTCAGCGCGTTGGGACGCACGTTTCCCTCGCGCAATGGCCGGCTGATCGACAACGTGATCCAAACCGACGCCCCGTTGAATCCCGGCAATTCCGGCGGACCGCTCATCAACACCCGCGGCGAAGTGCTGGGGGTAAACACGGCCATGATCCCTGCGGCGCAAGGCATCTGTTTCGCCATCGGCAGTCAGACCGCCGAGTTCATCGCCAGCTGGCTGATCCGCGACGGCCGCATCCGCCGGGGACATCTGGGCGTGGTGGCCCAGGAAGTGACCATCCACGAGCGCGTGGCGCGGTTTCACAAATTGCGCCAACGCTCCGGCGCCCTGGTGCTGGAAGTCGCCCCGGCCTCCGCCGCCGCCGCCGCGGGAGTCCTGGCGGATGATTTGATCGTCTGGTTCAACCATGAGGAAGTGCGAACGACCCACGATCTGCATCGATTACTGGTGGGCGACAACATCCAGCGCCGCTCCCGGATCACCGTGCTGCGCCGGAACGAATTGCTGCACCTCTGGATCACTCCGACCGAGCGGGCCTGAGGCCGGCCGGTGGGGAGGCACAGCCAATCGCGCATTACCATCGGCAATGGACACCACTACAGCAGCACGGAGCTTGCCGTCGTATCCAAAGTCAACGATCCAGACTTCACCGGGCTGTGGGCTTGCCTTCATCCAACTCGTCCCAGAGCTCCACTCGGCGCCGCGCCGGACCAAGCACCTCGTCCTCGGGAGCATCCGCGTGCAGCGGGAAGGGAATTCGTCGCCGTTTCACCAATTGTTTGAACAAGAGCCGCACAATCTCGCCGGGGGTTGTCCCGATCTCGTCCGCCACCTTGGTCGCCTCCTGATAAAGACTCCGGTCGATCCGGCAACGAAACATTTGGGAACGCTCTCTCATGCCTAAATTGTACCTTTGACAAGCCGGGGAGTCGAGGCCGATGGACCAGCCACAGGACTCCTGAGCAAGCGCCTCTTCGTAATACCAGCCCCCAACGTGTCGGGGTAGCGCACGGATAGTCCGTAGCGCCCGACTAGTCGTTTTTTGGGAATACTTCTCGGGATCCCGGTTAAACCACCAGTGCATTTGTGGAGGCGGGGTCTTTGCACACGAATAGCGCCGCCTACAGCATCAACCTTACTATCCAAAACCCACCGGTCGCGTCGCCCGAAACAAACCAACCAATCGCAGTCTCCTGCGCAGCAAAAAGCACTGTAATTTTTGGCGGTCTTTTCATATGGGCGAGCCGTTCCCAAAATCGCATACAGTTAGTTCAGTGGCCATCGCTTATGCGAACAGCGCCGGCGGGAACTGTAGGCTTCGGTCCACCTGGAGAAACACCCTCTTTGGCTACACCATTGTAAATTTTCATAACTTTCCCGGAGGTATTGAAGTCAACTTCGTAATAATTACTACCGATATTTAGAGAAAACAGTACCACACACGGGGACCTTGAACTCCCTAGACTTATGTTGATTGCGCAAGAATAGGCCTCACTCACCTCAAATCCGCGTTCTTTCAGCGCCTTTCTAGCCCTGTTTTCTATTTCTCGAACGCTCAGCACTTCGCGGTTACCAAAAAAGACACCGACTTCCGCGCTGCGGGTCGGTAAAACAGTGGTCCGGTTCGTATTGGGGGTTTGCTGACCGATTGCCACAAAACTTAGGCAAATCAGGGCGGTGGTCATTAGATTTGTTTTTGTCATAGCAATAACTCGCTATTGTGGGCAATTGGTTAAAGCCGCAGCCAAGCTATTCGCTGCTGCAGCTAGGGGTGCGAAAAAGGGTCTGTTAAGGTTACCAGCATATCCATTTGGCCGCTTTCTGAACTGTCATATAAGGAACCTCTGATCGCCGGCGCGGCCCCAGCACAATCGTTTTGCCATCCACTCCAAAAGCCCCGCTTGCGAGCCAACTCCAAAATCTGCCAGACTTGGAAGTCAAGTCAACCGCCATATTCGTTTCACAACTACTCACGCCTTTTGGCAGCAACAGCCAGGCGGATGACCTGATCGTCAGGTTCAACCACGAAGAGGTGCGCACAACCCACGATCACCACCGGTTGTTGGTGGGCGACAACATCCAGCGCCGCTCACGGATCACCCCGACCGGGCGAGCCTGACGCCGGCCATCGGGGCGGCCCCTCCCCACCCCCATTCCACAAATCCGGCCTTTCTGAATGGATTTTAATGCGCGGTTCAACGAACCTTAATGCCGCCACCGTCAACTTCTCCCAGAACGGTGTCCGGTATTATGCGCATCCTCCTGATTGAAGATGAAAAGAAAGTAGCCGACTTCGTGGCCCGCGGCCTCCGGGCCGAACGTTTCGCCGTGGATATCGCCGAAGACGGCACCAGCGGCTGGGAAATGGCGAGTGCGGGGCACTATGACCTGATCCTGCTCGACCTGATGCTGCCCGGATTGAGCGGCACGGAGGTGCTCAAGCGCATCCGCCGGCAGAACCAGACCGTGCCCGTGCTGGTGTTGACCGCGCGCGATGGGACGACGGATACGGTGGAGCATTTCGAGGCCGGGGCCGACGACTACCTGACCAAACCCTTCGCCTTTGCCGAACTGGTGGTGCGCGTGAAAGCCCTCCTCCGCCGCGGTGCGGCCGACCGTTCCAGCATCCTCCGCGTCGGCGACCTGGAAGTGGACCGCCTGGCCCAACAGGTCCGGCGCGGAGGCAAACGCATTGAACTGACTTCCAAGGAGTATGGCCTGCTGGAATACCTGGTGGCCAACGCCGGCCGGGTGCTCTCCCGCACCATGATCATTGAACACGTTTGGGATCAGAGCTTCGAGGGGTTGACGAATATTGTGGACGTCTACGTCCGCCATTTGCGAACCAAGGTGGATGTCGCCCATCCGGTGAAATTGATCCGCACCGTGCGGGGCGTGGGCTACACCGTCAGCGACGAGGCGGAGCCATGATCCATCCGCGTTCCATCGGCTTCCGCCTGGTCGCGTGGTATGCTGGCCTGCTCATCGTCGTTTTCGTGCTGGTGGGTGGGTTGATGTACGCGGGGCTGCATTCCTATCTGGAACACGACTTGAGCGCCGTCCAGTTCCGCCGGGCGCGCCAGATTGCCGGCACCCTGCTGGGCAATGTGGAAACCACGGGCGAGGCACATGTGGTGAATGAGATCAACGCCTGGTTTACCCCTGAAACCAATGACCGGTTCATCCGCCTCACCCGTGCCGATGGCAGCGTGCTCTTTGTTTCGAGCAGCCCGCCGGACGGGAGCTTCGACGCCCGTCAGGTAACACCCTTGGCAACACGACCGCAGGTGCCCGACTGGCGGCGGGAGACTTTGCCCACCGGTGGCCGGCTCTTGATCGCGTCCGTACCCGCCGTTTCCCGCGGCGGCCACGCCTATCTCGTGGAGGTTGGTGCCTCGCTGGCCCCCATTGAGGCGTTGTTAGGGCGATTGCTCGATCTCCTGGGTTCCGCCCTGGCCATTGTCGTGGTCATCGCGGTCACCGGCGGTTATTTCCTGATCCGCCGCGCCCTGGCCCCGGTGGAGGAGATCACCCGCCGCGCCGAACGGATCACCCTGCACAACCTCAAGGAACGGCTGCCCGTCCTGCCCACCGGTGACGAACTGGAGCGACTCTCGGTCTCCCTCAACCACATGATCGCCCGACTCGACGATGCGTTTGAGCACAACCGCCGCTTCATCGCCGATGCCTCGCATGAATTGCGCACCCCGCTGACGATCCTGCGCGGGGAAATGGAATCGCTGATCAGCCAGGCCAAACCGGATTCGGAAATCCAGGCCCGGGCCGGCACCGCGTTGGAAGAAGTGGTGCGCCTGGCGCGGATCGTGGAGGGCCTGTTCAATGTGGCGCGCCTGGATGCGGGCGAGGCCCAGAAGGAATGCCAGCGCTTTGACCTCGCCGAACTGACCACCAGCACCGCGGAGCAGATGTGTTTACTGGCGGAGGACAAGGGCATTGCCATCTCCTGTCACGCGCCCCAGCCCGTATTCGTGGAGGGCGACCGCGCCCGCCTCAAACAAGTGGTCGTGAACCTCCTCGATAACGCCATCAAATACACGCCGGAACACGGCAAAGTCGATTTGCTGATCTTTGCCGCCAACCAACGGGCGGTCCTGGAGGTCGCTGATACCGGCATCGGCATTCCGGCCGCGGCGCAACCGCGGATATTTCAGCGGTTCTTCCGCGTCGATCCGGCGCGTTCCCGGGAGATGGGGGGCGCCGGCCTGGGCCTTTCGATTGTGAAATCCATCTGCACCGCCCACGGCGGCGAAGTGGATTTTCAAAGCCGGGAAGGCCAGGGAAGCCGGTTCAAAGTCCAACTCCCGCTGGCCCCCGCCACTTCCTGAATTGCGACCCCACACCCACATGGAATCAATTGTCATCCCACCTTCTCCCGCCGCCCGCACACCACGTTGGCGGGGATTAATCATTAGCTTGGTGGCTGCCGCGGTAATCATTACCTCCTGGGTGGTCAAATCCCGGACCGGTCTGCCACCGTCCGCCGCCGAAAGCGCCCCCCCAGTCACCGTTTCCGTCGTCCCGGTGACCCGCGAGGATCTCTTCCGGCAACGAACCATCTCGGCGGAATTCCGCCCGCGGATGGAGGTGGAATTGCACGCCAAAGTCACGGGCTACCTGGAACAAATGAAGGTGGACTTCGGGGACCATGTCAGCGCCGGTCAATTGTTGGCGACGTTGGAAGTCCCCGAATTGTATGACCAACTGCGCAGCGCCCAGGCCCTGCAGGCGCGCAACGAAGCGGATTACACCAACGCTCACATCATTTTCGAACGCCTGCAATTGGTGAACCGCGAACACCCGAATCTGGTTGCCCAGCAGGAACTGGACACCGCCCTCTCCCGGGATGCGGTCGCCGCCGCCGCCATCGCCGCCGGCAAGGCGGAAATGGAGCGTTTTCAAACCATGGCGAACTACACGCGTATTTCCGCCCCATTTACCGGCGTCATCACCCGCCGTTACGCGGATCCGGGCGCGCTCATCCAGGCCGGGACCGCGTCGTCCGCCCAGGGTGGCCCCCTGCTTCGCGTCTCGGATAATTTCCACCTGCGGCTGGATTTCCAGGTTTCGGTGGACGATGTCCGGTTTATCCAGGTGGGCAACCCGGTGGAGGTGCGGGTGGATTCCCTCGGCGGTCGCCGGTTCACCGGCGCCATTTCCCGCTTCAGTTCCAAAGTCAATGACGAGACCCGGACCATGATGGTGGAACTCGAGATCGCCAATCCGGACCTCGCGATCGTGCCGGGTATGTATGCGGCCGTGGACTTGCAATTGGAGCGCCACCCCGGGGTTCTGGCGGTCCCGATTCAAGCCGTGGGCGGGGATAAGCATCCAATGGTCTACGTCGTCGGCGCCAAATCCGAGATCGAGGCACGCCCCGTGAAACTCGGACTCGAAACCCCGGAGAAATACGAAATTCTGTCCGGCCTGAAAGAGGGGGAAATGGTGATGATCGGCAATCGCTCCCTGGTTCGGGCGGGCCAAAAGGTGGAAGCCGTGCCCGTGAAAGCCCCTGAAAAAGCCGCCGGCGAATGAACCACCTTCCCATCTTGTTTGGCGCGTCCCCTGCCCTTTCCCACCCATGAATACCGTCCCTTCGCTACCCGCCATTTCCACTGAACTGCTCCAAACGCTGCGCAGTCTGGATGCCAGCACCCTGGCCAATGCCATCGAAACCTTTCACCTGCGCCTGCGGAACGAAGGATTCACCGGTGACAGCATCCATTGCCGCTTTCCCGAACTGCCCCACCTGTTGGGTTACGCCGTGACCGTCAAAATCCGCGGGTCCGCCCCGCCCACCACCGCCGCCCCCTTTCCGGACCGCAGCGACTGGTTGGATTATTTGCTGACCGTGCCCGCGCCGCGCGTGGTGGTGATACAGGACGTGGCCACGCGGATCGGTTTTGGTTCGCTCCTCGGGGCGGTGCACATGAACATCCTCCGCGCCCTGGGCTGCGTGGGCGCCATCACCAACGGTTCCGCCCGCGATTTACCCGCCGGGCGTGCTCTGGGCTTCCAATTATTCACCGGCAGCATCTCGGTTTCGCACGCGTATGTGCATGTAATCGAATTCGGGGCTCCCGTGCTCATCGACGGGTTGGCCGTCAATTCTGGCGACCTGCTGCATGGCGACCAGCACGGTGTACAAAATATCCCCCTGGCCATAGCTCCGGAAATTCCGGCGGCGGCCCGGCGGCTGCAAACCCTGGAGCACGAACTCATCGCCCTCTGTCAATCGCCCGGTTTTTCCCTCGCGAAGCTCCGCCTGGCGCTGGCCTCTGAACCCCGCTAACTCAACGCCATGTCACGCTTTGCCATCAAATATCCCTATCTGGTCGTGGTGATCTGCCTCATCACCTGCGTCGTGGGCATCACCAGCCTGGTCCGCATGCCGGTGGACCTCTTCCCGCCCATCAAGATCCCGGTGGTAGTGGTCGCCACGTTTTATTCCGGCATGCCGCCGGAACAGATCGAAAACGACATCACCGGCCAGTTTGAGCGTATGTTCACCCTGGCTCCCGGCATCGATCACATGGAATCGCGCTCCCTCACCGGGGTGAGCCTCATCAAGATTTACTTCCGCCCGGGATCGAATCCTGATTCCGCCGTCACGGGCGTGGCCAACCTGGCCATGGCCAGCCTGCGTTACCTGCCCCCGGGCACCCTGCCCCCGATCGTCATGCAATTTGATGCCTCCAGCCTGCCGGTCTGCCTGGTCACGCTCAAAGGCGAGGGGTTGACCGAATCCCAATTGCGCGATCTGGGCCAGTTCAACATCCGCAACCAGATGGCCGGCGTGCCGGGGGCCTCCGTGCCGCCGGCTTTCGGCGGACGCTACCGACAGATCATGGTGTATGTGGACCCGCTCAAACTGGAAGCGCACGATCTCAGTGTCATGGATGTGGTGCGGAGCGTGAATGATGCGAATCTCATCCTGCCGGCGGGCGATGTGAAGATCGGCCCCTACGACTACAATGTTTACGCCAACAATCAGCTCAATTCGATTCCGGACATCAACCTCCTGCCGCTCAAAACCGTCGGGCAGGCATCCGTGCTCGTGGCGGATGTGGGCCGCGCCCAGGACGCTTCCCAGATCCAGGTCAACCGGGTGCGGGTGAACAGCCAGCCCTCGGTTTACCTGCCGGTCCTGAAGCAGGGGGGCGACGCCAACACCATCTCGGTGGTCAACGGCATCCAGCGCGTGATTTCCAATCTGCTGGATGTGCCGCCGCAATTGGTCACCGAACTGGTGTTCGACCAATCGAAATTCGTCAAGTCGGCCATCGAAAACCTGGTGCACGAAGGCTCCATCGGCCTTGTGCTGACCGGCATCATGATCCTGGTTTTTCTCGGGAGCATGCGGGCCACGGCGGCGGTTTTCCTCTCGATCCCGCTTTCCGCCCTCGCCACGTTCATCGCCCTGGCCCTCGGCGGTGGCACGGTCAACACGATGATTCTCGGCGGCCTGGCGCTGGCTTTTTCCCGGCTCATCGATAACTCGGTGGTGGTGCTGGAGAATATCTTCCGGCACCTGGAATTGGGGGAAGCGCCGGAGGTCGCGGCGGAGCGCGGCGGGGCCGAGGTCGCCCTCCCGGTACTGGCGGCCACGCTGACGACCGCGGTTGTGTTTTTTCCCGTGATGTTTCTCTACGGAGTCAGCCGGTTTCTCTTTTCCGCGCTGGCCATTTCCGTGGTGCTTTCCTTGTTCGCTTCCTATTTCGTCGCCCTCACGGTCGTGCCTTTGTTCTGCGCCAAACTGATCAAAGGCAGCCACGGCTCCGCCCCGGCACCGGGAGTCAAGCCCGGTCGGGGGGCCCGGTTCAACCATTGGTTCAACGGCCGGTTCAACGGGATGCTGGACCGCTACGAAGGCCTCCTGGGTTGGGGGCTTGCCCGGCCGCGCCTGACGGTGGTGGGCATCACCGCCGTGTTCGTGCTCAGCCTGGGCCTGGTCCCGTGGGTGGGGAAATCTTATTTCCCGCGCACCGACCCCAGCCAGTTTGTCATCAATGTCAAAGCCCCTTCCGGCACGCGGATCGAATTGACGGATGACCTCGTGGGCCGCGTGGAGGCCATCGTCCGCGCGGTGGTGCCCAAGCAGGAACTCAAGATCATCGTCTCCAACATCGGGATCACCCCGGGGTTTTCCGCCATCCTGACCCCCAATTCCGCCCCGCACACGGCGTTTGTGCAGGTGGGATTGGAGGATGACCACCGTCGGAGCAGCTTTGAATACATGGACCTGGTCCGCGCGCGCTTGCGCCGGGAATTGCCGCAAGTCAGCGCCTATTTTCAAACGGGCGGGCTCGTCGATGCCATCCTCAACCAGGGCATGCCCGCCCCGCTGGACATCCAGGTCAGCGGGAGCGATTTGAGCGCCGCCCACGCGCTCGCCACACAACTGGCGCAACAGGCCCGCGCCCTCCCGGGGGTCAGCGACGTGCTGGTGCCGCAGGACGTGGACTATCCGGCCCTCAAGATCGACATCGACCGCGAACGCGCGAGTCAGTTGGGCCTCACCGCCCGGGAATTGTTGGACAGTCTGATCACCGCCCTCACGTCCAACGGCATGATCGCCCCCAGTTACTGGATCGATCCCAAGACTGGTAACAACTATCTGCTCACCGTCCAGTATCCGGAGAATACGGTCAAGAACCTCGCCGACCTCGGTTCCATTCCCTTGCGCTCACCGCATCTGAAAAAGCCCACCCGGCTGGATTCGGTCGTCCATATCTCGCATTTTCTGGCCCCCACCGAAGTGGATCATTACCAGATCCGACGCACGGTGGATGTGTATGTGGCGCCGGTGGGCGAAGATTTGGACCAGGTGTATGCCGGGGTGCAACAGATTATCAAAAACACCAAGGTTCCCGCAAACCTCCGCGTGACGGTGCGTGGTTCGGTCCAGGCCATGCGGGAGTCGTTCCAAAGCTTTGGCCTGGGCCTGATTCTGGCGACCCTGCTGGTTTACCTGATCCTGGTCGCGCAATTCCGTTCCTTTATGGATCCCCTGCTGATCCTGCTGGCCGTGCCCACGGGACTGGCTGGCGTGCTGTTAATGCTCTCCACCACCGGCACCACGCTGAATGTCATGTCGTTGATGGGGGTGGTGATGATGGTGGGTATCGTCGTGTCCAACAGCATTCTCATCGTGGAGTTTACCAACCGCTTGCGGGAAGAAGGACGCCCGCTGCGCGAGGCGGTCTCGCTGGCGTGTCGCGTCCGCTTGCGTCCTGTCCTGATGACCTCGCTGGCCACGCTGATCGGCCTGATCCCCATGGCGGCCAAGCTCGGCACCGGCGGCGAGGCCTACGCCCCGCTCGCGCGTTCGATTATTGGCGGCCTGGCGGTCTCCGTGGTCCTGACGATGTTCATCGTGCCCGCCGCTTACCTGCTCGTCTATCGTCGGCGCGAAAATGCGATCCACCAAACGCCCCCAGCTACCCCGGTCTTGCACCCTTTATGATTCCGAAATTCGCTCTTTGGCCGTCCCTTGCCGTCGGCCTGGTGATGGCGGGTTTATTCCCAGTCGCCGGGCAAACCAACCTGCCCGCACTCCCGCTCGCGGAAGCGCGCGCCTTGGCCATCAAACAACACCCCCGCATCACCGCGGCGGAACTCGGTGCGCTCGCGGCCAAACAGGTCCAGCGGGAGGCGCGGTCGGCGTATTTCCCTACCGTGACCGCCAGCGCCACCGCGGCGGGCACCACGGGCAACAATACCCGCATCGCCGCCGGGGCCCTGAACAACCCCCTGATCCTGCAACGGGAGGCGGATGGCCTGAACATCAGCCAACTCATCACGGACTTCGGCCGGACGGTCAATCTGAACGCCAGCGCCCGCCTGCGGGCCCAAGCCCAGGAGGAAAGCACCGCCGCCACCCGCGCCCAAATCAGCTTGGCCGTCGACGCGGCCTATTACGACGCACTCCGGGCGCAAGCCGTGGTGGCGGTCGCCAAACAAACGCTGGCGGTCCGGCAGGTCAATTTGGATCAAGTGACGGAACTGGCCCGAAATCAACTGCGCTCCGGTCTGGATCTCAGCTTTGCCACGGTCCGGCTCAAGGAGGGGCAATTGCTCTTGGCCAATGCGGAAAACGACCTCGCCGCTTCGTTGGCGGTGCTCGCCAACCTGTTAGGGGATCGGGAACCGCGCCCCTTTCGTTTGGTGGAAGAACCCACCCCACCCCGCCAGACCAACGACCCCTCGCTCCTCGTGGCGGAAGCGTTGCGTCACCGGCCCGACCTCGCCCGCCTCCGCCTGGAGCACGACGCCGCCAACCGCTTCGCCAAGGCCGAGAAGCAGTTGCGCAACCCGACCCTCAGCGCGGTGGGCGCTGCCGGAATCCTGCCCATCCATGACTCGCAACTGAAGGGAGATTACGCCGCGGCCGGAATCAATCTTTCCGTTCCCCTCTTCGATGGCATGCTCTTTTCCGCCCGGGCCCGCGAAGCGGAACTCCGGGCCGGCAGCGCCGCGGAAAACACCCGGGAAGCGGAAAACAATGTCATCCGGGACGTGCGCATCGCCATCCTGAACCTGGACTACGCCGCGGATCGCCTGGCGCTCACCGGCCAATTGCTGGCCAGCGCCAAGGAGTCTTTTGAATTGGCCCAAGCCCGTTACCAGGCCCGTTCGAGTTCGATCGTGGAGTTGACCCAGGCCCAACTCGCCGAAACCGAAGCGGAAATCGAACAAGCCCGCGCCAAATACGAATACCTCACCCGCAACGCCATCCTGAACTTCCAGATCGGCCGCGAGCCGTGACGGAATTCCGCTGTGGTAGGCGCGGTCCGCTAATGATCACAGAGAAATCATTGTTGTCCCGCGCGGTAAAACCGGAGCGGAAGGCTGAGGGCCATGGGATCAACATACTGCGTTCTTCCGAAAAATGGAGGATTTGTGAAAATGGGCTTCCAATCCAAAAGGTTTGTCGAAGCGTAGATCACCACCGGACTGATTCCATTCCCACCCGCAAGATCCAAACGAAATCCGTTCGTTGCCCAAGCGGGAACTCCGCTACCTGAGGTGAATTGAAAAGGACCCACAGTATCGACTTGAAAAGGCACTGAAAAGGACCAGTCACCGATGAGCATGAAATCCTGGGCACGGGCACGCAGAAGAAGGTTGGTTCGGACGGGACCCAAATCCTGAAAGGTGTCCCAAGTCACGATGTGATTCACCCCGGTGGGCAAGGTGGATACGCGGTTCGTTGGACTATATGCGATACCATCCAAAGTTCTGAGTGTAGCGTCCTGCCAATTCGTGGTTCCAGCGAATTGATATTGCAAAAAAGGTGTTGAGGCGTTGCTTTCGGCGTCCCAAATGCGGTTGGTGAGTACCGCCAAAGCGCCCAAGGGATTCTCTGAAGGCAGCACTGTAGTAAAAGGTGCCGTCTCAACGAATTCTGGAGGTGCCGGGATGCTCGTTGCGCTGTTGGGATCCGTGCCGGCTTTCCATTCCTGATAATTCGTCCAACCGTCGCCATCAGGATCCCCCGAAGGTCCGTCAGCGGCGGTGCCATTGGTCAGCCCATGCAGAAAAGACCACAAGACGGGCAAACCGTTGGTCTCATTTGCGCGGGAAAGAACCGTCTGCCGGACGATATTTCCATTGCCGTCATAATTGTAAACAATGGAAAAACCGTGCGAGTACTCTGCGCCAATCAATCGATCATTGCGATCATAAAAAAAGTGAATTGTGCGGAGGCCGCTATTAAGCACTTCGTAAACACTCGCCCCTGTCGCAAAAAAAGGATAACGAGGATCCAGTTGAATGGCGTGAGTATTATCGTACTCATAAATTTGACCATACGTTACGGCACTAAAACCAACTTGATTGGATGCATAAGCAACCAATGCATTAAGATCATATCGCACTTTCCAACCATCGGGAATTCCGTCGCCAGCAGTGTTAATGGACAAAGGATTTGAACGATATCGAAATAGCTCATCATAATCACTGAGTCCGTCCCAATCGGTGTCAAAGACCAAAGGATTCAATGCATAAAGATATTTTTGGAGAACAGTTAAGCTGTCACCATTAAAATGACTGCCAGCGACCCTTCCATCGGATAAACTGAAGCCAAATTGCTGCTTCCACCAGTTCGGAATGCCGTCATTGAATGGCATAGTGGTGTCCAATACCTGAAGGTAAGCGTTCGAGCTGGATAACGTCATCACGGCATTGGAAATCGTTACAGAATAAAAACCAGCTTGCGCTAGCGATATATTAGTAATCGAAAGCATCCGGTTAGTTGCATCAGGAATTGGCAAACCGTTAAAACTCCACTGAAACCTCAGTGTTGGCAGACCCAATACTCCAACATTGATAACCAAATTGTCACCCAAAAAGTTTGTCTGATTCAAAGGTTGTTGCGAAATGACTGTCAAGTTGTCACTGCTGGGATCAAACAAGGTAGAAGCCGAAGGAGTCGTTGTTCCCACCAAAGCTTCTGCATATTCCAGGCGGATGCGTCCAAGGCCCCCGTTCCCACCGCCGGTTAGCCCCCCACCCCCCCCACTTGCAGTCAAATTATTAAAGCCCACGTTCGCTAAGCCCACTCGCACTAAAAGAGAACCGCCGCTTCCACCACCTCCGCCACCTCCAACAAATCCATTGTAATTGCCATTGCCATCGCCTCCGTTGCTCCCATCAACCCTAACCCGGCCATCTACGATCAGTCGACCCGCATGAATGACAATTGCACCCCCGCCATTCCCACCTCTCGTATTGACTCCGCTGCCCCCACCACTACCCAAATATACAAAGTTCAAAGATTCGGTTCCATAAGTAAGTCCGCCGGAACCGCCAAAACCACCCGAATAACTTGAATCACTCGTGGTTCCCAAGCCGTTGAGGCCCACCGACCCATAACCGCCCCCGCCACCAGGCTCTAGAAATGTACTGCGAGAACGATAACCATACAGAACTAAACCTCCCCCGCCCCCACCTCCAAAGTTCGCGTTAGTACTTATTATCGCAACTCCGTTATACGATTCGCCTTGATAACCCAAAAGCACTCCACTTGCGCCACCTTGATAACCCAAACCACTGGCAGAAATCGCCGCTCCCAATGCAATTCCCAATTCGGCTTGCACCTTTAGGACAATCCGACCGCCTGCGCTGCCATCCCAGGGTTTTGCCGTGAGAGTCGCATTATTCGCAATGGTGAGATTTTGAAAATTCGGAACCGCATTGGGGTTGAAAGGACTGTAAATTGGTGGGTCAGATGGCAATCGAACATAACTATAAAGATCCTCGATTGTCATGTTCGCAGTCACTACGTAGCTGCCATGCCTGCCATCACCGTAATCCCAGGAACCCGCGGCGCGATTCACCTGACCGAACACTAACGCCACCACGAAAGCCGAAACAATGGCGATACGCAGCTTCATATGTAATCGAAGATTCATCAATGGTGCCCGGGAATAGTAAGCACTTGACCGGGGTAGATAAGATTAAGATTGTGGATTCCGTTGGCGGCCCCAAGGGCGGTTGCCGTAGTTCCATACTTATATGCAATATTTCCCAGCGTGTCTCCAGAATGTACGGTGTAAGTGGTTGAATGACTACTAGTCGTCGAGACGATACCTAAAGGACCGCTTTGAGGCGTCACATTACCAAAACTAGATACGATACCCTTTTGGGCAACTGTGGAGGCAGTAACATTTGCTTTGGATCCATTATTCATAGCGTTTTCAAGTCGGTCGGCCACAAATCCCTGCGCCGTGCTTAGGACGACGTTATTTATAACAGCAGGCAAAGCCTGTCGAATGCCTTTGGTCGCTACTTTCTCGAGATCAAAAAATCCAGTACTTGGTCCAGACGCAGAGAATTTTAAGTCGAGATAGCTCTCAATAAGTGAGTTGCCTGCGACTTGATTTAGATTCAAATCTCCTTCAGCATATCCTACGAGCGCATTGCCTGCGAAATTGACCAATCCTTTAGCGGATTTTTCAGCCACCATACCCAATTTGCCAGCAAAAAATTCACCCCCAGACTCAGTAATAGCGCCATCTACAAAGCCATTTGCTGCCGCCCGCGCATAACGGGCCCAGAGTTCTGGCATCGAAACTGCCTTACCCCTCCAAATGTCGAGATCGATGCTAACGCTCTCAGCAATAATACTAGTCAAAGTAAATACAGCGGTAATTTCTCCGAAAAGTTCTCCCTGCGGATCTGAGAATTTCAAAGAGTTTCCAGAAGCATATTCATATGCTGTGGGCTTCCAGCCGGGGCCGACCCTTTTTACTGGGTCAGTTGAGAGAAATGATCCTGTATCAACAGAATAATAACGCGCCCGCATGAAATACAGCCCTGGGAGTTCCTCCATTACCCCTTGCGAACCAACAAAAAGATAAGGGTTCGTTAATTGCGAAAATAGATTAGTTGAGCCGAGGCTCCGTCCGTAGGGTGTGTAGGCATATAAGGCCGAATTTGTCCCGCCCGTCCCAGTGAGTGCTACGACGTTTGCTTGCCCGTCGGCATGGAAGCAGGTTATGGTTTCGTCATCGCTAATTTTGTAGCAGAGGTCGGGGCCATGAATGTAATAGTTTTGAGTCAAATCGGCATTTTGCTCAAAAAGAATACGTTCTATTCCGCCGGAGACGTCCAAGACATAGCTGGTTCTTTCGCCATCCACCGTTCGTTCAATGCGCCGACCGAGCGCGTCGTAGCGGTTGGATATGGATTTCGCGGTCAGGCCGCAGTCCCATTTTAAAGTTGTGACCCGATTGTCTTCGTCATAGGTAAGCGCCCAACTTTGGCCGGCTCCCATTGCGTTCGTGAGGTTGCCGGAACGATCGTGTTGGTAGGTGAAGGCATTCGTCGCGTTTAGCGCATCGACACGATTAGTGATGCGCCCCGCAGTGGTGAAACCCGAGGTTTCATCCGTCAGCGTTGGAGTTGGCCAATCGAGCGTACCCTTTTCCGTGGCGTCGGTCTTGTTGCCGTTTTTATCATAAGCGTACGTAAGAGCTATGTTGATTGTCGATGGCGTATTGCCACCCGAATAACCGAGACTGGTGATGCGCCCAGCTGTGTCGAAAGCGTTGCTTTGCGCCACGCCATTGGGGTAGGTGCGGCGAAACAGTCGGTCAGCCTTGTCGTATTCATACCTCGTTTCCCGTCCCGCCCAATCCACCTGATTCGTGAGGCGGCTAAGGGCATCGTAACGGTTGGTCAAGGCCTTGTTGTTGGGATAAACCAAAGTACTGATACGACCCAAGGCGTCGCGCAAATATTGGACATGCTGCAAGCTGGCCACGCCGGTCTGATTGACAACTCGATCCATTACATCATATTCAAAATTAACAAAATTACTGCTGCCTGACTGGGAACGAACAAGTCTTGTGGGATTGTCATTTAGATCGAAAACTAGAGAATTGATTCGGCCGGTATTGAACACCACATTGGTCATTCGCCCACCGCCATCGTAATGCGCCGTACGCGTGATGCCGTTAGGGTCGGTCTGCTGCTTGACGCGAAGGATTTCATCGTAAACGTATTGCCACTCAAAGCCATCCTGATTTTTTTCCAGTGTCCGCTCATTACGGTTGCCGTAACTCATCAGGTAGTGCCCCTGAAGAGCATCGGTGATGTTGGTGATGTTTCCCACGCCGTCGTACTCGTAGTGCCATGGGTAATTCTGGGCATCCACCCATCGGATCAGCCGTCCCCGGCCGTCGTAGGCATGGACGGATGGGTAGCCGTTAGGGGTAATCAATTGTTGAATACGCCCTGCGACGTCAAATACAGTTCGTTTAGTGTTTCCCAGCGGATCTGATTCCGCGACGAGCCGATTTAGACGGTCGTACGTCTTCGTCCAGCGTTGGCCAAGCTTGTCGAACAGTAAGATCACATTACCGTTGGCATCGAACTGATTTGTCACAGAGTTCCCTAGCGGGTCTCTGATGGCGGACAGGCGATTCGCCGCGTCGTAGAAGTTTATGATCGAATTCGTCAGCGGGTCGGTTACGTGATCCACCTTGCCGCGCGAAGTGTAGAAATAGCGCCACGTGTTGCTCCCTGTCCTGTCGATCATGGTGATGCGCTGGTTGGCCGCATCGTAGCTGTATGAGGTGACAGCGCCCTTTCCGTCCGTGTTGGTGAGCAAATTTCCATTGCCGTCGAATATTTTGTAAATGTGGCGCACCAAAGCATCTTCGACTCGCATTGTGTTGCCATTGTAATCGTATGCGTACGACGTCGCCTCGCCTAGGGCGTTGATCTCCTTTAGTTTCCAGCCAACTTCATTCAGTATGTAGGAAGTCGAATTGGTCGCAGGGTCAATGCGTGCGGCCAAAAATCCATTTGTGTCATAAATAAAACGAACCGTATTTCCGTTCGCATCCGTCGAGGTCGAGACCAACCCATTGGAGAAATAACTGTACCTGACCAGTATTCCGAGAGCATCCGCTTGATTCGTCAGATTTCCGCCAACATCATACGCGTAAAAGTTTGTCCAAACGGAAATTCCGTTGGCATCGGGTGGTTGGGCCTTGATTTCCTGGATCACTTTGTTGAAAAAGTCATGAACCACCCAGCGCTTTACTTCTCCGAGCGCATTGGTGCTGGCAATGACGTTGGCGCGGTTGTCGTAGGAAAATGTCGTTTGCCATCCGAGCGGTTCGGTCATGCTGATGCGATTGCCAGAGGCGTTGTACGCATAGCTGGTGATATTCGTAAGTGGATCCTGCTGAGCAAGGATGTGGCCCTTGCGATCGTAGGTTTCCACCCAAATATTGGTTCCGGGATCAAACCGGGTAATCTGGCGGTTTCCCGGCACACCAAAACGAATGGAGGAAGCACGCCCTAAAGCATCCAACTGATTGGTCATCCGGCCGTACTGGTCGTATTGGACGAACTGGTTGGTGTTTCCACGCGGATCGATGATGCCAGCGAGCAAGCCATTGGCGGGACTGTATTGAAACTGCCAAGTTGTGTTGATGTTCGTGTAAATGCCGGACGTATTGGTGAGGGTCTTGGAAATCAAACGATTGGCGGCATCGTAGGCAAAATTTGCCTGCCATTGGCCAAAAGTCACGTTGGTCAGGAGGCCGTACTGGGTGTTATAGTTGAAAGTATATTGCCCGCCAACGGTATCGATAACGTTGGTGATATAGCCTTCGTCTTCGTTCCATTGCATTTGGACAGTGTTGCCATTGAAGTCCCGAATTTGGTCCAAACGGCCCGCCATCAAGCCGGAATCCGTTGGGTCGCGAAAATGATAAACGAGTCGGTCAGGCGTGGTCCATTCAATGGAAAAATCTGGCAGTTGAACTAGTTCCCCACGGTATTCGTGATGCCGGGTCAAAAATGTTGCATTGGTGCGGAACCAGGTTTCAATCGACCCATCCCACATAACCAGCCTTCGCTCCGTGGAATTCTGTTCCGGCGCAATCCGGGTATCGAAGCTCTGGCGCCAACCAGGACCCAAGATTCGGTTGTCGTACGGGTCAGCCTGGCCATCCGCAGGTGCAACAGAGGGGGTTGCACTACTGTAACCCAAGCGAAACTCAAAAGCCACTCCGGGCACCGGACGCGCCAAGGCAATTTGTGACCAACTAAAGGCCCCCGAGAGCGGCGCGATTGCCTGATCACCGTGGTTAATTTGCGAGTCAAACAGCGATTGTTCCCCGGCCTGGTCTGTTTCCTCAAATGTAACGGAGCCAACCCCAAGATTGGTTGCGGCATCGGTGCCCATCGGCGGGGTTGCGACGAAATTGTGGTAACAATCGGCGGAGTTGGTGGAAAACCCCAGTTTGAAATAACCCTTCAAATTTGCAAAGGTACGTTGATCTTTAAGCATCCGGTCAATGATCTGGCTTTGGTTTAAGGATCCCTGATAGATCGCCACTTCCACGATATCACCCAGAAAACATCTTGAATTCCCGGAGATTCCGCCGACGGAGAGGCCGCCACCAACAGCGCTACTGATAGCGGACGATGGAAAGGTTGCCAACTGGCGACCGTCGACATACGCCGTGAAGGCGCTTTGCTGGCGCACCACGGCGACGTGATACCAGCGGTCGAGGTAGGGGCGCGCAATCAAAGTGTTGTTGATTGCCCCAGACGTTCCTCGGGCCAAAAAATCGATACTTCCCGTGTACGCATTGAGTCTGATCTCGTAAGAGAAATTTCCGTTTTCATTGCCGTCCGTCCGATCCATCAAAATGACCATGTTTTCCGAAAGAACGGTCGAACTGGGGATGGAGATGCGAAACCAGCATGACACCGTAAGGGCGTTGTTGGTGGGATTAGCGGATAAAGCGCCAGTGGAATCAGCAACCGAAAGGCTCGCTGAGCCCGGAAACGTCGCCCCATGAACACCCGCAGCCAGCAGCCAGAAAAAAGCGATGATGAGGCATCCGCCCCAGTTCGAGGCCCCAATTCTGGAAAACCTCATCCGCGGGCGTTTCCGCAATCCGATCATGCGATTGTTCATCCGTGATTATGGACCTTTCGCCAATTGTTTAACGTTATTGCAGCGGACAATGCGATAGGCGTTCCCGCGGGCTTCCAGAACGACCTCAGTTCGCAATCCGTGATCCTCAATCTTGAATGCCGTGCAATTGGCCAAGTCCACGCCCGCCTGTTGAGCCCAACCCAAGCCTTCCAGAGGGAAGATTTTGGCCAAAGGGCCGAACGTGCCGCGCTGGGCAATCAACCGGAGCCCAACCTCTGAGATCTCATCTCGTAATGCCTTGCGGACAAATTCAGATTGTTCCTGAACAGTCCGGCCACGGATGGCGGCGGGTATAGCGATTTTGGCAAGGAGACGGGCGGAATCCGGAGAGTTGAGGGCGGAGCGAAAGTCGACCAGAGCGGCAAGACATTGCCGGCGCGATTCATTTTGCTGCCAACGGTATCCGAGCAGGCATACCACGAGCAGGACGAGCAATCCACCAGCCCAATAAACAAAATTGGATCTCACAATTCCTCTGACTCCAATTGCCACAGTATGCCGTTAGAGAACAGATGCAAGCTCCGAATCTATCTTGACGATTTCTTTTTTAATTCTCTGCTCTGAGATCGTTTGAAATTTTTGAGACGGTAAATCCAGCAGATCTTCGATGGCGCAATCCATCAAAGACGACGCTGTCCTTATTCCTCGGCCAGCCGATCGTCCTTCAAACGGGGGGCCGTCCAGAATTGGCAAAACAAAGGCAAGGTTGCCACGAGGGTCTCTGCCGAATTGGGCCTCACTAGCCAGCGACAATTAAAAGTGACCAGCGAGAAATAATTGTCATTGACCCGCGACGATGCTCCCTGACGCCCTGGCATCAGGGAGCGGACCTTGCGGCAAGTTTCGCTGTTCGGAAATCAGAAGGCGAACTGGACCTGGCTCAGGATGGCGTGCTCGTCCCGGGAGGTGACGGTCCCCTTGGTCTTGCTGCCGTCCTGGAAGCTCGTGTTCTCGTAATTCAGGTTCAATTTGATGTTCCGGTTCAGGTACCAGTTAAGCCCCACGCCCCAGGCGGTGGCTTCTTTGGCTGAGTTGAGCGCGGCGTATTTGGTGAAGATGTCGTGATCCAGGGACAATTGCTGGATGCGCGCGGCGATTTCAAACGCGCCCCAGCCGCCGCCGATGGCGAACGGATGCAACGGGGCGACCCGGATCAACGAACTGGACTTGAAGGTATTGTCCTCTCCAGTCAGGAAATAGGAGGCTTCCAATTGCCAGGCCGAATTGTTGAAGCGGCGAACCGGACCGGTGCCGGCAATCGTCGATTGCACCTTTTGGGACGACACCACGTATTCACCCTGGATGCCAAACGGTCCCCAGTAGTAGAAAAATTGGGGATCGAACCGGTATTGGTCGCCGGCGGCATTCACACCGGAGGCGTAGGAGAAAAATGTTTGCTGGCCGGCCGATTTGTATGAAGGGAGGGATCCCTGGTGATTGCCGATTGATCCGGCGATGCCAAAGCCCAGTTTTCGCAGGGGCTCAATGTCCTTGTGGATGAAGGGCTGCAGGAACAAGCGGCCCACGAAATCCTTGCCTTCGTCGGCGACTTCCTGATCGGTGCTGCCGGCATCCGTGGCGCCGTTGAAAACGCCCACCGCATAGGCCACGGGACTCTTGAAGAGGTCATTGTGGACCATCGCGCCCAGGTCGTAGTTCGGGGTCAATTGGGTGGCGAACCCGGTTTCCACGAACGTGAGATCAGCGGTGGATTGCAACCGTTCCAAACCGATGGGGGATTTGAATTTGCCGACCTGCACCTGGGCGTCCGGAAATAACTTGGCGTTCAAATAGGCATCGTTCAGGAGGGCGTTGTTGCCAGCCGAACCGCCGCTGCCATTGCCTGAGCCAAAATCCAGCATCAAACGGTAGTCAAAATTCTTGTAAATCGTTCCTTCCAAGATCGGCCGCACCCGACGGAGCAGGAAGGTGTTTTTGGTGGTCTCCTGCTGATTCGGGTAGAAGCGTCCGTCCACCTGGATGTACCCGTGGGCAAACGCCACAAAATTGGAATCCGCTGACTTCACCACCAAGCCATCGCCACCCAAGGTCACAAGCGGGGTGGTTTTGGCCTTCTCCGTCACGGCCTCCTGATCCACTTCACGGTTGCGTTGCAAAACCTTGACCTTGTCTTCCAGTTCCTTGATTCGTTCCAACAGGGTGGTCAGATCCGGGTTCGGAGGGTCCGCCGCCAGCGCATGGGGGGTGGCTAGCAGCGTTCCGAGGGCACCCGCCAACGCGGCCAGACGGAGAATGGATTTGGGGTGGTTGTTCATTCAGTTGAGTTTTTGTTGTGGTCGATGCCTCGGTTACCCGTCGGCACAGCTCGCGGGAAGCGGGACGCTGACCGGAAGCCGAATCCGGCCGGCCAGGCATCCACTGTCATTCGCGTGCTCAAGTTCAATATGGAAACATAATAACGATTATGTCGATCATGTCAATAGAGTATTGGTAGATTATTTTTCAGGCGTTTTGAGGGTGTTTTTGGGCCTGGAAAGTTCCAGCGAGGATTAATCCCGATCGATATAGTAGGAAATCAAAGCCCGTCCGGAAGTTGAACGCGACCCAAAGGGAGAAGAGTGCTTTCGGGCTGATCCCGAAAGCCACCTACGGACTAACGATGGGGTCCAGTCACGACTGCCCGGCCACTGTGCGAGGAAAACCCGTGCCCACCGACGGAATGCTGGCCAAAACCGACCCCGCCGTGGAATTGGTTGTGCGGCGACCAAACCAAGCCACGGCCCGGATGATGCCACCACCGTCCAGAATTGAGCCAGATCGAGCCCCAGGGATAACCCACCGACAAATGAGGCTGCCAATAGTAGCCATAATCGGCGCCATACTGCCATTGGCCGTACGGATTGTAATCGCGGTTGGGGATCGTGATGACCTGCACGCTGGACGGTGCGTAATCCGGCTGCTGAAATTGCGGCGTTTGGGGCGCGGGTTGGTAGGGATAAGGAACAGCGGGGGCGACGGGCGGATTCAGCACCCCGGCCGGAATCTGATCCCGCAATTTCCGGTCATGCCGGATCATTTCTGCGGTCAGGGCACTCGACACCTTCTGACCCTGCAAATAGATGATGCCGTCGGCGGTAAGATTGTAGGTATGCGGTGAATTGTCGATGTAAGCCCGGATGACATCATCGGGCACACCGGAACCAGTCATCCTTGCGACTTCACGAGCGGGTGGGGAAAGCGGGAGGGCGGCAGTTTGGGCCATCTCAGGAAAGGGCGCGGAGGGCGGGGCCAACGGCACCGGGGGGGCGGGTGGCGAGTCGGAAACCACCGTCGGAGCCACGGCAAGAGGCGGAACCTCTCCGCCGACGGTGGGAGGCTCAGTAACCCACAAAGCGAATGGCGATGCCGCCAAGGCCAGGACCCAGAAAAGCGAGGATTTCTGTTTCATATGCCATCAATGATCGGTGATGTATCGTAAACTAGCACTCCACCGCCGAGATGCAAGCGGAGGGAATCCCCCGGGGTTCAGAGGGCCAGCGCCCGCAGAGCTTCCTCCCAATTGGAACAGGCCACCACGCGGGGCGGCATTCGGTAATGGAAATTGCTGAGAATGTTCATCCCCGGGTCCTTCCGCGGATCGGGGATCACTCGCACAACCAGGGCCACCCCGGTTTCGTCCAAAACTTCCATCATCGCGGCGATCTCGGGCAGGCAATCCGGATCCATGGCCTCCAGTTGGCTGAAATCCGCCAGCACCCGGAAGCCCGGGGCGAGACCCGCCAGCAACTGCCGGAGATTTCCGCGGTGGCGTTGTAACTCGGCCAGATCCACCCGGCCGACATAGTTCAACACCAGCAGCTGGTTGGCCGGATTCGAAGTCGCAATAAACATGGCCTCAACCCTAAGCGGAGCCGGGACAAAAAACCAATCAATCCCCAGCGAATCAATGTTCCGCCGTCAACCGGGCGATATTGTTGGCGGGTAGTACCTCGGTCCGGTGGTTGTCCAAATCGTAAAGGAGGAGATACCGTGTCGTACTGCCCAGAAGAGTATAGACTTTCCCGCCGGTCACGCCCGGTTTGGCTGAGGGATCAACCGTCAGCTCCACCCGGATTTTTTTCCCCTTGCCGTGGAGCACGCGCTCCGCGCTGTGATCGGCGTAACTGGCGGTGAGCATGATAAAATACCCGACAAAAAGCAGGACATAAAGGATCCGCTCGGCCACAGGCCACCATGGTTTGCGCTGAAACCAATCCGTCCAACGCCGATATCGCGCCGAGCGATTCCGCCTCCGTTCGTGCCGCCGGATCAGCCGGACCACCACCCAAACCGAGAGCAGCGTGATCAGGAGCAACAGGGGTTGACGGAAGGCCACCAGCAGGAAATCGCCCGGGTCCGCAAAATCGATGATTTGCAGATCAAAGGCGTTGAAAAAGATCCACTCGTAAATCATGCCCACGGCGGTGAGAAAAAGGTAACCCAACGTCAGTCCCAGGGCCGGATGCTGCTGCAGGAGATGCCGGGAGCGCTGGAGCAACACGAGATGAAAGGGGATCAGGATTGCCGGGTCGGTAGGCGGCCGTTGCACCACCCCGGCCGGTTCCCGGATCGACAAATTGGGTGCGGGCTCGGACACGCGGAAAAGGTGGCAGAAGAACCGCCCGCGGGCAAGTCTGGCAGCAGGCTATCGAGGAATAGGCTCCGGTGGCGGGAAGATCCGGCGGGGGTTGGTCCCATCCGGACGATTGGCATATGACCAAACGGAATCTCTTCACCTTGGATGGATTCGTTCAAATTCAAGGCGGGCACCCCCACTTCCCCTGCCCCATTACCCGGTTGAAAGTAATCAACGCCTTGCCTGCCCGCAATCACGGGGAGTTGATCATTAGGCGGCCGTGGCCGCACCTCGATCAATGCTCCGGATCCGGCGGCGGAAAAATCCGCCGATTGTGGGTCCCATCCGCACCGATGCGCCACACGGCGTTGCTGCGCACGTAGACGACGTCACCGTGATAAAACTTGGGGAAACTGGGATGAGGTGGCCCCGGATCGGGCGGCACGAGTGCGCGGACCTCCCCGGTTCGCCGATCGCGCCACCAAACCCCGCTTCCTTGTCCGCCTCCCGCGGGACCGCCGTGGACGTAAGCCTCGCCTTGCTCGTCCAATTGACCCAGGCGCGAGAACTCAAAATGAGCGTCCAGCAAACGTAATGAGCCGGTGGGACGTTCGATGTGGCCGAGCAGGGTCTCCCCGCCGGAAGGCCCGATCCCCCGCAGAAAAAACTCACTTCCGGATCCGAACGCAACCGCCGATGCGAAATTATTGGAGTGGGCGCCGGGTGGCCACGCCTGGGCAAAAAAAGCAGCAAGTTGGGCGGGCTTAACCAGCGGCGCAGTCTGGCGCGTATTTACATCATACAGGTTGAATTCATTGAAATGCAAACTCAGCAATATCTGATGGTCATCCCACCAACCCACCGGTTCGCCCGCCACGGCCTCACGGCGAAAACTCCCGGAGGCCAAATCGGCAATGAGCAATTCGGGGAGGTCAAACTTGCGCCAGGGTTTGGTGTAGCCGAAGTGACCGTCCGGGGATCGCAGGAAGGAACTGCTGGTGCTGGAAAACTGGTAATCCTCACCCAAACGAACCGCGGAATTTCGCGCCACATCCAGGGACCAATAGCTCACGCAAACTTCGTCGGGATGCGGAGTGAATCTTTTAGCTCCGAACCAACCTCTTAGCCGGCCCCAGATCTCCCGTGCCCGGGCCATGGCCGGGCCTTCGCGTTGAACACAAAACAGGCGTGATCCGTCCGCCCTGGCAAAGGCGAATTCCGCGTGCAGCAACTCGCCCAGCACGGCGGGTTTCTCGATATCGCAAAGGTAAAGGTGATGCTCGTTGGTGGCCCAGACGGACACCCAGACCTGGCCCCGCGCAAAAGGATCGGGGTCCCAGAATTCGTAAAAGATCTCAAATTGGGGACCCGTCAACACGCTTGCTGGATGGGACACCCACCGCGGCTTTGGGAAATCAAATATCAGCCAAAGCAGCAACGCCAACCCCAGGACGGCCGCCAAGACCATCGCCAAGGCAATGACGAAACGGAATCGCTTCACGGTGCGTTGGATGCTTCCACTCGAATTCGGTCCGCAACCCTTTCCGAGCTGCGACGCAACCAATGTAAACTGATCCTTCCCTGGCGGCAACGCCGGAGGCGTGTGCTCCATCAGCGCCGGCTTCCCAACACCGATTCCAACACCCCAGCCAACGCCCGCGCGGCGGCGGCCGTTTGCTTTTGAAAGCGCATCAATCGCGGGATTTTCCCCGGGGAACCGGCGATGGTGGCGGCCAGGCGCCAATAGTTGATCCGGTCATCCGCCGTCATAAGGGCGTTAAAATCCAGCGGCAAATCCTCCGCGGCGGCGTCGGAAATGACGCGGATGGTGGCACTGGGAATACCCGCCTCGCGGCAAATCTCCCGGATCACGGACGATTCCATCTCCACGGCGTCCGCGCCCGTAGTCCGGCGCAGTTCCGCCTTGGCGGCAGCCGTCACCGCCACACGTTCCACGCAAACAAAGCGCCCCATCTGCGCCCCCGCCGACCGCAAGGCAGCATCCATGGCCAGCGCTCGATCGGCATCAAAGACCACGGCCCCCGCGGCCAAATCAGGGTCCAAACCGCCCGCAAAACCGGCCGTGATCACCCGACTGGGCCGGGCTTCCGCCAATGCCCGTTTCAATCCTTCCGCAGCGTTCCGGGCCCCCATCCCCGTGATGCAAACCCGCACACCTCCCGGGATCAACGCGGGATGAAGAAAGGCGGCCTCTTCCTTGACCGCAAAACAAACCAGGGTGGCGGGTAAATCAGGCATGAAATCGAGGAAGCCGCGCGCGTGGTCTGGCAGGTATCCGGCTTACTTCACGCCGGCCAGCCGCTCTTTCCAGATTTTGTAGAGCAGGACCGTGGCGCGGACATCGCGGAGACAGTATTCGGCAATTTCGCGCTGCCGGCCGTCCGCCACCATCTGGTTCATATCCACGCCGGAGACGCCCTGACTCTTCGGCGATTCAATGCCAAAGGCTTTGCAGTAAAAATCCAGGTTGAACCGCCGGGCGGCGCCTTCACGCCCACTCACCCCGTAAAAAGTCAATTGCTCGGCGAGATCGCAATGCGGTTCAGTGGCGTAGCGGTAACCCAGCCAGTTCTTACGGGTGACCGGCACATTCAACAACGCGGACCGCAGGTAAAGGAAGGGCACATCAAATCCCCGGCCGTTAAAGGTGACGATGGATTCATAATGCTGCGCCACATCCCAAAACGCGGTGAGCAGTTCCACCTCATCCACGCAGGGCACGAATTCCACCGGACCGATCTCCCCCGCTTCGGCTTCAAAATCCTCGGCCACGAACAGCACCTGGCCGCGGGCGGATTCGGAATTGAGCATGGCCACGCACAGGATTTGCGCGGTAAAAGGCCACAGGCTGAACTGCTGGTGGATTTCCCCGCGCCGGTGCTCCCGCGCGGGGCCATCTTCCAACTTGTTCGCCTCGCGAAACAAATATTCCTGCTGCGCCTCGTCAAAGGTTTCGAGGGGCAGCGCCGAGGTCTCGATGTCGAAAACCAGCGTGGCCATCAGGCGCCAAACTTGTCGAACATTTTGGCGTTGGCCTGCATGAGCCGGATGAGGAACTTCGCGTCAAACACCCCGAGGGAACCGGTATTGGCCCCGGTTTCGGTGAAGCGGTCCAGCTTATCCCAGCCGGAAAGTTCGGAAACCAGCAGCACGGGCTGCGGATGCCAGGAGTGGCCCTTGGCGGCGCAGGGCGTGGAATGATCCCCGGTGACCGCCAGCACGGTGGGCATTTTGCCCAGCAGGATGGGCAGCGCGGCATCGAGTTCTTCGATGGCCTTTTTCTTGGCCTCGAAATTGCCGTCTTCCCCATACATGTCGGTGTATTTGTAGTGGATGAAGAAGTAGTCGAAATTGTCGTACTCCGCGATATAGCGCTGGAACTGCTCGGCGATGGTCTGCGGGCCTTCGAGCTTGGTCATGCCTACCAATTGAGCCAGGCCCTTGTACATCGGATAAACCGCGATGCAGCCCGGGCGCATTTGGTAGCGTTCCTGGAAGGACGCGATCTCCGGCTGATGCGCAATGCCGCGCATGAGGAAGCCGTTGGCGGGTTTCTTTTTCGCCAGCAAGGGCAAGGCGGCCGCGTAGAAATCCTTGATCAATCCGGCGGCCTTTTTCGCCTTGGCGGACTTCTTGTCCACCGCCGTCACTTCGGGAATCGGCGCGCCTTCGTGATGCGGGTCGGCGTCCGTCAGCGGGCCTTCCAGCCCCTTGCCGCGGAAGATGACCACGAACCGGTGCCCCTTGCCCGCCTTGATGATCACTTCGGCGTCGCCGATCTTCTTGATCTTCTTCGCCAGCAATTCGCACAGCTCTTCGCACACGGCCGTTTCAATGCGGCCGGCGCGACGGTCGGTCACAATCCCCTTGTCATCCAGCGTGCAGAAATTCGCCCGGGCGGCTACGTCGCCACCGCGCAATTCCAAACCCAGGCCAAGGGCTTCGATCACGCCGCGTCCGACCTGAAATTCCAACGGGTCATAACCAAAAAGTCCCAGATGTCCCGGACCGCTGCCGGGGGTGATCCCGGGCGCGACGGGAATCATGCGGCCTTGGGCGCCCTGGCGCGCGAGGGAATCCAGATTGGGCGTGGCGGCCGCTTCCAAAGGGGTCAGGTAGCCTTGCTCCCGGGTGGCAATATCCCCGAGGCCGTCCAGGACCAGCAGCACCATCTTGGCACTGTTTTTTAATGTTAATTCCGAATAAAGCGCGTCGAGATTCATGATCTGTTATTTTGCTGCCCGGCAGCGCGAGCCGCCGGAGTTACACTACGCCGGGATTGTGAAACGAAGCCGCGGCAGCGTCAACGCGATTGTTGGCTGACTCAAAGCCCAATGGGATGCCACGCCGTCTTGAATTCCACCGTGTCCAGAATCCGGTACGGGTCCTCGGCGGCCGGCGTGAACCAGTCCGCCGGCGCCAAAGCCACAGCAGCGTACCGCTTGAGGTTCTGCGCCATCCCGGCCTGCAAAACCGCCCCCAACTCGGCCCGCCCGGTCGCATCCACCACCGCGTTCACATCCATATGACTCGCGATGTGCGGCGCCAATTCGGCCGGCTTTCCCGCCAGGAGATTCACGACCCCGCCGGGGAGGTCGCTGGTCGCCAGCACCTCGGCAAACGTAAGCGCGGGGAGCGGGTATCGCTCTGAAGCAATTACCACCACCGCATTGCCACTCAGGATGATCGGGGCCAGCACCGAGACCAACCCCAGCAGCGATGGCTCACCGGGCGCGAGCGCGACCACTACGCCGGTCGGTTCGGGAACGGTGAAATTGAAATGGGGCGTAGCCACCGGATTGACATTGCCAAACACCGAGGAATATTTATCCGTCCAGCCCGCGTAATAGACCAACCGATCCACGCTCAATTGCACCTCGGCTTTGGCCCGGGCGGCAGTGGCCCCGGTCGAACGACTGATCTCCCGCGTCAGTTCCGTGGCCCGGTTTTGCAGCATCTCCGCCGCGCGATACAAAATCTGCCCGCGCAAATACGCGGTCATCCGCGCCCAGCCATCCACCGCCCCTCGAGCGGCGACAATCGCGTCCCGCAAATCCTTCCGGGAAGCGTGGCAATAATTGTCCAGCAGCGACTCCTTCCGCGAAGTGGCCGGCAGACAACGCCCGCTCTCGCTGCGGACAAATTTCCCGCCGACGTAAAGTTTGTAAGTCTTCCGGATTTCGAGGTGCGCATTCATCGCCAAAGGAACTGATTTCGCGCCAGCCAGTCAAGGCGCCGTCCCGCCGGGGCGTCCCAGACGATTTGCTCGGCGCTGAAATACATTAAAAGCCTGTTGCATGAGGCGGGGAATGACCTCAGGATCATTAGCCAGCCGGCGTCCGATTACTACATCACGTTGAGTCAATTTTCCCGCCTCTTCGCGCAACAAAATCCGGGCCGCCAGACGTGACTTGCGCCAGGAGGGGTCAGCTTTCAGATCTACCAGTTGCGGCATGGTTCATACATACGGGCTTTCAACTTTGCGGTCAAATCCGATCCCCAAGCCGGTCCCCCAACCTCAGGGCCATGCTGCTTTTGATCGTGACGCCAAAAGCGGACAACGGCACACTCCGCGGTGGATTTCCGGGGCGGCGGCCCGCAGTGGGCACCGCCGGAAACCCAAATCCCAGACCAGTTATTGCCGAAAATGAGCGCCAAACATCAATGGAAGTTTTTCCGTGCGGGCGGATTCGCCCAAGTGCGATTGGAAACCGGGGCCGACCTCATGGCCTTGGACGAACTCGATCAAAAACTGTGGGTGGCGCTGGCCTGCCCCACCAAGGGCCTGGAATTTGACGCTCGCACCCTCCAATTAATCGACGCGGACAAAGATGGTCGGATCCGGGCGCCGGACATTCTGGCGGCCGTGAAATGGGCCGGCGGGATGCTCAAAAATCCGGATGATTTGCTCCAGTCCGCCCCCGCCCTGCCGCTCAAGGCAATCAATGATGCCACGCCGGAAGGCCGGGACTTGCTCGCCTCGGCCCGGGAGATCCTGAAAAATCTGGGTAAAACCGGCTCCGATTCGATCACCATCGAGGACACCGGCGACACGGTCAAAATCTTCGCCCAAACGAAATTCAACGGTGACGGCGTGGTGCCCGCCACGGCCGGGGCGGATGCCGCCACCACGCAAATGATCACCGACCTCATCGCCTGCGTGGGAGCGGTGCCGGACCGCAGCGGCCAGCCGGGGATTGACCAGGTCAAAGCCGACTTGTTCTTCGCGGAAGCCCAGGCATTCTCCGATTGGTGGCGCGTCCGCGAGAACGATCCCGCCCTGGCCCCGCTCGGCGCCGCCACGGATGCCGCCGCCGCCGCCGTCCGCGCGATCAAGGCCAAGATCGATGATTATTTCGCCCGCTGCCGGCTGGCCGCTTTTGATCCCCGGGCCGTGGTGGCCTTGAACCATGTGGAAACCGATTACCTGGCGGTGCTGGCCAAGGACCTGAGCATCACGGCGGCGGAAATCGCCGGGTTCCCCCTGGCCCGAATCGAAGCCGGCAAACCTTTGGCGCTGGGCGAAGGCGTCAACCCCGCCTGGATCAATGCGCTCACGACGCTTAAAACGGACGCCCTCACCCCCCTCTTGGGCGAACGGACCACCCTCACTTACGAGGATTGGACGGCGGTGAACACCCGACTGGCCGCCCATGAGACCTGGCGGGCCGCCAAAGCCGGCGCCAAAGTGGAGGGCCTCGGCCTCGCCCGGGTGCGGGCAATTCTGGCCGCCGGCGCGGCGGCAACCATCAACGACCTGATCGCCCAGGATAAAGCCCTGGAGCCCGCCGCCAACGCCATTGCCGCGGTGGAAAAATTGGTGCGCTATCACCGCGACCTCTACCATTTGCTGAATAATTTTGTTTCATTCCGCGATTTTTACCGGCGCAAGGACAAGGCCATTTTCCAAGCCGGCCGGCTGTTCCTTGACCAGCGGAGTTGCGATCTGTGCCTGACGGTGGAGGATGCGGCCCGGCACGGTTCCATGGCCGCCATGTCCGGCACGTACCTGGCTTATTGCGACTGCACCCGCATCGCCACCGGTGAGAAGCGCCAGATTGTCGCCGCGTTCACCGACGGCGACTCAGACAATCTCATGGTGGGCCGCAACGGCGTATTCTACGATCGGAAAGGCGCGGATTGGGACGCCACCATCACCAAGATCATCGACAGCCCCATCAGCCTGGCCCAGGCCTTCTGGTCACCGTACAAGAAACTGGTCCGCCTGGTGGAAGAGCAAATCGCCAAACGGGCCGGTGCCGCCGAAGCCGCCGTCCATGGCCAACTGGCGGTAACCGCCCAGAAAGCTGCGGAACTCGACAAGCTCAAGCCCGTGCCGCCGAAGGAGAAGATCGATCCCGGCACCCTCGCCGCCATCGGCATCGTGGCCAGCACGCTGGTGGGGGCCATCACCACGGTCTTCGGGATCATTTTCGGGCTGGCCTGGTGGAAAATCCCCCTCGCCTTTGTGGCCATCGTCCTGGCGATTTCCACGCCCTCCATGATCATCGCCGCCCTCAAACTGCGGAAACGCAACCTGGGCCCCCTGCTGGATGCCAATGGTTGGGCCGTGAATGCCCGGGCACGTATCAACGTGCCCTTCGGCCGCTCCCTCACCCAGGTGGGCGTCATCCCCGTGGGCGCGCATCTGGACGCCGTGGACCCGTTTGCGGACAAGAAGTCGGGTCGCAAATGGGGCGTCGCTCTGGTCCTCGTGGCCCTGGCAGCGGTGGCCATCTATTTCAGCTGGCCAGCCAGCTCGCCGGATTCCAAAACGGACGCCCGTCCGGGAAGCGGTGCCACGAATGCCGTGACGAACGCGGTTGCCCCCGCCAAGTAAGCCCGTCGCAGAAAAAAGCAACGGCCGGAAAGCAAAACTTTCCGGCCGTTGTTGTTATTTACTTACTTTCCGTGACGCGCGGCGCGGCTCAGCGCACGGCGCGATAGAACTTCTTGGCCGCCGCGGTGGCACTGACCGTCAGGGGCGAACTCGCGGCTACATTGGTGTAGGGTCCGGAGACGTTGTCCGCCGATTGCAGGGTGCCGGTCCAGGTCACTGTGATGCCGCCGTTGGCACTGCGCACCGCGCTCACCACCGGCGTATAGCCCGGGGGCGCCAGCGGGTGCTGGAAGTCCACATACACGAAGTTGAATTCGCCGTCACGCAGCGCTTCCACACCGTCCACGGTCCCGGTTAGATCGGGCTGGAGGAAGCGGGACTCGATGATGAACGCGTTCGCGGGGGTGTTGGTGCCGCCAAACTCATAGGAGAGCAGGCTGGTATCCACCACGTTGGTGTAACCGGCGGGTTGCTGCGCCAGGTAGCCGGTGTTCTGAATCAACAGCATGCCGGTGGCATCGCTCTTGCCGGGGATGGTAACGGCATAACGGCCTTTGGACAGGTGTTGAACCGTGAAGTTGCCCGCGCCCTTGATCGTCGCCCCGTTGGTGGCGATATGGCCGCCGATCAGGTTCTCGGAATTATAGGGCACATAGAGGAACGAGAAGCTGCGACCCGCATCACCACCGGAAGTGGCGTAAATCGTGGGGTCGTTTTTGCTCGTCTCGATGTCGCGCACCGCCACATACCAACCGGAGCCGTCCGGCAGCGGGGCGTTGTTGGCGAACGGACCACGGATGCTGTTGTTTTCGTCGTTGCCGACGGTGAAGAGAATGCCGTCGGTAAGGGAATTCACGCCCGGCAGGCGGAACTGGGCCAAACCGGCGAAGGTGCCATCCTGGTACGGATCAAGCCACGTCAGGAGGAATTGGGGGGAATTGTACATCGACTGGCCTTGCTGGATGTGGCCGTTCGAGTCGTATGGGTAGGTGATGCCCGACAACGCCGCGCCGCTTTGGGTCCCATAGCCGTTGCCGAATTTCCATTGGGGCGAGCCATCGGCCGCGGGATTATCGAAGTAGCCGGCTTTCCAACCCATTTCGTAAGGAAAGTAGGCGATGGAAATGGGCAGGGCGGCGCGTTGCAGGCCGCCGGAGGCGGGGCCGCCCGGCAGAGTGGGACTGGTGGGGCTATCGCCGGTCACGAGTTTGGTGTGGCGGGTGTAGAAAAAGCCGGACCGGAAGTGACCGCCGATCATGTCGTAAGCCAGGGAGCTCGTGCCATTGTCCAGTTGCATGTAGGTCGCGGCATGGAAGGCCGGGCTGCCGTCATTCCAGGCGGCGCCGTTCTTGTGGACGGTGGACATGGCGAAACCATGGGTCGGGGTCGGCGCCCAGGCCTGGGAGCCAGCGACGTCCAGGCCACCGGAGCCGTAGCGTTCCCGGTTGGGGTTGCTGTAGGGCCCGAGGTTTTGGTTGGCCGCCACGGGATCACGGGGGCTCAGCTCAAAGTCGAACGCACCCAGTTGGTAGCGCGGCACGGAGAAACCCACCGCGGTTTCCTGCGTGACGAAGTCCACGATTTCATCGCGGGACACGCTGCCGAAGCCGCCGTTGTTCCAAACAATGGGCGAAGGGGAACCCTGGTCGGCTTGCCGGGTGTTGCCCGGGTAACCCAGACCGTCCGCCGGGAGGCTGACGTAGAAATTCACCGCGGCCACTTGTTTGTCGGGGAACGCGCCGGGAGCATTCGTGGGATCAACCAGCACCCCGTTGGCGGAGGGTAGGCTGGCCAGGGCGGGCGTGGGACCATAGTCAGAGTAGGTCGCGCTGACCGTATGGGTCGTATCGGCGATATCGTTGTTGTGGGCGACGGTGGACAAGCCAACATAGACCGTGGAGCCGAAGTTGGTGCCGATGGGCATGATCACCAACAACTGCCAGCCGTTCGTGCTCAGGGGGCTGCTGCCGCTCGGGTAGTCGTTCTGGCTCGCGGTGGCGAAATAGCTCATGAGCTTGCTGCCCTGGCGCTGGACGCGCAACCACACGTCGGGGTAGGTGCAATAGCCGTCCACGGTGGTGTCACCGCCGTATTTCTGGCCGCGGCCAGGCAGGTCGTCGGTGTCATTTCCCAGCGCCACGCGGCCGATGCTCTCAATCTGGCCATGGCGGTTGGAGGGGTCCGCCGGCAAAGCGCTAATTTGGAAGTCCGGGCTGGCTGCGTCCAGACTGGCGCGCACCATGAGCGACCCTTTGGGGGAATCCTGGCCGAAAGGATCCGTCGCCGTCACGTTCTGGATGCGCACGCGGATGTCGAAGTCGCCGGTCAACTGCTGGTAGGCATAGGTGAAGGAGTCCGGCGCGCCGTAAGTGTCGCCCCCGCCGGCGGTGATGGTGATGGAACCGGTGGTGGCATCCACGCCCAGCGGGCCGTTGCCATTGCCCGGCGCGTTGGTCACCACGATGGGAGTGATGGGGTTGTTGATGTTCGCCAGTTGCAAGCCCCACTTGATGCTTTGGGCTTGGGTGTCCGCCAGGAATGCCAGCATTCCAGCGCAGGTCAACAGGGCCGCGAAGCCCCTCTGACCAGTTGGTTTTAGTTTCATAAACAATGCAGTTTCTCTTTGATTACTTTCTTTTATTCAAGGGGCTGGAGTTCCAGCCACCTTTCCTCCCGTCCGGGAGAAATCCCACCCAATGATTGTAACGGGTTGCATGGCATTCCTTTGTCCAAAAGGTGACAATCAGGCAAAATGTGTTCGGGGGAATGGAAGGGCGGGCCATTGGCGGGGCAAGCCTCCGGCTATGCCAGTGGATCGAGTTGGCAGATTTTGTCACGGAGGGTTGGGAGCCGGAGTAACCTGGACTCCCGGAGGATTTCCCGACCTGCCCCCCCGGTATGTAGCATTCCCCTCGTCCCTAAACCCACCTCCTCAAGCGCTCCCTGATGCTCGCAGGCGGTTAAAGGATTCATCATCGGAGAATAAGCCACTTCCCCGAAAAAGCAAAATGGTTATTGCTCCTTCCGCGATCGCGCCACCCGCCCGGTTTACCGGACCAATTTCTTCACCAACACCTTGGACTTACGCCCGCTCTGTTCGTATTTCTCCCGCCGCGCCGGCGGTAAATCATCCGGGGTGGCCTCGGCAAAGCCGGCCTTGGATTGGAAATAGGAAAACGCCTGCGTGGAAAGCGTGATCAGTTCCTGCAGCCCCATTTCCCGCGCCTTGTTCTCGACGAATTGCACCAGCTTTTTACCGATGCCCTGGTTTTCATGAGCCTGGCTGACGTACAGACACGCCAATTCGCCCTTGCCGAATTCCGGATAGGTATGCAAGGCCACACAGGCCACTGGATTGCGGTCGATCTCGAAAATGTAGTAATCGCCCAACTGCTTCTCGATCATGCCCCGGGTCCGCCGCATCAATTCCGCCGCTTCCACGGATCCTTTGGTCAGCATTTGAATGCTGCGAATGTCCTTCTTCTTGGCGGCGCGCACCTGTTGGTATTCATTGGCATAAATGAGGGTGCCAATGCCTTCGTTGGAAAACACCTCCGCCAGCAACCCTTCATCCACCCGGCCATTGATGATGTGCACCCGCGGCACGCCGGCATGGCAGGCCGCCGCCGCCTGGCGGGCCTTCGACACCATTTCGGGCGAAAAGCCCGGCCGGCCCAGCAAGCCGATCAAATCCGCCACCAGCATCTGGCGGATGAGCTGACCCTGGTAAATGAGCCCATCCACCGTAGTGATGAAAATCAACTTGGTGGCCTTCAGGGCATCCGCCACCGCCACCGCCACATTGTCGGAATTGACCCGGTAGGTCTTGCCATCGCCATCAAATCCCAGCGGCGGAATCACGGGCACAATCCCCTGCCCCAGCAGGGTTTGCAGCAGCTCCACATCCACCCGCTCCACTTTGCCGGTGAAGAGATGGTCCACTCCCTGCAGGATCCCCAGCGGATGCGCAATGATGGCATTCGTCACCGCCGCCCGCAAATCGTTCGCGGACAATCCCTCCAGGATTTCATGGGACAACCGGTTGGCCGCGGTCAGGGCCAGCTTCAGCGTTTCGGCATCCGTCACCCCGCTGCCGTCGAGGTCTGAGGGGACCACGTTTTGCTCGGAGCCGAGCAACTTGACCTGCGCCGCCGCGCCATGCGCGAGCACCACGCGAATATTCAGCGACCGGAGCACGGCAATATCCAGGAGGATGTTGCCAAAATTCTCATCCGTCACCACCGCCCCGTCCACGCTGATGATGAATATTTTCTCCCGGAAGCGGGGAATGTATTGCAGGATGCCCCGCAGATCTGTCGGTTTCACTTTTGCTTACTCTTCAATTTGACTTCATCCTTAAGCCAAAGCGGTGCGCGGTGCAAGCGGCTTAAGCATCACAATACGGCCAGCAAGGCCGCGGCGCAGCGCTCATTTTCCGCCGGGGTGCCGATCGAGATGCGGAGCCATTCCCCCAGGCCGTAGCCGCCCATTGGCCGCGTGATCACCCCGCGCTTTTGCAGTTCCTGCCACACCCGCTGGCCATCCCCCACCCGCACGAGCAGGAAATTCGCCGCCGAAGGGATAAACTCACAGCCCCGCCGGGTCAAAACCTCCGCGAAGAAGCGCAATCCTGCCGAATTGTTTTCCCGCGTGCGCCGCAAGTGTTCCTCATCGTCCAATGCCGCCAGCGCCCCGGCTTGCGCGATGGCATTGATGTTGAATGGCTGCCGCACTTTTTCCAGGGTGGCGATCACTTCCGGATGGCCGATCCCATAACCCAGCCGCAGTCCCGCCAGGCCGAAAATCTTGGAAAACGTGCGCATCAACAGCAGGTTCGGCTTGCGGCCGGACCGGATGAGCGGCAGGAGATCCACGGGCTCGTCCAAAAACTCCAGGTACGCCTCATCCACCACCACGAGAACGTGGGGCGGCACCGCCTCAATCCAGCGCAGCAATTCGTCCCGCCCCACGAGGGTGCCGGTGGGATTGTTCGGATTGGCCACAAAGATCACGGTGGTGCGCGGGGTCACCGCCTGCGCCATCGCCGGCAAATCGTGCCCGTAGCGCACCGCCGGCACGGTCACCGGCGTCGCGCCAAAAATGTGCGTCACGATCGGATAGACCGCGAAACAGTATTGCGACATCACCACCTCGGCGCCCGGTTGCATGAAAGCATGGCCGGCAAATTCGATGATCTCGTTGGAGCCATTCCCCAGGATCAAATGGTCTACTGGCAGTCCCAGCTTTTCCGCCAGCCGCTCTTTGAGATAAAAAGCGTTTCCGTCCGGGTAGAGGTGCAATTGAGCCAGCACCCGCTGCATGGCGGCCAATCCGGCCGGAGATGGCCCCAGGGGATTTTCATTGGAGGCCAGTTTGATGATGTCCCCGGCCGGCAGTCCGAGTTCGCGCGCCACCTCTTCGATGGGGCGGCCGGGCTTGTAAACGGGTACGTTGGCGAGGGCGGGATTGGTCTTTAGGCGGGCGGGCATGTCAAAGGCGCTTCAGGATTTTTTCAATGTCAACGTTCTGCGCGATCAGATCCCGGATCAGGGTAATCTTCTGCGCGTCGCCGGGCCGGGTCTTGACGGTGAGGTCATGAACCTTGGAGGCGAGTTCGTAAGTATCTTGCGGTGAATGCAACACGGGCACCGGCATCACGCGAATCAACGCCAGCGATTCCTCGCTCGGCCGGATATCCCCGGTCAGGATGATGCCCGCCATGGTGTCGCCTTTCCGCCCGGTCAGGCTGGCGGCGGCGGCCCGAATGATGTCTTCGCGGTCGGCCGGCGTGATCAGCAACACTCCCGGCTTGAAATAGTTGATCGCATTCGGCGCCCCCATGGCTCC
Source organism: uncultured Pedosphaera sp. (assembly GCA_903918755.1). GTDB lineage: Bacteria > Verrucomicrobiota > Verrucomicrobiia > Limisphaerales > Pedosphaeraceae > CAIXFN01. The sequence goes on from CAIXFN010000034.1 coordinate 67,988, forward strand.
CAGGGTCACCCCTTCCACCAGGTTATGCAGCCCGCCGGTCCGGTTCAACACCTCCGCCGCCAGTTCTTCCCGGATCAAATCCACGGTGGGATTGGACAACACGCTTTGGTGCGGGATCACCCCCAGCAAATCCAGTCCTTTCCGCTTCAAACCGCGCCGGGCAAATTCGGTGATGAATTCCATTTTCGCGCCGTGCACTTTGTTCAAGATCACGCCGATGATCTCCACCCCCTCCTTCTCAAACAACGCCTGGTTCAACGCCACCTCGTCAATCGGCTTCCCAATCCCGCCCTGCGTCACGATGATGACCTTGGCGCCGAGAATCTTCGCCACCTGGGCGTTGGACAGATCGAACACCGAGCCTACCCCGGCGTGGCCCGAACCTTCGCAGAGCACAAAATCCTTTTCCCAGGCTACCCGGTCAAAGGCTTTCTGGATCTTCCGGACGAGCGCTTCGTTGTTGGAGGATTGCAGGTACTTGCGCGTGAAATCCGGTTCCACCGCGATCGGACTCATGTCCACCAGCGGGCAATTCAAGCGGAACACGCTGTCCATGAGGACCGTGTCCTCGTCGATCTTTTGCTCCTCGATTTCGACAAAGCGCTGGCCCACCGGTTTGATATAGCCGATGCGGGGATAATGCTCCTGCAACCCGGCGATCAAACCAAGGGAAGTGGTGGTCTTGCCGTCATTTTGGCGGGTCGCGGCAATAAATACCCGGGGCGTGGTGGTGTTCATTTTGAGCTTCGTGGCCGGGCCCATCCCGGAATCAGCCTCGGGAGGGAACCCTGGCGGGACCGGTGTGGAGTCACTCACCCGGCAAATTGGCGCCGGCGCCGGGATGAAGTTTATTGAATTCGATGGCTTGCAACCCCACGATGGCGGCCACGCCCAAAATATCATGCGCGTTCGAGCCGCGGGAAACATCCGCCGCCGGCCGGTCCAGGCCCAGCAAAATCTGCCCGTAAGCATTGGCCCGCGCGACATGCTGGATCAACTTGCTGGCGATGTTGCCGGAATTCAGGTCCGGAAAGATCAGTACCGTCGCGCGTCCGGCCACCTTGCTGTCCGGCAATTTGCGGGACGCAATTTCGGGCACCAGCGCGGCATCCACCTGCAATTCCCCATCAAAATCCGCCTCCAATCCTTGGGCACGCGCCTTTTGTTCCGCCAGCGCCGTGGCCGCCTGCACCCGGCCAATCGATGGGTGCATCGCGCTTCCCTTGGTCGAAAAAGACAACAAGGCCACTCGCGGGCGCGTTCCGACGATTTGGCGGGCGAGCCGCGCCGTCGAAACGGCGATGTCGGATAGTTGTTCCACGGTGGGCTCGGGAATGACGCCGCAGTCCCCCATGAACAGAATTCCGTTCTCCCCGAAGCGAGTGTCCTGCACCTCCATGACCATGCAACTTGAGGCGGTGCTGGTGGCGGGGGCTACTTTGATGATTTGGAACAGCGGCCGCAGCACACTGCCCGTGCTCTGATTCGTGCCTGAAACCATGCCATCCGCCTGGTGCATCGCCACCATCATGGCTCCGTAATAATTCGGCAGCAGCATGGCTTCGCGCGCCTCGTGCGCTTTCAGGCCTTTCGCCCGGCGCAACATCTCAAACCGTTGCACAAAATTGTCCAAATCCTCGCTTTCCACCGGATTGATGATCCGCACGCCTTCCAGCGAAACATTGAGATTATGCGCCGCCTCCTTGATTTTCGTGCGGTTGCCCAACAAAATAGGCGCCCCCAGCCGCAGGGAATGGAACTGCCGCGCCGCTTGCAACACCCGCGGCTCGGTTCCTTCCGGGAACACAATCCGCTTGGGATGCCGCTGCAGCTTCTCAATGACACTGCCGATGAATCGCATGCCAGTTAAGTAGTCCAGCCGGGACCAAACTGCAAATGCAAATGGCGACCGGGCAAGGGCGCGCGGCGGCCGTCCTCGGTGCTTCACCATGAGGTGGCGCCGGGATTCATCAGTCTCGAAAATCAGGCACCCCCTGGGCCACGATGGCAATCTCCTCCAGTTGATCCCACTCTTTTCCCAAGCGTTCATAGGCCTGCTCAACCGTAATAGCCGGCCACAACTCAAAATTCGTGATTCGCCCCCTGATGAGAGAAACCACACTATCGTCGGAGCACCACATAAAGTTTATGGCCAAGGTTTGGAATCCGCATCCCAGCGCCAGCGGCGCGGCATGTGTATAGTAACCGTGACCTGAGAAACCGACAAGCCCCGGAGGGGCGCCATGGTTCTCAACGAAAAAAAGACCGGGGCCGTGAGCTTGCGCTCACGGCCCCGGCGGTGAATTAACTATTCCGACTGGCGGTCAACCTTACGGATTGACCACGCGGAAGAACTGCGCCACTCCCGTGATGGGGATGGTCGCCGGATTGGCCGAGCCCACCGGAGTCCAGACCGCACCCGGTGCCAGCGAGGTGCTGGAGAGCAACCGGCCGCCGGTCGGGCTCCAGGAAACCACGATGTTGTTGCCCGAGATCGCCACGCTAACCGTCGCGGGGTTCGCGGGAACCGGGATGTTCGCCGTATCCTGGAAGTCGGCGAAGATCGCCTGATTCAGGTACTGCGGTCCCACGGTGTTGTTGTGGGCGGTAACGGCGAGACCCACATAGGTCTGTGCCGGGAACGGTGTCGCGGCCCCGGTGTTGGTCGGGGATTCCTCGGAGATCAGATCCCAATTGACGCCATTGGTCGATTGATACGCGAGGAAGTTTTCGCCCACGCGCGCCAACCGGATCCATTGATTCGGATAGACAGGCACGTAGCTCGTGGAGGTGTTCGGCACGGTCGGGGAATCCGCCCAGGCCGCGGAGGAACCGGCTGAGGTATCGCGCCGATTGGTTTCCAGGCGATTGGCGCCCGTGCCGCTGTTGTCGTTGGACGGGACATTGTCCGCGCTGAGCGGGTCGCCCACATAGTTCCAGTTACGGCTGAAGCTCGTCAGATCCTCGCGGACCATCAAGCCGAACTTGCTGTAGTTGTCCACCTTGGTTTGGCTCACCAAGCGCACCGCCACGTCGAAGTCACCGGTCTTCTGCAGGTAGGAGAACCGGAAACCGTCGTTGCCGTTCCAGATGTCGCTGCCGCCCGCCGTGACCACGAAACTGTTCGTGCTCAGGACGAAGAAGTCACCGGGTTGCGCCGGATCCGCGAAGACCGGATCGATGTCGATCGAGGTCAGCCCAGTGAAGAGCTTGGCCGAGATCGTGCTGTTGGCCGCAACGCTGTTGCCGGCCAGATCCTTGACGTTGCTCACCCGCACGTTAAACGGACTCGCGGGCAGGGCGCTCAGGACCAATTCCACGGAGGTGCCGTTGATCAGGTTCACTTGAGTGACCGTCGCGCCGGTCACAGTGTAGTTGGCCGGGTTGGTAACACTGCCATCCAAGGTCTTGCTGAACACCAAGTCCACCAGGTTGTTACCATATTGGTCGGTGTTCGCATACGCGGTCACCAAGGTCGGCGGGGTGTGATCCGGATTGACGTGAATCACGGCCGGCACGCTGTTGCTGGTACCGAGGTAACCCAGGGCGCCCAATTGGCACACATAGGAATCACCGTCGTTCGCGGGCAGGATGGTCGGAACCGTGTAGGTCTGAGAATTGGCACCCACGATCGGCACGCCATTCGAGGTCCATTGATACGTGACCGTTGTGGTGGGGAAACCACCAGCCACGGTCGGATTCGCAGCGTTGCCGGGTTGGAAGAACGTCTGGGAATCCGAGACCCCCGCGACGGACAGCGGGAACACCGCGCCCACGTTGGTCGTGCCGCCCACCGGTTGGGTGGTGAATTGCACGTAATTGGCCTTCGGCGCGTCAAACGCGACCACATTCCCCGTCAGGCGGGTCGCATCATTATCCGCCGGAATGCCACCGCTGTTTTCGGTCACCGTAGCGTAAGTCACTTCAACCCGTTCGCCACCACCACCCTGGTGCATGACGGACTCGATGTAGTATTTGGTACCCGCCGTGAGGGCAATACCCGAGGCGTACGGGGGAACCGTAGCCCCACCGGGGAGATACTGGTCGGAACGCTTCTGCGCCAGATTGCTGCCGCCGCTGCTGGTATTCCACTGACCCTGATTGCTCCAGCCGGTTTCCGCGGCGATCTGCCGTTTGTTCGCCGGGGTGCTGTCGGTGCTCAGGAACAAATCACTGTCATCATCGGACTCGATGAAGAAGATGTAATTGTCCGTGGTCGGCGGGATGAAGTAGCCGCTGATGCGCTGCGAGTAATTCACGGCGCCACCGTTGGCGGCGAAGAACAAGGGAATGCCGGCGGTGAAGTCAGGGAAACCAGCCGTGCCGCCTTCCACATCAGTGCGAAGGGTCGTGTTGGTCACACCCCAGTATTCCTTCTTCAGGAAGTTCGTCACATAAACCGAGGCCTGCACGTTGAGCAAAGCCACCGTTGAAGTGGCGGTCAGCGAAGTGCCGGGAATCCGGGCGACCAATTTGTAAGTGTTGCCGCTCTGGGCCACGGTGGTGGCGCTCAGCGTCAGCGCAGTGCCGGTGGCACCGGCGAGGTTCGTGCCGTTCTGTTGCCATTGATAAGCCGGGGTGATTTCGGCGTCTGTCGCGGCCTTCGATGTGAAAACCGCGGTGGCACCGGCGAACACCGCTTGATTGGCGGGCTGCTTACTGATGGTCAGGGTGGTGGCCGGGCTCATCAGGAAGGACAGTTGGCTGGGGTCCACATCCGTGGGCTGGCCATTCGTCGGCTGGGTGCCGGCCGTGGGGGCCACGGTGAAGCCGAATCCGGCTCCGCCGCCACCTTGATGATGGACCGCTTCAATGTAATAGGGCGTGCCTGCGACCAGCGGGATGCCTGCGGCATAAGGGGTCGTTGTCCCACCATCCGGGCTCCAGGTCGGGGAACCCGCCTGTGTCGAGGCGAGCCACTGGAGGTTGTTGGCCCAAGTATCAATGTGGGCGATCAATTTCTTGTTGGAAGGATTGTTATCCGTGCTGAGGAACAGATCGGTGTCGTCGTCCGCGGCAATGTAGAAGTTGAAGTTCGCGGAGTTGGTCGGGGTATAGAAACCGCTGTAGCGTTCCACGTAATTTCCCGCCTGATTGACATTCGGGTCCTGCGCCGCGGGCACGAAGAAAACCGAGGTCGGGCCGGAAACATTTCCCAAATCGGTGGCCCCGGGACCGGTGGTCTGACCGACTTCCAACATGGAGCGGCTGGCGCCGCCGATCGCGCTTTCGTCAAAGAACTCCTTCTTCAGGCCGTTCTGGACGAGCGTGCTGGAGGCATCCGGCCGCACCGTGAGGGTGGCGACGATGCTGGTGCCCTTCCGGGTGATGTCCGGCAACAGGGCGGAATCCGTGTTGGTGAAGCCCACCACCACATAGACCGCCGATCCGTTGTCGCTGGAGCCAGGATGCACCGTCAAAACATTGTTGTTGGCCCCGGGAATGCTAACGAAAGTCCCCGCCGTGAACTGGTTGCTGCCGTACCATTGGTAGGTCGCCGGGTAGGGTGTTTCATCCGTGGCAATTTTGATGCCAAATTGCGTGCTCCGTCCGGAATAAGCAATGGTGTTGGACAGGCCACTCAGGGTCAGGAAGCTCGGCGGGTGAACGAGGTAGCCGAAGTTCGGGGGATTGACCGTATCATTCGTGATCGCGGTCTTGTTGCCGGTGGGGGCGGGAGCACCGGAATAGGTGTAGGTCGCCCACACGTTTTCACCGCCACCGCCCTGATGCATATAAACATCAAAGTAGTAGTTGCTGCCCTGCACCAAATGAATACCCGCGGCGTTCGGCGGGAAGGTCGCCCCAGCCGGGACAAATTGGTCGGACCGCTTTGCCTTCAAGCTGCTCCCACCGCTGCTGCTCGTCCACTGGCCGGAATTGCTCCAGCCGGTTTCCTGGGCGATGAGGCGCTTGTTGAAGGGCGTCGCGTCCGTGCTGAGATACAATTGAGAATCATCATCGGAAACGATCCAGAAGACGTAATTGGTCGTCACCGGAGCGATGAACACACCGCTCATGTGGACCACGAAATTGTTCACGCCGGTGTTAAACGGAATCCGGGCCGCCTGGGGCTGATCCACGCTATCCGCGTAGGTGTAACCGCCCGAAGTCGGCGTAATGCTGCCGTTAACGACTCCCGCGATGCTGGGACTGGTGCCGTTATTGTCCCAGCGCTCGTTGCGAAGGAAGCCTGGGATGAAGAAGTCCTGCGCCTGGATCGTCCCGGCGAGGAGCAACATCGAAGCTGCGTATCCTAGTTTTTTGTTTAGTCTCATGGTTGCTTGATTTAACTGATTTCTCTGCGCGGTCGTTGTTTTTGGTCGTCTGGGGACGACGATTCTGCGTGTCGTTTGTGCAACATTTTTAAATGCTACGTCTGGGGTCAGCGCCATTTGTGACACAATTGGCACCTGAAAGTCAATAATTTTTTGAATTTTTTTGATCAAATGAGCGTCTGCCCAACGCATTTTGCCCCTCATTGACCAAACTCCACCCCGCTAAACCCGCTTTTCGCCCCTCCCCCATCCGCGTTAACCGCGTGTTCCGATGGCAATGGGCCGATCCTTAGGACGTTTTCCGGGTAACCGAGGGTTAACGATAATCTAAAAACTTCAGCGGGATACTCCGATTAGCGAACGGCGGCCGTTTAGCCTTCCGCGTCGAACTCGAACGCCCCCTCACCCTCACCCTCACCCTCACCTGCCCATTCCCGAAATATTTTTTCCGAATCGCGCTTGCCCTCTGGTCGGGGGATCTGCTAATCAATAATGTATTCCTTGGATCTAGTCGCGGCGCGAACTGCTTAGGGTTCTTGCGTCACGAATTTCATTTGGAATCATCGGGTGGTTGCCTCGGCGCCCCCCACTAACAGAAAGCCCGCTTTTTGTCGTACCGTCGGAGTCGTGCCCGTCGAGTTCCGGCCTGTTTCAGGCTGGTGCTGGATTTCTGCCGCTTGGCGTTCCTGTTTTCAGTGGCGCTGCTCTCCGGCGGTTGGGTCGCGTCGCCCTGGCCGGTTGAGGCGGCCATCACTTTCGACCACGACATCGCCCCGGTGGTATTTCAAAACTGCTCCGGCTGCCACCGTCCAGGCCAACCCGCACCGTTTTCCCTGCTGAATTATCAGGACGTCCGCCAACACGCCCGCCAGATCGCCGAGGTCACCGAGAAAAGGTTCATGCCGCCCTGGCTTCCCGAGGACGGTCCTTTCCCTTTTCAACATGAGCGGCATCTCACCCCGGACCAGATCCAGTTGTTTCGCCGTTGGCTGGAAGCCGGCACGCCCGAAGGCGAGGCGGCTGACCTGCCGCCCCTCCCCCACTTCGTGGATGGCTGGCAACTGGGGCCGCCTGATGTCATCGCGCGGATGTCCGGACACTTTACCGTCCCGGCCGCCGGGTATGACGTTTACCGGAATTTCGTCCTGCCCGTTGACCTCACCACCCGGAAGTATGTTCGCGCGGCGGAATTCCGGCCCGGCCCCGGTGGGGCCGTGCACCATGCCTTCATCCGCGTGGATCGGCGCGGGGGCGCTCGGAAACTCGATGGGCGCGACGGGCAGGCGGGCTTCGCCGGTATGCAATTGCCGGAGGGGGTGGAGACGCCCGGGGGCTACTTCCTCAGTTGGCAGCCTGGAAAAATGCCCTCGGCCGAGGCCCCGGGATATGGCTGGACGCTGGAACCCGGGCAGGCGCTCACCGTCGAGGCTCATCTCAAACCCGCCGGCAAACCCGTGGACTTGCAATTGGAGGTCGGTTTGTATTTCACGGACATCGCCCCCACCAACTCGACCGTCATCATTTCCCTGGCCTCGCTCTGCCTGGCCATCCCCCCCGGGGAAACGAACTACGTGGTGGAAGATCAGTTTGTCCTGCCCATTCCGGTCGAGCTCATGAGTGTGCTCCCTCATGCCCATTATCTTGGCCGCCAGTTGGAAGGTTTCGCTGTCCGCCCGGGGGGCGCCCCGGAAACCCTCATCCAGATCAACGATTGGGACTTCAACTGGCAGGGTGATTATCGTTACGCGCAACCCGTGCGCCTCCCGGCGGGCACCGTGCTCCGGATGCATTATACCTATGACAACTCCGTCGCAAATCCCCGGAATCCCCATTCCCCTCCGCAGGAGATTGATTACGGTCCCCAATCCGCCGATGAGATGGCCGAACTCTGGTTCCAGGTCCGCGCCCAGGACAACGCCGCGGCTACGCAACTCAACGAAGCGTATGCTGAAAAGCGGAGCAAAGTAATCGGCAAATATGCGCAATTCCGCTTGTCGCGGAATCCTCATGACGCCGAGGCCCGGACCGAATGGGGTTTTATCCAGATGCGTAGCCAGGATCAGGCCGGGGCCATGGCGTCCTTCCGCACCGCCATTCAAGACGACCCCAAAGCCGACCAACCCCATTATTTCCTCGGCGTCATCTATCGCACCCAACAGCAGCTTGCCGAAGCCCGCGCCGAATTTGAAACCGCCATCCGGTTGAATCCCCAAAATGCCAAGGCGCACGGCAACCTCGGCATCATTTTTATGGAACAGGGCAATTTACGTCGCGCCGAACGCAGCCTCCGCGATGCCCTGCGTCTCAATCCTGCCGACGAACTCGCCCGCGATTCCCTCGAAAAAGTCCGCCAGGCAATGGTGTCGCCGTAGTCAGCCGCCCCCCCATCCAATAACTTGTAGGAGTCGACGTGAGGAGACTCTGACTTCTTCTTTATCCCCCTCCCGCCCGGAATGCTTGAGCCTCACGTCGGCTGCGACAAATTATCCTGAATCCCAGACGCCGCCACCCCCAACAAATTGTAGGAGTCGACGTCAGGAGACTCTGACTTCTTCTTTATCCCCCGCCCGCCCGGAATGCTCGATCCCCCTCACTTCGGCTGCGACAAATTATCCTGAATCCCAAACGCCGCCACCCCCAACAAATTGTAGGAGTCAACGTCAGGAGACTCTGACTTCTTCTTTATCCCCCGCCCGCCCGGAATGCTCGATCCCCCTCGCGTCGGCTGCTGCAAATTATCCTGAATCCCACACGCCGCCACCCCAACAACCATGAAATCATCCCACAAATTTACGCCCCCCATCCAACAAATTGTAGGAGTCGACGTCAGGAGACTCTGACTCCATGCGGCACCCGCCCACCCCACCAAAGCGCTTGAGCCTCCTGACGTCGGCTCCTACAATCAATCCACAATCCCACACGCCGCCACCCCAATAACCGCCAATCCGCCTCCAACAACTTGTAGGAGTCGACGTCAGGAGACTCTGACTTCTTCTTTATCCCCCGCCCGCCCAGAATGCTTCAATCCTTTACCACGAGGGGCGCTTGAGGTTTCCCGCGTCCGGCTGTCTCATTTTTTGGTAAATTTTCCAAAACTTCGGCCAGAAATCTTCCGCCAGCGGATTCAATGTCGGATAACCAGGCACGATGCAACCGTTGCCAGGCCAGACCTCATTTTCTTTGACCAATTCCGCCCGAATCGGGTTGGCGGCGATGTAAGCGCACATCCGTGCGAAAGCGTCGTGGGTGCGTTCCTGCTCCCGCAGCACATTGTCTTGTGCCTGGTTTTGAAATCTTGCGGGCCGTAACCCGGGTTCAAGATGGGTCCTTAAGAAGGCCATGGCATTGATTTGGTCAGTTTCCTGGCGCAAGCCCATCCAGACCAGATGCAGATGGTCCGGCATCAGACAATAAATGGGGCAGACCAAGCTCTCACGGGCTGCCGTGTGGAGCATCAGTTCCCGAAATTGTTGATGGAAGTCAGGTGTGAACCAACCTTGCTGGCGGTCGAAGATGGTCAGCGTCCAGTGAACCACTGCGTCGGCTTGATAGTATTCGCGCGGTAGTCGCGGCAGGTAGAATGTCCGATCCTTGGGGCTAGTCCGCGGGCTTGGGCATGGGTTTGGGCCGGAGGCGGTATCCATAAATATTTTGTAGCAGCCGACGTGAGGCTCAAGCATTTCGGGCGGGCGGGCAGGGAATACAGACGTAATCAGAGTCTCCTTACGTCGACTCCTACAAATGGTTGGGGAGGAGCGTTGTAAACTTCGAGGTTGATTTGACGGTAGTTGGGTTGACGACGCGTGGGATTCTCCACTTTTTGTAGCAGCCGACGTGAGGAGGCCCTTCCAGCCCCTGGGAGGGCCCCCAGCATCCCCCCCGCCTCCCTCATCAATTCCGCTGCTTCTGATGGCAGGCATTGCACGACTCACTCAGCCGCCGGAAGCCCGCCTCCGCCTTGGTCCGATCAACAACTGCAGGCTTCAGTTGCGCCTCCAGCACGCCACTCGCCTGCTCCGCCTGCTGCAGAAGTTCCCGGAATTCCTTACCGCGTTTTTCCGTGACCGGATTCCGGAGCAGTTCCTTGAATAGCTCCTCCAACTGCAACGCTTCGTTTCGCGGATCCAAATCAGGAGTCCCCGGTGGTGCCTTGAAATCCGCCTTCCGAATCAGCTTCAAGTGGTCGAATCGCTGATCGATTTGCACCATGACGTCGGCCAGCGGGGAAATCCGGGACTGCTCGGGAAAATCCGCCGGCACCGTGCGCAATTCCGCCGGTGAGGGGGCGTGGAATTGCCGCACACTCGCATAAAGGCCGGCATAATTGGTCGCCGTTCCGGCGAGTTGCAACCAAGCCACCGCCTGGTCCGGGCTCCAGCCGTCGATTCCCTGGCAGATGACTGCTGCGCCGGCCGGTCCCCGATGTAAGCCATGGTGACAATGCACAAACACCGGCCCCGGCAGCGTTTCCGCCGCCTTCACCAGCCGCACCGCTTGATTCGAGGAAATCCCATCGTAACCAATCGGCAGGTGGACGTAGCGCAGACCATACTTGCGCGCGGCCACCACATCCGGCGCCGCGCCATCCACCGTAATAATCGTCTTGATGCCCCGCGCCTGGAGGGCGGCGAACCCGGCGTCGCCCTCCGGCGCGGCGCCGGAGTAAACCCGATCGTTCAGTTGGTAAAAATTCTCAATCCCGCGGGCGGGGATCGCATGGACGCCCACGGCAACAGTCCCCGCAGGTCCGGCGGCCGCCGGCTTCACCTGCGCGGATGCCACCAAAGCCCACGAAGCCAGCGCCAGCGCGAGCCCGATTTTGGATAACGGAGTTGTCAGGTCTACCTACTTTCCTTCCGGCAACTTCCGTTCCTGCGGCGGGTTGAGGATGAACAACATAAGATTGCGAAAATCCGCATCCGGCATCTGTTCCAGGCCCTCGGGCATCACTGAGTTCTCCGTGACGCGCAGCGATTCGATCTCGGACTTCGCCACCACTTCTTCTTTCGGTCCGGCGGAAAGCAACCGCACCCGCGTGTCCGTGTTCTCAATCATCCGCCCGCTCAGGCTCCGGCCGTCCTTGGTATCCACCGACACGTTCTCATAGCCCTTGCCGATCACCTGGTTGGGATCAATGACATTGGCCAATAAGGCGTCCAGCGTCGAACGACCGACGCCGGTCAGGTCGGGTCCCACCTCGGCGCCTTCGCCATAAAACTTATGACAAATCAGGCAGGTCTTCTTGGCCAGTTCATGACCGGCCACTGCGTCCCCGGTTCCGCTGAGGATCATCTGCTTTTTGGCGGCGATGATTTTCAGTTTGTCAGCATCCGCCGCGCGGACTCGTCCGATATCCTTGGCGGCCCGCTCCCGCACCGCCGCGTCCCCCGACTGCGTCAGCGACCGAATCACACTGGCGGAAAGTTCATTCGCAAAAATCGCGCGCGCTTCCATCGCCGCGAGCAAATTCAACGCCCAGCGGGGCCGCGAAGCCAGCACATCGGCGGCCGCGCGCCGCGTTTCCGGGCTAAACGCCTTCCAACGCTCGATCAATGTTGTCCCCACGGCATCCCCACCCACCTCGCCCGCGCCCCGCACGGCTTCGAGCACCACCGGTTCCGGATTCTCCTGCCGCACGGCCTGCAGCAGCGCTTCCCGCGCGGCGTCCGTCCGTAACTTGCGCACGGATTGGATCGCCTTGACGCGCGCCGCGACCGGCGCCGCGGAATTGTTCACCTCGGTAACCATGCCTTGCACGGCCTGGGCATTGCCCCACAAGGCGCCCAACCGCTGGCCGCGCTCCCGCAATTCCGGATTTTCGGCGGCCAGCAACCCGGCGAACAGGGCGCTGGTATCGGAGGTCGGCGGGGTGGCTTTCCCCTGTTGCCCCTCCAGCAATCCGTCCAGGGCCGCAATGCCCATCGCGGGATCCTTTTGCGCCGCCGCCGTCAGGAATTCCACCGCCATGTCCAGCTTGGCGGGCTCCCGCGTATCGCACAGCCGCCGCATGGTCTTGCGGATGAGCTGGCCGGCGAGCGGCATGGCGTCCGACCCGTTGCGAACGAACCAACGCAAGGCCTGCTCGGGGTTGGTTGCGATTTTCGGTTCCGCCGCTTCCCAGATCATGAACGGAAGCAGCGGATCGCGCCCATCGGCCGAAGCCTTCACCAGCGGGGCCAAAATCCGACCGAGGTTTACGTCTTCCATTCCGGGCGCGGGCGGGGCATCCACCGTGAGGGCACCGGAGGCAATCTGCCGGGCCGCCGTCGCCACCGCCAGCCGGACTCCCGGATCGGGATCCGCCGCCAGTTCGGTCGCGCCTTCAAGGATATCCGGCGAGACATCATGCCGTTCCCCCACCAACCGTGCCACCCAGGCGCGGATGGCCGGTTCCCGATCCCGGTAAACCATTTCCAACACGGATTCATCCATTTGGCGCGCCGTGTGCAAAGTCCAGAGCGCGGCGAGCCGGGCATCGAGGGTCTTGCCGTTCATCAGCAATTCGCGCAGCGGTTCGGCGGAGGCGGAATCCCGGCGCTCGGACAACAGCCGCTGCGCCATCCGCCGTTGCCAGACATTCGGATGGGCCAGCAGCCCGACCAACTCGGTCGTGCTGAGCTTTCCCAAATTCATCCCGGCATCCGGTCGCGATGGCACTCTTGCGCCCGCCTGTTTGCCGGTGTAAACCACCCGCCAGATGCGCCCGCGCTCCCGGTCCACGCCCTCGGGATCGGCGTTGGCATTTTGATAGCAGGGATACCGGTCATACCAATCCATCACCCACAGCGCTCCGTCCGGCCCCACTTGTTCACTCACCGGACGGAACCAGCCGTCGCTGGTGGTCAGGAAATCCGGCGCGGACTTGGCTTTGAAACTGGAACCGTTCGGCGTCAGGTGATCATGATTGATCGCGCTCTGGTGAATGTTCCCCATGAACACTTCGCCCAGCCATTCCGCGGGAAATTGGTTGCCCTGGTAAATTTGGATGCCGGCATAGGCCGCCATGTGGTGCTTATGATCCACGATGGAGGGCAGCATCTGATAGGCATACGGATTGGCCGGCACCCCACCCTGCCGATCGTAAATGCCGCCCGGCGCCATGTGGAACAAATGATCAATCACGCACGCGCTCACAAAGGCGTTCCCGGCCCGGTCAAAGTCCACCCCCCAGGGATTGCTCGTGCCATCCGCGAACACCTCGAATTTCTTGGTCAGCGGATGAAACCGCGCCACCGCCGCATTCACCTCCACCCCGGGCTCGCTGGCTTCCGGAATTTTAACCTTGGAATGGGTGAAGACGCCGTGGGTCATGTACAACCAACCGTCGGGTCCCCAGGTGAAGCCGTTCAGCAATTCATGCCGGTCATCCAGTCCGAATCCGGTCATGAGCACTGTGCGCTTGTCGGCCACATCCTTGTGCTGCGTGTCTTCCAGAAATAAAAGATCCGGTGCCTGACCGACAAAGACACCCCCGTAGCCCAATTGGATGGCCGTGGCCAGATTCAGCCCATCGGCAAACACTGTCACCTTGTCCGCCCGGCCGTCTCCATCCGTATCCTCCAGAATCTTGATGCGATCGCGCGGCTTGGTGCCGGCTTTCGCGCCCAGCGGATACTCGTAAAGCTCCACCACCCACAAGCGGCCGCGATCGTCCCAGGTCATCGCCACGGGATTGATCACGTCCGGCTCGGCGGCAAACAGGCGCACCTCAAATCCTTCCGGCACCTGGAATCGTTTTTGCGCCTCCGCGGGTGAAAGTGGTTCCGTGGCCGCCGGCGCCCATTGCCCGGTCAATTGCCGTCCCTGCGCCCAACCCGCCGAAGGTGTCAAAAGAAGCAACGCCGCACCCAGGCCCGGTAGCAAAAAGGATTTTTTCATAGTGGAATCAAGGATCAGACTGACGGTTTCCGCGCAAAATTCAATCCGTTTCCGCACTCCCCGCCCCATTGAAGTTTCCCGTCCCTTCTGTCCCAGGAATTCGGGCACACCCGGGCCCACGACCAGCGCTTTTACGGCCCGCCACCAAGGGACATTTAAAAATATTTCCGCAAAGTACGAAGATGTTCGTTGACATCTACGAAAAAATTCGTATGATGACTCACATATCCAGCTAATGACATGAAAAAAACTCCGCCCAAACCCACCGACGCCGAGCTTTCCATTCTCCGCGTGCTCTGGCGGCTCGGCCCCGCCACGGTGCGCGCCATCCATGACGAACTGGCCCAGATCCAGGCGACGGGCTACACCACCGCCTTGAAGATGTTGCAGATCATGACCGAAAAAGGTCTGGTCCGGCGGGATGAATCCGCCCGCTCGCACATTTATCAGGCCGTAATGAGTGAGCAACAGGTGCAGCAACAACTGGTCGGTCATTTGCTGGAACGGGCCTTTGGCGGCTCGGCCCGCAAACTCGTCCTCCAGGCGCTCTCGGCCCGGAAAGCCACGCCGGCGGAGCTGGCGGAAATCCGCCAATTGATCGATGAACTGGAGGCCCGGCCATGATGACCACCGCCTCCCAAGCCCTCCTGCAATGCCTTGGCTGGACCCTGGTCCATTTCCTCTGGCAGGGTCTGGCCATCGCTGTCTGGCTAGGGCTTTGCCTGCATGCCCTGCGCCGGAATCCGGCCAACCATCGCTATCTCGCCGGGTGCGCCGCCCTTCTCCTGATGGTGGCGTCCCCGTTGCTGACGTTTAATCGCTTGGTGGATCAACTGCCAGCCCCGCAGCCCAGATGGCAACGCGCCCCCGCCCCAATGATGGCCACTCGGCATGCCCTGCCCTTAACCATACCAATTATAGAACCCTCACCCCGGACGGTGAATTTGGTCCGAGGCCCGGCCAAACCATCGCCACTGAGTCTGCGCGAACGCTGGGAACTTGCGCTACCCTGGCTCGCGCTGCTCTGGGCAGCGGGAGTCGTGGCCTTTGGAATCCAATTGCTGGCCGGTTGGTTTCACGTCCGCCGCAGCGCCCGGGACGCCGGCACGCTCCTGGAGGAACCGTGGGCGACCCGCCTCGCGGAATTGGCCGAGCGCCTCGGCCTGCGCCGCTCCGTGCGGCTCGTGCAATCCGCCTTGGTGGAAGTGCCCGCCACCATCGGCTGGTTGCGACCCGTGATCCTGTTGCCGGCCGGTTGCCTGACCGGCCTCAGTCCCAGCCAACTCGACGCCATTCTCGCCCACGAACTGGCCCACATCCGGCGGCACGACTATCTGGTCAATCTGCTGCAATGCGCGGTGGAAACCCTGCTGTTCTATCATCCCGCCGTCTGGTGGGCGTCCGGCCGCATCCGGGAAGCACGCGAATTTTGCTGTGATGATCTGGCCGTGGCCGCCTGCGGCAACCGGGTGGCTTATGCCCGCGCCTTGGCCACCCTGGAGGAATTGCGGCCCGCTTCCCTGGCCCTGGCAGCCTCAGGCGCCCCCCTGTTGCAGCGCATCCGCCGGCTCACCGCCCGCCCCCCGGTCACGACCGGCCCCGCCGGTTGGCTCGCCACCGGGGTGGTGACGCTGCTGGCGGTCACGGTTTTACTGGCCGCCCTGCCCGGCAACCGCGTTTGGGCCAGCGCCGGCGACGTCCTGCAACTCGCGCAAAACCTGACGCCCAGCCAGGCCTTCGCCCGGACCAACCGCAATCTCGTCCATACTTCCAAGGGGCGACAAGCCATCATGGCCAAATTGGATGCCATTCCGGTGGATTACGCCCTCTGCGATGAAATGCCGCTGCGCCAGGTGGTGGAACAACTCAGTCGCCTCTCGCAAGCCCGCGATCCCGACCGCCAGGGAATCAACTTCATGCTCCTCCGGCAGTCACTCCCGCTGGGGGAAGTGGATCCCGTGACCGGCGCCATCGTGCCCGTCAACAATTCCGATCTTCCCGAAGTGGGCGCGGTGCTCATCACCATCAAGCCCGAAATGCGTGGCCTGCGCCTGCATGATTTGCTCGAAATCATTGTCCGTAGCGCCAGCGCCCCCATCCGTTACACGGTTGAGGATTACGCGGTGGCCTTCCACCTGACCGCCGACCCGGCGGGGATGTACACCCGAATCTTTCATGTGGATCCCAATACCTTCATCCAGGGCTTGGAAAATGTCACCGGGATCCAGTTCTCGGGTTCGCAAGCTGGCGGCAACGGTAGCACCGGCGGGGGTGGAGGTGGTGGCAACTCGGGTGGCGGCACCGGCGGGACGGGATCCGGCGTGATCATTCCGGGTGTCCAAATGGCTCCCGGCGGAGGCACCGGCGCGGGCGCGGGCGCCAACGGCGGCGGGACCGGGGGCGGGGCAACGGGCGGCGGGGTCAGCAACGTCACCCGCTCCACGCCGACCACGAACACTCAGGCGGTGGTGCGTCAATTCTTTGGGGCGAACGGCGTTGACTTCAACCCCACCGGCCCCGGGGGCACCCAGAAACTCATCTTCCTGGACGAACGCAACGGCACCCTCATGGTCCATGCCCCGCTGGAAGATTTGCAGAAAGTGGGCACCGCCTTGGAAAAGCTGAGCGCCACCAACGCCGCACCGATCACCAACGCGGTACCGGGGACCAACCAACCGGCGCCGCCGAAAAGGAAACCCGACGGGGCGAACGCCGCCCCCGCGGCCAACAAGGAGATCTTATTAGCCATGGCCGATAGCGGAGGAAACACCACCGACGAACGTCGGCTCATCGCGGAAGCCCGCGCCAACCGGCCCCCATCTGCCCCGGTCCCAGCGGCGACGGAACCGGGGGACGGACTCCCCAACCACCCGCAGCCTTCCGGGGCGGGCTTGACTGATTTCGCCCTGGCGGATAGCCGTCTCCTGCTGGACAACGCCGCGCGCCGGCAATCGTTGCAACTGCAGTTGGAGGAAAATATAGTCGCCCTGCCCGTAGGCAAGGCGCTGCCGTTGGCCCTGGTCCTGGGCGAAATCAAGCAGCAATTGCCCCACCCGCTTGCGGCCAGCGAGGAAATTTTCTTTCGGTTCGCGCCGGAAAAAGAAAAAAGTCCGGCGAAAGCGAAAGAAAAATCGGATCCTGCGTCCCGCCAGCCCGAATCATTGGCGGAGGTCAAAGTCACCCTCGCACCTGGACTGGGACAGCGTTCGCTCCGGCAGGCGCTGGAATTGATTTGTGCGGGAGCCAACCCACCCCTGATGTTTGCCATTGCCGATGATGGCATCGTCCTGGCGCGGCGCGGCGCGGCGGATACCGGACTGCAAGCGCACACCTACCGCCTGACCACCGCCATTTTTCTGGCGGAGTTGGAGCGGGTCACAGCGCCTATTCCTTGGGCCCGCTTTGATCGCCAAAGCACCAACCACCTGCGGGCTCCCGTGGAGCAGTATCTCGCCAGCGTTGGGATTGATGCCTGGGAGACCAACCGGCTGGGACTTGTTCCCAAAATGGCGGACTTCAACCCGAATAACGGCGAGTTGTCCGTCCGGCTCCGATCCACCGAAATCACCCGCCTGGGCGAGGTCCTGGACCGCTCCGGGTTGATCGCGCAAACGCCCGCGAAAAGAACCAAAACCAAGGGCCTGTCAACCATGATCTTCCGCGTCGAAGTGCCGGTGCTGCTCCAGGAAATGGAGCGGGTTTCCTCCCGGGATTCCGGTCTGGTCAAGGATCCGGATCCCACGGCCCGCACCCAACGTCTGCTGGACAATTATTTGGCCACGGTGGGCGTGAATTTGTCCGAACCAGGGGATGCGGCTGGCACCAAAAAGGCGGCCTTTTTCAGCGCGCTGAATGGCACCTTGCTCGTCCGTGCCACGGCGGCGGATCTCGCACGCGTCGGCGAGATTGTAAAGCAAATGAACACCCGCGGCGCATCCGCCACCGGCTCAGGCCAGGCTTCCTATGGCGACCTGGCCCTCGCCAGCCGCGAAGCCTTGCACCGGCAGGCGGACGTGATTGAATTGCAACAAACGCTGACGGCCGCCCGCAAGGCGGAAAACCAGCAGGATTTCGCCACGGCGGCGCGGCTCTATGAGGCCGGTTACCTGCTGGCCCAACGCATCGGCACTCAGGCCGATAACGAGTCCCGGCAGATCATCGCCGGGTTGGGTAGCGTCCAGTTCGAACTGGCGCGCCGCTTCCAGCAACAGCACGATTACACCAGCGCGGACGAACGCCTCCGTCGCCTGCTGGCGCTGGATCCCGAAAATGTCGCCGCCCGCGCGCTGTTCGAGGCCAACCAGGGTCTCCTCACCGCGCAAAACACCGGCCGGAGTCTCGCGCCCGCCACTGGCACGAACACCCTGCAGGCGGCTGCGCTTGTGCAAAATGCCAAACGCCTCATCGGGCTCGGCCGTTTGGCGGAGGCCGGAGCGGAGTTGGAACAAGCCCTGAAACTGGATCCCGAGGACGACGCCGCCGTCAACTTTCTCCGCATGGTTCGGGAGAGGATGCCTGCGGTGGTGCCCGTTGCACCCGCTCCGCCCACACCCGTAACCAATAATCTGCCCGCACCCGCCGCCCCTGCAGCTTCGGCGGACAGTGACCAAACCAACCGGATGGCCACCGGCGAAATACCAACCGGTGAATCCATGATCACCCGCACCTTCAAATTGGATTACGCACGCCTGCGAAATGGTCTTATCGCCGCCACGGGAAAATCACTCCCACCGGAAAACACCACGAATAAGGCGCCCGAGATAACGGCGGCCTTGCGCCAATATTTGACTGCGGCCGGAGTGGATTTCTCGACCAATTCCCCTGCGAATGTCGGCAAAGCCATCTTCTACAACCATCGCAAGGGCATGCTCTTTGTCCATGCCCCCCCGTCGGATCTGGAAGTGATCGCCGCAGCAGTCGAAGCCCTCGGGTATGTCCCGCCGCAGGTTAACCTGAAACTCAAAGTCGCCGAAGTCGACCCGGATCGGGTTTCACCCGCCGCGCTGCAAGCACTTCTCGCAACCACCGGCGCCACCTTCAGCACCAACGAAACCGCCGCCATTCCGCTACCCAATTTTGCCGGTGCCACCAATATGTTTCACGATCCGGACCGGCCAATGACCAATGCCGCCCGGCAACAGTTCTTTGGCGAACTGACGGAGCCGCAAACCCGGCAACTACAGGTAGCACTTTCCAACCTGCCCCCGGTCACGTGGTGGGAGGGACCGGAAATCACCACCGCAACCGGGCGGGATAGCCGACTGCAAAGGCTCGACGCCTTGAACGTGGCGACCGGAGTCACCGCAACCGGCCAAAAGGGCGGCACGGGCACCAATGCTCCCGGCGTAAATTACCAGACCCAGGGCTTCGCCTGCGGACTCTCGGTGAATATTCATCCCACGGTAGCGGCGGACTCCTATACCATTCCCCTGTCGATCGGCCCCACTCTCACGGAGTTCGTCGGGTACGATGATCCTGCCAATTTTACCCCCATCGCCGCGTCGGTGAACGGCCACCCCATCACTTTATCCGACGTCGTCAGCGGGCCCCACGCCGTGGTCCCACTGCCCCGCTTCCGCGTCAGCCAGTTGGCGCTGGACCACCCGGGAATCTGGGACGGCCGGACCCTCCTGGCGGGCGGGCTGATCTCGGAAAGCGTCATTCATTTCAAAGACAAAGTACCCTACCTCGGGGATGTGCCCTTGATGGGCCAGCTTTTCACGAAAGAGTCCAGCAGCAAACAGCGCAAACTATTGCTGCTCTTCATCACCCCCACACTCATCAACCCCGACGGCTCGCGGTTTCATACCGATGGTGATATGCCGTGGGTTTCGCCGAATCGACGGCAACAACGCAAAGGAGAAAAACCATGAAACTTTGGTCCACGAAAATGCTGATGTGGGGAGTGTTCGAACTGGCGAGTCAGGCCGGGGCGCAGAATTTGCCCGCACCCATTCAGCCCCTGCCCACCCCGCCGCAAGTCAGCGTGAAAATTAAAGTGGCCGAAATCGACCCGGACCAGATTTCGCCGGCCGCTTTGGAAATACTGCTCGCCACGACGGGCGCTGCCTTCTCGCTCAGTGTGGCGGACGCCATTCCCCGGCCCAATTCCACCGGTACTACGAACTTGTTCCAAGATCCGGACCAGTCGATGGCCAATGCCACCCGTCACCAATTCTTTGGCGAACTGACCGCGGCGCAGACCCGGCGACTGCAGGACAAACTGACCGCCCTAACCGCCGTCACCTGGTGGGAGAGCCCGGAGATCGCCGTCGAATCCGGCCGCGAAACTTCCGTCCAACGATTCAGCTCCCAAATGGTGATAACGGGAAAAACAAACTTGAGCCCCACTCCCGGCAGCAGGTCGAATTTGCCAGTTTTTAATTACGAAACGCAGGATTTTTTGCCGGGGCTTACCATCAACCTTCGCCCGGTCATCTTAACAAATCTCCTGGGAATTTCGCTGCAGCTCACGCCCGCTACGACGGAATTCATCGGCCTTGATGAAGCGGGCAAATTCATTCCGACCAAGGCGGTAGTCCAGGGGAACCCGGTTCCGCTGACTTCGGTCTTGCCGCTTCCCCACTTCCGGGTACGCCAACTGGCCTTCGACTACCCGGTCGTCTTCGATGGACAAACCCTGTTGGTGGGCGGCATCCAGTATCATGGCCCCGGCCACGTGTTGACGGGCGGAGTGGAACCCCTTGGCGCTTTCACGCCGGATCAAATCGCGGAAATAACCGCCGCCGCAAAAAAACCAAATCAATTGCTGCTCTTCATCACTCCCACGCTTATCAACCCCGACGGCACGCGGTTTCATTCCGGGGATGAAATGCCCCTGGCGGCGCCGCGCGGACCAGTCGAGCCCGGAGAACAAAAGAAATGAGGAGGGTCGGGGCGCTATTAGTCTTGGCGGCGTGGCTGGGCACCGGAGGGCACGGCCAGGCGCAGGCAACGCCACAGTCGCACCAGAGTCGAAGCAACCGGGCGGAAGTGAACATCCAAGTGAAGGTTGCCGCCCTGGACGAGAACCGTGTTTCGCTTGGGGCGCTCCGGGACTTGCTCGGAGTAACCGGAGCGCAGTGGGTGACCAATGAGACAGTGGCACTGCCGCGGCTGCCATATCGGAGTTTTACCAACGGCATGCCGCGTCCAGACCGGGGATTCAGCAATTCCGTGGCGCGGCAATTCAGCGGCAGGTTGACCAGTTTGCAAGCCCAACAACTGGCGCAAAAATTGACGGGGATAAACGGGGTCACCTGGCTGCCGGTGCCGGAGGTGACCACGATGTCCGGTCAGCGGGCACTGATCCAGAATGGCAACGTTCTTACGGTGGTTACCGGAGCGGTGCCGGCGACGGGAACCAATACCTCCGGCATCAATTATCAAACGGAAAAAGTGTTGGTGGGACTGGAGGTGGGGTTGCAGACGCGCGAATCGCCTGATGGTTTCACGTTCGAACTGAGCGCCACTCCGGTCGCGACAGATTTCCTGGGTTACGATCATCCGGGGCAGACCGCGCCTGCGTCCAATGGCGTGCCGTCGGTTGTTGTGCCTTTACCACGATTCCGGGTTGGCCAATTGCAGGGGGATGCGAGGCTTTATGACGGTCAGACCTTGTTGCTCGGCGGCTTAACCCGGGAAACGGTCGTGACCTTGAAAGACAAGGCGCCCATGCTAGCGGATATCCCGCTGTTGGGGCGGGCGATCCAAGACCAAAGGCTGGGCAAGCGGCATGAGCGGTTGCTCATTTTCATCAAGGTGCAAGCCATCCATCCGGATGGGTCGCGCATTTATTCGGATGATGAATTGCCGTTTGATCGGAACACCCTTCCGCCGCCGTCGGGGGAGAGGAAGTAGCCGGTTCTTGCTCAAACCTCACCAATCCATTGCCGGTCATCCCACACGGCTTTCAATGAGGTGAGATTCCGGCGGTCAAATATGCTTTTGGCGGCGGCGATCACTTTGCCGCGCTTGAGATTCTGGTAGGCATCGCTGGCGCTGATCGCGACAAATTGCATGACGCTGGGGTCGCGGTAGCAATCGATCATGCAACGGGTGCAGCCGTCCCGGATCAGTTTCGACTGGTCGAACTCGTAGATGTTGCACATGGGCGTTTCCCACGCGTGGCACCGGTAGAGGTTGAGATTCCAATCGAGATAAAAATATTTGTGCCCGCCCAGGCAACCGAACTTTTCCGGTTCCTTGCGCAAATGCCGCTGCATCTCGGAGAGGGATTCGGCGGGATTGACCACGGGAAAGCCGCTGTGGACCTTCATCTGCTTGATCTTCTCGAAAACCTCGATCAGTTCCTCCGTGCGGTAATTCACGAGGCTGGAGTCGCTGAAGCTGAGGTAACTGGAAGCCAGGGAGGTCAGCGGGTAGCTGAAAGTGCAACTGGTGAAACCCAGGGTCCGGAGGAAATCCGGCAACTTTTCATAATCATCGATCAGTTTGCTCGCCGTGACGCTCGCCGTGGTCTGGATGCCCAGTTTGGCAAAAACGGCGTTGGCCTGTTGGATTTTGCGGCAGACGTCCGGCAGGCCGCGATTTTTTTCGTGCTTGGCCACGTCATGCGAATCAATCGACATGATCACGCTGCTCAACCCGTCACTGGCCAGGTCGCGCATGATCTTCTCATTCCACAGCGAGCCGTTGGTGCAGATCATGGGATGAATCCCGGACTCGGCCGCGTAGCGGACCATTGCGCGCAGATCCTTGTGTACCAAGGGTTCCCCGCCCACGAACAACAGGTAGCCGATGTGATTCTTGACCGCGATGTCGATGACATCCCGGGCTTCCTTCAAGGTCACGCTCCGCCGCTGTTTGGGATCAAAGCGATCCACGGCAAAACCGCAAAAATCGCACTTGGCGTTGCAGATGTTGGTGATGGCAAACTGGAGATAACCGGGACCGCCATGATCCAAAACCTCCCCAAAGAGCTTCCAGGCGCTCTTGCGCGGTTTTTGAACGGGCTGGGACAAGTCCGGGGCGGTGGCGGGCACTGGTTCTTTTAAAAGGGCGTTACTCATGCAATAGGCGGGGGGATTGTGCGGCCAACCGGCCCGACAGGCAACCCTTTCTTGGCCTCGATTGGTCGGGCGCCGAATGCCCGGCCAAAACGCCGCTTGCCGGTTTCTCCTGGTTCCGCTTTGCTAAACCCAGATCGTCTATGAAATACCTGATTGCCCCCGCACTCGCCCTGTTCACCGCCTGCCAGTTTGCCAGCGCGGCAGATCAACCGCAATGGGGCCAGGCCTGGTCGCGCAACATGGTTTCCGCCGAGACCAACCTGCCCGACACGTTCGATCCCAATACCGGGGCGAATGTCAAATGGATGGTGCCCCTGGGCACGCAGACGTACTCCACCCCGATCGTCGCGGACGGACGGGTGTACATTGGCACCAACAACGAGCAACCCCGGGATCCCAACCACACCGCCGACAGTGGTGTCCTGTTGTGCCTGGACGAAAAAACCGGCCGCCTCCTTTGGCAGCTCGTGGTGCCCAAACGGGAGGCAGACGATTACTTCGACTGGCCGAAGACCGGCATGCCGGCCCCGGTCACCGTGGAAAGCAATCGCGTTTATACCGTCAGCAACCGCGGGGAAGTTCTTTGCCTGGACGCCCTGGGAATGGCCAACGGCAATGACGGAACTTTCCAGGACGAAGCAGTCCACATGATGCCCCTGACCACGAACACGCCGGCGGCCACTCCGCCTCCCGTCGGGCCGCAGGATGCCGACATCCTCTGGCTGTTCAATCTGACGAGCGGGGCCGGCATCTGGTCGCATGACGGCGCGCACAGTTCCATTTTGATCCTGGGGGATTACCTCTACGTCAATACCAGCACCGGCGTGGACCGCACCCACAAAGTCATCCGCACGCCGGATGCACCCAGCCTGGTGGTCATCGACAAACGCACGGGAAAATATGTGGCCCGGGATGACGAGCACATCGCCCCCAACATCTTCCACAACACCTGGTGCTCCCCATCCCTCGGACAGGTGAACGGCCGGACGATGATTTTTTTCGGGGCGGGCAATGGCATTTTGTACGCTTTCGAGCCCTATTCCCCCACCGACTCCAGCGCGCCCTCCGCGGCGGCGACCGGGACTCCCGACCCCACCCGGCCGGCGGGATTGCGGGCCCTGAAGAAGATCTGGCAACTGACGTTTGACACGACCGGTCCGACCGGTGATCCGCATCCTTACCTGAGCAATCGCAAGGAAAGTCCCAGCAATCTGTACGGCATGCCGGTGCTCGATCACGGGCGCCTCTACATTGCGGGCGGCGGCGACATCTGGTGGGGCAAAAACCAGGCCTGGCTCAAATGCATCGATCCCGCCACCGGAACCGGCGACCTCACCACCAACGGGGTCCTTTGGACCTACCCGCTGGAACGTCATGTCCTCGGCACCACCGCGGTGTACGACGGGATGGTGTTCCTGGCCGATTGCGGACGGAAAATGCACTGCGTCGATGCCGTGACCGGCAAACCATTCTGGACCCAGGAAATCAAAGGCGAGGTCTGGGGTTCCCCCATGGTGGCGGACGGCAAAGTTTATTTGGGGACTCGGGAGGGGGAATACTGGATCTTTGCCGCCACCCGCGAAAAACACGTCCTTTCCCAGGTGAAACTCAGCGGCCCCATCAACGCCACGACCACGGTGGCGAATGAGACTCTGTTTATTGCGACCATGAACAAAATGTACGCCATCCGGAAGGGCGTGGTCCCGCCCCCGCCGCTTACGCCTTAAACAGGGCCAGGAATTCGCGCAATTGGGCCTTGGTGTATTGCTGGCGCAACTTGGCCATCTCGGCTTGCGCCAGCACATCGCACCGCTCATTCTCCGCCTGCCCGGCGTGCCCCTTGACCCAATGCCACCGCACCTGATGCCGTTCCCGGGCGGCATCGAGTTGCTGCCATAGATCGACATTCTTCACGGGTTGCTTGTCCGTGGTGCGCCAGCCCCGGGCTTTCCAAGACTTGATCCAACTGCTGATGCCCTGGCGCAGATATTGGGAATCCGTATGCAAATTCACGACGCACGGCTCTTTCAAAGCCTGCAACGCCGCGATGGCCGCCATCAGTTCCATCCGGTTGTTGGTGGTGGCCGGCTCCCCGCCGGCGATCTCGCGGACCTTCTCCTCATACCGCAGCACGGCGGCCCAACCGCCCGGTCCGGGATTTCCCTGGCAGCCCCCGTCCGTGTAAATCGTGACGGTCTTGCGGGGTGAAGGAGCGGAGTCGTCCGCCAATACCGGCGGTTCCGCCCGGGGGCGGTGGCGGGGAGGCAATGAGAGGGGCGTTTCGGCCATCGCCGGAAATTTTTCGCCGGCCCAGGGGAAAGTCAAGCCTTCCGCGGCCGAAAAAAAACCGGCGCTGGATTTCATCCAGCGCCGGTTATTGCAAAGTGGGGAAATGAATTCGTCCCCCAGCCCTGATCAGGCCGCAGCCGCTTTCGAGGCGGCGAGGTCGTCCCGGCGTTGGGACATGGTCGTGAAGAACTCGTAGCCTTCCCGGAGGCGGCGCACGCAGACTTCCTTGTCCTGCAGCATCGTCTTGATGATCCGGAGGATCGGCTTGGGCCGCAGATTATAACGGCGATAGAATTTCTCCACGGACTAAAAGATTTCCTCCTTGCACCGGCCGGGAGATTTGAGCGTGAATTGTTGCAGACCGTCGCCCTCTACGAGGTCGGTCCTGGCCTCGTTCGCGAACCAACTTTTCTGGCGTTTACGGCCACCACGCAACGGGAATTGCGTCAACCAGCCGTGCTTCTTTTCTGCGCGATCTCCACCAACTCTGGCTCGTCCAAGATTCCGCATTCCTAAATTATCCCTTGCCCTCGGTGCCCCGTAAACGAGATGGAAGAATGACTGTTGGGGCGGAAAAATGACTTGCAAATCCGGGGAGCCGGAAGAAAATCTGAAAAAATCTCCCGGGCTGGTGTGGGGGCAATAATCCCCAAGCGAAAATATGACGAAGAGTCAATCAATCGTTCCCGACCACCCCGGAAAAAGGTTCACCATGCGCGTTTTGCACAACCGTCAGTTGGGGCGGCCGGAGTTGGAAACCGAAAGCTGGAGGCAGTATTTCAATTGCATTCGCAGGGTCGCCTGGACCTTCCTGCTGCTCTTGCCCTTGGTGCTGGCCACCGGGGCAGCGGCAGACCCGCCACCGCCGGGTGTCATGGCCTACATCTACAATGGACCCGAGTCTCCGGAGGACCACCGCTACAGTTATCATTGGCTCGTTTTACATGAAGCCCTGGAAAAAACCCTGGCAAAATATGGCCCCTACCGGATGGAGTCAGCCAGTTATATGAACGAAGACCGTCAAGCTTTTGAACTCCAAAATCAAGGCGGCAAGCTCACCGTCCTGATCCGGGGCGACACCATGGATTACGAGAGTAAATTCGAGGCGGTCTGGCATCCCATCGACAAGGGACTGCTGGGCTACCGGGTCTTTCTTATTCGCCGGGAGGACCAGCCACATTTCACCAGCGCCACAACCTTGAACGATCTCCGCCGTTTCAGCATTGGTCAGGGAAGCGGTTGGAAGGATATCGAAATACTGCGGACCAATGGACTGAAAGTCGTGGCCGGTGGCGATTATGCCGGCTTGTTCCCCATGCTGGCTAATCACCGATTTGACTTGTTTTCCCGGGCGGTGGAGGAGGTCACGGACGAGTATTCGCAACAAAAAGACCAATTTCCCAACCTCGCCATTGAACAGAACTTGCTGCTCTACTACCCCATCGCCCGGTACTTCTGGTTTGCCAAATCCGCTGAAGGACGGCGGCTGGCGGAACGGGTTCGCGAAGGAATGAGCCTGATGGTGGCGGACGGCACCCTCGATCGGCTGTTCGCGGCTTCCCATGAGAAACTGTTCGCGGAGTTGCACCTCGCGACGAGGAAGCTATTTGTCCTCCAGAATCCCTTTGCCGGATCGCAAGTTCCGCTTGCCGACAAAAGACTTTGGTATTCTCCTTTGACCGGGAAGGAAGCCCCATCCGCAGCCAGTTTTCCGCCCGCCAAATCTCCTTGAATCATGTCTTCCCCCAACAAATCGATTGCGCGCCGCCTGGCCTTCAGCCTCGTCGCCGTAATCAGCCTCGTGTTGGTGATCGTGGGAGCGGTGGTGTTCTGGTCCCTCCGGGGCCAGCGCCTGCACCAGCTTTCGGCGCGCACCGGCACCACCGCCAATCAGTTGTCCGCGGCGCTTTCCCTCCCGCTTTGGAATTTCCAATCCGAGATGGTCAACCGCATTCTGGATAGCGCCATGGAGGCGGAAGACACGGCTGGCATCGTGGTGCGTCAGGCGAACGTGGCCGCGCCCGGCGGCGCGAACGTGTTTGTCCGGAAGCGCGATAGGCAGTGGCACCCGCTGAAAGAATCACCCGCTTTAATTGCCGGCGCGCTCATCGAAAAACGCAACATCGTTTATGAGGATAAAATGATCGGCTCCTTGGAACTGATGGTGGATCCGCGCCTGGTCAACGCGGCGTTCCGTTCCGGCCTCGTCATTTTCGTCGGGATCATCCTGCTGATGGACGTCGTTTTGGTGGCCGGTCTCTACGCGCTGTTGCACCGGGAAATAATCACGCCGCTCCAGATCATCGAAGCGTTTGCCCGCCGGGTCACCGCGGGCGGCGGAGATTTAGTCGAAACGCCCCGGCGGCGCTTTCACGGTGAGCTGGACGGGTTGCGGTCCTCCATCGAAACCATGGTGACCCTGCTCCAGAGCCGGTACGTGGCCTTGAAGGAAAGCGAGCAATTGTTCCGCATCTCCTTTGAAAACGCCACCGTGGGCGTTTGCCTGGTGACCATGCAGGGAAGATTTCTCAATGTGAACCGGACCTTTTGCGAAATGCTCGGCTACACCAGGGACGAGCTGCACCAACTGGGGTTTAATGATGTCACCCACCCTGACGACAGGGAAATCGGCACCACCTTCATCACGCAGGCCCTGGCGGGCGGGCCGAAGCAACTCCAGATTGAAAAGCGCTATCTCCATAAGCAGGGGCAGACCGTCTGGGCCCTCCTTTCCACCGCCCTCATCGAACCGTCGCGAGAACATGACGGTTACCTGATTTCCTATGTTCGCGACGTCACGGAACGCAAGCGGGCGGTGGAACAACTCGAGATGCTCAAGATTTCCGTGGACAAGCATTTTGACGCCGCCTACTGGATGGATACCAACAACCACTTTGTTTACGTTAATGACACTGCGTGCAAGGTCTTGGGCTACACCCGGGAAGAACTGCTCGGCCAACCGGTGACGCTGGTCTCCCCCGGGGCCACGCCCCCCCATCTCGCGCAAGTATGGAACGATTTGCGGTCCACCGGATTCTTCAGCCGGGAGGGCGTTCACCGTCGCAAAGACGGCAGCCAGTTCCCGGTTGAAATCGTCGCCTCGTATGTGCGTTATGAGGGCAAAGAGTTCAACTGTGGGTTCGCGCGCGACATCACCGAACGCAAACGTGGGGAACAGGCTTTGCAGGCAAGTGAAGCGGCGCTCAAAGAAGCCCAGAAGATGGCTCATATTGGCAGTTCTATGTGGGACGCGCGGACTGATAAGACCGAGTGGTCGGATGAACTCTACCGGATTGTCGGATGGGATCCCGCCTTGCCGCCGCCCCGGCACGAGGAACGCGCCAACATTTACACACCCGAAAGCATTGCCCTCCTTGACCGTGCGGCGAAGCGGGCCCTGGCCACCGGCGAAAGCTACGACCTCCACCTGGAAATTGTCCGGCCCGATGGCGAGCGCCGCGACGTCCATGCGCGCGGGACCTGCATGCGCGACGCCAGCGGCGGCATCATCGGATTGCATGGCACCTTGCAAGACACCACCGAACTCAAACAGTTGGAACAAAAACAGGCCGAACTCGCCGCCATCGTTTCCTCTTCCGACGACGCCATCATCGGCAAATCGCTCACCGGCATTATCACCAGCTGGAACCGGGGCGCGGAGAAAATTTTCGGCTATTCCCCCGCGGAAGCCATTGGCCAGCCGCTCTTGATGCTGATTCCCGTGGACCGCCAGCATGAGGAACGGGACAATCTCGAAAAGATCGGGCGGGGCGAAACGGTGGAACATTTTGAAACGGTGCGCATCCGCAAGGACGGGCGGCAGATTTACATCGCCGCCACCATTTCTCCGCTCAAGAATGGGCTCGGCAAAGTGGTGGGCGCCTCCAAGATCGCGCGCGATATCACCGAACAAAAGCGGGCGCAAACCGAATTGGTTTACAAAACCGCGTTTCTCGAAGCGGAACTGGAGTCCACCATGGACGGCATCCTGGTGGTGGATGTGCAGGGGCGGAGAATCCTGCAAAACCACCGGTTGCTGGAATTATTCCAGGTGCCGGATGACATCGCCCGCGATGAAGACGACGCCCGGTTGTTGCAGCATGCCACCAGCCAGATCAAGCACCCGCAACCATTTCGGGAGCGGGTGCAATATCTTTATGCGCATCCCGATGAGATCAGCTGCGACGAAATCGAACTGGCCGATGGACGCACTTTTGACCGCTATTCATCCCCGGTCCGGGACAAGACGGGAAGGCATTATGGCAGAATCTGGACGTTTCGCGACATCACTGAGCGACGGCGCACCGAAGATCAGTTGCGCGCGAGCACCGAGGCCCTCCGCGAATCGGAGCAACGCCTGCGCCTCGCGCTCGATGCTGGCAAGATTGGGGTGTGGCATCAGGACAATCCCGGCGGCGCATTCACCACGGACGACCGGTTGTTTAGTCTGTTTGGCATCGCCTTGACCGAGGATCGCACCATCGCCCTGGAAACCGAGCTGGACCACATCCAACCGAATGATCGCACCATTGTTCTCGCCAAACTGGGTGCGCTCTGGGAAGGCGCGCCCAACGCCCGGGCGGAGTTTCGCACTCATCGGCCGGACGGGGCGGTCCGGCAAGTCGTGTGGAATGCCGTGTCCGTCAAAGACGATTTGGGGAAGGTCAAGCGCGTGGTGGGCATTACCGTGGACATCACGGAAAGGCGGCAAGCCGAACGGGAACGCGAAGCTTTGGTGCAGGAACTCGGCGGCCGGGTGAAGGAAATGCGCCTGCTGCACCAGACGGCTCGCCTGCTCCAACGGGAGCATCCCAACATCCAGGATCTATTCAACGAGTGGGTTTCCTTGTTTCCCGCGGCCTGGCAATATTCCGACGATTGCGAGGCGCGCATTGTTTACTGCGGATTCGAGGCCCGGACGGCCGGCTGGCGGGAATCGCCCTGGAAGCAGTCAATTCCTTTCAAGACCACCGATGGCGTTGGCACCATTGAGGTGGTCTATCTGGAGGAGCATGCCGCGGCTTCGGAAGGCCCTTTTCTTGCCGAAGAGCGAAGCACGCTGGTTTCCCTCGCCGAAATGTTGGTGGGCTATCTGGAGTTGCGCAAGTACCAGCAGAATCTCGAATCCTTGGTTGCCAGCCGCACCAAGGACTTGAGCTTTGCCAAGGAGGAAGCGGAACGAGCCAACCGCGCCAAAGGGCATTTCCTGGCCAACATTTCCCACGAGATTCGCACCCCCATGAATGCCATCCTCGGCTACGCCCAGTTGCTGGAGAACGACCCCCAACTCGCGGAAGGTCCGCGCAAAAAGGCCGCCACCATTCGCTCCAGCGGCGACCACCTGCTGCAAATCGTCAACGACGTGCTGGAAATGTCGCGCATCGATGCCGGGCGGGTGCAATTGGTCCCGGATTCATTTGATCTCCGCAGCATGTTGGAGGAGACCCGGCAGATGTTTTTGCCGTTGGCGGCCGCCCAACAGAATTCTTTGGTTTTCGCAACCGCGGCCTCGCTGCCCGCGGCCCTTCATGGTGATGTGGGCAAGATCCGGCAAGTCTTGATCAATTTATTGAGCAACGCGGTGAAATTTACCAATGGCGGAAACATCCAGGTCAACACCCGGGCTCAGCTGGCTCCCTCCGGTGGCTTTACGATTGCCATTGAGGTGGTGGACGATGGGCCGGGGATAGCATCTTCCGATCTGGCCCGGATTTTTAAAGGTTTTGAACAGACAGAATCTGGCCTGCGCGCCGGAGGAACGGGACTTGGTCTGGCCATCAGCCGGGCCTTCGCCCGCATGCTGCAGGGGGACCTTACGGTAGCCAGCGAGTTGGGTAAGGGCAGCGCGTTCACTTTTACGTTCGCGGCGCCGACGGCCGATTCCATCAGTGCTGTCGCCGCGAAGACTCTGCCCTCGTCGCAACTACGCCTGGAGGATCGCTCGCTCGGAGGCAAAGTGCTGGTCGTGGATGACGTTGCCACCAACCGGGAAGTCCTGGCCGAATTGCTGACCCGGACGGGATTCGCGGTCCGCATGGCGGCGGATGGACCCGAGGGCATCAGGATTCACTCCGACTGGGTTCCCCAACTCGTGCTGCTGGACATCCGGATGCCGGGGATGGACGGTTTTGAGGTCATCCGCCAGCTCCGGCAAAGCGGTTCCGAATCCATCATCGTGGCCCTCACGGCGAGCGTCACCACCGGATTGGCGGAGGAAGTGCTCCAAGCAGGTGGCAACGCCCTCCTGCTCAAACCCTACCGGGAGGTTGAGCTCTTGAGCGTCCTCGGCAAATTACTGGCCGTCAATTACGCGGACATGGGCGCGTTGCGCTGCGCCGACCTGGCGAGTGGCTTCGCCCCCACCGGATCTCCGTCGCTGGGAGATCTTTTCTCGCGCGTTCCCAGAGGGTTGCTCACATCGTTGCGCGATGCCGTGATCGCCGCGCGCGTTGAACAGATCGAACAACTCGCCGTACGAATTGCCGACTACTCACCGCCTGCCACCGACCGGATCCGCACCCTCATGTCCCATTTTCAATATGACGCAATACTGGAATCCCTGGCCATAACGCTCCAACCATGAATCCCGAAAAGGCCCCCATTGGAAATATTCTGATCGTGGATGACACGGCGGAAAATCTGCGCTTGCTGGCCGGAATGCTGGCCGCTGCCGGTTACGAAGTGCGGCCCGTCACCAATGGGCGACAGGCATTGCAAGCCGCGGCTCATTCCGCTCCTGACCTCGTTCTGCTGGACATTAATATGCCCGGAATGGACGGGTATGAGGTTTGTCGCCGGCTCAAGGAAATCCCGCTGGTGCGGGATGTTCCGGTGATCTTCCTGACCGCCCTCACCGACACCTCGGATAAACTCAAAGGCTTTGGGGTTGGCGGAGTTGACTATATCGCCAAACCTTTTCAAATTGAAGAAGTTCAGGCGCGGGTCAACGTCCACATTTCCCTGCGCCGGACACAACAGGAACTCGCCCGCAATTTTGAACGTCTGCGCGATTTGGAAAAGCTGCGGGACGATCTGGTCCACATGATCGTCCACGACATGCGCTCGCCCCTGATGGTGATCATGGGCCACCTTGACCTGCTTAAGGCAATGCTGGAGGAAAGGGTCTCCCCCGACGTCGCCAGCAGTCTTGCCGAGGCGGCTTCGGGAATCCGGCGTTTGACCGTCATGGCGAATGATCTCCTGGATGTCAGCAAGATGGAGGAGGGCCGACTGACGCTGAATTGCCAAACCTGTGACTTGCTGGCACTGGCGCGGGAAGTGGCCACTGAAATCAGCACACTGGATCGATCCCGGGAGATCATCGTTGTGGCGGGAGCCCCGGCCTGGGTCTCCTGCGACGTGGGAATTATGCGCCGAACCCTCCAAAATCTGCTCGACAACGCCATCAAGCACACCCCCAGCGGATCCGCGGTCCGGGTTTCGGTGATCGAATCGGGCAACCAGGTGCGCCTCTCGGTGATCGACCGCGGCCCCGGCGTGCCGGTGGAGTCACGCGAGAAGATATTTGACCGCTTTGGTAGCGTGCAAACGCGCGCGGACATGCAATATCATTCGGTCGGGCTGGGACTGGCCTTTTGTAAACTTGCCGCCCAGGCGCACGCCGGCACCATCGGCGTGGACAAAGCCGATGGGGTTGGCAGTGTTTTTTGGGTGCAGTTGGCCCGCTTATGAATGAATCCAGGACATTTGGCACCATTGGCGACTGGGCCCTGATGTTCGGCGCGCGGCGCTAATCGTCATGTGCCTGTGGCACAAAGCGTGCCGCAGGTGCCGGGCAAAACCAGCTGATCCCTTGGTCCGGGATTGCCGTTTGCCAGAGGGGCGGTTCTATCGTTAGGGATGCGGCGGCATTGCCTCCTTCATTGGATTTCGGGCAGCTTGGCCAGGGCCGCCAGGATTTCTTCGTATTGAAAGTTGCGTGAAAGACCGAGGAGATGTTCTTCCGCCGCTGGGGATTGTTTACCCAACTGGGCCGCCAGCTTTTCCACCTGGTCGATGCGAGCCGCCAGCGCCGCTTTGTGCAATTCGGTTACGAATTCCCGGGGGACATTCCGCAGCGTTTCCACGAAAGCCGCTTCCCGGAGAGCATCCGGGACCGCCTCCTGTTTTTGAATAACAGCGGGGGCACCGTAGGTAACGCCAAGGATTTCCCCAATCGCACTGAGCAGCTCCCCCTCGCGATAGGGCTTCATCAGTAAACCGTGTCCGCCGGCCTTGAGAACGTCGCCGTGGGTTTCGGGCAGCCCACTCGCGGTCAGCGCGACAATGATCGCTCGCGCATCGTTCGTCTTCATCCGGCGAATGGCCTCGACGCCGCCCATGCCGGGCATGCGAATGTCCATCAACACCAGTCTGGGTTTCCAATCGGTTTGCCGGCGAAGCCCTTCTTCCCCATTTGCCGCGAGTCGCACTTCGAATCCCGTCCGCATCAAGAGGTCGGCCAGCACGTCCCGGTTGCTCGAAACGTCGTCCACCACGAGCACCTTGCAGCCAAGGTACTGACTATCCAGGCGCAGATCATGACGCGGCGGGATGGTGGGAATGGGCGCGGTGGCCCCTGCGGGGAAGGAAAATGAAAAGGAACTGCCTTGCCCAAGGCGACTCGCCGCCGTCAAATCCCCCTTCATCATTCGGGCAAACGTGCGGCTGATGGTAAGTCCTAGGCCGGCTCCGCCCGCGAGCACTCCCGAGTCGGTTTGTTCAAAGGCCTGGAAGATGCGCTCGAGGTCTTCCTCGGGTATTCCCGGGCCGGTATCCGCCACTTCGATCGTGATTTGAAACCTCGCCACATCCAGTGGGCGCGCGGAAGTTTTGACCGTGACGCTGCCCGAGCCGGTGAATTTTACCGCGTTACCCAGGAGATTGATCAGGACCTGCCGCACTTTCTGGGCGTCGCCCAGAATAAATCCGGGAACCGTGGCATCCCTCGAAAAAATCAGCCGTAACCCTTTGCGCGCCGCCAGGGGCACGAACATCCGCTCGACCTGCTGCAGCAGCCCTCCCAGATCGAATGGCTCATTCACCACTGAGGTGCGCCCGGTTTCAATGCGGGACATCTCCAGCACGTCATTGACGACCTGCAGCAGGTGATCGCCACTGGATCGGATCACGGAGATTTTTCGTTTTTGCGCCTCGGAAATCCCCGCGTCGTTCTCGAGCAATTGGGCGTAACCGAGGATCGCATTGAGCGGTGTCCGAATCTCATGAGAGATGTTGGCCAGGAACAGGCTTTTCGCACGATTGCCTTTTTCGGCGCCTTCTTTGGCGATAATTAAATCCTTGGTTCGACTCACGACGAGTAATTCCAAGCCCTCCCGGTACTTGCGCAACTCCAGGTAGCTGATGAGCATTTCGGTCAACGAATTCAGCAGCGTTCTTTCTTCCGCGAGGAACGGCCCTTCCTGGGCTGTGGGAAGCTGCTGGAGATAAACGACCTCAATGAAACCGACGCCATCGGAAATGGAAAAAGGCGCGCATTGCTTCCAGGCCGAATCGCGCCACCCCCCGGTTGTTACCTGGATCTCGCCGAAGACAATTCGCGCTTCGCAGCATTCCGAAAACCGCCAGGCCGCCGGCAGTAGAACAATCCATTCGCCGAGCAGCGCCTCCAAACTTGAATGCTCGCGTTGCAACAATTGCGCCGTCTGGTGGAGCAGGCGCAACTCCTTGATCCGATCCCGCAAATCCCCCAGCAGTAGTTCACGCTCCTGCTGCGCCTGTTTTTGCGTGCTGACATCGCGGCAGACCGTGGAATAAAAATCGACCCCGCCAGCCTCCGTTTGGTGGGCGATGATGACTTGAGAAACGGGAATCTCGCGCCCATCGGCGGCCAGCAGCGAGGTTTCCCCCACCCACAAACCGCGGCGGCGGGCCTCTGGCAGGCTTTCCTCGAAAACGCGCTGAATCGCCCATGGAGGATGGATTTCCCGGATGTTGAGCGAAGCGACGATGTGGTCTTCCGGCAGCCCAATCATTCTCCGACCGGCCTTGTTGACGTAAAGGACCGCCCCGTGCGGATCCGCAAAAGCCACAAAATCGCTGGTGGCTTCCATCACCGAAGCGAGCCGGGCCTTCTCATTGGCCAAAACTCGTTGCTGTTCGAGACGCTGGAGCTGGCGTTGCCACCTCTGGCGATCGGCATACCACGCAGCCAGGCCAATCACGGCGACCGTGCCGCCCAGCAACCCGATTCGGAACCAGAGCCGCTGCCAAAAAAATGGCGTGACGAAAAGTTCGAGCGAGATGCCGCGCTCGTTCCAGACACCATCATTGTTCGCCGCTTTAATCCGAAACTTGATGGGACCGGGCGCGGAAACCGGAAACACAATACTGCGTTGGCCGTCCGCATCCACCCATTGCCCGGAGTCATTGAGCATGTATTTGAACCGGACTTTTTCCGCCGCTGCAAAACTGAGGGCGTTGTAGTAGATTCCAAGCTCACGCGTGCCCGCGGGCGCCGCCGTGCTCGCTTGCTCGGACCATTCCAACTCACCCAATTTGCCGGTGGCATCGCGGTAAGTGAGTTTATCAATGACGACGACCGGCACATTCGTGTTCAAGTGGAGGTTTTTCGGATCCACCATGGCGACTCCGCGAAGCGTCGTGAACCAGAGGCGTCCGGCGCTGTCTTTGATGGCGTTGTTTTGAAAAGCGAACGAGCAACTGGAACTCCCCAGTCCATCGGCGCTATCAAACACCTGAAACTCCAGATCGTTTGAATTGGCATCCATGGCTGACTCAACGGCTGCTTTGGCAACGCGAACGACGCCCCGGTTGGAGGGCAGCCAGAAATAGCCGGCCCCATCAGCCACAAAAGCGCCGAGTCGCGGCGGAAGCCCCTGTTTCACGCCCACTTCAGCCAGCCGCCCATCCTTAAACCGGGCGAGCTTCGCGGCCTTGATAACCAACCAGATCGCTTCCGGTGTTGCAGCGATATGGAGCGCGCCTTTGATGGGAGATCCATCGCCCGTTCGGACCTCCTGCCATCGCACCTCATCCCAACGGAACACCCCGCGCATGCCCGCCGCCCAAATCGACCCGTCACTGGCATTTTCCGCAATGGATTGGATCGTGCCGAAGCCAGCCTGACCGGGCGGTTGCTGCAGAATCCACTCGTTGTCCTGCCGTTTCCAGAAGCCCTGCTCGCTGCCAATCCAAACCCTCCCTTTGGAATCTTCCAACAAAGCGTGAACGTTCAGGCGCTCATCGGCCTTGCGGAGAACCAGCCTGATCCGGTTTTCGTTTACCCTGGCAAGTCCGCTGGCGGTTCCCAGCCAAACGTTCCCGGTCCGATCTTTGAGGATCGTTTCCACGAAATCTGCGGCCGGTTCGGTGCGGTCAAACCGCTGCAGCGGTTGGCCACTTTCGAGGGCAAACAATCCCTTGCCAAACGTTCCCACCAGCAATCTTCCCGGCGCAATCTCGGCCAGTGACGACAGCGTGCGATCGGGCAGGCCTTGGTCGCGCCCAAAGTTCCGAAAGTTTCGGTGCTTAAACCTGAGCAAACCGCCGGCTGATCCGACCCAGATGTTTTCTTCCTTGTCTTCAAACACAACTCGAACGCCATCGTGAGGGAGGCCGTTCTGAGAAGTCCAATGCTTCACCCCTCCCGCCGGGGACACGCGATAAAGTCCCAATCCCGTGGTCGTGATCCAGATGTTGCTCTTCGTGTCTTCATATAGAGCCCAAGCCCCTGCGAGGGTATTGAAGCTTGGCGGAAGGCCAATTTCCGATTGAATCTGCTCGCCCTGGAGTCGGCGCAGCTTTGCGCCCGTTACCGTAATGATGTCACCCTGCCGTCCTTGACCGAGCAATTGAAAGAGGTTCGTCACCGCCCCGGATAATCGCGAGCTTTCCCATTGGTTATCATTCCAGAATCCGAAGAACCCCTGTTGTCCTACCCAAATGCGCCCGAATGAATCCACCGCTCCCAGATAGCCGAAACCAACTTTCCCCGGAGGGGCGGGCAATTGCTCGCATTTTCCCTTGCGCGCCCGGTAAACCCTGCCGTCAAAAGTGGTCAGGCAAATGACGCCCTTTCGTTCGGAAAATGAACGCGCGTAACTTCCCATGGCCACCTCCGGCTGGGGCGTCCATTTCCTTCCCTCGTTAACCACCAGGCCTTCCGTGGTGCTGAACCAAAGTCGGCCGTTGGCTTCCTGATGCATGGCCACGATCGCCGCACCGGGCAAGGCGGGGGTGTTGGCGGGATTCAGGGTCGTGAATTTGACCCCGTCGTAATTGACGAGGCCGCCGAACGTACTAAACCAGAGCCCGCCCTGCGGTGTCTGGTAGATTGACGTCACCGTTTCATCCGGGAGGCCCTGCTCGGTCCCCCAATTATCGATGATGAATTCCTCGTCATCCGGGTTTGCGGCCGCGGCCGCGGGACCTGCCTCCAGCCAGAGCAAAAGCAGCCCGACACAAAGGACAAAGCTTTTCCTCACGCTCGCAAAAAGCGGCACGGCAGTGTCCCGGCGATGGTGGTCCCTGGTCACTCCTTCTGTTTACACATTTGGAGTCTAAAACGCACGCTCATTTAGCCCCCGGGTTTGGTTGCCCCACCGTTGCCTGCCGGGTTTGGCCCATCGCCTGCGATTGCCGGTTGGAGGGACAATTCTCTCGCGCGCACCAATCGCGGGACACCTCGTGCACGTCCCAAAAGGTCCCGCAAGAGAGCCACCGGCAGCCGGCTCCCGGCGAATCATGCCCGCCGAACCGAGCGGGCTTTGCCCCCCCCTGGCAAAGCAAAAAGCCCGCTGCCAGGGAAAGCAGCGGGCTCCAAGTTGGTGGGGTTTAGCACGAGCCAACCCCATCAGCGGAAATGTGATTTAGGCCGCAGCCGCTTTCGAGGCGGCGAGGTCGTCGCGCCGTTGGGACATCGTGGTGAAGAACTCGTAGCCTTCGCGGAGGCGACGCACGCAGACATCCTTGTCCTGCAGCATCGTCTTGATGATCCGGAGGATCGGCTTGGGCCGCAGGTAATAACGGCGGTAGAATTTCTCCACAGACTCGAAAATCTCCTCTTTGGACAGGCCGGGATATTCGAGCGTGGATTGTTGCAAACCGTCGCCTTCCACGAGGTCGGTCTTGTCCTTCTTCGCAAACCAGCCGTTCTGGCGGGCCATGTCGTAGAGTTCCGTGCCGGGATAGGGGGCGGCGAGGGAAACCTGGATGCTGAACACGTCGAGTTCCATCGCGTAACGGATGGTTTCCTCGATGGTTTCGCGCGTTTCCACCGGCAGCCCGAGAATGAAAGTGCCGTGGATGATCACGCCCACATCCTTACAGGCTTTGGTGAAGCGTTTCGCCTCCTCAATGTTGATGCCCTTCTTGATGCGGTCCAAAATCGCCTGGTTGCCGGATTCGTAGCCGACCAGGAACAGGCGCAGGCCGCAATCCTTCATCAGCTTGATGGTGTCATAATTGACGTTCGCACGGCTGTTGCACGACCACGTCAACCCCAAAGGCTTGAGCTTTTGCGCGATTTCCCGGGCGCGGGGCAGGTTGGCGGTGAAAGTGTCGTCATCAAAGAAGAACTCCTCGACCTGCGGGAAGAGTTTCTTGGCGTGGGCCATTTCCGCCGCCACGTTTTCGGGCGAACGAACGCGGTATTTATGCCCGCCGATGGTCTGCGGCCACAGGCAGAACGTGCACTGCGCCGGGCAGCCGCGGCCCGTATATAGGGATACATACGGATCGTTCAGATAACCGATGGAGTACTTCTCAATCTGGAGATCGCGTTTGTAAACATCCGTCACCCAGGGGAGGGAATCCATGTCATGGATCAGCTCGCGCTCGGGGTTGTGGACCACTTTGCCGTCCTTGCGGTAGGAGAGCCCGTTCACTTCGGCCAAAGGCCGGCCTTCGGCCACTTCCTTGCAGGTGAAATCAAATTCCTTGCGGCCGACCCAGTCAATGGCCGGGGACGCCTTCAAGGTTTCCGTGGGCAGCACCGCGGCGTGCGCGCCGACGAAGCCGATCATGGTCCCGGGTTTCTGGGATTTGATGGCCTCGGCCACCTTCGCATCAT
Source organism: uncultured Pedosphaera sp. (assembly GCA_903918755.1). Lineage (GTDB taxonomy): Bacteria > Verrucomicrobiota > Verrucomicrobiia > Limisphaerales > Pedosphaeraceae > CAIXFN01. The sequence continues at coordinate 107,518 of CAIXFN010000034.1, forward strand.
TGCGGAGGGAGGGCGTGGAGGTGTGGATGATCACGTGGTCATACTGCTTGGCCTCCGCCAGGCAGGTCGCCACATCAATGTCATGCGGTGGGCAATCCATCAACTTGCTGCCCGGAACGAGGGCGGCGGGTTGCGCCAACCAGGTGGGATACCAGAACGAGCGGATTTCGCGCTTGGCCTGATACCGCGCTCCGGCACCGCCGTCAAAGCCGTCGAAGGACGGCGGGGAAAGGAACAGGGTCTTGCTCATAAATTATAGATAAGATTAGAATTTTAGGGGTGCTCCGGGTACAATAAAGCGGCAGGCAGTTCCTTCCGCCCCGGTGACCACCTGCACTTAGGTGTTTTTCTTGGCCGCCGCGATCTTCGCGAGCAAATCATCCCGCTGCGTCGAATCGCCCGTGCCGCAACTCTCCCCTTCGGCGTGCGAATGCGTTTCTTCCTTGCGGCTGAACGCGGCCTGCGCCCCATTCATCGCCGCGCGCGGCGAATTGATCGCGGCCTTGGCCTCGGCCAGATGGCCCTTGCCAATGGAAACTCCGTTGAAAGCTTTGACCTGCAAACCCGCGTAATAAGGCTTGGGTTTTGCCCCAAAATTATAGCGGATGTTTTTCCAGGTGTCCCCGGACTGGTAATTGGTCCCCAGCGCACCGCTCGGGTCGTAACCGCAATGGACCATGCAGTTCTCGCACCGGGCATCGCGGGCCACCCCATTGACGACGCCATATTTCTCCCATTGGACCTTTTCCAGCATCTCGTGGTAATGCGGATAATGGCCGTCCGTCATCAAATAACAAGGAGCCTTCCAACCGCGAATATTGCGGGTGGGAATCGCCCACGCGGTGCAGGTCAGATCGCGTTTGCCCGCGAGAAATTCCTGGTAAACGGTGGTCCCAAAAATGGTAAAGCGCTGGCCCCATTCCTCGATCCGGGCAAATTTCTTCTTGGTGGCGGCCCGGGTGAGGAAGAAATCCTCGGGCTGTTTGCCCAGTCGGGAAACCATGTCTTTCTTGGCCGCGTCGTATTCGTAACCAGGCGAGATCGTGTGGCCGTCCACCTCCAGGGCCGAGAAATACTCGAACATCTGTTCGATTTCGGCCATATCGGTCTCCTTGTACACGGTGGTGTTCGTGGCCACTTGGTAACCGAGAAGTTTGGCCATTTTGACCGCCTCGACGCATTCCTTGAACACGCCTTCGCGCTCCACGATCAAATCATGGGTATATTCCAAGCCGTCCACATGGACATTCCAATACATCCATTTGCTGGGCTTGATCGTGGGCCGGCCATCCGTCTTGCCCTTGCGGATGGATTCCGCCTCTTTGTCGGTGATGAGCTTCCGGGACAACAATTCGACAAGGGTGGGCTCCTGGGCGGCCGAATACGTTGCGGCCAGGTAATCGCGCATTTTTTTCCGCATGAACACGCCGTTCGTGCAGATGTAAATAATCCGGCCTTGGGCCTCCAAACCGGCGACCAACTCCTCAATTTTCGGATAGATGAGCGGTTCACCACCGCAAATGGACACCATGGGGGCATCGCATTCCGCGGCGGACGCCAGACAATCCTCCAAGGGCATCATGTCCTTGAGATTGGTGGAATACTCGCGAATGCGGCCGCACCCGGTACAGGTGAGGTTGCAGGTGTGCAACGGTTCCAACTGCAAAACCAGGGCGAACTTGGGTGTTCGCCGCAACTTGTGCTTGATGATGTGCCGGGCGATTTTGACCGTCAGGGCAAGAGGAAAACGCATATTAAGTTATTGGGCCTGAATTGCTTGCAAATCCGCTGGTGGTTCGGAAACAGGGCTTTCTGGAAAGGTTGGAACAGCCTGGGGCTGGGCTTTGAGCAGCCCCGGCAGAAAGAAGCCGGCGGGCGAGACGCTCTTCGTCCCGCTAAAACCACCGCATCCGGTCACGCCCGTGAGCGTCACCACTGCCAACATCTGCTGAATCCAACGACAATTCAATTTCATAACTAGACCTTTCAGTATAAAGTTACGGAGGTCATGTTGGCAACATCTATTTCCGCTCGAACCGGCCCCGCTCGCCCCGCTAAATCGGGTCTCAAAGGCGCGATCCTTAAACGAATCGCCCTGGCCCCACTTTGCGGCTTGCTGCTGCTGGGTGCTGAAAAACTTCTGGCGGTTGACGATCCGGCGGTCCCCAGCCAGGCCAATATGACAAAATATGGTGAGCGAATGCACGACATTTTTCTCACCGCGCAGACCAGACTCAAAGAACACCCCGACGATCCGGCGGCGGCCTGGCAATTTGCCCGCGCTTGTTTTGACTGGGCGGACCTGGCGGAAACGAAGGCACAGCGCGTGAGCATCGCCGAACAAGGGGTCGCGGCCTGCCGTGCCAATCTGGCGCGCGAATCCAATTCCGCCCCCAGCCACTACTACCTGGGGATGAATCTCGGGCAGATTGCCCAAACCAAGCGTTTGAGCGCGCTCGACTTGGTGGCTCAAATGGAAACCGAATTTGTGCTCGTGAAGACCCTGGACCCCAAATTCGATTTCGCCGGCCCCGACCGCAACCTTGGTTTGCTTTATCGTGACGCCCCCGGTTGGCCTCTCAGCATTGGCAATAAAGCCAAAGCCCGGCAACACCTCGACCAGTGCGTTACCCTGGCCCCGGAATACCCCGAAAACTGGCTGAACCGGATCGAAGCGGAAGTTCAGTGGGGGGAGAATTCGCGCGCGCGCGATGATTTGAAATCCCTGGATGGAATCTGGTCCCACGCCCGGCTGCAATTTACCGGGCTGGAATGGCATTCCAGTTGGGCGGATTGGAACCAGCGCCGGGCAAAATTGGCCACCCAGGCGGCGGAATCATCCAAGTCCAGGAATGGATCGCGCCGACCATGATCCCGGAAACTTTCATTGACCGGGCTCCGGGCGCCACAGTGCGCTAACCAACAAAACGGGAACCCGCCACCCGCGAGTGATCAGCGGCTATTTCCCATAGCCCGGCAGCGGCTGCCCCTGATCATCCAACCGGCCACAAGCCCAGAGGAGTCCCCGCGTCACCAAATCGAGGTAAACCGGGTTGCTCACCGTGTCATTGCTGTGACCGAGTGTGGTGCCAAAAACCCGCGCCTTGCCATAAGTATTCACCCAGATGCAGACGTGCTTGCCCGTGGTCCCCTCCCCCTGCCCCAGGGGCACACAGTCGGGCCAAAGCTTCTTGATCTCGTACATTTCGTCCGGGGCATCGTCCCACCGGGCGGGAAACCCCTTCATGACGGGGTGTTCCGGCCGGAGATTGACCACGCTGAAGGCGCGGAGTTTTTCATGCTGATACGAGCTGACACCCAAAAGCTTCCGCCATTCGTCGGTCGCAGTCATGCGGTAGCTATGCGTGGAGCAATGCAGGGTGACCGCCGGAACTCCGTTGGAATGCGCCCGGGTGATTCCCTCCACAAAAGTAATGTTGGTCACGTAACCATAGCACTCGTCGTGCACAATGACATTGTAGCCCCGCGCCCAATCCGCATTGGTGTAAACCGGCAGCATGTGCTCCCGCGTGTCATTCGGATCAAAAATGATCGTCCACGTGACGTTTGCCCGGGCGCTGACACCCGTCGCAATCAAATCCTTCTGGTGTGCAAAATCATGGCAACATCCGCCGGTGATGAGCAGCGCGCGCAGGGGTTCGGCCGCGGGAGCGGCCGGGGTTGCAAAAAGCGCGGCCGCAAACAGCACGGCAAACCTACCGGAATGAAAAAGTCGGGCTAGTTTCGCCAGATGTGGGACTGCGGGGTTCATAAAATCAGCCTGCCGGGAAGCGGTCCCGCTGGCAAGCTTCCAATGCGTCTGCCGGTGGGCGCATGCTTCCCGCAACTCAAGCCGGCGGTCCACCGGCCGGAGCCTGAGCGGGAGCCGGAGCAGTCGGGTTGGCCCCGAGGATTTTCATCACGCTGTCTCCATGCTTCAGCACTTTGTTTTCCACCCAGGCCGCCGTCACCTCCAGCGTGTCGCGCTTGGTATGGCCCAGCACGAAGACCCCGCCGGGCGCGAGCACCCGGGGCAATTGGGGATCATCCAAAAGCTTTTGCGCCAGGGAATGGGAACGATGCCCAACATTTTTGTCCCCATAGGGCGGGTCCGCAAGGATGACATCGAAGAGCCGCCCGCCGGCGGCCAGTTGGGTCAGGGCGACAAAAACGTCCTGCACCCGGACCTCGAGCGACCCGGGGGCCGCGCCCGTGGCGGCCAGATTGCGGCGAATCGCCTGGGCGTGCCGCTCCGCCTTTTCCACACAGACGCCGTGCTTGGCGCCGCGGCTGAGACATTCCAGGCTCAAGGCCCCGGTCCCCGCGAAGAGTTCCAGCACCCGGGCGCCCACGATGCGATCTCCGAGGCTGTTGAAGATGGCTTGCTTGACCCGGTCGGGCGTGGGACGCACGTCCAAGCCCTTGGGAACTGTCAAAATCCGCCCGGTCGATTGGCCGCCAGTAATACGCATGGCCTTGATTAAGCCACCAAACCCGGCGCGGTGTAAGCACGAACTGCGCGGTTGGCGGTCTGCCGCCAACCGCGCCTGAACGAGGAATTACGGATACACCAGGCGGTAGAACACCGTCGGGTTGGCGGTCACGATGGGAATCGCGATGGAGTTGGTCGTCGCCGCGCCCGGCACATCGTACCAGATGGGGCCGATGCCGGTGGCATTCGTCTGCCCCTGCAGGCGCCAACCGGTATGGTCAACCGGCCAATCCAACTGCAATTGACTGCCCGTCACCGTGGTCCCCAGGGAGACGGGCGAGGTCGAGACGGGACTGACCACCGTGATCGTTCCGTCCACGGTCAATCGGGAGGCATCAACGACCGCCGCGCCTGGAATCACGATGCGGTCGAAGGCCCCGGAATAACCGCCCCCGGAACTGAACAGGGACAGCACCTGGCCATTCGTGTAGGCCGTGGACCCGAGGTTGGTCACCACCAACGTGCCGCCGTAGGTGATTGCGCCCGCCACCAAACTGTCGCTGGTGGCGGTTTGATTGTTGACCTCAAACCAGGCGGTGCCGCCGCTCTGCAAGGTCACCGGACCGAGCACCGTCAGCGTGCCGATGAAGAGTCCGGGCGCCAGGGTGCCACCCGCCGCATTGGTGACACTGCCATCGATGGTGCCCGTGCCCCCGAGCAAGCCGGTCCCCGAAACGGTTACCGCCGTATTCCCCAGTTCGCCGGTTATGAACAAACGACCGCCTCCCACCGTGGTGGGACCCGTGTAGGTGCTGATGGCGGAGAGCGTGAGGGATCCCGCTGTGACATTCAGGCCCATGGTCTTGCCGCCATTAAAGTCCAGATCATCCTGGATGACCGCCGACCAGGAGTTCACGCCCGTGCCGGCATAGGTGAGAATGGAATCCGCCACCGGGCTGCTATTGCCGATCTGGAAGTCGTTGATATACCCAAAATTGGCGGTGATGCTGCTCACGGTTTGGTTGTAACCACCCAAATCGAGGATGAACGTGCGATCATCAAAGCCGGCAATCAGCGAGCCGGCAAAGATCGGCGCCAACGGTGGCAGGGCATTGTTGGTGCGGATGTTGATGCGCGCGCGGGCCGCGGTCATGTTGGTCCAATAATTCTGCGCGTCCAGCGTCAGGATGGGCCGATGCAGGGTGCCGGCGCTCAGACCGCTCTGATACGTGATGTTCACCGTGCCCGGGAAGCTCAGGGCGGTCCCAAGTTCGATTCCGTCCACGTCCATGGTCAGCGTGCCGCCAGCCCCGGTGGTGTCGATCGGGCCCCGGAGGATCAGGCCATTCGTGCTGCCGTTCAACGTGAACGCGTTGCCCGTGAGTTGGATCGGACCCGTCCAAGAGCCGTCACCGGTCAAGGCGGTGCCCGAAAGCAGATGCAGGCTCGTATCAGGCGCCGTGGTGATGCTGTTTTCCAGCGACACCGTGCTGAACGTGTTGCTGAGGGTAACCAGGGAAGCCGCCGGCAAGGCATTGGAATTGCCCAGCACCAGCGTGCCACCGGCCACCGTGGTAAATGGCTGGTAACTGTTCGTTCCGGTGAGTTCCACGCGTCCGCTGCCGGTTACCAGCAGGGCGCCCGGCCCTTGCAGGGGTCCCGCCAGCGTCACGGTCCCGCCGGAATCCGCCACCACCTTGGAGTTGACTTCCAGGGTAACCGGCCCGCTGAGGAGACTGTTTCCGCTCACCGCCTCCAGAGCGCCGCCATTAAGCAGATGGATGGGCTTCAGGCCGCCATCCACGCCCCAAGTCACGCCGTTGGCCTGTTGTTGGTAAGGGAAGCCGCCGCCGAGCCCGAGCGTGCCGGAATTGCTCACGGTGATGGTGTTCGCCGCGTAGCCGAGGGTGGGCGTGAGATTGTTCTGCCAGCTCGGATTCTCGATCACCAACCGTCCGGCGCCGATATTGACATCCGCCAGGAACGTCTCGCCGCTCGCGTGGATGTAAACATCCCCCGGTCCGACCTTGGTGAGGGTATTGCTTTGCGCATTGAAGTACGAGCCCGCGGCAACCCAGGCGGGCTGGGAGGCGCTGCTGGCGGGATCCGGCAACCACCGTCCGATATCCCACCGGTTCGAGGACGCGCCCAGGGTGGCGGACCCGGCCAGGACCAGGCTGGCCAAAGCATGGTTGGTGAGCAGAATTCCGCCGGTATTGTCCAGCGCGCCGGTGCCATTCACCCCGGCGCCGGTGATGAAGGTGTTGTCGGCCACGGCCTGCCCGTTCAAATCCAACGTGGCGCCGGCGGCCACGACGGCGGTGGCATTGGTCCCGCCTAAAGCACCCGGACTGCCGGGACGCAGCGTTCCCGCCAGCACCAGGTTGGTGCCGGTAAAGCTGCTCTCGCTGCTGCCGACCACCGCGAGAATGTTGCTCCCCTGCTTGGTAAACGTGCCGCTCCCGATCAGGGCGCTGGCCAGGAGCGTGTTGGTCGGTTGGTTCATCGTCAGCACCGTTCCCGGATCGAGCGTGATGCCTGCCCCGATCAGGACGTTGCTCGTGCTATTGGCGATGGTGAGCCCGCCCACGGAGGAGGCGTCCAGGGCCAGGGTGCCCGCCCGCAATCCGCCCGTGCCCCGGAACGTATAGGCGGAGGCATTGTTGCTGACGGTAATGGCCGCCGGCGCCAGGGTGCCCACGAGGTCCACCCCGTTGGTCAACCCGGCGTCATTGAAGACCACCGTATCCCCATCGAAATAGACCCCCGCCACGCCGCCATTAAGCCAGTTCAAAGCCCCGGCCACATTCCAAGTGGAAGGACCTGCCGCGGCCAAACCGCGCCAGACATCCACGGTACTGCCCAGGGAAGTGACCTGCACCTGGATCGAACCGGGCGTGGTCGCCGGGTCCACAATCGCAAAGGAATAGCGCGGGTTGGCGCTGACCACCGACAGATTGGCGGCCGCCCCCGAGAGTGCTCCGGAGTAGGTGATCAGCGTATAGGGCGTGCCCGGCGTGGTGACCAGGGCCCCGATGGGACTGAGGGAAATGGTGCTGACGCCGGTGAGGGTCAGGTTGCTGCACTGCACCAAATCGTTGTTGCCGCCGCCGGGAGTCGTCACGGCGCCGATTTGGAAAGGCAGACTGGCGCCGTTAAGCGTCAGGTTGGAAAGCACGCCCAGGGTGCCGGCCGAGGCCAGCGGACCGGGAGAAAGAATGCCGCCTGCATTGACGGTCACATTGCCGCGATTGGTGCCATTGCCAAACACGGTGGCGCCGGACGGAACCACCAGGTTGCCGAGCACCGCGTTGGTCGCGTTCAGGTTCAGGGACTGTCCCGCTGCCAGGGTGAAACCGTTGGCGGTCACATCCAGCACGCCGGGGTTGTTGACGATGATGTTCGTCGAAACCAGGCTGCCGCTGTTGGTGAGCACGATCCGCCCGGCATTGATCGTGGTGGGCCCGCTGTAATTGTTGGCCACCGTGAACACCAGGTTGCTGTTGCCTGCTTTGGTGAGACTGCCGGCCCCGCTGATGGCCCCGGTCAGGCGGACCACCATCGCATTGGAAACCAGCAATGACCCGCCGAGGTTGATGGGCGAATTGATCAGGAACGTGGGCGTCGAGGCGCTGGCATTGTTCGGGGCTACGATCGCCGCGCTGGCGCCCGCCGCGAGATTGATGCTGTCCTTGTAAACCTGGTTCGTCACACTGCCGCTGGCGCAGGAAAGGATTGTAGCGTTGGAGAGGTTCAGCACGCCCGCGCCACCCAGCAGGGCGTGGTTCAAACGGAGTTCACCGCCGGCCAGATTGATATTGCCGGAATTGGTCACACTGTTTTGCTGGAAAACCAAGGCGCTGGCACCGCTCTTCGTCAGCGTAAACCCGCCGAGGTCCACCCACCCCGCGTAAGAGACGGTTCGCAACGGATTCTGAATCGTCATCGGCGCGGTATTCAACGCGAAGGTCGAGTCCCCCGCCAACCGGAAGTACCAGGGCACCGTAGGGCTGCCGCTGGTATTGCTGTTGGTGACCGCGCCCTGACCGTTGAAGCCATTCCCGGAAACCGTGTTGGTCTTGCCGTAGGAGATGACCCCCACACCGGCAAGATCCAGCGTCGCGCCGTTCGCCACCGTGATGGGTCCGTTGGACGTCCCGAGCACGAGCGCCCCGCCGCTGGTGAAGGTGGGGTCAAACAACTTGAACACCCCGTTATTGATGTTGATCGATCCCGTGAAGGAATTGGTGGTGCCCCACGTTACCGTGTTCGGACCATTCTTGGTAATCCCGGTGGTGCCCCCGATCGAGCCGGCAGGCGTGGTCCCGTAGCGGTTGGTCACGGAAATATCCTTGGTGTTGCCGTTGAAGGTAATGCTCGCCGGATTCAACAGCCCGCTGGGCCAGATGACCGGGTTGACCAGGGAATCGTCGAACACCACGTTGTCATACTGCCGAAACGCATCCGCGCTGCCACCGAACGACCAGTTGGAATTCAACAAACTGGTGTCCCACACGCTGCCCAACTGCCCCACCCAGTTCACCGTGCCAGGGTTGGTGTTGGCGTTCACCACCATGACCACACCCGTGGCGGTCAGTTGCACGGGCGCATACCGGGGAGATTCGGCATTGACGGAACCGGTCACCGACGTCGCGTTTGGACAGTCGATCAAGGTATAAGTCGCCCCCGGGATCAACGGCCCGCTCAAGGTCAGGTAAAGGCGCGGATTATTGAATTGCGCCGCGGCGCCGGTCACACCCAGGTAATCGCTGCCGCCGGCCACGCCCGGAGTGTTGTTCGTGCCGACATTGAAATAGATGATCGCGTTGGTATCGAAGGTGGTATTGCCGCCGAGGACGATCGCTCCGGGGGTAGTGAGCGTGCCCGGAATGTTGGTGCCGTTGATCCGGATCGTGTTCGCATTGGTGATCGCGCCAAACCCACTCAGGGCCTTGACCGCCACACTGCCAGGGGCAGCCGACCAGGTTGGTTGCATGTTAATGGTACCGCCTGCCAGGTTGATGACCGTGTAGCCGCCACCGTCCACAATATTGCCGCCCACATTCAGCACCGCGTTGTTACTCAGGTTCAAGGTGCCGATCGTGGAGTTGAAGGTCATCCCGTTCGTGGTGTTCAGAAACGCCAGGGTGAGGTTGTTGCGCACGTTGAGGACGGCATTGCTCCGCGCCGTGACAGTTCCCTGCGCCCAGGATTGTGCGGCGCTCGCCTGATAATACCCCACGCTCAAATTGGTGGCATCGATCACCCCATTCTCAAACAGCAGGCTGGCCGAGACGCCGCCGCGGTTGTTCGCCGGATCCCCGCCGTCGAGGCCCGAACGGGCCACATACAGGCTGTCCGCCAGGATGTCCACCGTGCCGCCCGAAAAATCGGCCAGGGCATTCAAAGTGCTGAATTGGGCCGGGGCGGCGGAGTACCCGTTCTCGGTCGCGGAAACATCGCCCACGGAAAAGACCGCCGTGGCCCCGCCCAGGCTGCCGCGCATCGTAAACAAATTGCTGCTCGTCCCGGGGATAAAGGTCAACTGGTTGAGGGGGCTGAAACTGGTGGCGCGATTGCCGCCGACCACGAGACCGTCGGTATTAAACGTGGTCTGGCGTCCCAGCGTCATCTGGCCGTAACCGCTGTTCGTGGCGTTCCGCCCGATCAGGATCCCCGCCGCCGCCGGGTTGGGCGCCGTGGTGATGGTGTTGGTCTGGGCCAGGAACAGGGCGCCGGAGGGACCCGAGGCAATTCCCGGATCAAATGCCACCGCCACCCACAGGTTGCTGACATTGGCACTGAAATTCGTCAACGCCGCCAGGTTTAGATTCGCCCGGCCGACCTGCCGGACCTCGATGCGTCCCACCGGATTACTGACCACCAGGGAACCGGGCCCGGCCACGGTCGCAAAGTTGGTCCGCGTGCCCGTCTGAAAGTAACTCGCCCCCGCCAACAGGGTGGGTTCCGAGGCGGAACCACCCAGTACCAGGGAGTTGCCGGACGAAATCAGCGTCGTGTAAAAGTGGGTATTCGTGGTCGTGTAACTCAGCGAACCGACCGTGAGCGAGGCGTCCACAATGTTATTCACCACCCCGGCGGCATTCGTGTAGCCGGTGGTAAATTGCTGGTCCTCGAAGAGTACTGCATCGGTGAAACCGGGCACGGCGCCCGCTCCCCAATTGAGAGCATCCGTCCAGTTGAGGCTGCCCGCCCGGTTGGTCCAGATGTTTTGGCCCTGGGCGGCCACGGCGCCGAGGCAGGCGAGTGTGGCGCCTGTAAGGAATCGATTTAATTTGTTTGTGATCATGAGTGTTTGGTCAGGTTATCTATCTTACCGGACAGCCGGCCAGGCACGCCGGTGGTCGAATCCAGCGAAAATGCGGTGTCACGCGGCTATTCCGGTGAGTTGGCTCGAACAACGGGAAGCTAACGACATCCCGCGATGCCAGAGCGGGACCGGGATGCCGCATGCGGGCAGGGTCCCATGCCCGGCTGGCCACCGTCTATTACTCAAATGGGTAATGGAACCGGATCAAAAACGGGAACCCGCAGCCGGGGCGCGGCGCAAGTAGCGGGCTACGGCTTCGGTGCGCGAACGCACGTGCAATTTTTCGTAAGTGTGCTTCAAATGAGCCCGCACGGTGTCATAAGTGATCTGGAGGCGGTCGGCAATTTCCTTGTTCGCATACCCCTGGGAAAGCAAATCCAGCACCTCCGCCTCCCGTGCGCTGAGTTGGACCGTGGGCGCCATGGGAGCGGTCGGCTGATGAAAAGCCGCGATGACTTTCCGCGCCACTTCACCCGTCATCGGCACCCCGCCCCGCACGACGTCCTGAATGGCGGCCAGCAATTCCGCCGGCGGAGTGGTTTTGAGCAGGTAACCGCTCGCGCCCGCCTTCAACGCTTCGAAGATCCGCTCCGCATCCTCGTAAACTGTCACCATCAGGAACTGGGTCGCCGGCAGCAGCGGCTTCAACCGGGTGGTGCATTCAATGCCCGTCATGGCCGGCAGTTGGATGTCCATCAACACCACCTGCGGCGCGACTTGCGGGAGGGTCAGCAGGGCGTCCTCCCCGGAGGCACAGGTGGCGACACAGGCCAGTCCGGGCGTGCCGTTCAACAACCGCGCCCACGACTGGCGAACCCCGGTCTGGTCTTCGACAATCGCCACTTTGAGCGTGGGTGTCTCCCGGCCGGTGCCATTTGCTTCCATGGATTGACCAACCATCATTGGTTACCTTGCAACACCCCCGAACTGAAAGCCAGTCCCCAAAGGGGTAATGGCCGGGCCTTTAACTTTCATTCCAACCGCTCCTCCGCCGGCAGCGGCAGATTGAAACTCACCCGGGTCCCCTTTCCCGGCCGACTGCTGATCGTGGTGCGCCCCCCCACCGCCGCCAGGCGTTGCCGTAGATTTCCCAGGCCGTCGCCCCCGCCCACCGGTGATTCCGGCTCAAATCCCCGGCCGTTATCTTCCACCGCGAGGGTGAAAATCTCCCCGGCCCACGCCAACCGCAGCCAGACCTCCTCGGCCCCGGAATGCTTGGCGACATTATGGAGCGCCTCCTTGACCGCCAGAAACAAATGATGCCGCACAGCCGCCGCGAGCGGCCGGTCCGGCAGGTCCGGCGGGATCTCCAGCCGGCAGCGAATTCCCGTGGGCAGGAAAAACTTGCGGGCATATTCGGCCACATAGGACGCCAGATTCGGCAACGAATCGTTCCGGGGATTCACCGTCCACACGATTTCATCCATGGCGGCCACCAGTTGGCGCGTTTTTTGGGTCATGTCCGCCACATGTTCCCGCACTTCTTCCACGGGCAGGGAATCCCGGCGCGTCATTTCCCCCAGCCACACCACCTCCGCGAGACCCGCGCCCAAATCATCATGCAAATCGCGGGCAATGCGCTGGCGCTCCGCCTCCATGGCCTGCCGGGCTTCGCTCTGCCGCAACCGGCGCCGCAGCCGGAGCCGCACCACCAGTCCCGCCACCCCGGCCGCGACCGCCAAGCCGCCGAGACCGGCCAGCACCCGGACCTCCCAGCGTTCCTGAAACCGCGGCACGATCTGCACCGCAATGGCGCGGGTTGCTTCCTGCCAGGCTCCCCCCACCCCTCCCGCCATGACGCGGAATTGGTAATGCCCCGGGGGCAGGCGGGTGTATTGCGCGGCCCGGCGGTCTCCGTCCTCCACCCAGTCCTCGTCCCAACCTTCCAACCGGTGCCGGAAGCGCACCCGCTCGGGAGTGGTCAGGCTGGGGGATGTAAAGCGGAATTCCAGGCGCCGGAAACCGGCGGGAAAGCGCCAATGCTCCCGCTCCGCCGCGGCGATGGTTTCTCCTTCCAGCAGGACCTCCTCCACCAGCACCGGCCAGACGCGCGGCGCGGGCGGCAGTTGCGCGGGATCAAAGACCGCCAGGGACCGCCGGTTGGGAAACCACAGCCGGCCATCCGCGGTGCGGGCCGCCACCGGCTGTCCCACTCCGGAACCGGACTTGGACTCCAACCCTTCCGCCGTCGCCAGTCGCCGAACACTCAACGGCTGATCCCCTAGCGGCGACGCCGCCATCAACGCGGCGCGGGAGCACCCGAAAATGCCCCGCTCGGAACTGAACCAAAGCCCCCCTTGCCCGTCCTCGATCACGGTCTGCAGGGCATCGTCCGGCAACCCCTCGGTGGTGCTCCAGTGCCGGAAGCGTTCCTGCTGGAAGCGGTATAACCCGCGCCCCAGCGTGGCGATCCACAAGACACCATCCCGGTCCGCTTGCAGTGCCCGGATCAATTCCGCTCCCTTCCACCGATCACGGCCAAAAAATTCAAAATGGTCCCCCTTGAGGCGATACAGGCCGCGATCCATCACGGCCACGCAGATCCGGCCCGCCGTGTCCTCGGCCAGCCCGCGAATGTAAAAATGGTCCAGGCCCGATTCCGGACCGTACCGCCGCACCCTCCCGTCCGCGGCCCGCCGCAACAACGCCGTCGGGGTGCTCAGCCACAAACCTTTTTGGGAATCCTCGAACAGTGAGAGCACGAATTCGCGGTCGGCCAGATCCTCGGAACTTCCCCAAACATCGCCCCTTTGCCAGCGCTGCAAACCGTGTAAACTGCCCACCCACAAATTGCTTTGGCTGTCTTCCAGCAGGGCATTGACATGCAAACTGGCCAGCCCGTTGGTCAATTGTTCAAAACCCCCGTCGTGGTAACGGAACACCCCCGCGCCATCGGTCCCCACCCACACGCTGCCGTCCCGGGTGGCCGTGGCACTGTTCACGATGCACTCCTCCGCTTCCGACGGCAGGCGCAAGTTGCTTACAAACTGTTCCGCCACCCGGAACAATTCCGTCCGCCGGCTGACGAGCCACAGCAAACCTTCCGAATCCTCATTCATGGCGGTCAGTTCCGGCTGCGCCAGGGGACCTTCCGCTCCTACCCGCCGCCATCCCACTCCCCGGGTCCAGACAAAAGTTCCCGCCCCCCGGTTGCCGACCCATACCCGTCCCCGGGCATCCTCCAGGACGCTGACGATCCGGCTGCGCAACGAATCATCCGGCCAGGGATACGGGCCCAACTCCTCCACCGGCTGTCCGTCGGCAAATCGAAAGACCCGCCCGCCGCGGTTGCGCAACGGATTCTCCGATGCCATCCCCACCCAGAGAGAACCATCCCCGGCGGCGGCCAGGGCATAAAACGGCATGGTGGGATCCTGATCCCCGGGGGCCCCGTGCCATCGTCCTCCCTCGATCCAGCCCAGCCGTTGGTGGACCAACGCCCAGAGTTTGCCCGCACGATCCAACATCAGCGCGCCCACATCATTGCCGGGCAATCCGTCCGCCACGGTCAAGGCGGCCACATGCCCCTTCTCCCAACGATATAAACCGCCTGCCGCCGTTCCCATCCAGGCCACGTCCCCCGCCCCGACTACCAGCGCCGTGGCCGGACCCGCCGTGCGGGGCAATTCCGCATTCAGCGCCGCAAATTCCCCGCCCCGTCGCCGGATCAACCCGCCATTGGTCTCCACCAGCCAAAGCTCCCCGCTCGGTGACCGGGCGAGCGCTGCAACATTGCCGGTGTCCATTCCCGGAATTTGCGCCTTGGTAAAACGGACAAACCGCGCGCCATCGAAGCGCGCCAGACCTGAGGACATGCCCAGCCAGAGATAGCCATCCGGGGTGCGGACCACGGCGTTCAGCTCCCCCGGCGGCAAACCGGCATCCATATCCCACCCGCGCACGGACACTTCGAGGGGACCTCGGAATTCCGCTCGCGCCGGGGCTACCGCCAGGCAGACGACGATCCCCCCGGGCAGGGCGTAACCCCGCCACCGTAAACCAACCCACCGCCATATGAACGCCGCGAGCCGCATGCCGCCAGTCCCGCAATGGTATTCCCGCGCGCCTCCCGCGGCAAGCCGCGCCCCGTCCCCGTCACGCCGCCCGCATCGCCGGCAGATCCACCACCCGGGGCTCCCCGGCCCCGTTCGCGGCGGAAACGCGCAAGCTCACGGTGTGAACGGTATAAGGCAGGCTCGAATACAAATCGAACTCACTGGCCGCCCGCACCCCCGCAATCGCAATCTCCTGCGCCGTCGCCGTGGACTCATACGCCTGCCACATCGCCCCCAGTGCATATTCACTGCCGGAACCGGTGGCCCAGAACTTCTCCACTTCCATCACATGCCGATCCGGGGAAACACTGAAAATCCCGTGCGGATTGGCCAGGACAATGTTCATCTGGCTCGATTCGTAAGCACCGGAATCATCATCCTCCTTGGGATTTACGTAAAACTTCTCCTTCAGGATGGGATGGAGCGCGAGAAATGTCTCAAAAATGTGCCGCTGGCTGCGGAAACTGAGCTCGCCGGGATGCTTCTCCATCACACTCTGAAACACACTTTGATGAACGCTGTAACCGACAAACCCAAGATAAGTATCCTGGAATCGCAGGATCTTCTCTTTCCGGGTTTTCAGCCCGGCGAAAATCTTGGTCCCGCCGGACGTGGTTTGCGTGTCGGCGGCAATCGCCGCTTCCCCGCCTTTTTTGACAATGACAATCGTGGACATAAAACCATGCAACAAACCAAATTGGAAAATGACGAACCGGGCAACGCCGGTCATGCCGACCGGACCCCGGCAGGAAAAGGCCTTGGCCGACCACCGGAAAGTCGGCAGTCAGTTCAGGGTTGGCAAAAACTCTCCCGCGACGCTGGATGCGTCGTTCGCCATTAACCTCGGCAGGATCCGAATTGGGCGTTAACAATGGTCATAAGAACGCCTCCAATAAAGCCGCAAACGACAAACTTGTCAACCTTTGGATCGCACCACAAATTGCTGGCACCCCGGAACGGGCGCGAACATGCTCCTTCCGTATCCTAAGACCAAAGCACTCTATGACCGCAATTCTCGCCGACTTCGACCCCGGCACGCTCACCGGCTTCTACGCCCTGTTGTTGTCCGGGCTTGGCGTCGTGTTCTGCTTGGCTTTGGCCGGAATGCTTGCGCTCGGCAAAAATAAAGGTGCGGCACGCCGCTCTTTGCTTGCCGCCGGAGCCGTGGCGATTGCGGGTGTGCTGCTCGCTTGGCTCGCCGTCGCACTTGGCCAGCGCCTTCATTTGCTCTGAAAAGCTCCCGCCATCGAGCCACCTATCTCAAACGACAATAGCTGGAATTCAGGCAATCTCCAGCAAACTATTGGTTCATCGGGAAAGCGGGATTTATGCGGGAATACCCGAACATATGCGAACATAGGCGAATTTTCATGACTCTCAGTTTGCATTTCCATTGGAGGCTGCTGAGGCGGTTTTTGACCGTTGGTCTCCGGGTTGGTCCCGGCGGCCGCGCAGGATAAATGACATCAGATCCGCGGGAACTTCCCCGTTGGCCGCTTTGGGCATGTCCTCCAGCATGGAGCCGAGAACCCTGGTCAATAGCATTCGCGAGACGGGATTGCTTTCCAGTTTGCGCTTTTCCTTGGCGATTTCATCCTGCCACCGTTCCTCGGCCAGTCGCAACCAGCGCGCCTCCTGGTCCCCCCGCCGCAGTTTGGCCAGTTCCTGGCACAACGACTGCAATTGCTGGCACTGTTGCTCGCTCCCATCCCATTGGGCGGACAGCTCACGGAGCCAGCGGCCCACCTGCACCGCGGCGAGCACGGACAACCGGTCGGTGAACGAGGCGTTGCCCGATCCGGCCCCCAGTTCATCTGCTTCCTCGCTAACACTGCGAACCCACGCCAAAGCCTCCTGTTGTTTGACCCAATCCTCATACCCGCCGAGTCGCCAGTCACTCAAATTCTGTTCGCGGATGGGCTGGCCGGCAAATTCCTGCGCCAACATGACGGAAACCTCCGGCAAACCGTTCAGCCACCCGACCAGCCTGGCCCCGGATTCCCCATCGGCCAACCGCCGGTTGAGTTGCTCCCGAATGCCCTTGGGCAGCCGGGCGATTTTTCCGCGACGCTTCGTATTCATGATTCAAAGGCCGGATTAACCCGGATTAAGCCGGAGAAGCCTGGATTTCCAGCCTTCATTAGGCTTAAAAAGGCTTCATTCAGTTGGGTTGAGTTCATTCCAGATTCTGGTGGCCTTGGCGCAGCCCGTTGGCGATTTGCTTAAGAATCGCGGTTTGCTGGGCCACCAGCATTGTCAGGGCGGCCAGGGACTTGTTGGTGTCCGCCATGGCCCGGGCGAGGTGGTTGCCGTTCTCGCTTTGGCCCCCGCTGTTGCCCATGGCCAGTTTGAACTTTTCGAGACTGGAATCAGGGAAGGAAGGAAATTGATGCGCATTGAAATAACCGGCCGGCTGCTTCTCCGCGTGAGCCTGCTCGCCGGGGGATACCGGGCCGGAGTTGTGCGGGAGCTTCCCGGCACTCTGGCTGCCCATTCCCAGCGATTGGCGCAGGATGGGTGCCAACGGGCCCTCCATTGCGGCCATCACCGCTTCGGAAACAACGCGCCCCGGATCGGGCATGACGGAACCAAAATCGCAGGCAACTGGCCGCCCCGAACTGTCCGCCGGCGCCCCGGATTTGGGCGGCTCTTGGCTGGCGGACCCACCCGGCCCAGCTTTTCCCGGCAACTTCATGGCCATCGGTTGGGCTGGAAGCTGGGCAACTGCGGATGCGACCAAGTCAGTCAGATTTGGGCGAAGTTCAATCCGAATGCCCCGCTCGGCCAGAACCTTGAGTTGCCCCCCGAGCATCTCAGCCAGATCGACACCGAAACCGGCAAACTTTCCCTTCATGCCACTCAGGGCACCGTTTACCTTCGCGAAATCGGCCAGCATCCCGCCGGACATTGCGCTGGCGTGGGCCGTGAGCGCGGCCATTGCCTTTTGTGCCTGCTCGGTGGATTTGAGCAACCCAGAGGGATCAGCCGTAATGGAAAAACTCAGGACGCCGCTCATCGGGTTTGTCCTCCGCTAAGATGGCTCTCCGCGTGGCTCTGAAGGGCCTTGTGGTAATTTTCCAACTTTTCCTCCGGCAATTGCTTTTGCATGGTTTTTGATAATTCGGTCGGTTTTCGGTTTTGTCGTTATGAATTCGCGAATACCCGACCAACGTAGCAAACGGACTTTGCTCAAATGCTCAGTTTTGTAACTAATTCCATATAATCGCTTTATGCAATAACCACAACTTCTGGCATTCTTCCGCCGCGCCTCGGCGGGGGTGCCGCCGACCTGCCGCGAGCGTGCCGCGCCGAAATTGGCCAAAAAACGGAGTCAAGTGCTATTTTTAAGAAATTGCAGAAAACTTCAAAAAAATGGGAGGTCAGTGCCCCTCGCAAGCTCCTATTTCCGTTTTCGACGGTGCCCTACCTCCTCCCGCAACCGTTTCCACTGTTTGCACGAGAGCGCCCAGCGTCCGGGGGTGCGCCGATACCGGTGCTCTTCGCTGGGATCATCCGCAATCAGCTCCCGGATGGCCCGGATCACCAGGGAAGGATGACAATTCAACAACCGGCCGATCTCGGGCGGCGAAAGGGTCGGCTTTTTCTTCGGCCAGGGAAAATCGACCGATCTCAGTTTCGCATAGGGCATTGGCCGACCCTTTTTCCGGTGAAACCGCTCGGCCAGCTGCTGCTGGTCGAAGGGCTTGGCTTCTTTGCCGATTCTGGCCAGGCAGGCCAGGAGCTGGGACCGGCTCAATTGACCGCGCGGGCCATCGGGGATCAGGAATTTCGACCCGACCCAGGCCCGGATGGGCTGAGGGGACACTCCGAAAAGCTTGGCCGCGGCAGCCGGGGAGAAGAAACTTTTCGGCGATTTCTCCAGCCGCTCCCGAATTGCTTCCCGCCGCTGGGCAATCTGCCAGGCCGCCGGCCCGCGCTTCCACGGCAGCCGGGCTTTACCCTTCCGAGTTCTCATGACCTGGTTCCCCCTGCCCCTTCCGAGTTCCCGGGGCCGGGATCGGCATGCGGGGCGGAGCCCTTTTCCACATCAAGTCGATGTCTTCTGGCGTGAAACCGTAGGCTTGGTTGAAGAGGTCGCTCAGGGTGCACTCCAGCTTCAGGGTTTCCTGGGCCAGACTGCGGGCTGGTTCGATGGTCCGGGTGAATTCGGCGCGCAGGCCGGAAGACGCGTCGCATAAAAGTTTCCTCGTTATCCCAGACGTAGCCATGGTTCATCGGCAGGGGCAACTCCAAATCGCCGATCTCCAATGCAGCCGCGCCGGTAATCTTCATCACGATTTCCCAATGCAGAACGGCCCCGTCTAGGACGAACTGCGATCGCCAGGGGATTCAGCCATCACCGCGCATCACCTCGCGCCAGGGTTCATCACCCGAACGACCTCGCAGCTTCAACACTTCGAGCACGCCATTACTCCGAAACAATTCGAGCCCGCTAGCGTCTCCCGCACGTCTCAAACTTGTAAGGCCACAACCTGAACCACTCACCAAAAACGGCGAAGTCGGCGCGCCCGCGCAAAGTTGCCACCCCATCCCCCAAAAAGCCAGCAACATCCCGCAGATCAGGAATACTGCGCGTTTTTGCCGAGGCCATTTTCTGGCGATCCTATTCATTTTCAAAAATTGATAATCAAAGCTTGCCGCCTGACCCTGACCAAGGGCGAGCCCATGTGGCGAGTATACCGTTTTCACTCCCCTCCGTAAACTTGAATGCGAAAGGCATGCTATCCAACAGCTTTTGCCCCCAAATCAGGACATACGAAACAATGGCCTTCACTACAAGCTCTCTCGTCCAATCGCCACAAGTTTGCATACATCTCTCGATCCAGAACCCTGATCGAGTCTGAACAAATCTCCGCTTAATAACATCGACACAAAACTTTCCAGGCTGCAAAGCAAATCGGGCTCAAGCTCAGGCTGATGCCCGCAATAGCAAATTGACGCGCACTAAAGACACTTGATAGGCCAACGGTACAGCACGCATAATACTTGGCATTGACGCTCGTGCCAGCCTTGCCATTGCGGGCCATTTTCCAATCATTCGATACAAATTATCTGCAATATTTCCTAACGCAACATGAATGTCAGGTTGCACGGGCCTGCATTCCAAGGCCGCTGCGAGGAGAACCCCAGCAAGTTTTGAAGCGTCATTTTCAAGGCCCATTTCTATCTCAGCTTGTGGGAATTCAAGGCAAGCCCATTCAGCAACTCCGAGCAGCTTACCGAAAAGCTCTGTTGAGACGGAAATAGGGCGATCTCGCGATGCAAATCCACTGGCAAGCATAACGAGTTGCACGGCCTCCCAGCTATTATGTGCGATTGCCTCAGAAAAGTTAAGTTTATCTATAATCTTGTCCATCCGGGCCGCCCTTGCCGCAAGCAACGGCGCTCGATTTGTTGCAACAGCAATCAAAACCCACTGAGACAACTGGTAGGGATCCTCTTCCAACATCGTTAGCGCACTCTCACAGGCATCGCCAGGTGAAAGCTTTGTCAAATATTCAAACAAACTATTTCCGACAACACGACGCAGGCCCATATCGCTAATGTCACCCAAATATGACTGCAAAACGTTACTTCTTAAAGTTGTGTCATGCCACATACACATCAATCCGATATGTGAGGAATTGTCAGACAAAATAAATTGCTCAAACAAAGTTGATATGCCTAGCTCTGAAACAAACTCTTCCGGCAATTCCGTCGCAAATGCCGCTAGCGCACAAATCAATACGGACAAACCCTTGACTGCGTGTGGGGAAGCAACATCCCAATCAAGTTCAGTGACTGGATCAATATTCGCCATGAAAAGCCCTTGAGAATGGATCGCAAAACAAGCAGCCAATTCCTTCTGCGAAAATCCGGCGCTCACGAAAATCGATTGAATGCGGCTTCCGTGCAACCACGCAACGCGAAGTCGCGTTTCCGGTGGCCACGTTTGCGCCTCTGGACACCAACCAATGTTGAGAAAAGACCATCTTACGATTGCCAACAATGCATTCACTGCATGAATTCCTTGCCCGGGATCAAGCAATTTTGCAATATCTGCCTTTGCCTGAGATAAAGTTATTGGAATATCTTTGCCAGATTTCAAAGCAAGTCCCAAAAAATGAAGCCGCTGCAATGGCGATTGCATACGGTGGTTCAACCGCGTCAACAAACTTTCACTTTCGCTCAAACTCAGCCGCTCAAATGCACTTATAATTGATTCCGCTAAACAGATCGGTAGGCTACCACACCTTAAGATGGATTCCTCAAGCCCCTCTTCGAGAATCAAATCCTCCACAGAGTCAGCAAATCCTCTTTTGCTCCCAATTTCACATTTCGGTTTTTCGCGAAGATGACGACCCAGACATGACAACCGTGGGGGCAGCAGTTCAGTAATTTTGAATGGACGAGAACGCATTTCCGGATCTCTAGCTTTGGCATCCAATTCAGAATAGAACCAAGAAGCCGATATATCCAATAAATTCTGCAATTCTTGCATTCGTTCTGTCACACTTTTGATAACCGCTACTTTTTGAAACGTGGCCTCTCTTTCTGAACTAGGTATATCCAAACAGTGGACAAACGCGCTTAGCGCGTCTATTCTTTGCTTATGATTGCTGGAGGCCAAAAAAAGACAAGGCATATTTAATCTTCCTCCGTCACGAGCGCCAGCTCCCTTTCGGCAAATGTTAATTTGCTTGGCCTTCGAATCAAATCGAAATTGAACTCGCGAATCTCCTTTTACAATAGCGGCATAGCCGGAATCTAAAGTCCGCATTACGGCAGCCAACAACTCTTTTGAATCAAGAGCCAAGCCTAACACTTCTATAGTACAAACAGTCTTTTGTAGACCGCAACGCTCTAGTTCGGTTGCCGTTAGCTTGATTGCTTCGCGAAGAAGTGGAGGAAGGTCGAAGAGAAACTCACTCGTAAGAATGACACGGCCTACATACTCCAAATCGTCTTTGCCTTGTGCTATTTCGATTTGTTAAAGTTCGCGCACATTGAGATCTACAAAATATCTTAACATATGCGCTACAGATTGCAAAAAGTTTGCATCCTTCGACAGGTTTGGCTCGATCAATCGCGCAAATAACCAATTAAAATAATTACAACGGGCACCGCCTGTCCTACCTCCAGGAATGGAAATAGCCTGTGCGAATAAATGCCCAGTGGATTGCCCCACTCCTTGCATTTCCGTCATTTCAGCCCCGGGGTGCCCAAAGAGGTTCTTAATTAAACCCATGTCAAAATAGAGCGAATTGAGTAGCCAATCCGCTCTAGCAACACGATCGTCTTCTGCAAAAGCAGTATCACACCACAATTCGATAATAGAGCGTGATATAGCGAGGTAAATACGCACCGGAAATTCGGATTCCAAAACCAACAATTGCCCATTAGGCATAGTTTGTGGCCGTTGTAACCATTCTGCGTCCATCAATGATGCGGCGATCGAGCGTCGCAAAACCTTTAGAGACGGCGTTTCAGTGACGCACCCATTCTCCACCTTAGCGTGCTTTAGGTGAAACAGAACCTCCTTTTCATCAATGGGGGCATATCGCAGATGCGATCTGCGACACCGAATCAGAATGTCATAATACTCGTCGTCATTATACTTCCCAACGCGCCACAAATGGTGAGCCAAATCAAACATGTCGATCATCGCATGCTTTTCCCGATGCAAGCCTCGAAAAAAACGATCATCGACGCACAGAATGCCAACACCATTTATGGCGTAATCAAAGGTATCTTGAAAACAAAGATTTTTTTCGGACAACTGATCGGGCCGTCCATGCGAGACACAAGGTTCGGCACACTCATGTTGCCGGTAGATGCCTTTGTCGAAGCAAGTTGAAATATGTGCAAGTAATCTTTCAATTTCGGCAGCTAGCAACAAATCAATGTGTAACTTTTCAGAGGCCATTCGAATCTGCTTGGACTCCTCATGGCTAATGAACAATTTAACAATTTCGGCTAATGGTTTCAGGAATTCAGCGATAGCGAGTCTCGCAGCAATCCCAACTTCAAGGTGAACCACGAGTCCAGGGTGTAACCGCATTGATGACTTCGATGAGGCCACGCTCCTAAACGCAAAACCCAATCTTCGACAGCCATCAACCGCCTGCGTTGCTGAAATCACTCCGCTACTTTCCATGATATCCACAAGCTCTTGTTCGCCGATCACAAAAAGCGAATCGGATACTGGCAAACAAATAAACTCCATTTCAGGTCGATTAGAGGTTAGTGGAACAATGTCTACGAATAGCCCATTGTTTGCTTTTACGATGCTGAGTCGTTCACACCAAGCCGCCCCCATTTGTTGCGCATAGGCTGCTTCCGGGCATCTATATTGCGGCGACTCTTCCCATTCATAAATTTGACCACCCGCAAGCAGTTGATTAATCTGATGTTGGGCACTTGCAGATTCAGGCTGCATCGGTTGCAGCTTATCAATTTCCGCTTGCAACCAACCGGTTAGATGAGCGGGTATCGTGATGCCGGAAAACGTGGATTCAACAACTTCTAAGAGTTGTAGTTCATGTAAAATAAGAATGGATGTTATGTCTAAGTAGAGTTCCTGTTTACAATCCAAAACAGGAGGGTGCGCAGCCACGAGGGAGGCGTGTCTTGTCAAAAGCGGGACGACATCCAGCGGAGGTCGGTTCTCTGAATTGCTCCGAGAGCCAAGGAGAAGCATCCTTGCCAACTCAAAGTCAAAGTAGGTACTCAAGATATGAATTGGAATCAGGCCTCGCCTGTACTGCTCGTAGGCTTTCGAATATGATTCTGCCCGTCCGCGCAATGTATCAAACATTTCGGAAGCATTAAGGGCTTTAATCCCATGCGCTCCGGTTTGTGCCCAATCAGAAAGCTTTCCAAAAGCTTCTTGAGCAATTTGGGTCATACCAATTTTTGACGCCTGCTGAGCCACCAAAAGCAGAGCGGGCGAATCAGGCGGCAATGATGCTTTTGCTTTTCGTACAAATTCCTGTGTGAGATTAGGGGCTACCCGTCGAATTGTTGGAATAATCTCTTCTGTAACAAAACGTGTTGGAAGCTCCGGAAGTTTAATTAAATGTCGTGCAGCGTCTGCACTACCGAGCAAATCACCCTTTGATCGTCGCAATCGGAATAAATGAGCCAATGTTTCAAGATCAGGAGCTGCACTCGCTGCCTTCTCAGCCGCCTCGACGGCTTTGCCCAAATATCCCTGCTGCTTAAAGGCTTCTGCACGTGCGCGTTCCAAGTCGGGTGGGAGACGGCCACCGGGACACAATTTTCCATGATTTTCCAATAGACTTAGGACAAGCTCTGGGCGTCGGGCATTTAAGGCAGCCTCAACACCGAGTCGCAATGAAGCGTCAGTCCCTATCAACTCAACTAATCGCTGACTATGATCAGCTATGAATTTCCACTTTTTCTCCATTCTCCGCGCAAGGCAACTGGTAAACAGACAATTTGGATCCCCGCTCTTCAGGAATTCAGTTTCGGACTCCATTCCGAGTGACTCATAATTTTGGTTCCGTTTGCTGATCATGTCCATTAAAGCATGGCGAAGATCACGCTTGCGATCCTGTTCCGGCTCTTCGTCAAGCAATCTGAAAGCGGAATCCGAGTCGTTGCGCATTAGATGGCATTGGGCCTTGTGAAGCCGCCAGTTCGACAGGGCATGATTTTGTGCAAAAATTGCTTTCTGATCGTCCAAAAGTTTTTCCGCCTCCACCATATTTTGTGAATCAATCAGGAATGCAAATAGAATTATGATTTCGTCAGTTGCAGCGGAGTTGGATGCCACTTTTTTCCATAAGGATGCGATTGCTACTGCCTTATCGAATTCAATATCTCGCTCGCGAGCCCATACTAAAGCGGGCACACAACTCGGCAATAAAGTTAGGATCTCGATGCAAATTGCACTTGCCTCGCTTTGCATCTGAGGCTCATTTGCCAAACACGCGAGACGCCATATGGCAATTTCGCGACGCAAGTCGCCTGTGACAAGAGTTAAAAGCAAATTAAATTCAGCTGCAGCTTGTGCTCTATGAGTTTTGCTGAGATCGTCTCGTTTGACCAGGTGCCAAGGAGGAGGAACAGGCCAGGTAAGGTGTCCCCAAGCCGCGAAGGCTCTGGAAATACCGGAAGCATATCGAACGATTGAGATTCCCATCCGCAATTGCAGCGAACGGCTGTGATTGACTAGGGCTGCTAGAAAAACATCGTGCGCCTCTTCCACACGTTTAAGGCAAAGCAAAGCCATGCCTTTAGCCCAAGCAGTAGTCGGATGTTTAGCCCCTTCGGCTGGCAGTTTAGCCAGATTAGAGATTACTTCTTCTGGCTTACCAGCTTCGAGAAGAAGGCACAATCGAATATTCCATGCATTGAGATTTTCCGGCGATATTAATAATGCCAGCGCTGCGAAAACATTTTGTTCAATCCGGGTTATTGAAGCTTCTAATGCCATGCATGCATTTGGAACTAAACCTCTGGCTTGTTCTAGAAGTCTTCGCGCGTTTGCGACGTCACCATTTACTGCCAATGTTATGGAGGCTTGTATCCTTAAGGATTTTGCGCGCACTTCAGTTGAGAGTTCTTGCCAAGACCTAGCGCAACAAAAGACATTAATTGAAGCAAATGCCTCTTGGGATTTACCTTCCTCCCAAAGGCTCAGAATCTGAGTCAGTTCACTATCTTTGGCGTCGCTGAGCTCCAAGATGAGTTGCCCGTGGCGTGCAATAATCGCATTGAGGCCAACTTGAGCAGTGGGATCCATTGACGCATTTGCTTCTTTCCCGCAAATAAAATCAGCCCAGTACTCGGCAGGCTCACAATGATTTCTAACAATATGGGGATATGGTACGAGTTTGCGTCGAATGACGCGTGCATCCCAACATTCGTATTCCAACCCACACCTTTTAAACCGCAGCGTTTCGCGCAACACTTGATCCTGAGCTTTGATATCGTCCACTGGGCATCCGACAAGCAGAATGAAGCGCTTCACCCCAAGGGCGTGCCAATACCGAACATGCGGTATGAAATTTTTGGTGGCCTCCCTTACTTTGGCGGCCGAGGCTTCCTCCCAAGCCTTGCACTGGGCGACGTGGAGGCCCGTTTTCTCGCTGAGAGGCGCCAGAATGTCTATTCCTCGTTGAGCCTGCCCATTTCTTCCGTAAACGAGTGGGTCTTTATAAAGTTCCGCTTCCGCCATCAAGTCGGCGCAAAGTTCCTGAAACTTCATTGCCCCGATCTCCCAAAACGGTGGGGGCAAACTGCGATTGGCTCTCTGTTTCATCAAGTTTAGACAATTCCCAGAATCCTGCTCACTTCATATTTAATACGTTGTGCTCCTTCAACGCGAGCAGAAATGCTTTCGACATTGGCAAAAATCCCCAAGCCTAGTGATCTAAATCCCCGCCTTATCCCCCTTTCCAATTCTCTTCAAATCCGCTGTTAAATTCCTACCGTAGGAATACGAATCTCCGCATCCCGTGCTACAACCAAACCCGGGGCCGGCCGGCCCGCCGCTCGCAACAAGCGCCACCTTTCCGGCCGATCCAGGCTTACGCCCGCTCGACCGCCTGCATTGGCTTCGAGGGGTCCGCTCTTTGACATATTTGTTTGGCCCATTCCACGGCAGCGTCCACCCAACCGGATGGCGCCCCCTGCCGCGTGCCCGCTGCCCTGACTGCACCCGGCAGCGCACGCGGCACCCCGCCGTCCCCAGTGCCTTTGGTCGGCAATTCCACCCAAGTTCTCCGTCCCCCGCTCCGCCTTCAATCCCGATCAAAGCAGTCAAGTTTTATGAGTGGGAAAATGCCAGGATGTTCCAGCCAAGAATCCTCCCAAATCCAAGCGAGTCCAGGTTATACAAACTTAATCCAGTTTCGCGATCAATCCGCCCCTCCCTGTCCTCCAAAGCCCTGCGAACACCTTCCTGCTTTATCAACTGCGTGGATTTCCATCGCTCACACGCAAATCGACTCCCTTTTGCGATTTTTGCGCCTTCTGCGGCCAATCAAACTCCTGGGTTTCTCCCCTCGAGTCCAACCAGCACACACTTAATCCAGTTTCGATTCCTGGCGATCTGAGTGCACCTTGGCAATTTTGTTCACAGTTTGATCAGTTCCCCTCTGTGCTCTCGGCCCTCTCGTGGCCAATCCATCTCCGGTGCTTCTGTCGCAGTCCAGGTTCCGGACACTTAATCCAGTTTCGAGTCGATGATGGACGGAATGCAACTTGCCCGCCTCGCTCACCACAGAATCAGTTCCCCTTTTGCGATTTTTGCGCCGTTTGCGGCCAATCAAGCTCCTGGGTTAATTCCCCCAATCCAAGCTGCACACACTTAATCCAGTTTCGAGTTAAATCCGGACGCATCGTCTTGTGCCTGCTTCGCTCACAGCTAAAATCAGTTCCTTTTTGTGAACTTCCCGCCCTGCGAAGCTACTGAGCGTAGCACGGGTGTGCCCTATCGTGGCAATCCATCTCCGGTATTTCTGTCGGATTCCAAGTTCCGGACACTTAATCCAGTTTCGAGTCGATGATGGACAGAATGCATCTTGCCCGCCTCGCTCACCACAGAATCAGTTCCCCTTTTGCGATTTTTGCGCCTTCTGCGGCCAATCAAACTCCTGGCTTTTTCCCCTCGAGTCCAACCAGCACACACTTAATCCAGTTTCGAGTTAAATCCGAACGCATCGTCTTGTGCCTGCTTCGCTCACCGCTAAAATCAGTTCCTTTTTGTGAACTTCCCGCCCTGCGAAGCTACTGAGCGTAGCACGGGTGTGCCCTCTCGTGGCCAATCCATCTCCGGTGCTTCTGTCGCAGTCCAGGTTCCGGACACTTAATCCAGTTTCAAGTCGATGATGGACGGAATGCATCTTGCCTGCCTCGCCCACCAAAGAATCAGTTCCCCTTTTGCGATTTTTGCGCCTTTTGCGGCCAATCCATTTCCGGTGTTTCTGTCGCAGTCCAGGTTCCAGACACTTAATCCAACTTCCGCCAAACGATGGTCGCGGTTTTGCACGGGTTCCGCTCCGACAGCGCGGCAAGCGCCGGCCGGCTCACCCCCGCAGGTCGTATTCAAAAACCTGGTAATGGGTCTGGTGCATTCCCAGATTCTCGTATGCCCGCCGCGCGGTCGCGTTGTCCTGCTCCATATAAAGCCGCAGGGCACACACTCCCGTTTCCGCCCGCGCGAGGTCTTCGACATGCCGGAACAGCGCTTTGAAGATCCCCTGCCCCCGGGCGGATTCCCGCACATAAACGCTTTGGATCCACCAGATCATCCCGTTCCGCCAGTCGCTCCACTCGTAGGTGATCATCAATTGACCCAGCACTTCGAGATCCGCGGCGGTCATTCCGGGTTCCGCGTCGGTCTCGGCCACGAAATAAAGGCCCTTGGTGTGATCCTCCAACAGCGCGGCAACGCCCGCCTGAATCGTGGCGGGCGGCAGGGCCAGGCGCTCGGTTTCCCAGGCCAGGCGGATGTTGTAATCCGCAATGATGGTGGTATCCCGGGGGGCGGCGGGGCGGATGGTCATAGGCAGATGAGGTGGTCGACGTGAGGAAAACTACTCCCAGCCAATCTGGCGGCCCTTGTTTTGCTCCTCCAACCACTTCATCAAGGGCTTGAAATACTCGGTCATGGCGCGGGTGGAGAGATCCTCGCCGGTGGCGTCCCGCATTACTTTGCGCCAATCCTCGGTGCCGCCCTTTTCCAGGATCTTGCGCAGGAAATCACCCACGGCCCGCTGGTTGGCGTAATTGCAGCTTTGCGGGGGCTGATGCAGGATCTGCCGGGCAATGTAATCGTGCAGCTGGAATTTCAACACCGTGGCGGTGGCGTAGGAATAGTAGTAGCAGGGGTTGTCGTTGATGTGGGTCTTGGTGGCCGCATCGCAATACTCCTCCCCGCGTTCCGTTGGCGGTTCGATCCCCTGGAATTTTTTGACGTATTCCCACCAGCGGGCATTCCACTGCTCCGGCGGCAGGTTGCGGGCATAAACATCCGCCTCCCAATGGGTCATCGTGCCGGACGCCCAATAGATGAACGGCACCGAGTGCGCCAGGGCGTCATTCAGGAGGAAGTCCGTTTGATTCGCCTGAAAATCGGCGGGCAGCACGCCGACCGATTGCAGGTACGGCACCTGGCCGGCGGCCAGCGCGATCAATTCCCCAATGCCTTCATGGAAGGCCGGGTTCGCCCCGATCCGCAAGAGCGGCGGAACTTCGGGTCGGGTGTAGCTCATGAAGTAATAGCCATGGCCCAACTCATGGTGCGCGGTGTAAAACCAGCGTTCGTTCGGTTCCACGCTCATCAGCGACCGGATGTCCGTGTCCAAATCCACATGCCAGCAGGAGGCGTGCGTGTTCTTTTTCCGGGGATCGCCGGCCTTCACCGGATACATATCCGACCGCTCCCAAAAACTGCCCGGTAACCGGGCAAAACCCAGCCCGGTGTAAAATTGTTCCGCGGTCTTGACGATCCATTCTGGTTGCCGACCGGTGAAACGGTCGTCCAGATCGGCGGCGGCCACAATTCCGTTCCATTCCTGCCCCCAACGATTGTTCAGCCAATGGGCAGGAATCCGTTTTGGCACCGGTTGATGATATTTTTTGGCCAACTCGTACTTCACCCAGGTATGGAGCTGGAGATACAGCGGTTGCAACTCGCGCATGAAGGCGTCCTGCGCCGCGAGCATCTGCCCGGTGGTCATGCCGTAACCCGCCACCTGCAGGGCGAAATAATTGGAATAGCCCAACTCCTGCGCCACGCCATTGCGCAGCGTTTGCAATTCCACCAGGCCGGGCTTCAACGCTTTGCCGGACTCCTTGGATGCCTCCCACACCGCCTGCCGTTCGCCCAGGTTTTGATTCGTGCCCAGGGCGGAGTCGATCTGGTTGGCGGTGATCTCCTTCCCATTCAATCTGAAAGTGAAGGAGTTCAAGACCGAAGCCTGCCGGGTTTCCGCCGCGATCCGTTTGGCCACCAACTGTGGATTGGTCATGGGCCCCTCAGCCGCATTCAACAGGGTTCGCTCCAATTGCACGACCGTCAGGGGCTTCAAATCCGCTTTGTGCGCCAGCAACGCCCGCGCTTCCGCGATCACCGCCGGATTGCCCGTGAAGGCGGACATCGCCTGGCTGGCGGTTTCGGACGCCGCGTCATGCACCGGCGTGACGTCAGTGGAAGCCAGCCACTGCGCCTCGTTGTTGATCCGGTAAAGCGCCTGGTACCCGGCATTCACCAGATTGAGAAACTGATCAGCCCGTTCCTGCCAGGCCGGCGCCGGTTGACCGGCCGCCCGAGCGACGGGTGCTGGAAGGAGGGAAAGTGCCAGGCCGAGGGAAAGTGTCATCGCACCCGCGCCGAAGGCCCAAGTCCGGAAGGAAGCATTCTTCTGCATGAATCCGAGCGTAGCACCCCCGCCCCCGGCCGACAATTTGAAATCCAGAGGGAACCGAGAAACACAGAACCATCTCTGGCTCAGGTTCGGATTCATCATGTCAAATCCTGTGCATCCTGTCCAAACTCCGCAGTTCGCTCTCTCCTCCGCAGCCGCTCGTTGTTACTAGGCTTTTGGACCCGTGCTTCGCGCGAGGCTCCGCAGGGCAAACCGGACGGGCGCCGGAACTCGGCTGTGCCCCCTGGCTCTGGTTCGGATTCATCATGTTAGATCCTGTGAATCCTGTCTAAACTCCGGAGTTCGCCCTTTTCTTCCCAGCCGTTCGTTGTTACTGGCCTGTTGGACAAGATGAACAGGATTATCCCGGCGTCGCCCAAAGGGCTATGCAAGACCGGCAGGACGGGAGACGGAGGTCGAATCAGCCCCCTGGCTCTGGTTCTGATTCATCATGTTAAATCCTGTGCATCCTGTCTAAACTCCGGAGTTCGCTCTTTCCGAAGCCTTTTGCACAGGAGGTAGCAGAGGCAACAGAGAAACCCTGAATCACTCCTCCTTTGTCTCTGTTTGCTCCTGTTGAGCGTTCGGGGGCTCACCTACATTTACTTGTTGCAGCCTCCGAACCAGCCAGCCTCAATCCCCCGCCACCAAGCGATACCCGATCCCCGGTTCGGTGAGGAAAAGTTCCGGATTCCCCGGGTCCGCTTCGAGCTTTTCCCGCAAATAGGCCATATACACGCGCAAATATCCAATTTGCCCAACATCACCGGGGCCCCAGACTTCGCGCAAAATCTGCTGATGGGTCAGCACTTTGCCGGCATGGCGCACAAAAAGCACCAGGAGGGAATACTCGGTGGCGGTGAGGCGCGCCAATCGCCCTTTGACTTTGACGAGACGGGTGGTGAGATCAACTTCCAGCGGACCGCTCCGGTAGGTAGTACGGGCGGCGGCGGGTTGGGCGGACCGCCGCGCCACCCGCAGGCGGGCGAGCAGTTCGCCGGTGCTGAAGGGCTTGGTGATGTAGTCATTGGCCCCGTTGTCCAGCGCGCTGATTTTTTCATCATCCCGGTCCCGAACGGAGACCACCAGGATGGGCGTCTGACTCCATTCCCGGAGCCGCTTGAGCACAATGAGTCCATCCATATCCGGCAGCCCCAAATCCAGCAGGATAGCCTGGGGTTGCCGGCGGGCGGCTTCATCGAGGCCAGCCGCGCCATTGGCCGCCTCCAGCACCTCGTAGCCGACCCGTTCCAGGGAGACCCGCAAGAGCCGCCGGATCTGGACTTCATCCTCGATGAGGAGCACGCATTCCTTGGTCGGAGATTCAGTCATGGCGAAATTGGGAAATGGGCGCTGGAGGTGTCGCCCGCGAGCCAAGGCAGTCGCAGCGTGAATTCGGCGCCGCCGCCCGTGCGGTTTTGCGCCTGCACCTGGCCGCCTTGTGCCTCGATAAAACCCTTGGCCAGGGACAAGCCGAGTCCGGTGCCACCCGTGGGCGCCTGCGGACCGCGGTAAAATTTGTCAAACACCCGGGGTAGAACGGCGGACGGGAGCCCGGGACCACGATCGGCGACGGAAAGCAGCAGAAAACCCTTTTCCCGGCGGGCGGTGACTTCCACCGCGGTGCCGGCCGGGGTGTGTCGGGCGGCGTTCGCCAGCAGGTTGCCGAGGGCCTGCTGAGTCAGGACAAAGTCGAGCGACACCAAACCCAGGCTGGCGGGAACCGAGACCCGCAGAGAATGCTGCGCCAGTTCCTGGCGGGTTTCCCGGACCGCGACCTGGACCAGGTCACGGACATCACAGGGTTCCCGGCGCAGTTGGAGATGCCCGGATTCGAGGCGACTGATATCCAAAACGTGACCGACCAACCGGTTAAGCCGGGCGGTGGCTTCGAGGATTTCTCCCACCATGGCCTGCTGGGAGGCGGAAAGGGGCCTGTCCGGGCCATCCGTTAGATTGGCGGTGGCGGATTGGATGGCGGCCAGCGGGGTGCGGATTTCATGCGAAACCGAATTCAACAGGGTCCGTCCCAGGCGTTCGGATTCGGCCAGCGACTTGGCGCGGTCGAATTCCTCCCGCAGGCGCTGACGATCCAGCGCGAGCGCGATTTGGTGCACAAAGGCCTGGAGCAGGTTTTGCTGGCCCGGGCTGGGTTCCCGGGGTTGCCCCAGGTGAACCGCGAGCACCCCATGGCGCACCTCCGCACTGACCAGGGGAACATACAGGGCAGCCGCCTGCGGGAATTGGTCCGTAAACCGGCCGGCCGGCTGGCCGGACTCAAAGGCGGCTTCCGCGGCGGGTTGTTCCGGGCCGGGCACCTCATAAGTGCCCGCGGGATGGGCGTGAAAACTCAGGGAGCCCCGGGCATCAGTGAGCAGGACGGCAATTTCCGCCTCAAAAGCCCCGGCGGTTTGTTCCACCACGGCGCGTACGAGTTCGTCCCGGTTGGCCGCGCCCACCATGCCACGGGTGAGCTGGTAGAGCGCCGTGGCCCGGCGCTCCCGCCGGCGCTCGGTCTGTTCCTGCGCGCGGATCCGGGCGGTCAGTTCGCCCACCACTCCCGCGACCACAAAATAAGTGGCAAACGTAAACAAATCCTCCCCGCTGGCGATTCGCAAATTCGGTATGGGAGGCAGAAAAAAGAAATCCCAAAGCAGCGCACTGAGGGTAACGGCCAGCAGGGTTGCCCCGCGACCGACGAACAAAGCCAGGACCACCACCGTGAGCAAATAAACCAGGGAAATGGCCCGCGAGCCCAGCCAATGATGGAGGAGCAAAGCCGGCAGGCTGATCCCCACCATGGTCGTGGCCACCAGAAAATATTGGGTGGTCACCGGGAGGCCATGGGCTTCGGCAGCCGCCGGCGACGGGGACAGATTTTCGGATGCGCTGGCCAAATTCACCACCTCCCCAGTTTAACGCCCGGGCTGGCGGTTTCACCACTTATTTGCGAAAGAAAAGCAACCAGACCAGCAACAGCATCGGAACCATGACCGGCAGGGTATGCTTCCAAACGTAGGTCAGGAACGTGGGTGTATGCACTTTTTGCTGGTCCGCAATGGCTTTGACCATGAAATTCGGGCCATTACCAATGTAAGTATTGGCGCCAAAAAACACGGCGCCGACGCTGATCGCCACCAGGAAAGCATGGCATTCAATATTCCCGAGCAGGTAGGCGGTCTGGAGCAGATCGTCGCTGACCACGCCGCGGGCCAGTTCGGCGGGATGGAACTGTTGCAGCGCCGTGAAGGCTTCCCGGATTTGGTTGGCATGCGGGCCGGTGAGGGTGGCCAGTCCCGCCCCGTGGGTGTGAACCAGGTTCGCCAGTTGCGGCAGGGCCTCCGGCGGGATTAACCGGCCGGCGGCGGCTTTGAGAAAACAGAGGTAAGTCGGGGCGTTATCGAGCACGCTGGAAAGGACTCCGGAGCCAAAATAAAAGAATCCCGGCCCGGTGGCGGAAAGGCGCCCGGCATGGATCTCCAACCAATCCAGGGCGGGCATCATCGTGGCAAAAATGCCGATGAACAGAATGGCCACCTCCTTGATGGGGTGCAAAGAGAAATGGTTGGCGGCGTGCACCTCCTTTTTGGTGGTGTAATAGGAACCCAAAGCGGCGGCGATCATCAGGAATTCGCGCAGAAACCGGGGCCGGTTCACAAAGACCGATCCCAGGATCACCGCCAGAAAAACGAGGTTACCGAGACCGGTGAATCGCCAGACTTCACCGTGCCCGGTCAGGCGTTCACGCACGCGGGCCGAGGCGCGCCGGTGGTTCCGGTAATCCACCACAAAGAACATCCCAATCAGGGCGGACACTCCCACCGCCCAAACCGGCAGGCAATGTACCGCCACCCACCAGAAGGGGATTCCCATTAAATAGCCCAGGAAGAGCGGCGGATCACCCACCGGAGTCAGGCAACCGCCCACATTGGAAACAATGAAAATGAAGAAAGTCACATGGTAACCCGTGACGCGGTATTTGTTCATCCGCAACCAGGGGCGGATCAGCAGCATCGAAGCGCCGGTGGTGCCCAGCAGGTTGGCGATAATCGCGCCCACCAGCAGAAACGCGACATTGGCCAGCGGCGTCGCCTCCCCTTTCACATTGATGTGGATGCCGCCGGAAACGACATAAAGGGATCCGATGAGCGCAATGAAGCTGAAGTACTCGCCCGCGGTGTGGAGCAACGCGCCCGGGTTTTGGAGCACCAGCCAGTACCAGGCAGCAACGATCAGGGCGAGCCCGGCGACCACCCGGGGATAAAACCGGCCCCACCAATCAGGGAAGAACAGCGGCGCCAGCGCCAGGAGCGCCAGGAGCACCACGAAGGGCAGCAGGAGCAGGGCGGAAAAATTATTCAAACGCAATCAGGGGTTGAGGGCGATCTGTCAGGGAAAAAAGACGGCGTGGGCCCCAAGGCCCACGCCGGTGATCGGCCGCGGAAATATGACTAGTAAAACCGCGGGCCAAAATGTTCACAGGAGCGGCCTAGACCGCCTGTTCGCCACGCTCATCCGTGCGAATGCGGATGACGTTGCCGACCGGGATGACGAAGATTTTCCCATCTCCAATTTTTCCAGTCTTGGCTCCTTTGGTAATGGCACTAATGGCGGCATCCTCCAGGGAGTCCTTGATGACCACCTCGATTTTGATCTTGGGCAGGAAGTCCACAGTGTATTCACTGCCGCGGTATACTTCCGTATGCCCCTTCTGCCGGCCGAAGCCCTTGACCTCAGTCACGGTCATGCCTTCGACGCCAATTTCAGACAGGGCGGCCTTCACGTCGTCCAACTTGAAGGGCTTGATGATTGCCTCAATTTTTTTCATGGATATATTTTGTTTTAAGACACTCAACCAAGCCGATTCCGGGCAAGCCGCTGACGCAGTTGCGAATACAGCGCGAAGCCGTAACCGCCCACCACACCACCGGACACAAACCATTGGGTGCCGTCGGTGAAGAGCAACGGGCAGGCCCCCTGAACAAGGGCAAGCGCCAGCAGCAGATAAGCTACCCGGCGAAAGGAGCCGGGCATGACTGCCCAACCGCTCGACAACCCGCCGCCTGCCTGCAGCCGTTCATTCCGGCGCCGGGCGGCGTCCTGGACGGCCCCGAAGGACACGCCAATAATGCCGCCAACCGCCAGCGCCCCAAGGCACCAGATCAGATTCGTCATGGGAGAGTGAATTAAGGTCATGGAATTTTAATTTGGTTTCTCCGGTGGGGTGGAGAGTGGTCTCCCCACCCCACCGGGTTGTTATTTGACCGCTGTCAGGCGCGCACAGTCGGGGTTTCGGATTGTTTGTCCATGACCACGCCAGCGTAGCCCGGCACGCCCATTTCGGGCACATCCAGCCCTTCCATTTCCACTTCCGCCGAGACGCGGTTGCCCACCAATTTCTCCACAATGAAGTAAACGATGAGGGAAAGGACCGAGAGGGTGATGACGCAAGTGGCCACCCCGATCGTCTGGGCAATCAACTGGCTGAAGCCACCGCCGTAGAACAGCCCGAGAACACCTTGCTCCGTGGCGCCCGCCGGGGCATCCAAAATGTCGGAGAAGAACTTGTAGGTGCCGTCCTTGAGGGTGAACCAATGGGCGGCATTCCACCCCTGGCCGTAGGTGCCGTCGGCAAAAAGGCCGAGGGAGAGACAACCCCAGGCGCCGTTGACGCCGTGGACCGAGATGGCGCCGACCGCATCATCAATGCGCATCTTATCGAAGAAGAACACCGCCTCGACCACCAGGATGCCCGATATGACACCGATCCAGAAGGCCCCGCCGGCGCTGACAAACGCGCACGGACAGGTGATCGCGACCAAACCGGCGAGCATGCCGTTGCACATCATCGACGGATCGGGTTTCTTGGTCCGGAACCACCACATCCAGAGCGTGGTCGCCAGCGTGGCGCTGGCCCCGGCGATCATGGTGTTGACCGCGACGGTGGCGATCCGGAAGTCCGTGCCGGCGAGGCTGGAGCCGGGGTTGAAGCCAAACCAACCGAAGGCCAGAATGAAAGTGCCCAGCATGACCATGGGAATGCTGTGCGGCGTGATGGGATGAACGAGTTTCCCGTTCTTGTCGTATTTGCCCAGCCGGGGCTTGATCAGATAGCAGAAAATCAGGGTGATAACGCCACCCTGCAGATGCACCACCGAGGAGCCGGCGAAATCCACATGGCCGTGTCCGAGACCGAAATTGGCGCCGAGATTGGCGAGCCAGCCGCAACCCCAAACCCAATTACCAAAGATGGGATACATGACCGTGCCGATGAAGCAACCATAGATCATGAAAGCGGAGAACTTCCAGCGTTCCGCCGCGCCGCCGGTTGGAATCGTGGCCGTGGTGTCCATAAACACCATCTGGAACAGGAACAGGGCAAAAGCCGCGGTATCATAAGCGGCGCCTTGAAGCATAAATCCCTTGAGCCCGATCAGGCCGAAGAATTTGCCCCCCAGGGTGATACCAAACTCATGGTTCAACCCCGCGTAGCCCCCCATGGTGGCGATCCCGGCATAATTGGGACTTTGCGGATCCGCCATACCGCCAAACATGAAGGCAAAGCCGCAAAGGTAAAATCCCAGCATGCCCATCGGATAGATCATGAAGTTCATGGCCATGGTGTGGCCGGCATTCTTGGCCCGGCACAAACCGGTTTCCACGAGCGCGAAGCCCGCCTGCATGAACATGACCAGGAAGCCGGTCACCAGCGTCCACATGAAGTTGATGGCCACCCGGTTGTGACCCACGGAGTCAGCGAGTTTGACCGCGAGGGGCTCGGTCTTGGCTTGGGTGGTGTAATCATCAAACGCCTTCTTGGCATCCATGAAGGCCTTCATTTTGGCCTCAACCTTCTTGTCATCAGCGCTCAACTCCGTCGGGGCCACCGGCGCGAACAGGCCATTCGGAGATTGCGCATCGACGGCCAGGCCGGTGGCCAATCCAGCCGGATCAGGCTTCGGCGTGGTGTCCGCCGGCGCCGCCGCGGCCGGCGCATTGGTGGCCACGGGCGGTGCATTGGTGTCTGCCGTGGGCGCATTAGTGGTTTGCGCTCCGGTGATGAGCGTGCCAAACAGCAGCAACGCCACACCGCAAGCGAGGATTTTTTTCGTCATAGTTTTTATCGGAATGGTCAGGTTCATTTTTTCATTTTTTGGTCTGATTGGATCCATGCGTCGCTGCGCCGACTCCAGGCACGTGTTTCCGCATAGCACGCCTAATGCCATACAAACCCCGTTTTTTAATTTCTTTTTAATGCGCCTGTTTTAGGGGCTTTTGTTGCGCGGCGATATCAATGTCCAGGGGGCAGATGAGCGGAAGCACTGTCATAATTTGACCAGCATGTTTGAATTATGACGCTTTCACTAGGTACGAAGCTGATAGCTTGCCAGCGATCAGCGAATCGCAAGCCGGTTATCCTGCACTAGTTGGCGCCGGTCATGTTAAGGTGGCACTTTCCAATGCACGATTTTCCAATGCCATTGATAAAAATCTAATTAATACACTGGGGCAACGGCCGGAGGGTGACCGGGCGCTAACCTCGCAGCACCTGGAGGGCTGCGGCCAACTCTTGGCAAAGCGCGACCCACCGCGGCCCCGGCCCACTTTGTTTTGGGTTGATTTTGCCAGCAGCCTGGGGTTCTGTGGGCTTCGTGAAACTGAAATACTGGCGGTGGGATCTCAAACTCACTCATACCTGGGCGATTTCGCGGAGCAGCGGCACGGACATTTTCAAAGTCGTACTTGTGGAACTGGCGGACGCGGACGGCCTCACCGGTCTGGGCGAAGCCGCCCCGATACGCCGGTATGAGGAGTCGGTGGATACCGTAATGGCGTTTTGCGCCCAGGTGGATGCGGCCCGGCTTTCCTTTGCTGACATTCCGGGGAGCATGGCTTATCTGGAAACCGTGGCGCCGGGAAATATGGCGGCGAAATGCGCGATCAATGTCGCGCTGGTGGACGGAGCGGCGAAGCGGGCCGGGAAGGCGGTTTACGATCTGCTTGGACTGGGCTTTCAGGAAGGGCGGCATGTCACTTCGTTCAGCATCGGGATCGACAAGCCCGAAGTGATCCGCCAGAAGGTCCTGGAAGCGGCGAAATATCCCGTGCTCAAGCTCAAGGTCGGCGGCCCGGATGATGAACTCAATCTGGCCGCCCTGCGCGCGGCCGCGCCGGACAAGCCGGTGAGTGTGGACGCGAACGAGGGTTGGAAAACCAAGGAACAAGCCTTGGATCAACTTGAATGGCTCGCGCGCGACGGGCACATTGAATTTGTGGAACAGCCGATGCCCGCAGCAACCGCGCTCCCGGATCTGGCATGGTTGAAAGCCCGCTCTCCGCTGCCCCTTTTCGGCGACGAGTCCTATCATACCGCGGCGGATGTGGATTTTTGCGCCGCGGCGTATCACGGGGTGAACGTAAAACTGACGAAGTCTGGCGGCATTACCGGCGGCTTCGCCGCCTTGCAGGCCGCCCGGGCGGCCGGACTCCAGACCATGGTGGGCTGCATGATCGAAACCAGCGTGCTGATCAGCGCAGCCGCCCAACTCGCCGCATTGACCAACCATCTGGACATTGATGGCAATCTCCTGATCACCAATGATCCCTATACCGGTCCGACCGCGGAAAAAGGGATGATTTCGTTCGCGCACGCGGTGGAAAAATCTGGTCTGCGGGTGCGGTTGAAATCCTGATCTTTCCTGAACCTGACCATGTCCACCGAAACCTCCGTCCCCCAGCGCCCCTTGCCCTTCCCGGCTTTGCTCGGGATCGAGATCGGCGGAACAAAATTGCAAATTGCCGTCGGTGACACCGCGGCCCGCATCGTGGAGCGCCACCGGTTCAAGGTGGACCCGGCCCTGGGTGCCGCCGGTATCCGGCGATGTCTGGCCGACGCCCTGTCCCGCTTGACGCCCGAAGTACGGCCGTCCGCCGTGGGCGTGGGCTTTGGCGGGCCGGTGGACTGGCGGACGGGCCGAATATCGAAGTCCCACCAGATTGAAGGCTGGTCGGAGTTCCCGCTGGGGCCGTGGTTGCAGGAATTGACCGGCGCCCCGGTGTGGGTGGACAA
Source organism: uncultured Pedosphaera sp. (assembly GCA_903918755.1). Lineage (GTDB taxonomy): Bacteria > Verrucomicrobiota > Verrucomicrobiia > Limisphaerales > Pedosphaeraceae > CAIXFN01. The sequence continues at coordinate 146,807 of CAIXFN010000034.1, forward strand.
CGACGGCAACGTGGCAGCCCTCGGGGAGGCGTGGCACGGCGCCGGGCGGGAATCCAATCCGGTATTTTATGTGACGCTCGGAAGCGGGGTCGGCGGCGGACTGGTGGTGGACGGCAGGATATTTCACGGGGCGCCACCTGGCGAGGCGGAGATCGGGCATGTGCGGCTGGACCGGAACGGCACCATTGTTGAAAAACGTTGTTCGGGCTGGGCCGTGGATGCCCGGATCCGGCAGCTCAAGGCCGCCGGTTCAACCAGCCAACTTTGCCAACTGGCGGGCGACACGGTCGGCGGCGAAGCGCGGCACTTGCGGGCGGCATGGGAAGCCGGAGATTCGGTCGCCCGGTCGCTGCTTCAGGAGGTCGCGGAAGATCTGGCCTTCGGCCTGTCGCATGTGGTCCAACTTTTTCACCCGGCAGTGATTGTGATTGGGGGTGGTTTATCACTGGTGGGTGAACCCTTGCGGGCGGCGGTGGCGGCGGCGCTCCCCCGGTTCGTCATGGAAGTTTTTCAGGGCGGTCCACGGGTGGTTCTGGCGGGACTCGGCGAAGACAGCGTGCCGGTGGGGGCGCTGGAACTGGCACGCTCGGCCCGGGGCTGAAGCAATATTCCCGCTGGGCATTTGGCCCTGTTCTGGCATATTGAACGTCGATGAAACAATGGCTTGGCGAATACGTGCGGGCGCAAAAGGCCGCGCTGGATGCAATTCCGGTGGACGCGGTCGCCGGTTTGATTGGCGCCTTTCAAACTGCGCTGGCGGAGGATCGGCAGATCTTTGTTTTCGGCAACGGCGGCAGTGCCAGCAACGCCTCCCATTTTGTGACGGATCTGGGCAAGGGCGCGTCGGACAAAACCGGCCGGCGCTTTCGCGTCTTGTCCCTAAATGACAACGTCAGCTGGCTGACCGCGTTGGGGAATGACTATTCCTACGACGAAGTTTTCCGCGGTCAATTGCAGAATTACGGCCGGCCGGGCGACCTGGTCCTGGCCCTGAGCGTGAGCGGAAATTCGCCCAATGTCGTCAAGGGGCTGGAGTGGGCCGTAGCCAATGGCTTACACACGATTGCGCTCGTGGGCGGAAAACGTGGCCGCATGGCGGAAATTGCCCATCAAACCATCGTGATTGACTCAACGCATTATGGCCGCGTGGAAGACGCGCAGATGGGCATTTGCCATATGATTTGCTACGCCTTCATCGAGAATCCCGCACTTGGAGCACTCCCCGCCGCCTGACCCACCGGCCGGCTGGAAATTCCCGCGCCCCATGAATCCCCTCCCCCCACCCGACTGCTTCTTTCTGAGTGCGGCGGAAGGCTGGCTGGGACTGGGCGATCCGACAGCGGCGGCGGCGGAATTGGAACAGGTGGGGGAAGCCCACCGGCATCACCCCGCGGTATTGGACTTGCGCTGGACGCTCTATGCCTGCCAAAAGGACTGGACCGGGGCGCTGCGAGTAGCCCGGGAATTTCGGGCGAGTGTTCCCGGCGAGGTTGCGAGCTGGCTGCATTATGCCTACGCCCTGCGCCGGACGGCGGAAGGCGGATTGCAAGCGGCATGGGAGGAATTGCTGCCGGCCTTGGAGAAATTCCCCCAGGACTCCACCGTGCCGTACAACCTGGCCTGCTATGCCTGTCAGCTCGGGCGGCTCGGCGAGGCGCGCGGATTGCTGGCGCGCGCCGCCGGCCAGAACCGAGAGTTTATCCAGCAGATGGCGCTGCGGGACGCGGACTTGGAACCGCTCTGGACGGAGATTCGCGGTTGGAAATAAGGGCGGCAACGCCCCACGCCAGGCCCCTTCACCCCTGCCTGCCGCAGATACTCCCCGCTGGATTTGCCCTCAGCTGGCCCGCTGACGCCGGAACCATTCCACGAAACGCGGGATCCCCTCTTCAATCCCCACTTTGGGGGAATATCCCAGCATCGCGTGGGATTTGGTGATGTCGGCATAAGTGAGCGGGACATCCCCCGGCTGCAGGGGCAACCGCTCAATGATGGCCTTTTTTCCCAGCGCCCGTTCGAGCAGTTCAATCAAGCGGGAAAGCGTCACCGTCTGGGATCCGCCCAGGTTGAAGATCTCGTAGCCAAAATCCCGCCCGGTGGCGGCCATCATTCCATCCACAATATCCGTCACGTACGTGTAATCGCGGGCCGTGGCGCCGTCCCCGAAAACCTGGATGGGTTCCCCGCGGCTAATCAATCGGGCAAACTTGTGAATGGCCAGATCCGGCCGCTGGCGCGGACCGTAAACGGTGAAGAACCGCAGCATGGCCACCTGCAAGCCATAAACATAATGATACACATGACCCAGGGCTTCGCAGGCCAGCTTGCTTGCGGCATACGGGGAGATCACGGAAAAAACCGGATCGCTTTCGGCAAATGGCACTTTGCGATTCACGCCATAAACCGAGGAGGACGAAGCGATGAGGAGCTTGCGCACCCCCTGGCGGCGGGCCGCTTCCAGGATGTTCACGGTGCCTTCGACATTTACCTGCTGGAAAAATTCCGGTTCATCCAGACTGGGCCGGACGCCCGCGCGGGCGGCCAGATGGATCACCTGTTCAAAGCGGACCCGTTCGAAGAGCGACTTGAGCGCCTTGACATCCGCCAGTTCTGCGTTGATGAATTCAAACGGCCCACCGTGCGCGGCGATCTCGGCCAGGTTGCGCTGCTTGACCGCGGGGCTGTAAAAGGAATTCAGATCATCCAGCGCCCAGACGGAATGGCCGGCCTGCAACAAACGTTCACAGACGTGCGAGCCGATGAAACCGGCGCCGCCGGTGACTAGAAAGTTCATAGGATAATGTTGGACCGCAGCGGGCGAAGTGCAAGGGGCAAAAGCCGCTTCCGCTGCCCCCGAATGGCCCGGCAATGGCTCAACGCACCAGCACCCGCAAACGTTTGACGGAATAGTTACCCGCATTTTCCGCGAAGGTCCAATCCGGGTTCTTCGCGGGATTGTCGGCGGGCTGGGTTCCGATGCCGAGATCCGCCTTCCCCCCCGCGACCCAATGGTTCAAAGCGAAAAGCGTTTGGCGGGCGTCGTGATTATGGATCTGCATGGAGCCATAGCCATCCGCGGGATCCACCGGCTCATCGCCGAAATCGTACGTCTGGGCGGAAGCGTTGGGAACATTCGCGGCATTGGCCTGGCCGTAGTTATTGGGCCAGAATTCGAGGTTGCCCCCCGCCAGGTTGGTGCCGGTCACGATGCCTTTGACGTTCGAAAATACGTTCATCCCGGTGATGCTTTGTTGGAAGCGGGCGCCGGAAGCCACGGTGGGAATGCCTAATTTATCCAGGGATTGGGTGAAGGCATCCAGGGAAACGTAAACGAAATCAACCCGGCCGGAAGCGTCACCCAGTTCCAGGCAGTACGCCACGCGGGTAAACGGTTTGCTGATGCGGCTGCGGTTATCGACATCGTAGATGATATTGGGCCCGAGCTTGGCCAGATCGAGATCGTAAAGCAGTTGGTATTCGCGGGATTCGGGAACATTGATGGCAATAATGTCACGGTGCGGCACGTCACCCGCGCGGAAGGCCCCCGCAGGCAGCCCCACGGAATTCATCAGGTTCGGCTCGGCGAGCATGTGCCAGGCATAGCGAACGGCGACCGGGTGTTTGACCCCCGGCGCAGTCAACACCACACTCGTGCCGTCGATGCGCGCCGTGGCTTTTACGAAGCCCCCTTCGTCCGCATCAATGATCTCGAACCAGGACAAGGGTTTGCCATCGCGACTGGCCAGACCGTCGCCGGTGTTGGCGAATTTCACCCGCAACGCCGCGCCTTCGATCGTGAAGGCATCCCAGGTGGGCCCCGAGCAAACCACTTTCCGGCGCGCATAGGTTCGATTCAGCGCCCAGAGCGCAAGACGCCTTCCCACTTCCTGTTTGTTGGCAGGATGAATGTCCTGCACATTGCCGATATCATTAATGACGGCCATGCCGGTGTTTTCGATGCTCTGTGCCATGTTCTGCGCCTCCCAGAATTCACCGATGAATTCCGGATGATTGCCGCCATAGTTGTAAGGGGCAATCTGCACGTAATAGAACGGAAAATCCCCCTCATGCCAGACTTCGCGCCACCCCCCAACGAGGGCCTTCATGCGCTCAGTGTATAAACGGCCTTCGCTGGAATTGGATTCACCCTGATACCAAATGGCGCCCCGCAGAGCGAAGGGAACCAGGGGGTGAATCATCCCATTGAACAATGCGGTCGCGTGCTGGACATCGCGCGGCCCCAGCAACTCGTCGGGATAAGTGGGCATGACGGGGACGGCGACCTGCTGCTCCATGGCCTTCCGGGCGGCGGCGAGCCATTGCCCGGTGCCATCGAGGATTTGCGCGAGTCGTTCCTGGTGCAGGCGCGCGCGCGGGTCACCGAGCTGGACCTTTTCGTATTCCTTGGCCAGGTCCGGGACGGCGGCAAAACCCTCGGGCGGTGTCCACGATTCGATCCTCGTACCGCCCCAAGTGGCATCGATGAGCCCCACGGGAACGCCCAGTTTGGCGTGCAATTCACGACCAAAATAATACCCGGCCGCCGAAAATCCGGCCCAACCGCCTGCGGCGATACTTGCCGGGGTGCAGACCTGCCAGGAGCCGGTCATGTCCGCTTGCGGTTCCGCCGTCCAGCGCTTTTCAACTTTTAGCAAACGAATGCCCGGATGATTCGCGGCGGCGATCTCTTGCTTCCCGTTCAAGGCGGCACCCACCCCCATTTCCATATTCGACTGCCCGGAGCAGAGCCACACCTCCCCCACCAAAATGTCGTCCAACGCAATGGTATTGGGACCGCTGACCGAAAGTTTGAGCGCGACGTCTCCCGCTTTCATGGCCGGAAATTCCACCTTCCATTCCCCTTTTTCATTCGCTTTCACCTGCCGGCTTTCCGTCGCCAACCGGACGGAAACCTCGGCCCCCGGATCCGCCCAGCCCCAGATGATCACCGGCTTTTCCTGCTGCAGCACCATGTGGGAGCCAAATACTTTGGGCAACCGCACTTCCGACCGCGCAATTCGCGGAAATGCCACCCCAACCAACAGGACGAACACCGCCGCCCTGAACACCTCGGACAATTTTGATACGCGCATATTATTGAGTGCCTTCCAAGACCCGCCTCATGGACCTGCAGGTTTCCTGCAACCATGGCAACGATCTGACGACCGCGCAAATACAGAATTCACCGGGTTTTACGTTGGCGGTCAACCGGCTTCGCGCGGCGCAGTGTCAACCTCGGTATGGGGGATATCCCCCGTTTACAATTCTGCCGAGATGAAGCTATTTTGGTACATGGTCAATTACTCTGGTCTGTTCAGAATCGTAGGGGCAGCTCTCCGCCACCCCAAACTCCCGTTGGCGAGCATCCCGGGATGGTCCATCGGTGCGGCGATTCTTTTGTCCGCTCCGCGATCCGGCGCGACCCCTATTGATCTTGGCTCCGCCGAGAGCTTTGCAATTTTGGCGGGCGCTGGGATCACGATTTCCGGGGCGACAACCGTCGTGGGCGACATTGGGATCTACCCGGCTTCAACGGTGGCCGGACTGGCCAACGCGGCTCTCACCGGGACAGTCCACGCCGGGGATACCGCCGCCCACGCTGCCCAGACCGCTCTCATCGCCGCCTACGCCGACGCAGCCGGGCGGACCCCCACCTCCATCTTCGCTCCCATTTACGATCTTGGCGGGCAAACTTTTCTACCCGGCGTTTACCATGACAGCACCTCGTTGGCCATCACCGGCACGGTGACCTTGGATGCCCACGGCAACCCAAATGCGGTTTGGATTTTTCAGGCGGGGACGACCTTGATTACGAGTTCCGGTAGCCAGGTAATACTGACCGGTGGAGCCCAGGCGGCCAATGTTTTTTGGCAGGTCGGGACTTCGGCAACCCTCGGCAGTCAATCCATCTTCGTCGGCGACATCCTGGCCCAACAAAGCGCCACTCTGAATAGCGGAGCGAGCGTTTTGGGGCGCATTTTGGCTGAGCAAGGGGCTGTCACCTTGGATGGGAACTCGATTCACGTATCCTCGGCCAGCGCACCGGATGGGGGAGCCACCCCGATCCTGTTTGGCTTGTCTCTGGCTGCTTTATTCGCCTTCAAACTCCGACAGAAACCGCCGGCCTTGGGTTAGCCCGGCCAACCTTGCGTAGCGCGACTCTTTATAGACAGTGCCCTGAGCAAAAAGAGACAGCTCAGAAACGAAAGACGTCATACGGATGAAAAATGTCAACGGATTGCATCAAATTCAAGTTGGCACGGCGCATGCTGAAGATTCATCCATGAAGAAATCAAGAATCTCGCCTTTCGGAGATTTTGCAATTCTCGCCGCTGGCATCATCATGGTGCCAGTGAATCAGCCTGTCGTAACTCTGCCTGATACCGCCGCGCTTCCGAGCTAGGCGTCTTCCATAAAGTTGTATATTCCGGCGTTCTGTTGAAAGCAGAACGCCTTTCTTTTTTTGGTATCCACCTGCAGACAGGCACCTTCAGGTCACGAACCACCCGGTGGAGGTGGACGGGGAGGGAAAAATGACCCGATGGAAGAACTTCGGGCGGTTGGCTTGGATGGAGACTACCCAAGCGCCGACTCTCCTAACAATCTCTTCGAAAACCGCTCTCTCCTGGCATTGTCACCAGGAGAGACGGCAATACGGGGGCGCTTACTTCTTTTTGGCAACCGGCTTGGCGGCTACCGCGGCGGTTTTCTTCGCCGTGGCGGTCTTCGCCGCAACGGTTTTCTGTTTGGTCTTCTTCTGCGTGGACTTCGGGGATTTGTCGCCCATATAATGTTAGTTTATTTCTTCGATTTAACTCACCTGCGGCATGTTTAGTTTCTCCGAAGGGTGCGACATTGTGTCCTTTTGTTTCAATCTTGTAAATAATATCTTTTTATAAGGGAAATTTGCGGGTCAATTTGTCACGGTGCCAGCCCCAACAAATCCCGGACTGACTTTATTGGGGGGATTTGGCGGGTTGGAGGGCGGAGTCTAATTCAGTCGCCAGTTGCCGGCCGCGTTCGGGCTGCGCCACACCAAGGTCGTTGGTTTCCCCCAAATCTCCGCTCAGATTGTAGAGCGCGCCCCGGGAGGCGATTCCCGGGCGGGGCTGAGCCCCGGGGGCAATCCACTTCCACAAACCATTGCGATAGCCGAACATACGGCCACCATCATGCTCTACCAGATGGGGGCGCCCGGTCCGGCTTTCACCCAGCAGGGCGGGCAAAACGTTGACACTATCCGCTGCCTGCCCCGCTGGAATGGACTGTCCGGTAAGGGCGGCAAAGGAGGCGGAAAAGTCCACCAGGCACACCAAGGCATCGGACACTCCCGGCGCGACTCTCCCCGGCCACGCAAGAATGAAGGGCACGCGGGTGCCGCCTTCGTAAACCTGGTATTTCCCCCCGCGCAATGGTCCGGCGGGCCGGTGCCCCTGCAAGTCGGGCCCGGCCCGATCATCATAGCCGTCGTCGATCACCGGGCCGTTGTCGCTGCTGAGTACCACAATCGTGTTGGTGGTGAGCTTGCAGCGTTCCAGGGTGTCCATTATTTGCCCCACACACCAATCGAACTCCACAATCACGTCACCACGGATTCCACACCCGCTTTTCCCCACGAATCGTGGATGAGGTACCCGGGGTACATGGGGATCGTGCGCGGCGAAATAGAGGAAAAAAGGGCGATTAGTGTTACGGCCTATAAAGTCTACCGCCTTAGCCGTAAAGACATCGGCCTTGTCCTCATCCTTCCACCGGGCCGCGTGTCCCCCGGTCATGAAGCCAATCCGGCTGATGCCGTCAATGATTGTGCCATCATGGCCCAGAGTGAGCCCCATTTTTAGCAATTCCGGGTGGTTCTTTCCGGTGGGTTCGTTGCCGATCGGCTGACCGTAACTGACTTGAATCGGATCCTGCGGATCCAGGCCGAAAACTCGGTGGTTTTCCACGTAAACGCAAGGGACCCGGTCCCCCGTGGCCGGTTGCATAAATGCGTAATCAAATCCCACCTCCAGGGGGCCGGGCCGAATTTCCGCATTCCAGTCCGGCCCCCCGATTCCCCCCAGGCCCAGATGCCATTTACCCACGATGCCCGTCGTGTAACCGGCTTGCCGCAGCAATCCCGGTAGCGTGGTCTGGCGGGGATCAATGATGAGGGCGGCATTGCCGGGCAAAACCCCGGTCCCGGCCTTGCGCCAGGGGTACTGACCTGTGAGCAAAGCGTAGCGGGAAGGCGTACAAGTGGCCGATGTGGCGTGCGCATCGGTAAAACGCAACCCTTGCCGGGCCAGCCGGTCGATCTCCGGCGTAGGTATCCGGGTGGCACCATAACAGCCCGTGTCGCCAAACCCCAGATCGTCCGCGAGAATGATGATAATGTTGGGCGGGGTGGCCTTCGCCGGGGCGGCCGCCGCCGGAAGATTGACCGCCGCAAAGCCGACCCCAAAAAGGAGGAAAACCAGAAAGGACTTTTTCATGCCATGGATGATCGACGAAACTTATCCGGGAAGGTCTAAGCCTTCCAAGGGATAATTCTTCTGAACTGCCGATGCACGGCAACCGCAATGCATATCCAAGACAAAAGCTCGTGGAGCGGGCTCGGCAATCCGATCCCCTCCCGGCGCAAAAATAATTTAACTATGTGCGACTTCCAAAGGACGCGGCGGAAAATAGGCGATGGCGGGTTGGGGTTCCGCGACTGCGGCCCGGGGGACAATGGCCGCAGCGGAGCCCCGATCCTTGCGGTAAAGGGTGATGGAGACGTGCTCGTTGCGCCGGATGCATTGCTTGATCGCCTCCGGGCTTTTTTCGCAGTAGAGCAAGGTCTTCCAGGAGTAAATGTGTTTGGGCTTGTGAAAATCGCTATTGGCAAGGAAGGGCAGACCCTTCATCCCCACACAGTCAAAGATATTGTTCCGATTGGCAATTTCCCAAGCGTCGATCAACGGGGCAAACTTTTCCTGATTTTCCCAAAGGTGCAAGGTGTTCTTCCCCCACTCGCTCTTCATAATATGCGGGTGCGAAGCCACTGCCAGGCCACCCTGAGCATGAATTTGGGCGATGGTTTCCGGCAAATCCAGCGCGGAATCGATCGGCGCCTTTAAATCGATGCCCAGCAAATGCGCCGAGGACTTTTGCGTGTAACCGTCCTTATTGAATTCCATGCCGGTCAGCACCAGCATGTTGTATTTCCGCAGCGCTCGCCAGCGCTCGCGTTCAATCACCTTAAAATACTCCTCCAACTGGCTTTCACTGACCGTCATGCTCGAAAGGCGCGCCAGTTTGCCAATGAGTCGCCGCGGATCGGCGAGGTGGTCGGTGATGCAAATGCAGTCAAATCCCAGGCGACCATAAAAATCGACCACCTCCGGCACCGACAGTTTGCCGTCGGAATAATTGGTATGGATGTGAAAATCACAGAGCAGCATCCGGGGCTCCGTTACCGCATGGTCGGCAGCAGTGGTCACGCTTGGACGGATGGGGACCTGGGAGAATAGCGGTATGCTCTTGCGCGTCGGATCCGGCGCCTCGCATTTCTCCAGCACCAATTCGGCCAGTCGCACGGCGGCGTCGGGTCGGCTCATCCGCGCCAGATTTCGCCGCCATTCCAGCCAAATCTTGGCCTTGTGTTCAAACGCCTCGGCGACCAGTTCCGGCACTTCCCGGTTTCGTTCGGCCACCGCCCCCAGACCAAATTCAGTGATCAAACGGGCATTCCCCTCTTCCTGGCCCGGAATTACCTGGTTCACGATCATCGGGCAGCGGGCGGCGATTGCCTCTTGCACCAAGGCCGCCCCGGCTTTGCCGATCACCAGGTGATGCGACATCATCAACTCCGGCATTTGATTCGTCCAACCAAGCACGCGCACCCGATCGGCCAGACCGCGCGTCCGTTCCGTGAGTTTCGTCTTCAGTTCCGCGTCGCGGCCCACGGTCACCGTCAAAACGACGTCGGGGATCTCCAGCAGGTGATCAATGACCTTTCCGCTCTTCTTCTTCCCGGTGTTGATGACATACAGGATTTTGCGCGGCTGCCCGAACACCGGCGGTTGGAGCGTCTCCATCGGAGCCTGGCCAAACCGATGGCTTACGGGGAAACCCAGCACTTTGATTTGGTCGCCCGGCACCCCCGCCGCCTTGAGCACGTTGGCGGTCGCCTCGTTCGAGACCGAGTAAAAATCACTGGGGGCGCGAAACCAGCTGGAATTTACCGTGATGGAATCCGTGACAATCGTGACAAACGCAAACGGGCGCTCGGCGTGGTCGCGGTAAATCTCCTGAATGATGTGGGCGTAAACCGGGTAGGTGGACACGACACAATCGGGCTGGGTTTCATGGAGAATGTCGCTCAAAGCATCCTTCAGGCGGGTAAAGCTGGTGAGCCGGTTTTCGATGAAGCTGGAGTTGTCCAGCAGGGAATAAAGCCCCCCCCAGATCCGGGGAACGTACTGCACCATTCCCTGGTAGGCATTTTGAGCAATAGTGTTGATCGACCCGTAACTGCTCTCGAACAGGTCCAGGACCTCCACCTTGACCTCCTCGGAAACCAGTTCGAGCGCCTCCCGCAGGTTTTGCGCGGCGGCATTATGGCCTCCCCCGAAGCCTGCGGTCAGTATTAGGATTTTTTTCATTCGCCCTTAAAGTTGCTGTGGATTGTGGACCAACCGCGTTACAGTCCCGTGGCAGTCAGGTTAAAAGTTGTTCACAAGTTATTCACAACGCCTTCACCAACCAAAGCCCCCATTTTCAAGCTTTTTGGTCAACCCGAACCCAATGACCGTCCTGGTGACGGAGGGCACAATCGGGGCCGCCACGAAACCCGGGGCCTTTGCCGTAAGCCGCTGACTTGAATAAATTGGTCGTGGTATCGTCAAAAAACGGTTAACTTTACGCTTGCCAACCCGGGGTGACCGGCGGGAGGATTGGTGGGCAAACCCAGTCCAGTTTTATGCTGACCATCTACGGCCAAAAAGCGCGATTTTGCGATGGCGTATCGCGCCGGAATTTTCTCCGGATTGGCGCCTTGGGGCTGGGCGGGCTGGCACTCCCCCATTTGCTCCGGGCCGAAGCGGCTGCGGGTATCCGGCGGTCGCACAAGGCGACCATCATGATCTTCCTTCCTGGCGGGCCTTCCCATCAGGATATTTTTGATCTGAAAATGGATGCCCCTGCGGAAATCCGGGGCGAATTTAAACCCATCAAGACGAACGTGCCCGGCATCCAAATCTGCGAGCACCTGCCGCGCCTCGCGGCCATGATGGACAAGCTCGTGCTCATCCGATCAATCGTCGGGGCACGGGACAATCACGACGCTTTCCAATGCCAGACGGGTCGCCTGAATACGAACCAGCCTCCCGGCGGCTGGCCCTCCCTCGGTTCCGTACTCTCCAAACTAAACGGACCGGTGGATCCCTCGGTGCCGCCGTTCATCGGCCTGGCTCCCCGCATGGGCCATATGGAATGGGCGGATCCCGGTAAAGCCGGTTTTCTGGGATTGGCCCATGCCCCCTTCAAACCGGACGGCGCGGGCAAGGCGGACATGGTTCTGCAAGGCGTTACCCTGGATCGGCTGGCCGATCGCAAGGGATTGCTGGCGGGCTTTGACCAGTTCCGCCGCGATGTGGACGCGACCGGCTTGATGGGGGGACTGGATGCCTTCAACGCGCAGGCCTTTGGCTTGCTGACTTCCAGCAAGTTGCTGGAGGCGCTGGATTTGAGCCGGGAGGATCGCCGCGTCGTGGAAATGTACGGTAAAGGCGACCCCAAAAACCGGGATGACGGCGGACCAAAGCTGATGGAACACTTTCTCACTGCCCGCCGTTTGGTGGAAGCCGGTGCCCGTTGCGTGACCCTGGCCTTCAGTCGATGGGATCATCACGGGGATAATTTTGGCGCGCTCCGGCAGGATCTGCCGCTCTTGGACCAGGGACTCAGTGCCTTGATCGAGGATTTGCACCAACGCGGGATGGATCAGGATGTCTCGGTCGTGGTGTGGGGCGAATTCGGGCGTTCGCCGACCATCAATAAAGACGGGGGACGCGATCACTGGCCCCGGGTCTCTTGCGCGGCCTTGGCGGGCGGCGGCATGAAAACCGGGCAGGTGATCGGGGCGACGGACCGGCTGGGGGGCGAGGCGGTGGAACGGCCGGTGCAATTCGGGGAAGTATTCGCAACTCTCTATCACAACCTGGGGATTGATGTCACCAAAGCCACCATCCCCGACCTTTCCGGCCGGCCCCGCTATCTGGTGGAAGACGGCTGCCTGCCCCTTCCGGAACTTATTTAACCCATGCTGACCATCCATGGCCAACGGCACCGGTTTTGCGACGGGGTTTCGCGCCGCAACTTTCTTAAGATCGGGGCGCTGGGCCTCGGTGGATTAACCCTGCCCCAGTTACTCCGCGCGGAAGCGCAGAGCGGTGTGGGAAAATCGCACAAGGCGATCATCATGATCTACCTGCCCGGCGGTCCGCCGCATCAGGACATGTTTGATCTGAAGATGGATGCGCCCGCGGAAATTCGCGGGGAATTCCGACCTATTCCGACCAAGGTCCCCGGAATCCAGATTTGTGAGCACCTGCCGCGCCTGGCCGGAATGATGGATAAACTGGTGCCGATCCGGTCCATTTCCGACGCGGTGGATGATCATTCCGATTTCATGTGCCTGATCGGTCGCTCCAAGCGCAACCAACCGCCCGGGGGCTGGCCCTCGTTTGGCTCGACGGTTTCCAAGCTCCTTGGGCCGGTGGACCCGGCCGTACCGCCCTTCATCGGGCTGGAACCGCGGATGCAGCATCATGAATATAACGATGCCACGCCCGGATTTTTGGGTTTGAGCCACCGCTCCTTCAGCCCGGACGGCAGCGGCAAGGCCGACATGGTCTTGAACGGCGTGAATCTCGACCGACTGGCGGATCGCAAAACCCTGCTGGCGGGCTTTGACCAATTCCGCCGGGATGTGGATGCCAGTGGTTTGATGGCCGGGATGGATTCCTTCAACCAGCAAGCCTTTGGCATGCTCACGTCCAGCAAACTGCTGGAAGCGCTGGACCTGACGAAGGAAGACCGCCGGGTGCGCGAACTTTATGGCAAGGGCGACCCCAAGCCGCATGGCGACGCGGCGCCCATGATGATGGAACAGTTTCTGACCGCCCGTCGGCTCGTCGAAGCCGGGGCACGGTGTGTGACAGTCGCGTTCGGCTTTTGGGATTATCACGGTAACAACCATCAAAATGCCCGGCAGGATTTGCCGCTATTGGATCAGGGAGTGGCGGCACTGGTCACGGACTTGCATGAGCGCGGGCTGGACAAGGATGTCTCCGTGGTGGTCTGGGGCGAATTCGGACGCTCACCCACCATCAACAAAGATGCTGGCCGGGATCATTGGCCGCGAGTTTCCTGCGCCCTGCTGGCCGGCGGTGGAATGCGCACCGGACAGGTGATCGGGGCCACCGACCGGCTCGGTGGGGAACCGGCGGACCGGCCGGTGGCGTTCGGCGAAGTCTTCGCCACCCTGTATCACAACCTGGGAATTGATGTAAACAAGGCCACCATCAACGACCTCTCCGGGCGGCCGCGCTATCTGGTGGACGGGCATCAACCGATGAAGGAGCTGATTTGAAAAAGCGCCGGTTTTTACCGCTGGCGGGAGTCTGGGCGGGCCTGTGCCTGGCCGGATCGCTTTTTGCCGCCCCCGTGGAGAAGCCCGCGGAAATTACCCGCCTGGAGATTTTTCTCCCCGCCGCGAAAGACGCGGAAACCAACGCCCCATTCCTGCTTCGGGGAGCCGATGCCCGGCAACAATTGCTGGTCAACGCAACGTTGGATAACGGCGCGTTGCGCGATTTCAGCCGGGCCGTGACTTACGAAACCACCCCCACCGGTGTGGTGGCAGTCAGCCCCACGGGAAGGGTCACGCCCCTGGCGGACGGCACCGCTACCATTACTGCCAAAATCGCGGGCGGGAAATCTGCCGCCCGAACGATCAAGGTCACGGACTTCGACCAGGTAGCCCCGATCAATTTCCCCAATCAGATTGTTCCCATTTTCACCAAAACAGGTTGCAATGCCGGCGGATGCCATGGGAAGGCCAGCGGGCAAAATGGTTTCAAGCTGTCGCTGCTGGGCTTTGAACCCGCGGAAGATTATGAGCATCTGACCCGCGAGGCCCGGGGTCGGCGCATTTTTCCGGCCGCGCCAGATCGCAGCCTACTATTGCAAAAGGCCACGGCCTTGTTGCCGCACGGGGGTGGCAAGCGCCTCGACGCGGATTCGGATGATTATAAATTATTGATCCGTTGGATCAATCAGGGCATGCCATATGGCCAGCCGAATGATCCCACGGTGGCCGGTATTGAAGTTTTTCCCCGGGAGCGCAAGCTGTCGGCCGAAGGCGAACAGCAGATGGTGGTGATGGCCCGCTATTCTGATGGGAGCATCGAGGATGTGACGCGGAGCGCCTTGTTCGAACCCAATGACAAGGATCTGGGCCGGACCGATGGTACCGGCCGGCTCCAGGTCTTCAACCAACCCGGCGATGTCGCGGTAATGATCCGTTACCAATCCAAGGTGGCCGTTTTCCGCGCAACCGTCCCACTGGGCGCACCCGTCACCAACCTTCCTCCCGTCCGCAATTTTATCGATGAATTGGTCTTCCAGAAACTCCAGGCCGTGGGCATGCCGCCGTCCGCGCCTTGCGATGACACCACCTTTATCCGGCGCAGCACGGTGGACATCGCCGGACGGCTGCCCAGTGCCGACGAAGTCCGGCACTTCCTCGCCGATCCCGCTCCCGCCAAGCGCGATCATTGGATTGACCAATTGCTCGACAGTCCGGAGTACGCCGATTATTTCGCCAACAAGTGGAGCGCCTTGCTGCGCAACAAGCGGGATGAGGCAACGCATACCCGGGGCACTTTCGCGTTCTATGATTGGATCCGCGACAGCCTCCTGGTCAACAAACCCTATGACCAATTCGCGCGGGCGATCATTACGGCCTCGGGTGATTTGACCGAAAATCCCCCGGTGGCGTGGTACCGGCAGGTGAATAGTCCCAACGCGCAATTGGAGGACACCGCACAATTGTTCCTCGGGCTGCGTCTGCAATGCGCCCAGTGCCACCATCATCCCTACGAAAAATGGAGCCAGCACGATTACTACAGCCTGGCGGCGTTCTTCTCCCAGGTGGGCCGGAAACCCGGCGGGCAACCGGGCGAGGAAATCATTTATCCCCGGCGCGGGCTGGCCACCGCGGTCAACAAGAAGACGAAGCAACCCGTTCCCCCCGCCGGGCTGGGCACCACCCCGGCGCGCCTCACCGCGGACAGCGACCCCCGGGAAGCGCTGGCGGATTGGTTGTCCAGCAAAGACAACCCGTTCTTTGCGAAGGCTCTCGTCAACCGCTATTGGAAACATTTTTTTAATCGCGGACTGGTCGATCCCGAGGACGACATGCGGGAAACCAATCCGCCGACCAATCCGGAATTGCTCGCCGCGCTGGCCCAACATTTCCAGGCGAGCGGTTACGACTTGAAGGGGCTGATCCGCACGATCTGCCAATCCCAGGTTTACCAATTGAGTTCCGTCCCCAACGCATTTAACGCCGTCGATAAACAATACTATTCGCGCTATTATCCAAAACGCCTGACGGCCGAGGTGCTGCTGGATGCCGTGGATACCATTACCCAGTCGGGCAGCCGGTTTGAAGGATTGCCCGCCGGCACGCGCGCGGTGCAATTGCCGGACAACAGTTTCAACACCGCCTCTTATTTCCTGGCCGTCTTTGGCCGCCCCGAAGCGTCAAGTTCCTGTGAATGCGAGCGCTCCCAGGATGCCAGCCTGGCCCAGTGCCTCCACCTGCTGAATTCCAAGGAAGTGCAGGATAAACTCGGCGATCCCAAGGGTTGCGCCGCGCGCCTGGCGGTGGCGCCACCGCCGGAGGACCGGCAAAACCTCACCCGGCTTTACGAGACCGTTTACGCGCGGTCACCTGAGCCCCGCGAGTTGGAGCTGGCCCTTGGTTACCTGGCGAAGAAGGCCACTACGCCCGCTGCCCGCCTGGCCGCCTACGAAGACATCGTCTGGGCCTTGATCAATACGAAGGAATTCCTCTTCAACCACTAGTCCACGCGTGCGATTGCCAATGGCTGATAATCAGGGTGCGCGCGGAAACCGGGGGCTGGTTTGGGGGATCCAGTTGCTTGCGCTCCTATTCCTCCCCTGGACGGTGGCGGCCCAATTGCCCACGGCGCGGTTGCTGACGCTCTCGCCGCCGGGGGGAATGATTGGCAGCACAGTTGAGGTTACCGTCGTCGGGCAGGACTTGAACGCCGCGACCCGGCTGTCGTTTAACACTTCTGCCATTACGTCGGAACTTCGCGCGGGAGATGACCCCAATTCCCCGGACACTCACACGTTTATTCTTCATGTGGCGACCAATGCCCCACCGGGCATTTATGAAGCGCGCGTAGTGGGCCGTTTCGGCATCTCCAACCCGCGCGCCTTTGTGGTCGGCGACCGGCCGGAAGTCCTGGCCCCGGCCACGAACGAAACCCTGGCTTCCGCCGCGCCGCTCGCGACCGGGACAACGGTGGATGGCCATGCCAGCGCGGGGGTGGCGCAGTATTTCAAAATCGCGGCCCGCGTCCACGAGCGGCTCATCATCACCTGCCAGGCCGGGGAGATTGATTCTCGACTGGTTCCCAACCTGCTGCTTTATGATGCGAATGGCCGGGAGCTGGAACGGGGCCGACGGAATGGCCTGATTGATTACACGCCCACCACGGATGGCCCGCTGGTGCTAAAGCTATCTGACGCCAGTTTTCGCGGTGGGGGCGAATTTTTTTACCGCCTCTCCGCGGGCACCGGACCACATCTGCACTTTGCTTACCCGCCGGCCGGAGTGCCTGGCACCCGGGCAAAATTCACGCTCTACGGTCGCAATCTACCCGGCGGCACCCCTTCTGGAGAAACCGGGATGGATGGCAAACACCTGGACCAACTGGCCGTGGAAATTGATTTACCGGCGGACGTCCACGCGGAAAGTCCCGGCACGATTGGCGGCTCCGTCGCGGGCGTGGGTCTGCGCGATTTTGCGTATGCGCTATCCTCCCCCCAGGGAATATCGAATCCCTTGCGGATTAGTTTGGCCAGTGCCCCTCTGATGGCATCGCCCGCAACCAATTCACCCGGCGATCCCGCCCTGCAACTCACCCTGCCCGGTGAGTGGGCCGGGCGATTTGCCCCGCGCGGTGGCTGGAGTTCCGCGAACTTTACCGCGAAAAAAGGGGACACTTACCGGGTCGAGGTTTACTCCCACCGTCTCGGCTGGGCCACGGCCCCTTTTGTGGTCATTCAACGCGTTTCCAAAAACGAAAAAGGGGAGGAGCAAATCTCCGAAGTGCAGGAATTGACCGGAGCGGATACCAATCTCGGCGGGGTGGAATACAAATCCGCTCATCGGGATCCGGCGGGACGCTTCTCCACGCCGGAGGACGGCACCTACCGTGTGCGGATCCGCGACCAATTCGCGAATGCGTCGGCCGCAACTCCCCCAGTATTCCGGATCGCTTTACGCCGGGAGAACCCCGATTTCGACCTGCTGGTGGCGGCGCCCGCTCCGCCGCCCGCCAACAAGGATACCAAGGAAGCCCAGGTATGGACTCCGTTCCTGCGCCGGGGGGAGACTCAACCGCTGAAAGTCACTGCCTTCCGCCACGACGATTTCACCGGAGAAATCCAGCTCCGTGTGGAAGGTTTGCCGCGGGGCATCACAGTGGGGCCGGCCCATATTGAAAAAGACAAGAACATCGCCACCGTCCTGCTGACCGCCAGCGCCGAAGTCAGTGAATGGGCCGGTCCGATTCAAATTTTGGGGAAAGCGATGATTGCCGGCACCGAGACGACGCGAGTGGCCCACGCAGCCACCGTGCGCTGGACCGTGCCGGATTACAACACGGAGGCGGTATTCTCCCGCTTGACGGCCGATTTTGCCGTGGCGGCCAGCGGCGTGGAATCCGCCCCTTTAAGCATTTCACCCGCCGAGAATAAAATCTGGGAGGTCCCCGCCGGTGGCAAACTCACGATTCCATTGCGGGTGGTGCGCAATGGTGATTTTGGTGCCACCCTCAAAATGAAAGCCACCGGATTCGCCGGCCTCGACTCACTAAAAGAAATTGAAATCGCCGGGTCAGCCACGAATGCCACTTTCGACCTCGAACTGGGAGAGCACAAGCTCGACCCCGGTACCTATACCTTTCATCTCACCACGCAAACGACCGGTAAATACCGGCGTCTGGCGGAACTGGCCAAATACGCGGAAGAACTCGCCCAAACCGCCGAAAAAATGGCGAACGAAGCCAGCCAGGCGGTGAAGACTACGGCCGAAGCGAGTCAGGCGGCGGCGAAAGCAATGTTTACCGCAGAAACTCAACGCAAAGAGGCGGCGACGGCACTCGCCCAAACTGAACAGGCCGTGAAGGAAGCGGCCGAAATGGTGCGGAAGGCCGAGGAAAAACTGGCCGCCGCCACCGCCGCCCAATCCGCTCAAACGGACGCTGCCGATTTGGTTGCAGCAAAAAATGCGGCGATGGCAGCATTGGAAAAAGCCCGGGACCGAAACCAGTCGGCCCAGGAAGCCCAAGCAACCGCCGCCGCCCGCGCCGCCGAGGCGGGGAAATCGGTCGAGCGGGCTGCGGCAGCCCGGCAATTGGCCACCACCGCGGAAACGGAAGCCAAGAGCCGTCTCCCGGCGGCCGAGGCGAAACGCGACGCGGCCAAAAAGCGCTCCCAGGAGGCCGCCAAGACGTCCGAACCCCGGGATGTCACGATCACTGTCCACTCGGCTCCCATCACGATTCAGGTCACCCCTGCACCCGCCGGGAAACCCGCCGCCAAATGAAGTCCCTGTTGTTCACCGGCCTGCTCCTGCTCGCGGTAACGTCGCGGGCCGCCGACCCTATCCCGGCGGACCCGCAGCTCAAGCCCCTCGCGATTGGCAAAATTGACCACCCCGCGCCGGTTGATTTTGAGCGCGAACTCCTGCCCGTCCTCCGCAAGAACTGTCTGGCTTGTCACAACAAAACCACCAGCAAAGCCGGACTGATCCTGGAGACACCCCAGGACATCCGGCAGGGCGGTGACTCAGGCAAAGTCATCGTGCCTGGGCGCGCCGGCGACAGTCTTTTGCTGAAAGTGGCGGCGCACCTGGACAAACCCATCATGCCGCCCCGGAACAACAAGGTCGAAGCGGGTGACCTCTCGTCCGCAGAATTAGCCCTGTTGCAACTCTGGATCGAACAAGGGGCGACCGGGGAAGTGCGCGGAGTCGGCGAAATCTCCTGGCAACCGCTGCCTCCCGGCTTGCAACCGATCTACTCGGTCGCGCTGAGCCCCGATGGCCAATTCGCCGCGTGCGGTCGGGCCAACCAGATTTTCATCTATCATTTACCCACCAAGGAATTGGTAACTCGCTTGACCGATCCGCAACTGGTTGCCTCCAGCGGCGCCGGAAGGCCCGGGGTGGCACATCGCGATTTGGTCAACGCCCTGGCCTTCAGTCCGGACGGCCAATGGCTGGCTTCCGGTGGTTACCGCGAAATCAAACTCTGGCATCGACCCCGCGATGCGAAGAAATTCACCCTCCCCCACCCCACCAGTCGCGCGGTCCTGACCGTGGCCACCAGCCCCGATGAACGCTGGGTCGCCACCGGTGATGACCAGGGAGTCATCGAACTCTGGAACCTGGCCACCGGCCAATCATTGCACCACCTGGCCGGTCATCAAGGGGCAATGAGCGCGCTCCAATTCTCGCCGGACAACTCCCGTCTGGCTTCCGCGGCCGCGGACCATACGATCCGCATTTGGGATTGCGCTACCGGCCGCCAATTGCTCCAGGTGACGACCACGGCGGATATCAATGCGATTGCCTGGCTGCCGGGCGATGGCCAGTTCCTGTCTGGTGGCACGGATGCCGTAATCCGGCTGTGGTTCGCCGATGTGATCCGTGGCGACCTGCGTCCCTTGCGGGAATTTCGCGGGCATGAAGGCGCGGTCACCGCTCTGGCAACGTGGCCGGGCGAACCCGCCCAGTTTATTTCCGCCAGCGGGGATGGCACGGCGCGTTTTTGGGATCTCAATGAGGGCAAGGTTTTGCGGCAAATCAAGCCCGGCGGCCCTGTGTTGGCGCTGGCCATTCGCCGCGATGGACAAAGGCTGGCCACCGCCGGGTTGAACCAGCCGGCCAGATTGTGGGATGCCAAAGAGGGCAAGGAAATCGCGACCTTGACGGGCGACTACGATCTGGAAATTGCCATTCCGGAAGCCGGGCGCACCGCCACCCTGGCCACCAATGAACTGGCCTTTCGCAAAACCGCCTGGCAGACCGCCACCAATGAGCATCACGTCCAACAAACCCGCCTGGAAAAAGCCACCAAAGCCTTCGCCGATGCGGAAAAGCCTTTTCAGGAAAAGCAGACCAAGGTGACGGAAGCCAGGACCGCCCGCGAGGCTGCCGAAAAGGCCCTGGCAGAGTTAAAGGATTTGCAACTGGCCACCACCACCTTGGAAGCCGCCGAAAAGGCCGCTAGTGAAGCCCGCGACCAATTGAAGACGGCCCAGGAAAAATCGCCGTCGGATCCAAAGATAGTTGCCGATTTGACGACGGCCAGTGAGGAAAAAACCAAACTATTGGCCGCCGCCAAAACCACGCGCGACGCCTTTCCCTCCGCCACGGTGGACAAATTCAAACAGGCCAACGAAAAACTCAACGCCACCACCAAGACCCTGGCGGATGCCGACGCCGAGTTGAAAAAAGCCGCCCTCCCCCGTTCCGCGGCGGAGACGGAGCAGCAGTTGGCCACCCAGGCGGTGGCGACTTCGGCGGCGGCTGTGACCAACGCGCAAACCCGCATCGAACAGGCGGAATTGACCCGGCAAAGCGCCGCAAACGCCTTGGAAGCCGCGCGGCAGGCGGCAGCCGCAGCTTCCCGGAGCATGATTCGGGCGCTGGCCTTTTCCCGGGATGGCCGCACTTTGCTAACCGCCGGAGATGACGGCGTGCTCCATGCCGCCAGTGCGGACAACGGCAACGCTTGGGAATCCTACCATGGCCACCAGGGCGCCATCTTTGCCCTGGCCTTCGCCGGCGCCGACCGGTTGGTCTCCGGTTCCGCTGACCGCAGTGCCGTAGTCTGGGACCTGCGGACAACCTGGAATTTGGAGCAGACTCTGGGCACCAATGGTCCCATCGCCGACCGGGTCAACACGCTACGTTTCAGTGTGGATGGCCGACGGCTGGCCAGCGGCGGCGGCGAGCCAACCCGCGGCGGGGAAATCGACCTGTGGCAGGTCAGCGACGGTAAATTACTCCAATCATTCAACCGCGTGCATAGCGATGCGGTCTTCAGCCTCGATTTCTCCCGGGATGGCCACTTTCTGGCTTCCGGGGCCGCGGACCGTCAGATCAAAATCCTCGATCTGGATTCCGGCCAGGTCGTTCGCACCCTCGAAGGCCACCTCCACCATGTTCTCGGTGTCAGTTGGCGCGCGGATGGCCATGCCCTGGCCAGCGCGGGAGCGGATAACGTCATCAAAATCTGGGACCCCGTGACCGGAGAGCGGAAAAAGAATATCGAAAGTTTTGGCAAGGAAGTCACCGGCATCAACTACGTCGGGATCACTGATCAGGCCGTCGCCTCCTCCGGGGACCACGGGGTGGCGTTGTTCAAAGAAAACGGCGACCGGGTTCGGTCCTACAGCGGCGGTACGGACTTCATGAATGCCGTCGCGACGACCGCGGATGGCAAAATCGTGATTGCCGCGGGACAGGATGGCGTGCTGCGGGTCTGGAATGGCCTGACCGGTGATGGGATGGCCACATTCGAACCACCCAAGCTCAACTGAGGCCGAAAGCCTGACCGGAAACCGCGGGGAAGGAGAACCATCGTCCCCCTTACCAGCCGCCCCAGATCAGCGTTCCTCGCTGCCGAGGAACTTGTAAACCAAGGCTCCCAACACGGCACCGATGATCGGGGCCACCCAGAACAGCCAGAGTTGGGCAATCGCCCAGTCACCGACAAACAGCGCCACGCCCGTGCTGCGGGCGGGATTCACCGAGGTATTGGTCACCGGAATGCTGATCAGATGAATCAAGGTCAATCCCAGGCCGATGGCCAGCGGAGCAAAACCGTTTGGCGCGCGCCGGTCGGTGGCACCAAGGATGATCAGGAGAAACATCATCGTCATCACGACTTCCGTGACAAAGGCGGACTCCAGCGAATAGCCCCCGGGTGAATGCGCCCCGAAGCCGTTGGAGGCGAATCCCGCGGTGACGGAAAAACCCGGCTTGCCGCTGGCGATGATGTCCAGCACCCCGGCGCCGGCGACCGCACCGAGGACCTGCGCAATAATATACGGAACGAGCTGCGCGGCGGGAAAACGGCCACCCACCCATAACCCCACCGAGACGGCGGGATTGAGATGGCAACCCGAAATGTGACCAATGGCAAACGCCATGGTCAGCACCGTGAGGCCGAAGGCGAATGACACGCCCAGCAAACCAATGCCCACATTCGGAAAGGCCGCAGCCAGCACCGCGCTGCCACAACCGCCGAGCACCAGCCAAAATGTTCCGAAGAATTCCGCACCGTATTTTTTCATTCTGTTTGCCCTTTCATATTATCCGCCAGAACAATCTGGCGGGCGTCACTGGGGCAATGAACGCCCCAGCCACCGAGCCACCGGGTGCTCAATCCCGATCAAAGACGGATCAGGCACACCTTTTGGCGGGGCTGTTTGTATACGGTCAAGCTGCTGCTGGCAATTCGATTTGCTAAATCACCTTGGGGTCGGATTTTGGGACTTTACCAACTGGGGCGGTAGAGCCGACCAACCGCCACCGAGAGCTTTGATGAGTTGCACGGTGGCCAGCCGTCGCTGGCCGGATATCCGCGCAGCTTCGCGCTGGGTACCCAGGGCCGCCCGCTCGGCGTCCACAACTTCCAGGTAGCTGGCCGCCCCGCCATCATAGCGCACCCGCGCCAGCACGGCGCTCCGCCGGGCCGCGGCGAGGGCGCGCGCCACCGCCTCCGCCTGGGCGGAGAGGATGCCCAAGCCAGTTAGTTCGTCCTGCACCTCCGCGAAGGCTACCAGAACTTGCTGGCGATAGGTGGCGACGGCCTCCTCCCGGGCTGCCCGGGCCCGGGCCACCCCCGCCTTGTTGCGACCGCCGGCAAACAGGGGCAGCGAGAGGCTGGGCCCCAGCGACCACACCCGGCTGTCCCAGTTGAACAAGGATTCGACATCAGCACTCAGAAAGCCACCGCTGCCCGTGAGCCGCAGCACGGGAAAATAGGCGGCCTTGGCCACGCCGATCCGCGCGTTGGCGGCCGCGAGTTGCCGCTCGGCGAGGGCAATGTCCGGCCGGCGTTCCAACAATTCGGCCGGCAGGAAGGCGGGAATGACCGGCGGTTCGTTGGTGTAATGCCCGCCGTCTAGGAAGGAAAAATCCGGCGCGGCGGCACCGACGAGAACCGCCAACGCGGTCTGCAAAGTGGAGCGGTTCCGGTCGAGCGCCAGCAGATCGGATTCCGCACTCGCGAGTTCGGTGTTGGCGCGAGCCAGGTCCAATTCCGGCACGCTGCCGGCCTCAAACCGGGTCTGCACCAGATCCCGGGCCTGTCGACGCAGACTGGTCGTTTCCCGGAGAATGCCGCGTTGGTTGTCGAGACTCCGCAAGGTGAAATAGGTGTGGGCCACCTCGGATTGCAGGCTGAGCCGCACATTGACAAAGTCCGCTTCCCGCGCCTGCGCATCGGCGCGGGCGCCTTCAAATCCCCGCCGGATGCGCCCCCACAGGTCCACCTCGTAACTCAAATCCAGCGGCACGCTGAGCGTGTTGGCGGTGAGAGCGCCGAAGGCGGGCTGTTGGTTCGGCGAGTAGCGCTGCCGGATGGCGGACGGCTCAAAACCAAGACTGGGAAAAAACTCGCTCCGCGCCTCGCGCGCCACCGCCCGGGCCTGGTTCACCCGGGCGAAAGCGGCCTGCAAAGACTGATTATTCGTCGTAGCCATCTCCACCAATCGGGTCAACGCGGGATCCTGGAACAATTCCCACCACGGTCCCTTGGCCAGAGCATCAGCGGGCGCGGCGGCTTTCCAAAGTGCATTGGTCGCGTCCTGGAATCGGGCGGGAACGGCGTTGGTAGGCCGGACGTAATCCGGTCCCACGGTCAGCACCCCGGCGGTGACGGACGACGGAGACCAGGCCTGGCTCACCACCAGCAAGAACAGGACGGTGGCGGCCGCAGCCGGCATGAGCGGCTTCGCGGGATGCCCTGGATCGATCGTGATGACCGGATGGCGTTTCCGTGACATGACCAGTTGGTAAAAGACGGGGGTCAGGAAGAGGCCGAAGAACGTGACCCCGATCATTCCGGCGAAGACCGCCACCCCCATGGCCTGGCGCATCTCGGCGCCCGCCCCGTGACTGACCACCAACGGAAACACGCCGGCGATAAAGGCAATACTGGTCATGAGGATCGGGCGCAACCGCAGTCGCGCCGCTTCGATCGCGGCGGCGACGGGGTCCAAACCCTCGTCCTGCTTCACCTTGGCGAATTCCACGATCAGAATCGCGTTCTTGGCGGCCAGCCCCATGAGCACGATCAGGCCGATCTGTGTAAACACGTTGTTCTCCCCGCCTTTCAGCATCACTCCCACCAACGCGCTCAGGAGGGTGAGCGGAATGATCAGGATGATGGCAATCGGCATCCGGAAACTTTCATACTGGGCCGCGAGCACCAGGAAGACGAGCAGCAGACACAGCGGAAACACATAGATGGCGGTGTTGCCGGCGATGAGTTGCTGATACGTGAGTTCGGTCCACTCGGAGCCCATACCCTTGGGCAGGGTTTCCGCGGCCAGGCGGGTCATCAATGCCTCGGCCTGGCCGGAACTGAATCCGGGAGCCGGGCTGCCATTGATTTCAGCGCTGAGATAGCCGTTGTAGTGCATGGCCCGATCCGGACCGTAGGTTTCCTTCACCTGCATTACCGAGCCAAGCGCGACCATCTCGCCCTTTTCCGTCCGCGTCTTGAGCCGGGCGATGTCTTCGGGTTGCCGGCGGAATTTCTCATCCGCCTGGGCAATGACCTGGTAGGTGCGGCCAAACCGGTTGAAATCATTCACATACAACGACCCGAGATAAACTTGCATCGTCTCGAACAACGAATTGAGGGGGATCCCCTGGCTGAGCGCCTTGGGCCGGTCCACATCGGCTTCGAGTTGCGGCACGTTTACCTGGTAGCTGGAGAACAATCCGGCCAGGCCCGGCGTTTGATTCGCTTTGCCGATCAATTGCCAGGTGGCGTTGTAGAGCGCCTCATAACCCAGATCGGCGCGGTCCTCCACCTGCAAACGGAACCCGCCAATCGTGCCCAAACCCTGCACGGGCGGCGGCGGGAAAATGGCGATATAGGCCTCCTTGAGTTGCGCGAATTCCGCATTCAATTGTCCCGCAATCGCGAAGCCGGAAAGTTCCGGCGATTTGCGATCCTCGAATGGTTTCAAAGTCACGAACACAATGCCTGAGTTCGGGCTCACGGTGAATCCGTTGATGCTCAAGCCCGGAAACGCCACCGAGGATTGCACGCCGGGATGTTTCAAGGCGATTTCGGACATCTTCCGGATAACGGCATCCGTGCGGTCGATGGACGCGGCGTCAGGCAATTGCGCAAAGGCCACCAGGTATTGCTTGTCCTGGGTCGGCACGAAGCCCGTGGGCACATGCTTGAAGCCCCACCCCGTCAGCACCAGCAGGCCGAGGTAAACTACCACGGCAATCCCGGTGCGGCGGATGACCGCCTGAACGCCCCGCGCATAGCGCCCGGCCGACCAGGCGAAGAAGCGGTTGAAGGGTCGGAAAATCCAGCCGAAGGCGGCATCCATGATGCGCGTGAGTCGGTCTTTGGGTTGATTGTGGCCCCGCAGCAGGAGGGCGCTCAACGCAGGCGAGAGGGTCAGGGAATTGAACGCGCTGATCACGGTGGAAATCGCGATCGTGATGGCGAATTGCTTGTAGAACTGGCCGGTCAACCCGCTGATGAAGGCCGTGGGAATGAACACGGCGGCGAGCACCAGCGCGGTGGCGATAATGGGCCCGGTCACCTCGCTCATCGCGCGCCGCGTGGCGTCGAAAGGTGAGAGGCCGTTGGCGATATTGCGCTCCACGTTTTCGACCACCACGATCGCGTCATCCACCACAATGCCGATCGCCAGGACAAGGCCGAACAGGGAGAGCGCATTGATGCCGAAACCCAGGAAATGCATCAGCGCAAAAGTGCCCACCAGGGAAACGGGCACCGCCGCCAGCGGGATGATGGAAGCGCGCCAGGTTTGCAGGAAGAGGATCACCACGATTACCACCAGCACGATCGCTTCCAGGAGGGTGTGCACCACCGCCTCAATCGAATCGCGCACAAAGACGGTCGGATCGTAAACAATGTCATAGCTGAGGCCGTCCGGAAAGTTGGCGCTCATTTCCTTCATCGCGCGGCGGACGTTGTCGGAGAGCTGGATCGCGTTGCCGCCCGGCAGTTGGAAAATGGGCAGGGCCACCGCGGTCTGGTTATTCAGCAACGAGCGCAAGGCGTATTCCGCGGCTCCCAGTTCCACCCGGGCCACATCCCGCAGAAAGACCTTTTCGCCCCGCGGGCTGGTCTTCACGATGATGCGGGAGAACTCCTCCTCGGTAATCATGCGGCCCTTGGCGTTGATCTGGACCTCAAATGCCGCCGGGCTGGACAACGGCTGCTGGCCGATGGCACCAGCCGCCACCTGAACATTCTGCTGCCGGATGGCGTTGACAATATCACCGGCGGTCAGGCCGCGCGCAGCGGCCTTGCCGGGATCAATCCACACCCGCATCGCGTAGTCCCCCGCTCCGAAGATCTGTACCGTCCCCACCCCAGGCAGACGCGCGAGCACATCCTTGACTTGCAGGGTCGCGTAATTGCGGATGTAAACATCGTCATAACGGCCGCCCGGCGAAAATAGATGCACCACCATCGTCAGATCCGCCGAGGCCTTCACTGTGGTGACCCCCAACCGGCGGACTTCCTCCGGCAATTTGGGCAGGGCCTGGGAAACCCGGTTCTGCACCTGGACCTGGGCCTTGTCAATGTCCGTCCCCAGTTTGAACGTGACGGTCAGCGTCATCGCGCCATCACTCGTGGCCTGGGAAAACATGTAGAGGGAATTCTCGACACCGTTGATGGCCTGCTCGAGCGGGGACGAGACGGTTTCGGCGATGACCTTGGGATTGGCCCCGGGGTAGGCGGCGCGGACCACGACCGTGGGCGGGACCACCTCTGGATACTCGCTGATGGGCAGCCGGAACATGCAGATGAGGCCCACGAGGAAAATGATGGTGGACAACACCCCGGCAAAGATCGGGCGTTTGATGAAAAAAGTGGAAAAGTTCATGGCGGATAAGCCTTTGGATAAACTGCGGGGACGAGCGCTCAGCGCGCGGCGACGTGGGTCCCGGCGGGCGCTGTCGGCGTCTCGGTTTCCGGGGACACCAGGGCGCCCGGGCGGACCCGTTGCAGCCCGTTGACTACGATCTTATCGCCGGCTTGCAGTCCGTCGCGGACGATGCGCCGGCCGTCCAGCAT
Source organism: uncultured Pedosphaera sp. (assembly GCA_903918755.1). Classification (GTDB taxonomy): domain Bacteria; phylum Verrucomicrobiota; class Verrucomicrobiia; order Limisphaerales; family Pedosphaeraceae; genus CAIXFN01. Next base: position 174,475 of record CAIXFN010000034.1, read on the forward strand.
CGAGCCGAGTTTCACGGCCCGGTACGCGACCGTATTCGACGCCGTGAGGGAAAGGACGAACTTCTGGCTTTGGTCGGTGCCAATCGCCCGCTCGTCCACCAGCAGCACCGCGTGCCGTGCACTCACTGGCACGCGCACCCGGGCGTACAATCCAGGCACCAGTTTCTGATCCTGGTTGTCGAGTTCCGCCCGGAGCAGAATACTCCCCATGGCATTGTTCAGGCGGTTATCAAAGGATTCGATAAATCCGGCATGGGGAAACCCGGCCTCGTCCGCCAGGCCAACTTCCACCCCCACCTGCCCCGCCGCGTTGGTGGACTGACCGCCCGCGCGTTTGAGTTCCTGCAAGCGCAGGAAGGTGGCTTCATCAATATCCGCGTACAAATGGACGGGGTTTTCGGAGACCACGGTGGTCAGCAGCGTCGCCGCGCCATCCACGCCGCTGACGTTGTTGCCCGCGGTTACGTAGGCGCGACTGACGATGCCATCGATAGGCGAACGGATCTGCGCCCATTCCACATTGAGCCGGGCCGTGGCCACCGCAGCTTCGGCGATGGAAACCGCGGCCCGCGCCTCGGCTTCCCGACTCCGGCGCTGGTCCGCCTCTTCCCGGGAGATGGCGCTCTTTTCCAGCAACGAGGCGGCGCGGCGACCTTCCGTGCCCGCCAACTCGAGGCGCAGTTTGGCCTGCTCCAATTCTCCGGTGGCGCGCTGCAAGGCCGCCTCGAACGAGCGGGCGTCGATGGTCATCAGCAGGTCACCTTTCTTGACCCGCTGGCCGGAAGCGAATTGGACCGCCGTGATATAGCCCGAAACCCGTGGCCGGATCTCCACGGTTTCCTTGGGTTCGATGCGCCCGGTGAATTCCTGATATTCCACCAGTTCGCGCTGTTCCACCGGGGCGACCACCACCCCGGGGGCGGCAGGCGGCGGTTGCGGCCCAGCGGCTTTGGAGGGGTGCTGCACGATGACGGCGGCCACGGCGGCGACAGCCAAAAGGGCGCCGACGGAAAGGATTCGGATGGGGCGGTTCATAAGCGAGGGGATGAGTTTTGGGCGGTTGGGCAGTTGGCGGAAATGAGGGGGCATCAGGCGGCGATTTCGAAAGCCGCCGGAGCGGGGGCAAAGCTGGACCGCGCGACGCGGGCCAGGTGGGAAAACTGCCAGGCCAATTCGGCCGCCAGCACCGGGAGAAGCAACCCGGGATAGGGCGTTTCGGCGGCCAGGCTTTCCGCCTGCTCCAAGGCGACGGGCAGGACGATCGGATTCAGTTGGGAGTCGGCCCCCAAATTTGCCAAGACAGCGCGGCGGAGTTCGGGGCGGATGGGCAACAATGGCACGGTGTTCATAGGATTCAGTGTTTCGAGTTCAGTTCAATCTCCAGCCCGGAGTGGACTGGTCGGTTTAGTAATCAGGCAAAAAAAATCAAACTACTGCCGCCTCACGAACCCCCAGGATGCATTTTACCCCGGCTTCCAACGCGGCGATGGGCGCGAGACTATTCTGGATCCGGGCTTCCATCATGGCCCCGTGAACATATTGAATCACCACTTTGGCGGTGGTGGCCGGGTCCGGGGCATGAATCAGTCCCAAATAATGGGCATCCCGGATCGCCGCCTCGTAGTACTTGAAGTATTCCTGCAGCGCGTTGTCGATCCAGACCCGGATATGCTCATCCTGGGTCCCCATCTCGCTCCCCAGGCTGCACATGGGACAACCCACCACACAACCTTTTTCTTCCTTCAGGCGGGCCTGCTCCTCCAGGCCCTCACGGAACAACCGGCTGAGGCGCTCCAGCGGTGGAACCAGGGGCGAAAACATTTCGTTCAGCGCCGACTGCCGGTTTTTCCACTCCGCCTCCAGAGCCGCGATCGCCAGATCGGACTTGGATTTGAAAAAATGATAGAAACTGCCCTTCACCACGCCCGCCGCCGCACAAAGATGATCCACGCTGGTGGCCCCGTAGCTGTTCCTCCAAATGAGGTCCAGAGCGGCCGCGAGCAGCTTCTCTTTGGTGTTCATGACGCGGGACATGTCTTTCTTTGATCAGTTTGCCGGCACCGATGCAAGGCCATTCGGCGACCGACACTGACACCATCGCACGACTAGACCGGTTAGTCTAGTGCTTTTTTAAAAGTTTTTTGCATTCGCCGACCGTGGTGCTTCTGGCATTCTAAAACCATCCATGAACTGTGCGCTCCATTCATCCCAGATCCGGCAGGGCAGTCGCGGCGAGCGTTGGGCTCGCCAAATCGGACAGATTACCTTGATTTGTCTGGGTGCGCTCAGCGTCGCTGGTCAACCCGCGCCCAGCTGGCCGCTGCAAATCAAAGTGAATCCCGGGACTGTCGTGGGACACATCTCCCCCGATTTTCTCGGATTCGGTTATGAAACCTCGGCGGTGGCGCAAACCAATTATTTCAGTGCCACGAACACCACGCTGATCCAACTCTACCGAAATCTCGGATCGAACGGTTTGATCCGCATCGGTGGCAACGTCTCCGACCATACCCGGTTTATGCCTGATGGCCAGCCAGCGCCCCGGACGGAACGGGAGCTCACGGTGATCAACCGGCAAAGTCTGGCCGATCTGGCCGGTTTTGCCCGCGCCACCGGCTGGCGCGTCATGTGGGGCCTCAACCTGGGCACTGGTTCCCCGGCGGAAGCGGCGGAGGAAGCCGTGGCCGTGGCCGCGGCTCTGGGCGACCGCTTGCAATCGTTCGAAATCGGCAATGAGGTGGATCTGCACGGCGGCTACCATGAATAGCTGGCGTTTGCCCGCGCGGGCCATGGCAATTTGCTGCCGGTAGAAATCACCAAGTCCGAAGTCAATGTCACCGCGTACGCCACCCGGGAAGGTGATGGTCCCCTCTGGATCACCGTGTTGAACAAAGACCTCAACCGGGAGGCTGAATTGAATATCGAACTGCCAACCGGCTATGGGACAACAGAAGCCTTTCCCTTGCGAGCGCCCGCGGTGATCAGTAGGGAAGCCCCCGATTTCGCCGGCGGGAAAATTACCAGCGAAGGCCACTGGAATCCCGGCGAGTCGACCAAGCTCAAGGTCCTGGACGGTGCCGGGCATTGGCAATTGTCCCCTGCCAGCGTGGTGCTGGTGCGTTTGCGCCGCTAAACTGCTACTGAATTGCGTTACTCGGCAAGCTCTTCCCAAAGGGCAAATTGTCATTCGCGCCCGCGGGTTTTTGGATTAAGCTAGCCGCCATGGCGCGCTATTCACGCAATGATCAGGCCGGAGTGGAACTCCCCAAAGCCAAGCTAAACCGGGAATCCCTCGGCCAGGCTTTGGAGTTGTTCAAATATCTGCGACCGTACCGCGCCCGGTTCGGCGCGGCGCTGCTCGCGCTCATGGCCGGCAGCGTGCTCAGTCTGGCGTTCCCCTACCTGGCCGGAAGGATCATCGACGGCGTGATGCCCACGGCGGGAGCCGGCAGCGGACATCTCGTGGGAGCGGACCGCACCGCCCTGCTGCTGGTGGGGATTCTCGCCCTGCAGGCGGGATTTTCCTATTTCCAGGCGCTTTCCCTGGCGACTGCGGGACAACGCTGCCTGGTCGATTTGCGGCGGGACACCTATGCCCGTCTGATTTCCCTCCCGATGTCCTTTTTCGCCCAACGCCGCGTCGGGGAACTTGCGAGCCGGCTTTCCGCCGACTTGATCCAGATGGAGGACACATTGACGACCATCCTGCCCCAGTTTCTGCGCCAATCCATTTTGCTGATCGGCGGCATCGGATTGATCGCCGCCACGTCCCTCAAACTGACGGGCGTCATGCTCGCCAGCCTGCCGGTCGTGATCGCCATCGCGGTGGTATTCGGTCGCCGGACCCGCAAGATCTGGCGCGAAGCCCAGGACCGGCTGGCCGACACCGCCACCATCGTGGAGGAAACCCTGCAAGGCATCGTGAACGTAAAGGCCTTCGCCAATGAGACCTATGAACTCCAACGCTACCACGAGGGGTTGGGCAAATTCCTGACCATCACCCTGCGCGGCGCCCGCCTCCGGGCGGCCTTCGTCTCGTTCATCATCTTCGCGCTGTTCGGTTGCATCGTTCTCGTGCTCTGGTCCGGCGCCCACATGCTGGAACGGGGCGAGATCACGATGGGCGGACTCACCCGCTTCGGCCTCTGCACCACCTTTGTGGCCGGCGCCATGGGCCAGTTCGCGGAACTCTACAGTCAGCTCCAAAAAGCCATCGGGGCCACCCAGCGCGTGCGCGAATTACTACGGGAACCGGTTGAAGTCGAAACCCACCTTGGCCCGCCCGCCCCCTCCACCCTGCCCCGCCTCAAAGGCGAAGTGGCCTTTGAAAACGTTTCCTTCACCTACCCCTCGCGCACGGGTGTCGAGGTGCTCCATGAGGTAACCCTGGCGGCGGCACCTGGCCAGCGGATCGCGCTGGTCGGTCCCAGTGGCGCTGGCAAATCCACCCTCATCTCCCTCCTGCTCCGACTTTACGACCCGACCTCCGGCCGGCTCCTCATCGACGGCCGCGACGCCCGGGATTACCCTCTCACCGAACTACGCGGCCAGATGTCGATGGTGCCGCAGGAAGTGCTGCTCTTCGGCGGCAGCATCGCGGAAAACATCGCCTACGGCAAACCCGGGGCCAATCAGGCGGAAATAGAACAAGCCGCGCGACAAGCCAACGCCCATGATTTCATCACGAAGTTCCCCGAGGGCTACGCCACGCTGGTGGGCGACCGCGGCATCAAACTCTCCGGTGGCCAGCGCCAACGCGTTGCCATCGCCCGGGCCATCCTCAAGAACCCCGCCATCCTCATCCTGGACGAGGCCACCAGCGCCCTCGATTCCGAGAGCGAAGGCCTGATTCAACAAGCCCTGGAAACCTTGATGCGCGGCCGCACCTCCTTCATCATCGCCCACCGCCTCGCCACCGTGCGCCACGTGGACCGCATCATCGTTATCGCCGACGGCCGCGTCGTCGAATCCGGCACCCACGAAGAGCTTCAGGCACTGGAGGCCGGCGTCTACCGCCGACTGGCTGCCTTGCAATTCCGGGATTGATTTCGGCCCGGTATCGCAACCGTTGGAACGCCCGAACAATTCATTATCTGTCAAACGACTATTCGAATTGCGGAGCGGTCCAATTCGACAAGTGAATTGCTTTCTAAGGCTTCGATTACCGCCGGAAGGTGCTTCTCAAACAAATCGAGAAAATCGCGTATTCGCATGTTTCCGGTGCGGATTAGGAGCAATTTTGGGGGGCGCCCAGAAAGCAGGTGCGAATAATAGAAATCAGTGTCTTTGGAAACGAGAACGCGGTGTTGCCGTAGCGCGACCTGAATGAGTTCGCCGTCGGGAGTGCGGTTTTGATCCGGTAGTTCCAACGTATGGATGGCATCATGCCCTTCCTGACGAAGAAGCCGGCAAAGTGAGGGCGGCAGATGGGCATCCACCAGGAATTTCATGCCATTACCAAATGGCGGCTCTTGAGCTTGATCGACTGGGCAGCGAATTCAATGCATGCCAGCAAATCTTCCAGTTCCAAGTCCGGGAACTCAGCCAGCACCTCTTCAAACCGATTACCGCCCGCCAAGTACTCGAGCAAAGATTCCACTGGATACCGCAATCCGCGGATGACCGGTTTGCCGTGGCAAATCAGGGGATCAATCGTGATGCGTTCGAGAAGCGTATTCACTATTGCATTCTTCCCTTCCTGCTTCCGCCTGTCAAGCTGGGCATCAGCCCTTTGCCAAGGGCTGTAGGCCCGTCATTCCTCAGCCTGAGGCAAAGCGTCCCCCGCGTCGCCCCAGGAAACATCCGCCCCCATGTCATCCCCAAGCGTTGAAAGTGCGAAACTGGGTTAAGTTTGTATAACCTGGACTCGGGCGGGAAGACAGGGGATGGATTGACCACAGATTACCGGGAGAGCACAGATGGGAACTGCTCCAATGGTGAACGACGCTGGGGAGGTGCTGTTCGGAAACAACACGAATCGAAACTGGATTAACTGTCCGGAACCTGGACTGCGCAGAAACACCGGAGATGGATTGGCCGCGCACAATGAACGAAAGCGAACCGCCAGAAACAAGATCTGCCCGAGATTTTGGCCGCCAAAATGCGCACAAGCCACAAAAGGGGACCGGAAGGCCGCGCCGCCTCTCAATTGCAGCAGCCGACGTCCGCCTCCCATCCAGATAATCGTGTTCGTCCTGTCCTACGCTGCATAGCTTCCAGCGACGCACGGGTCCCAAGAACGGCTACACCGAGACAATTTAGACAGTATTAACAGGATTGAGCAGGATGGCCCCGAACAAAAGCCCGGCGGTTCAGCTGACGTCTGCCTCCCATCCGGCCTGCCCTGCATAGCCCTTTGGGCGACGCGGGGGTAATCCTGTTCATCCTGTCCTGAAAACGGATATCGGACATTCCGCAAAATCCTGTCTGCGGACGAAACCGGCAAAATGCAAAGCGTCCGGAACCAACTCGAAACTGGATTAAGTGTCCGGATCCTGGACTCTTCGAACTCAGACCTTGAGGGCATCCATTCCGGTGACGCTTGATGAAAAGGGTGAGCAATCAAGATTATCGATAACGGCGCAGGCTCCATAACGGGGTCGGTTTGAAGTAGCGGGCGGGCGGGGGCGGTGGGCCGCGTGCCGGTTGGGACGGCACGCGGCGATGACCACCGACGGGCAACTGCCCGGGCTCATCCGCCGGGCAAACGCAGACACACTAATATGTCAAAGAGCAGGCCGGGCGGAACTTTCATTCCGACGGGCCAAAATTCAGGCATTACCGGGTGACGGCTCGCCAGGTGCCGAGCTCGGATCGACTCCCATCCTTTTTTAGCACAGGTTGGGGCGATTCGAATTCCTACGGGAGGAATTTAGTGGCATTTGGTTGGTAACGGTGCGTTCTGTTTGCCATTACACTGCTTTTGTGTTTGTTTGTATCGAGATCATGAGACTGCGGCCAATCAGGCGCTACCGCAAACGCCGACGCGACTTTTGGCCCCGTCGCTGAGCTTGGGTCGTTAGGCGGCTATGGCACACACCGAAAATCAGACTTGGGTGGTCGAAAGAGGCGGCGAAGTCGTCGAAAAGATGGCGCATGCTGGTGGGGCCAGCTTGAGCGACTGGGAACGCTTGGTTTATTGTCTCTGGGTCACGGATTATATGCTGCGAAACGCCGGCGACTTTGCGAACGCCGAGGTGATGTATCCTGATTTCCAGACCGATGCCGCGAGACTCGCCAAGAGTCTGGGTTTAGCGGTGACACACACAACCTTTTCATTGTCACGCCGCAAGCTCCAGCGAGAATATTTCAACCGTTTCGAGGCCATTTGCGACGAGATTAAGAAAGCAGAGCATGACGTTGACGCCTGACAAGTCGCTGGCGCGAAACGCCATCCGCGCAATCGCCTCCGCTACGCGAGCCGGGCGTGTTTCCGCGTGCCTCAGCTTGGGGCGTTCGCCGTCATTCAAACCATCAGTTATGATGAAATCGCTTAGTTCTCTTTTGGCAGCAGGGATGTTGCTTTGCAATGTTGTCGCGGCAGCAGCGTCAGAGTATGCAAAACCATTCCCGATCGTTGGCATTCCAAAAGGCGCATCAGCGGAGCAGCGAGCGAAAGCCGAGAAGTTGGGACGAGAGTTTGGCATCACCGTCAGCGTGCTCGAAACAAATCCGGTTTGCTGTGTTTGGTTGGAACTGCGGGCCTGGCGGCCGAATCCCGGCACTGACGGTTATGTCATCATCCATCAGGCTGGCGGAACATTGATCACCGCATCGAGTCAGCAGCAGCTTGATGCAGCGGTGGAGCGGTTCATCAAGAGTTCGCGGTTGCGCGACGGCAAGCGCGAAGCTCCCCTCGGCTTGATGACAAGTTACGAGGTTATCAAATGACCATGACCGCCGCCCATGCACTCTACCGAACCCGGTCCTCGCGCTCCGGTTGCCATCCAGACGTCCCGTCCGTCCTCCGCAGAAGCAGTGCTTCGCAGGCTGGACGGCCCGGGTCGCTAGTCGAATGAAAGCATTCGCCATTTTCATTTGCCCATTTCTGGGTGTGGTCATTTCCGCGGTTGTGACCTTCGGAGCGTGGTATGTTCAGATCGAGCCAAGAGCCTTTCAGTGTTGGGATGGCCCGGCGATAGATGCGTATTGGGAACCGATTGAGGTTCACGAAGGAGCCGGAGACAAGATTTCCGCCGAATGGACTTGGGAGGAGATCAAGACCTGGCGAACGATTTATCTTTTGGCATTCTTTGGCATTTGGGTCGCGAGTTCAGCGGGCATTTACCGACAGATTTCTCGCCAATCACAGCGACCTGACACAGCGCTAGAGCCAACCGGCTCCGCGCCGGTCAGTTTGACGAAGCCATGAAATGAAATTGACATCATCGCATTTTTGGGTCCCGCTCCATTGCCGCTGGCTTAGCCCTTGGTCGTTAACCCCATGAGTGCACAGCTTCTAACACAGCGAGCCAACGCCATGATTCCAGGCTACGAAGCCATGTTTGCCCGGCGTGGCGACATCACTCCCACTGACCCGCTCCAGTTTCACCCTTTTCACCTAGCACGTTATTGGAGTCGGTCGATTGCTTTTTCCCGAAAGTTCTCGCAACCGAAGCGCTGCATTGAGGGCGATTTGGGCACATGCATTCAGGTTGGCTCGGAGTTTGCGCACAAATTAATTGACTCGAATTCTCCGATCTACGCACGATTGCAGGACTATTGGGCGCAGACACAGGCAGTGCTTCACCGACGCCCGGTCACCATGGCGGCAGTCGAGGCTGCGTCTCAGGCCTTTAATGATTGCGTTGCTGAGTTGAAGTATGATCCTTGGCGCTAACCGTGCGCTGCGGGAAACCCAGCCATCGGGTCGAGGTTGCAATCGAGCGCCCTCGCGGGTCGCGTCGCTGAGCTTGTCTCGTTCGGCCTACTGCACCCCACTTGAATAAGAAAATTTCAACTGGCCTTGCGGCACTGATCGTCGGTGGCCTCTTGGTCGCGTTCGGATGTTGGGCTTATTTTGGCGATACGTCGTTGCAACAAGCGCGGCGCATGGCACTCGCCCGGGAGCACCTGCCCGCGATTGCGAGCGCCATTTCTGCCCATCCAGAGTTTCGCGACGTACAAGTTGGTGTCGGGACGGCTGCTGGCGGTTGTTTTCTCATCGTCGGGTTGGTCGAAACCGAAAGGAGTCTTGCGGAATTGCAGCGAGTCATTGCCGCCCAGCAGCCGCCCGTCGCAGTAGTATATCAGCTCAAAGTCTTAGCGCGGTATTCTGATCCTAAACCGTAGGCCCATCCACGCGCTCCAGCGCACGCAGCGGGAGTGACAAGGGGGCAGCCCCGACTATCGGTCAATTGCAACTTCTTACGCAAAATCTTTGTCTTTCCGATGGGCGAGGTCTGCCTGCTCCATGAATACCTCCTCATCGTCTCCCGCGGCAATCGCGGCGCGTCCCGCGCCTGCTTCAGCGGCCTTTCTTCGCGACCTTTGCGACCTTCTGTTCGAACTCCCTTGAATTGCGTCCTCCACTCCTTTACCGCAGGCCATCACCCAAAGGCGGCTCATGAGCTTGAGGGACTTCGTGGCGCATTTCGTTCCCCGAACGGCGATAATACCCAGAGTCCAAAACCAAAAAGGCCGATGCCCACCAAAGGCGGATAACAGAACATTTGTTATTTCAGCCGCAAGAGCGCATTTCCGGGGAGGCGCTTTGCCGGTTGTTATTTAGGGACCGGATTTTGACGTTTTGACAAATTAGTGATGAGTCAACCGGAAGAACATTTGTTTGCCCGTGATTGCATTGGTCACCGCATGCTGTCCGCTGATAGTGGTCCAGGTAATGGGTGGAGCGAGGCTGATAGCGGATTGCAGACTGAAGCCGGAAACACTGGTTGGCCAGCTCACGATGACTTTGGTTCCCATTTGCGCGATTTCGAGCGGCGGCGGAACCAGCAGGCTGAACACCGTGCCAAAGCCCTCCAGGCCGCCGGCACTGGCGGTCCCATAGAGCACACCGCCGGATTCGATTAACCCGCCGCTGGGATGCGCCCCGTCGGCATTGGTACCCGCGACATTGTTCGCGGCGGTGAATTGATACAAAACGCTAAAACCGGTACCGTCAAGATTCAGGCGAAACACGGTGCCATTGCCAAATTGTCCGCCATTCACGGCGGTCCCATAAAGCGCGTTGCCATAAAGCACGAGACCAGACTGCGGATTAGCGCCATCGCGGTTGGTTTGTAAAACTCCCGCCAGACCGCTGAATTGATGCAGCGGCGCGAAACCCGAACCGTCCGTGTTGATGGCAAAAACCGTGCCGCACGCGTTGCTGCCACCGCTACTGGCCGTGCCGTAGAGCGTGTTGCCCACGCGAATCAGCGCGCCCAAGGGATTCGCGCCATCGCTATTGGTGTAGGGATATCCTCCCTGATAACTAAAACTGTAAAGGTTGGTGAAGCCAACGCCGTTGGTGCTGACTTTAAAGAGAGTGCCCACGGCATTGGCTCCGCCGCTTGCGGTCGAACCGAAAAGCATCCCGCCTGAAAACAGCAAGGGCGAGGTGGGATTTTGCCCATCACGGAACGTAAAATTGTGCAAGTTGGTGAAACTCCCGCCGTTGGTGTTGAGCGAAAAAATTGTGCCCCAACCGTTTATGCCACCTCCTTGAGCCAGACCGTATAAGGTATTTCCGTCAAGGACGAAGCCCGCCTCCGGATAAGCGCCCGGTCCGTTGGGGTAGGGAAAATCTCCGCCCAGGGCGGGAAAACTAAAAAGATTGGTCATACTGGCGCCATTGGTGCCAATCCCAAAGATGGTTCCATAGTTCGAACTGCCGCCGAAAAGCGCCGGGCCATAAAGCATTTTGCCAGCCAGCGTCAGACCGCCATCCAATTGGCCGCCGTCCGGGCCATTGGTGAAAACGCGCAGGGTCGAGTATCCGGAACCGTCTGGATTCACTTTAAACACGGAGCCGCTGCCGGTGACATAACCGTTCTCTCCGCCGGTCTTGGTGGTGCCATAGAGCACGCCGCCGGACAGGACCAAACTCGCAGCCGGATTGATGCCGTTGGTGTAGGCAAAACCATGCAGGGTGGCAAACTCCACGGTTTGTGCGGACGCTGGCAGGCAGTTCAGCCAGAGGGCCACCAGGAAGCAACTTATCGGCCGACGAAGGGGTTCTGTTTTCATCATTATGATGCGGGTATGACCATGGCCCGTTCGGCAAATTGGGACAATACTCCGTTGGGCGCACCGCGCGGGGGGAAGTCTGCGGTTCACGAGCGAGGCAATGACGATGTTCTGATTCCCTGACCCAAGCCAGTTGCCCGCAGGCCACGACGCCACCGGCCGATCGCCCGCGGGCCCTGACATTTTATGTCCGGTGGCGGGCTTGCTGGCAGGTCGGCTTACCCACTGTTGCAATCCCTTTCTTTAACAACCCCTCCCTACACACACTATACCCGACCCGGGCGCAAGTGGAGCGTGATCGTCGAACCCTGGCCAAACAGAGGATGAGAAATCAAGGCCAGAGCACCCGATAGAAACGCCGCACATTGTTGGTCGCTGCGGGATCGCTGAACTGGTATTGACCGGCCGGGCCTTCGATGGGCGAACCCAGCCCCGACCAATTGCTCAACGGCAGCAGCAAGTTGGTGGTGGCGAGCACCGTGAAGGGCTGGCCAGCGGTATTGGTGAAGGTGAATTTTAGCGGCCCCTTGTTCATGGTCACATTGATGAGTAGCGGGGGCGGAATGGCTATGGTGGTGAACGTCAAATCATTGCCAAAGTTTGTGCCGGTACTGTTGGTGGCCAGGCAGCGGAAATGGTAAAGCGTGCCCTGGCTCAAGGCGGTTAGAAGCGCACTGGCCGGCTGCGGGTTGATTCCGCTGCCCGCGCTGCTGGCACTGGTAGAACCGCCGTAGTTGGTGGTCGTGCCGTATTCAAACCAGGCTCCGGTGGCCAGGCCGTTGGGACTGACCAAGCCGTGCAGGTTGGCGTTAGTCGTGCCGATGAGGCTGGCCGCGAGCGTGGTCACCGTCGGAATTCCCACATTGACCAGGATGGTCGTGGCCGCGGTGTTGACTCCGTCGCTGGCATAGATCGTAAAACCGTCCACCCCGCCGTAGCCCGTGGCCGGCTGGTAGGTAAAACCGGTCGGCGTCACGTTGCCACCAGTGGAAGTCACGCTGCCGCCCGCCACGACTGAACCATGGAGCGGGGCCACCCCGAGTGTCCAGGTCAGGGTCAGCCCGAGGTTCAGATTTGATACCGCCAGCAGGGAGTTGATCGGCGTGGCGGGCGCGTTAAAGGCGACCGTCAGGCTTTGGTTGCTCGAGTTGGTAAACGCCAGCCCGGCATTGGTTCCCTTGGTAAAATACAACCCGAATATCGCCGCATTCGCCCCCGCATTCGACACCGTCAGGCTGGTGATCGACCCGGGGACGATCACCCGATTGTTCGGCGTGCCCCCGAAGTCGCCCGTATTCACCAGAGCCCCACCTGACACCTGGGCCAGCGTAGCGTCCCCGCAGTTACTCGCCGTGACCCCGGCCAGATTTGCGCTCGTCAAAGTGTAGGCCGCTCCGTTCCTCGCAAAATGCACCTGGTCCGCCGTGCCGCCCGACCCAAACACCGTGTCCGCTTCCACGGCCTCCACCGCCGCGCCAAAACTAAACGTGTAGCTCCCCGATCCGCCCGAGAAAAAATACGGTCCGGTGTTGGGCCCGCATGGCTTGAAGATTGACACCGAGCCGATGCTCGTCACCGTTACCCCCACCCCATTGACCGTCGAACTCCCAGCCGGGTTTACCACCTGAAAATACGTCCCCGGCGTGAGGAACAGTCCGAAGAGCGCGCCGTTCGCACCCACGTTGGCCACGGTCAGGCTCGTGATCGGCCCCGGGATGATCACCCGGTTATTCGGCGTGCCCGCGTAATCACCGGTATTCACCAGATCCCCGTTCTGCGCCTGCGCCAGCGTGGCGTCCCCGCAGGTGCTCGCCGTCACTCCGGCGAGATTGGCATCAGTAATCGAATAGGCCACGCCGTTCCGTACAAAATGCAACTGCCCCACCGTGCCCGAGGAGGCGAACACCGCATCCACCTCCACCGAACCGACTGGCGCGGAAAAATTGAACGTGAAGCTGCCCGCTCCTCCGGTGAGATAGTAAGGTGCCGTGCTGGCCCCGCAGGGACTGAAACTCGTCACCCCTCCGCTGCTCGACACGGTCACGCTCAGGCCACCCACCACCGCGGTCCCCGCCAGGTGCGTCACCTGCCGGCTCGAGACTGGCGTCGCCGTCGTGAAAGTCAGGCCACTGCCATAGGTGGTTCCCGTACTGTTGATCGCATACGCGCGCGCATGAATCGTCGTCGCCGATGGCAGGCCCGTGACCGTAGCGCTGAACGGGCCGGTGCCACTGCCGTTCGCCACCTTGTTGTCCGCCGTCGTCGGATTGATGTTCGTGGACCATACGATGCCGCGCTCCGTCACCGCCACCCCCCCATCGGCGGTCACGCTGCCACCCAGCGTGGCCGCAGTGACGGCCACGTTAACCGGCGTCGCCGTCGTCACCGCCGGAAATCCCACATTCACCAGAATGGTCGTGGCGGCGGTGTTAACCCCGTCGCTGGCGTAGATCGTAAACCCGTCCACCCCGCCGTAGCCAGTGGCTGGCTGGTAGGTAAAGCCGGTCGGCGTCACGGTTCCGCCGGTGGCTGTAACCGCACCGCCGGCCACGACTGATCCATGGAGCGGAGCCACCCCGAGCGTCCAGGTCAGGGACAGCCCGAGGTTCAGATTTGATACCGCCAGTAGTGCGTTGATCGACGTCGCGGTTGCGTTCAGGTCGACCGTCAGGCTCTGGTTGCTCGCGTTGGTGAACCCCAGCCCGGCATTGGTTCCCTTGGTAAAATACAACCCGAATAGCGCCGCGTTCACCCCCACATTTGATAACGTCAGGCTGGTGATCGACCCGGGGACGATCACCCGGTTGTTCGGCGTGCCTGCGTAGTCACCCGTATTCACCAGATCCCCGCCCGACACCTGCGCCAGTGTGCCATCCCCGCAAGTGCTCGCCGTCACCCCGGCCAGATTCGCGGTCGCCAAGGCGTAGGCCGCTCCGTTCTTGGCAAAATGCACCTGATCCGCCGTGCCGCCCGACCCGAACACCGTGTCCGCTTCCACCGCCTCCACCGCCGCTCCAAAACTAAACGTGTAGCTCCCCGCTCCGCCAGAGAAATAATAGGGCCCGATGTTGGGCCCGCACGGCTTGAAACTAGTCACCGCGCCGCTGCTCGTCACCGTTACCCCCACCCCATTGACCGTCGAACTCCCGGCCGGGTTCACCACCTGGAAATAGGTCTCCGGCGTGAGGAACAGTCCGAAGATCGCCCCGTTCGCCCCTACATTAGCCACAGTCAGACTCGTGATTGGTCCCGGGATGATTACCCGGTTGTTCGGCGTGCCCGCGTAGTCACCCGTATTCACCAGATCCCCGTTCTGTGCCTGGGCCAACGTCGCGTCCCCGCACGTGCTCGCCGTCACCCCGGCCAGATTGGCATCATTAATCGCATAATCCACGCCGTTCCGCACAAAATGCAATTGCCCCGCTGTCCCAGCGGAGGCGAATACCGCATTCACCTCCACCGCCCCGACCGGCGCGGAAAAGTTAAACGTGAAACTGGCCGGTCCGCCGGTGAAATAGTACGGTGACGTGCTGGCCCCGCAGGGAATAAAACTCGTCACGCCCCCGGTGCTCGTCACATTGACACTAATGCCGCCCACCACCGCGGTCCCCGTCAGGTGCGTCACCTGCCGGCTCGAAACCGGCGTCGCCGTCGTGAAACTGAGGTCGCTGCCATAGCTGGTTCCCGCACTGTTGATGGCATACGCGCGCACATGGATCGTCGTCCCCGCTGCGAGTCCATTGACCACGGCGCTGAATGCCCCGATGCCACTGCCATTGGCCACTTTGTTGTTCGCCGTCGTCGGATTGGCGCTCGTGGACCACACGATGCCGCGTTCCGCCACCGCCACCCCGCCATCGGCGGTCACGCTGCCACCCAAGGTGACCGCCGTGGCCGCCACGTTCACCGGCGTCGCCGTCGTCACCGTCGGCAGGGGCGGGGTGAAAGTCAATACGCTCCCATTGGCTGGCAGGCTGACGCCAGTATTAAAGGCGGAGTTGGCGACGTAGGACGCGGCGTTGGTCAGGGTCAGAAAATCTTTTTTGCTGTTGGCGATGCCAACCACTCCAGCGGGTGATGCGGCGTTCGTGCCGTAAACGAATTGAACGACGTTGGAACCTTCATATAATTTAATCTGCCAATTCATATGATCGGCAACCTGGTTGAAGACGCTGAAATCGCTCCATTCAATCGTGAACACCCGGCTGCCGACTGCGCCAGTGGTCTGGTAGTAGACACGCGGAGTTCCACCCCCGCCGGTCCGACCGTCACCGTCCGTCCACATGGGCATCAACCAACCACCGCCCAAGATGTTCGTGGCCGCCACGGTAAAGCTGGCCGTGTTCGTGTTTTGCAGGGACAAAACCGGGTTCGAGTTGGCCGTGCAGTTCGTGTAATTGGTCCCGCAGAACCCGAAGGTAAAACCAATCGGGATCCCGCCGGTGTGGCCCTCATCCGCCAAAACGCCCGTTCCGCTGGCCGCAATGGCGGTGCCCGCGGCCGCAATGGTGGCGAAGGTGCCGGAGGTCCGGGCAAAAGTATAATTGGTCGCTGCGATCTGGGAAAGTCCTTCCCGGGCCAGCAAAGACAGAATCAGGAAAAGAAGCGGCGTGATTTTAAACATATTGCCTGACAAAGGACAGCTCCCACACGGTTTCCGGCTCACGACCAGCGTGAATCTTTTTTTGTGATTCTGTTCCTTTTCCGGCGGTTTGCAAGAACGCTCTACTACGCCTTTGGTGTTACTGGCATTAGCTTTTTTTGGTGCTTATCAAGCAATGCCCATCCATGCTCTGGCCCGGTCGCCTAGTCGAAATCTGTGCCGGTAATCCAAATAGGGGTCCGAATAGGGGTCCCGGCTATGCAACACTTTCAAAGTGTTGTTCGACGAAACAGCGCTGCAGCGCCTTTTCCCGCATCCGAATTTCCTCCACAGTTCTGAACGGCTACCACGATTCCCTAACCCGACTCGGCACAACGAACATCGCTTTTTTGAGGGCAATTCACGTGACGAAGGCAGGAAGGTGGGCGGATGCCCCGCCGCGTGAACGCGGAACTCCGAACCTTGATTCGGGCGGGCGGTAGCGTGGGAGGAAGCGACCGTGGGCGGCGGACTGACTGAACGATAATATCAGTATGCCGGCAGCAAGGTCTCTTTGCGGGGCACGCCGCGACCGCGACCATCCAAAGCCAGCCGCTGCCAAAGCAGGCTGACGGAGTCCGCCAGGGCCAGGACATCACCACGGGCGTCATGGCGCCGGTAGTTCGCGGCATTCACCCCCAACCGCTCCATGACCCGATCGAGGCCGTGACCGGTGCCACGCTTCGTCCCAAAAAGGCGTTTGGAAAGGGTGATGGTGTCGATGGATTCCACGGGCCGCGTCGCCACCGAATGGCGCGCCGCGGTGGCTTCCAGGAATTTGATGTCAAACCGGTGCCCGTTGTGCGCCATCAGGACCGAGTGCCCCACATACCGGGAAAACTCCCGCAAAACATCGATCGGCCGTGGCGCATTTTGCACATCCTGATCCCGCACCCCGGTGTACTCGCTGATGAAGTAGGGAATGGGCCGAACCGGCCGGCAGTAGCTGAAGAACGAATCTCCCGGCACCACCCGGCCATCCTGGAACCGCGCGGCCGCGATCTGGATGATCTCGCAGGAATCCGGGTACAGCCCGGTGGTTTCCAGATCATAAATGACAAACGACGCCCCGGCGGGCAGCGGCACCTGCCCCCCGCAATCCGGACACACCACCGAGACTTCGGTCGAGTCGTCCGCCACTCGCAACAGGGTGCCGCACTGGCTATTGCCGCAACGAGTAATCATGAATTGCTTTTCGATCAAGCGAAGGCGAGCGGGCTTTCATCATCGGGGCGCGTCTGCTATCACGGCCGGGGCTTGTTGCCGGCCGGTTTGGGCTGCGTTTGCGCTTTGGCGGCTTCCCAGCGGGCTTTCATCGCGGTCGCAATCCGCGCGCGCCCCGCGGCGGTGGCTTTGGCCGGCCCAGGCTTGATCTTGGCCACCTTCTTCGAGGCGGGTTTGCGCTTGGCCCTGGCCTTCGGGGTGGCCGCGACCTTTCGGGCCACCTTGGGTTTGGCCGCGGTCGCCACTTCCGGCGGCGGCGGCGCCGCGCGGACCGGTGCGGCCATCTCAATTCCAAAGACATCGGCCATTTCGGCCTCGCTCATGGCCGGCTGGGAATCCCCGGTCTGGCGCACCGCTTCCGATGCGGAGGCACGGCTGATCAGGTCGGACGCATCCACGCCCCGCAGCAGGAAAAGCAGTTCCGGCTGGGTGTCGAGACGCGCGCCCACTCCGTATAATGCCGCGGCCACATGTTTACAGAGGTCCGCCCAGTCCGGACAGGAGCATTCCAGATCGATATCTTTTGGCGTGGGGAAAAGTCCCTGCTCCTGGCGGGTGACGACTTGCATCACGCCCGCGGACAACTTGCCCTGCAACAGTTCGATGAGCGAATCAATTTTCCCGGCGCACTCCGCCTGGATGGCTTGCCAGACCCGGGGCGTCAGCGGCTTGATTTTGACCTCAATTTTATAGAGCGATGAACCCGCGACCCGGGCGGTCACTTTGCCCGCCGCGATTTGCAGATCCACCACCGAGCCATTACGCACGTAGGTGCGGCCGCGGGGCAGGCGGTTGGCAAAGTCGCTGTACGCCTCCAGATTGTCACACCACGCCTTGCCCCAAAAAGTGCGGGCAATCTTATTCCCTTCCAAAACCACAGGGGCGGCCGTCTGGCCTTTTTTCTTCGCCAACTTGGCCGACTCGCGCGCCGCCTTGGCCCGGCGGTCGGCCACCGGGACATACGGTTTCCATTGATGGGAATACCAGCTCATATAAATTCGGGTTCGCGTTTCAGATTAACCGGGCGGGGAATCGTCGGTGGCCGCGTTGATATCGAGCGCCACGAAGCGGAGCAACTCAGAATTATTCATTTCCGTCAGCAACCGCTCGCCGCCCTCGCCCAGCACATCTTCCGCCAGCGCGCTTTTGTTGGCAATCACTTCCTGAATCCGCTCTTCCAAAGTGCCCCGGCAGGTGAACTTGTGCACCATGACATTCCGCTTCTGCCCGATGCGGAAAGCGCGATCGGTCGCCTGATTCTCCACCGCCGGATTCCACCAGCGGTCAAAGTGAATGACATGCGAGGCCGCCGTCAGGTTGAGTCCGGTCCCTCCCGCTTTCAACGACAACACAAAAAACGGCGGTCCCCCGTCCCGCTGAAAGGCATTGACCAATTCCTGGCGCTTGCCCACTGGGGTCCCGCCGTGCAACACCAGCCCCGGCTGCCCAAAGACCTCGACCAGGTGACGGGCCAGTGGTTCGGTCATTTCCCGGTATTGGGTGAAGACGAGCAACTTTTCCTGGCGCGCCGCTAACTCTTCGCCGAGTTCCCTCAACCGATTGAATTTACCACTGTCGGCGGGCGCGTAACCGTCGTCCCCCAGCCATTGCGAAGGGTGGTTGCAAATCTGTTTGAACCGGGTCAGAAACGCCAGAATGATGCCCCGGCGCTGAATCCCTTCAGTCTCCAACGCGTTCAGTCGCTCGCCCAACTCCAGGACTGCTTGCTGATACAGCCCCGCCTGCCTCCGGGTGAGCGGGCAAAAAGCGGTCACTTCGGTTTTATCGGGCAGGTCGGTGATGATTCGCTTGTCAGTCTTAAGCCGGCGCAAGATGTACGGCCGCACCAACCGCCGGAGCGGTTGGTAGCGGCTGGCATCCTCCGCCGGACGGTTTTTCAGAAACACCGCGAATTCCCGGACTCCCCCCAGCAGTCCGGGGCAGAGAAAATCAAACAGCGACCACAAATCCGAAAGCCGGTTCTCGATCGGCGTGCCGGTCATGGCGATCCGGTGCCGGGCGCGCAGTTCCCGCACCGCCCGGCTCTGGCGCGCGCCCGGGTTTTTGATCGCCTGCGCTTCATCCAGGATCACCACATTCCATTCCGTCTCTTTGATCCACGCGAGGCGGATGGCCATGGAATAGCTCGTGATCACAAGGTCGATGCCGCGCAGCGTGGTTGCGGGGGCGCGGCCGATGGCGGTAAGCGCCGCGGCGGCCGTTTCGGAGGGATGCGCGTAAATGACCGTGAGCGAGGGCGCAAACTTGTGAATTTCCGCTTTCCAGTTCGCGCTCAACGAGGCGGGCACCACCAGCAAGCAGGGACCCGGCGGCGCCGCCCCCGGCCGGGCTGAACGCTGCCGCTTCAAGACGAGCAGCAGGGACAGGACCTGGATAGTCTTGCCGAGACCCATGTCATCCGCCAGGCAGGCCCCCAAACCCAGCCGGTTCATAAACCACAGCCAGTGCGCGCCCTCCCGTTGATACGGACGCAAGGTTGCCCGCAAATCCGCGCCGGGATCCGATTCGGCGGACACCGCGGGTTGCCGCAGTTCCTCCAGCAGCGCTTGCAGTCCACCGCCCGCCACCACCGCCGACCACGCCGCGCGGGTGGTTTCCGCCTCCGGTTCGTCGGCGGGTCGGGCATCAAAACCGGCGAGCAACCGCAAGCCGGCCAGCAAGGGCACGCCGCCTGTTCCGGTCTCCGCCTGGACCTTTTTCCAATGGTCCAATACCTCGCGTAGCTTGTCCCGATCCACCTCCACCCATTTGCCTTTCAGCAATACCAGGCTGCCGGCCGACTGCCACAGTTCCTTCAATTCCGCCGCGGTCAATGGCTCGCCTTCCACGGACATTTGCACGGAAAAATCCAACAGACTGTCCGCCCCCAGCAGCTTGCCGCGGGCCTCGCCAATGCGGACCGTCACCTGCGGCCGCGGCGGCCGGCCCGCCTTCCACCAGTCCGGAATCCGCACCACCACCCCACTCTGCTCGAGCACCGGGATGTTTTGCAAAAAGGCAAAGGCCTGCGCCGGCCGCCAGGCTTGCGGATGAAACACCGCGCGCGAATCCAACAATTCCCGCGCCAAGGGACTTTGCTCCGCCGCCCGCTGGACTGGCGAGAGCAGCGCGGCCAGGGCGCCGCGGTTCTTTGCCCCGGCGTATTCCTCCAGCGCGCGCCCGAGGGGCGCATGCTGCACCCGCCCCTGCTCCGAAACCCGGTGCGCATAAGTAGCCAGAAACGCAAAGGGGTGATCCGGGTTGCGCTTGTTTTCGGCCAAGTGGAAAGTAACGCGCCCCACCGCATGCCACACCGCGTTCCGCGCCTTGAGGTAGGCGGACAGTCCTCCCTCCGTCTTCGCAATCCCCGTGCGGACATGTTGGTCCAATTCGCTCCACAACCGCTCCAGCACCGCAGGGGTGAGATATTCGAGGCCGATCATCGGTGGCGCGGCTTCCACCAGAGCCAGCCATTCGGCCGGAGTGGGCTGGGGCAAGCCCGGATTAGCCGAATCGGAACCCGCCTCGGGTTGATGGCACAAGGCGGTATAAAATCGGCGCGCCATGCCCCGCCAATAAGCCAAAGTGGCCGGCAAAGGCTCATGCAGCAGGGCGGACGCCAGCAACTCCATGCCGGCGGCGGCCGAATCGCCGAAAACGTCGGACAAGCGCGCCACCACCGTCGCGGCCAGCTTCGGTTCCGCTTGTTCGTCGGGCTTGACCAGCAATTGGCCGCTGGGAGTTAACGCCAATGCGAGTGACATCTTGCATCGAAAGATAGTGCAACCAGGGTGGTTCGCCGAGGGAAAAGCAAACCGAACCACGCCTGCAACACGCGTGCCGCCAGCGGATGCCCGCTCCATAAGCTGATCCCGATTGAGTCCCCGGTTTGGCCATTTTGCAACTCGCAAGAGACAAAATTTGGTTAACAAAAGCCAATTCCGGTGAAGTCGAACGCGCGGCGTGCGAGCTACCTTCGTTCCCGATTTGACAACGATTACACGCTGAACGAACTGAACGAACTGAACTGATGGGTTATGAATAAATTGTGCCGATTGCTCTTACTGGTGAGTCTAGCCGGGTTTATTGTCGGAATGCTGGATATGGGCGGCTCCATTCTCTCAGGCCTCGCCCGGGCGATGGGGGCGATTTTCTTCATCCTATTCTTCATCACCACGATTTTTAACGCCGCCGCCGCAGAACATTGAACCGGCCGGCCTCGCCTTGGGCTGACTGAATCGAAATAATTTCGTCCGGCGCGTCTGCCATCGCAGTCTTAAGGGGGCTTGGATTGTGATGGCGACGCGCAGGGCGGCTGTTTGTTCACTTTCCCGTCCGTGACCGACTGCCCCGGAATGACTCCGGGGCGGTCGTGTTAACCAGCAACCCAGCCGCCGGATTTATCAAACCGGCTTGACGCCCGCCGGCTTTTTGACGAGTTGGTCGCGCATCATCAGACCGAGGAGTCCATCCACCATTCCCGTTCCTCCTCCGGTGCCATTGACGGCAAATTCGGGGATGATGCGGATGTTGCGCTCACCCACAATCTGCATGAGTTGGATGGCGGTGTATCCCTCGGCCCCCACCGCTTCCACGCCCGCACGATAGGCTTCGGCCCGAGCCTTGCCCGTCGCCCGGATGGCTTCGGCATCCCCGCCCGCCTTCAGCCGGATCGATTCCGCCTCGCCGGTGGCTTGTTTGATGTGCGCGTCGGCCTGCAGTTCGGCAATGTTCACCCCCTGCTCCGCGCTCACCACCTGCTGCTGAATATCCGCCACCGCGGTTTCCCGCACCAATTGTTGCCGCTGCTTTTGCGCGGCTTCCTGCACCTCATAGGTTTTGCGTTGCTCCTCGGCGATCTTGCGATCCGTCTGCGTTTCCATCAGCGAGGCCGGCGGGTTGATATCGCCGATGAGGGTGTCGATAGCCTGCACATCATAGGCCGCCAGGGCCGCCCGAATGTGCTGGGCAGCATCGGTCTGGCGCTCGCTTCGGGCGCTGAGGAAGTCCAGCACCGTGTGATATTGCGCCGAGTTGCGGAAGTAGTTGCCCACAATCGGCTGCAGGACGTGATCCACCATGTTTTGCATGGAGCCGACGCGGGAGATGACCTTGGGTGCGTCCAGGGCGCCGACGTGAATGATCTGGGCCACATCGAGATTAAATGCAAAACCATCCCGGGACCGCACCGTGATCGAGGAGAGCTTCGCGTCGTAGTTATGCGACTCAGTCCGCGATGCCCAATTGAGCACGATGTTCGTGGTGGGCACGAGCTCGGTCTTCATGATCCGCGTGTTGACGGGGTGCTTTCCGGGATACAAGGGAGTGACCCAAACGCCTTTGTGGCCCGGATTCACCAGGTCGCCATGTTTGAATTCGATGCCACTGACATCCTCATGCGCCTGTCCCACAAAGGAGATGACCACGCCCACGTGGCCAATCGGAATTTGGAGCATGGGCACCGATTCCACCTGCACAAACCAGGGATTCAGATTCCAGGTGCCGGACAGCAGGATCTGCTCCTGCAGACCACGCCGACCGCCGCCGGCCAGAAAGGCCTGGGCATCCTGGAAGTTCTGATGATCCGGAATCAGCGGCCCCGCAATTTCGCCCGGCTCAATGGGCCGGCCATCCAGGGTGGTCACAATGCCGACTTGATCCGATTCCACCCGATGCAGCATTAATTGCTCGGGTTGCATGCCGTTCTCCAGCGCCTCGGCCGAGGTGATGATTTTGAACAGGGCGGTATTAATCCGGTAGGTGCCCGCGGTCAGGATGCCCAGTTGCCGGCCTTTTTCCCCGCCGCCGGTGAGGAACTTCCGCGCGTCCTGGAACTTGTCGCAATCGATCACCTGCCCCAGGATCCGCTCGGCGGGAATGGGCGCCCCATCGGCCGCCACCACCAGGGCGATTTCCCCCTGCGGTACGACCACAGCCGGCACTTTGGTGATCGAATATTGCCAACGCCAATACCGGAAGTGCAGACCGGGTGCCAGCGTGTCCGCCTGGTAACCCGCCTCGCCCGCCAGGGCGATCAAATGCCCCGGCGGCAAGGAATGGGAAGCAAACCGCTTCACCACAATGCCCACCTGTCGCTCCCGAATCAGCACCACTCCCAACAAAAGGGGCCCCGCAAGCACCAGTCCTACCAGCACGGCCACTCCCCCCACCAGAATCAACCCCAGCACCTCCGGGGCCACCGCCACGAACGTATTCGACGTAATTGCTGCCATCATACCGAATCCTCCGCCTGCTCGTTGTTTCGCGCGTCTTTTCTGCCTTGCCGGTGGCGCTCCGGGAGCGCTGGATCCAAAGTTCCTGAACTGCTGCCAGCGGCCCGGTCACTACCGGACCACCACCGGCGCCGCCGCACGAAGCGACAACGTAACTAATTTGCGTTGGGGAGAACTTGGGAGCCGCGACATGCGGCGCCAGAGGATCGCCCTTCCAAATGCCGACGAGGTTAGCTGGCGGGCTCGGTCTTGAAAGTGACCTCGGTCCCGGTTACCCGTGACCTTGCGCCCCATCCCCGGATTGCTCCGGGGAATTTGGTTCCCCCGCGCCGGATTTCAGGAAGGAAACCCGGCTTAGGCTGCTTTGACTTCAGACAAATTACCCATCGCATCGCCGGGGGGAAAAGTCAAATGTCCCAGCTTTAAAAAACGCGGATGTCATTGTCCATTAAACACATACATCACATCGGGAGTCCTGAGGCGGGGAGATTGTAATCGCAGTGGCGCCCCGTGCTTCGGGCGGCTGGGGAAGGTTGATGGAGCCTCCTCCCCCCCGGCCGTCTCCGCGATTCTAAAGTGCGGAAGGGAGAAGAAGTCTGATCGGCAATCGTTGCGAGCCGCGCAAATTCGATGGGCTCAGGAGCCTGAGGCTGGCTGGTCCGCCGACCAGGCCAATCTCATCCGAGCAAAAAAAACCGGGCCAATAGGTCAGGGGGTGACCGAGAGGCCCGGGGAATGTTCGAATTGGCACAACAGTAGGATTACGTAGATATCCGGCGAGGGTCTGTACCGAACCCAAGCCGAAACTTGGTGGACGCTGAAAGAACAATTTTTACTTGCGTCCGAAATTCAAACTAACCGCGTAATCTTGCTGTTACTAAACCATGCGCGCTGCCGAAAGTCAACCAGAAATTTGAAGTATTAATTCAATTTCACCGACCGAAAACTTTCATTAGCCGCGTTAATCAAAGAACTGTTTTTAAGCTACCTTCATTGGATGCCAACGGCAAGTTTTTATTCAAACTTTCGCACCAATTCTGCCGTGGCTTTCCCCGACCGGGAAGTGCCAGACTCGTGATTCTGTCAAGCGGGGATTGGAGAAATATTTACCCCGGTGGCCAAATAATTCTTTGATGACCCTCCGGCCATTGTTAGGATGCCAAATCGCGACGGCAAACTATTGCAAGCACCATGAAGAAAATCGAAGCGATCATCAAGCCCTTCAAATTGGAAGATGTGAAGGAAGCTCTATCCGAGCTGGGGATTCAAGGAATGACGGTATCAGAAGTCAAGGGCTTCGGTCGCCAGAAGGGGCACACCGAGATTTACCGCGGCAGTGAATATACCGTCGACTTCCTCCCCAAGATCAAAATGGAACTGGTCGTGACCGACGCCTCGGCCGCCGGCGCCGTGGAAGCCATCGTCCGGGCCGCCAAGACCGGGAAAATTGGCGACGGCAAGGTTTTCGTGAGCAACATCGAGAGCGCGGTGCGGATCCGCACCGAGGAAACCGGCGAACAGGCCGTTTGAGCAACGGAAACTTTCTCCGGCGATGACGCCCGGGGAATTCCTTTGCCCGGTCCAAATCACGCCCAGAATGGATGAGTTTATTCCCCCCCATGCTCGCGCAAGCGGATTTTGCCGGGGCCAGAAGGGAAACCAGTCAGGGTAATTTTGGCGCCTGGAACCCCTCCGAAAGCGGTGGGAGAAGTGCATGAAATGCCTGATTTTGTTGCTCGCGTCGCGTTTTGTGAATAACTTGCGAACAAGTTTTAATAGGTTGCACTCGCAACCGTCGGGTGGTTGCCCTAAAAAGTATCACCTCAGTGACGTTTCCTGGTTGTGGGACACGCGTCGCGGGATGCGAAAAGGTGTCACAACCAATTTTTCATTTGTAAGTATTTGCCAATAAAAGGCTTGTATTATGCCGATTCCAGCCGGCGGCTGGCAGCTCCGGCCCGGAAATTTTTAGTCCGCCGTTGGGAAGATTAATCGGGCGCGCCATGAAACGGGACCTGTGTTACAGGCGGGTGACGCGGTCAAGTGAATAAAAGACGAAAAATGGCCGAAAATAGCTTGAAAATGGCGCGACGGGTAAAAAAATCATGAAGGGTCCGGCCGAAAAAATCTGGGAAGCCGCGCAGGTGCAATTACGCGGGATGTTGAGCGCCGACACCTTCAATTTGTGGTTCGCTCCGATGCGGGCTTGCGCGTTGGAAAACGACTGCGTGACCATGGAGGTCAGCAACGATTTTTGCGAAGTCTGGATCAAGGACAATTACCTGAGCCTACTGCAGGAGGTCTTCAGCAAGGCGGCGGGGGCCCCGATTCAGGTGAAATTTGCCATTGCCACCGGCAGCCCCTCCATGGTCCATCCCGTCGCCGCTCCCGCGGTGGCCGCCCGGGCGGCGGAACCCGCCCCGGAACGCACCGTGGTGGAAATGGGCTTCAATCCCCACAACACTTTTGATTCGTTCGTGGTCGGCAGCAACAACAACTTCGCCCATGCCGCCGCCCTCGCGGTGGCCCAGGCACCGGGCAAATCGTATAATCCCCTCTTCCTTTATGGCGGGGTGGGACTCGGCAAAACGCATTTGCTCCACGCGATTGGGCATCACGTGGCGAACGCGCGCAAGGGCGCCCGGGTGTCGTATGTCTCCTCCGAAAAATTCACCAACGAATACATCGATGGGATTCAAAACAATCAGCTCGCCAAATTCCGGAAGAAATACCGGCAAAGCGAAGTGCTGCTGATTGATGACATTCAGTTTCTGGCGGGCAAGGAACGCATTCAGGAGGAGTTTTTCCATACCTTCAACGCCCTGCACGAGCAGCACCGCCAAATCGTCCTTACCTGCGACCGCCCGGTGAGCGAAATCCAGAACCTGGAACACCGCCTGGTGTCACGGTTCGAATGGGGCTTGGTGACGGACCTGCAACCGCCGGACATCGAAACCCGGCTGGCCATTTTGCGGAAGAAGGCGATTTCCACCCAGGTGCATTTGCCCGAGGAGATCATCAATTTCCTGGCGACCCGCATTCGCGCCAACATTCGTCGGCTCGAAGGTGCGCTGAGCCGCGTGGCCATGTATGCCAAGCTCACGCAGCAGAAAATGACCATTGAGGTCGTGGAAAGCTTGCTGCGCGATGTCTTGCACGAAGAAGGACGGGTTTCGATCAATATCGAACTCATCCAGAAACGGGTGGCGGAAAAATATGACATCCGCCTGGCGGACATGACCAGCAAACGCCGGCCCGAAAACATTGCCTTTCCCCGCCAGATCGCGATGTTTCTCGCCCGCGAGCTTACCGAGAATTCCCTCAACACCATCGGGGAAGCCTTCGGCGGTCGTGATCATGGCACCGTCCTGCACGCCTGCCGGCTGGTCAAGGACCGCATGGAAGTGGATTCCACGGTCCGCCAGACGGTTGAGTACCTGAAAAGGCAGCTGCTCCGCTAGCCGGGCAGCGACCGCCAACGCCCCGCCCATCCCCCATGTCCGCCGCTCCAGTCATTCAGGTCCAAGGTTTGACGAAGGCATTTCGGACCTACAAAAAGGAACCGGGTTTTGGCGGTGCGTTGCGGGGGTTGTTCCACCGCCGTTACGAGCAAACCTTGGCGGTCAAGGATGTCAATTTCAACGTGGCCCCCGGGGAATTGGTCGGCTTTCTGGGGCCCAACGGCGCCGGCAAGACCACCACCCTGAAAATGCTCGCGGGGCTGTTATATCCCACCAGCGGCAGCGCCCGCGTGCTCGATTTCGTCCCGTGGGAAAGGGCGGATGGTTACCGCCGCCAATTCGCCCTCCTGCTGGGCCAGAAGAACCAGCTTTGGTGGGATCTCCCCGCCCGCGAATCCCTGGAGCTGAACGCCAAAATCTACGGCATTCCCCGGGCGGCTTTCGAACGCACCGTTACCGAGATGACCGAGTTGCTCGCGGTGAAGGACAAACTCAACGTCATGGTGCGGGAACTGTCCCTCGGCGAGCGCATGAAGATGGAGTTGATCGCCGCCCTGCTCCACCGGCCGAAAGTGCTCTTCCTGGATGAGCCCACCATCGGTCTGGACGTCGTCTCCCAAAAGACCGTGCGGGAGTTTTTGCGCGAATACAACGCGCGGGAAAAAACCACCATCCTGCTCACCAGCCATTACATGGCCGATATCCAGGAATTGTGCCGCCGCGTGATCATCATTGACCACGGGACGATCTTTTTTGACGGCCTCCTCAGCGATATCGTGGACCGCTTCGCGGATTTCAAGCTCATCACCATCCAGCTCTCCGGTGCGGCGGACCGCCCCGCGGAATCCCTGGCCAAATACGGCGAATTGGTGGAGCAGACCCCGCGCAGCTTGAAATTCAAAGTCAAACGGGACCGGCAAATCGCGGTGTGCAAGGCTCTGCTGGATGATTTCCCGGTGACGGATATCGACATCGAAGAAGTGCCCATCGAGGAGGTCATCCGGCAAATTTTTGCCCGGTAGGATTCCCCCCTCAGCTGCCCTTCATTTGCCCGGTTCCGGCGTGGCAACACCCACTTTCCCGGGCCCCAGACTGCGCAGCGACTCCAGCAGCGTTTGCCCCAACTCCTGGTACTTTTCCTTTTCTACCTCCGTCTCCTCAATATCCGCCAACAGCCGCTTTAACACCGGGATTCCTTTGCCCGGGCTCGCGGCGCCCGCGGATGCTTCGGCCCCCGGAAGGTAGGCCCAGGAACGCGCCACCAAATCCACCCAACCCGCACCGCCGCGCTGCAGCACCAGCAATTGACTGGCCGCCGCCACGCGGATTTCGGGCTGCGGATCATGCAGCGCCGCCAGCAGCAAGGGGGCGCCGGCGCGCACTGCGGCGGCGGAGGTTGGGCAATTACGCAATTCCTTCGCGATGACCCCCTGGGTTCTCCCAGGCGCCTCGCGCAACCCCACCAGCAGCACCGCCAACAACCCGGGGTCGTCGCCTCCGATTTTGGCAAGGGCCGATAACTCCAATTGCCACAAGTGGTCCGCCGGGGTGTTGAGACCCGCGGCCACCATCACCACCCCCGCCCGGTTGGTAATCACCGAACCCAATCCACCGGCTTTTTCCGATGTGGCGGCGACCACGGGTGTATTGGTGAATAGCCCGGGCCAATCCAAGGGCTGCCCGGCGGGCAAGCGATGACGCTGCCGGTAGGTTTCCGCGCAAACCGCGATGAGGTCCGGCACGCCGGACCGGGCTTCCGACCCCAGGATGGCCAGCAAGGTCAGGGCATGGTCCCGGCGGGCGTTGGCCAATTTCGGCAGCGGCAAACGCCAGCGCAGCCAGACCGGAAAATTCCGCCAGTGCTGCCGGTAAGCCTCCGCCGGAACCGAATCCAGCCGCCGGGCCTCGGCCACCAGGAAGGGGACCGCATTCGAGCCAAAACTCCGGAACGCCTCCACCGCCGGCCCCTGCATCCATTGCGGATCATTGAACCAATAGGCCATGCCCCGCCCCTGATAGGTCGGCCCCTGATCCATGCCCAGCCAACCCCACACCCCGCCCAGGAGCAAGAGCACGGTCACTCCCGCGCGGATGCGCCATCGGATATCTTGCCGGATCGCCATGATCAACTCGTTCAGACCTTCCCTCCGCCCTACCGGACGTTGACAAATCATCACCAGGCCAACTCCCGGCCCAAACCGGGAACCGCTGAATAATTCGCCATGGTCAAAGGTCGAAGGAGAGGACAATATACGGTAAATTAGAACTATGAAAAATCCATTTCTCGTCGCCTGTCTGGGGCTCCTGGCAGTCAGCCTGAGCGGTTGCATCGTGGTTGGCATCGGTCACGAAACCGAAAGACCGGAAGCGGCACCGATGCCGGCGACCGCCGATTCCGTGGTTATTTCGGAGATCAACACCGCCAGCGGCCTGACCTTCGAAAACAACAAACTGGAGGCGTTGAATGCGATTGCGGGCCGCACTTCGCTCAGCACCGCCGCCCAGGTCCACCTCGTCCACAAGGCTTTTTCCCGGCTGGATTTTGAACCCTCCAAGGTCACCCTGCTCCAAACCTTGATCAAAAACCCTGCTCTTTCCAACACCACCAAACAGGCCATTCTAAACAGTCTGAGCAAGTTTTCCTTTGAAAACAACAAGACCACCATCCTGGCCGCCCTCAACCAACGGGGTGAGTTGAAGGACTAATCGGATTATCCGCCGCGCCCGTCGTTTTTTCCCGGTGCCCTGACGCTTGACGCGCCGGGGCGCCGGGAATAGTTTTTCCGGACGCAGCCAGAAAAGCTGATCCTGAACAACAGACGCCCGAATCATGAAAACCTGCTTGCCCTGCATTTGGTTGTGGTTGACCCTGCTCGCCTTGTCCGGTTGCTCCCGCACCGAGTTTCAGACCAACAACCCACCTCCCTCCGCCACTGCCGATGCCGTCACGCTGGCGGAAATCGACGCCGCGGCGGGACTAACCATGGACAACAACCGGCTGGATTCCCTCAAAGCCATCGCCGCCCGGGCCACCCTCACGCCATCCGCCCAGGTGCATTTGGTGAACCGAGCTTTCCATTCCCTGACCTTTGAAAATTTCAAACTCGACCTCCTGACCGTCCTGATCAAAAACCCGGCTTTTTCCAATGCGGGTAAACAGGCCGTCCTGAACGACCTGGGTCAATTAACTTTCGAAAACAGCAAAACCGCCATCCTTGCCCAACTTAACGCCCGCGGCGATTTGAAGGATTAAGGGCGCTGGCGAGGCCGCCAATTCCCCCGCCCCGCTGCAAAACGGCCCCTCCTACGCCAGAATTTCCCTGATCACGTGCCCATGCACGTCGGTCAATCGCCGATCGATGCCGCCGTGGCGAAACGCGAGCTTTTGGTGATCGATGCCCAGCAAATGCAGGATGGTGGCGTGAAAATCATAGGTGCTCGTGGCCCCGGTGGCGGCCTTCCAGGACCATTCGTCGCTTTCGCCATGGGCCACGCCGGGTTTGACCCCGGCGCCAGCAAACCAGGAAACAAAGGTGCCGCCGTTGTGGTCCCGGCCGGTCCCGCCCTGGCTGAACGGCATCCGGCCAAACTCGGTGGTCCAGATCAGTAACGTGTCATCCAGCAGGCCGCGCGCCTTCAGGTCGGCGAGCAGGGCCGCGGCGGGTTGATCCATGCGCCGGGCCATTACGGTCACTTCCTTGGGGATATCGGTGTGGTTGTCCCAATTGTTCGAACCGCCCCCGTGACCGCTCCACACCTGCACGAAGCGCACGCCCCGCTCCACCATTCGCCGCGCCAGCAGACAGCGCTTGCCGAAATCCGCGGTCTCGGTCTCCTCCAGCCCGTACAATTTCCGTGTCGCCTCCGTTTCGCCGGTCACGTCCAGCAACTCCGGCGCAGCCAATTGCAAGCGCGCGGCCAACTCGTAGCTCTCGATTCGCGCGGTCAACCTGGAATCCTCCGGTCGTTCAGCGGCATGCGCCCGGTTCATTTCGCGGAGCAACGCCAGGCCCTCCGTCCGGCTCGCCGGTGTGATCCGCGCGACCTCGCCGGGCGGCGCCAGGTGGGTTATCGGCTGCGGGGCCGTGGCATGGATGACGGTGCCCTGATGGTTGGCGGGCAGGAATCCCGCGGTGAAGGCACTCCGGCCATTGTAAGGCAGGCCCCGGGCATCGGGGAGAACGACGAACGCCGGCACATTGTCCGCAATGCTGCCCAGCGCATACGATACCCAGGCGCCCGCGCACGGAAAGCCCGGGAGCAGAAAACCGCTTGTTTGTAAATACGAGGCGGGACCGTGCACGTTGGACACGGACTGCATGGCCATGAGAAAAGCCAGGTCGTCCACGTGCCGCGCCAGGTGCGGGAGCGCGCTGCTCACCCACCGGCCGGACTGTCCGTGCTGCGCCCAAGTAAACGGGCTCTTCATCAGGGCGCCGGGCACACTGATGCTGGCCTCCACCCGCTGGCCGCCGCCCGGATCAAACATTTGACCGTGCCGCGCGATAAGTTGCGGTTTGTAATCAAACAAATCGCACTGGCTCGCGCCCCCGTTCATGAAGAGTTGGATGACGCGCTTCGCCTTGGGCGCAAAGGGCGGCGGATTCGCGCCCCGGCTTTCCCGGGCCATGAGCGAGGTCAGCGCCACCCCGCTCAGGCCGGTCGCCAGCCGGCCGAGGAAATCACGACGATTGGTCAACGGATGCATGGTTCGGTTCAATCCAGGTAGAGGAACTCGTTGATGTTCAAGAGCAGTTGGCAAGCATTCGCCAGGCCGTGGCGCCCCACATAGCCCGCGAGGTTCTGGCGCTCCACTGCGCTGGCCGGACGCAGCAGGATGAGGCGGCACGCGGCGTCCACTTGCGCCTCGGGAGCGTCCCCCGCCGACGCCTGCAATCGGGCGGCGATCTGTTCGGATTGGCGGATGAGGAACCGGTCGTTGAGCATGGCGAACGCCTGCACCGCGGTGGTCGAGACGCTGCGCACCGGGGTCACCGCCCCGCCGTCGGGGCAATCCAGCGCATCCATCAACGGGTCCGGCACCGTACGGAACAGGAACCGGTAGATGGCGCGCCGCCGACCGGCGGGAGCGTCCGGATCAAAATGCTCATAGTCCAGAAAAGCCGGATTGCCGCCCGAGTTGAATGTGGCGTCGCCGTGTTCGATGAACTGCACCGCGGGCGGCCCGCCCATGGTGAGATCCAGCCGTCCGCTCAGCGCCAGAACGGTGTCGCGCACTTCCTCCCCCGTCAGGCGGGGACGGTTCTGCCGCCACAGCCATCGGTTATCTGGATCGGCTGCCTCCCCTTGCGCGGCCAGCGTGGTTTGCTTCCAGGTGGCGCTCGTGACGATGAGTTGATCCAACGCTTTCAGCGAGCCATGGGCTTCATCCCGGAACCAGACCGCCAACCAGTCCAACAATTCCGGGTGACTCGGCGTTCCGCCCATTTTGCCGAAATCATTGGGCGTATCGCAGAGCCCGCGCCCGAAGTGCCAGGCCCAGACGCGGTTTACAATGCTGCGCCAGGTGAGCACATTGCGGTCATCCGTCAACCAGCGGGCCAGCGCCGCCCGGCGCGCGCCTTCATCGCGGGCCTCCGTCAAATCCAATTCCCGGGCCATACCCGGAACGCAACTCAGCGCACCCGGCCCCACCAACTCGCCCGGCTTGCCTAGTTCTCCCCGGGCCAGCAAATGAATCGGTCGCGGTTCGGGTGCCGGCGTGAAATTATCGCCATCGGGCGGGAAATCCCGCGTCACGGCGTAAACCATTTGCGGGGCGGGCAACGCGGCGAGCAACCGCTGGTTTTCCTCGCGCAATACCGCCAAAGCCAGTTCCTCGCGCTGTGCCGGGGTGCGCTGGCTTGCTGGCAACCGCAAGATCGTCGCCAGCGCCACCGGCACCGGTTTGATCACATTCGCGGTCGCCGCGGCACCACTGACGGAAAGGCGGAACCGCCCGATTCCATGCCCCCGGGCGCCGGCCTGATTCTCCAACAGGAAGGTCAAGGTGGCTCCGGCGGGATAAGCCACCGGATCCTTCACCTCGAACACCACCTCGTGCGGCTCACCATAGCGGGGATGCACGCCCCAATGGGTCTCGGGATTACCATCAATGGCTTGCGCGGCGGAGATGGCGGGACCTTCGTCGTAATCCGCCGTGGCCCGGGCAAAGAGCACTGGGCTTGCGCCTTCGCTGGTGGCATTGGTCGCGGCGAAGGCGCGAAATTCGTTCAGATGGAAATTGCCGTTATCCCATCGGCCGGGTCCCTTTTGCGGCAACCGGTCATCCGGCAATACCTCCAACCGCACCGCCGCCAGCCGGCCCGCCGGGGCGTGACCGGTGACCACGTAAGTATCGCGATCCGGCCGCGTGCCACTGGCCAGCCAGGAGCCATCCGGTTGCCGGGTCAGGGTGGCGCCGCCGGTCGAAACGACGCTCCCGACTTCCAGAGGTGTCCAGGCCCCTTCCCGTTTTGCCCAATCCTGTTCCCAAGCCGCCACTTTTGCGACGACACTCGACGTCGCCAGCCGGGCCGCCAGCGCCGCGTCCGGGTTTTTCAACCATCGCTGTTCCGCCAGCAGCCCCTGCCGGATGCGGTGCGTCGCGGGGTCGGCATCATACGGTCGATCCGTCCGATCCACACCGGCGAACACGGCTTGCAACGAATAATACTCCCGCTGGCTGATGGGATCGAATTTGTGATTGTGGCAGCGGGCGCAGTGGATCGTCAGGCTTTGGAAGGTGCCCACCGCCGCGCTGACCATGTTGTCGCGGTCCAGGTTTTGCGCTATCCGATGGTCCACCGTGTCCGCCCGCACCGTCACCATCAGTGTGTGGTCCCAAGGGCCGGCGGCCAGGAAACCCAGCGCCACCGTTGCCTGCGGATCCTCTGGAAACAGCACATCCCCGGCGAGTTGCTCTTGCACGAATTGCCGGTAAGGCTTGTCCTCGTTGAACGCCCGAATCACATAGTCCCGGTACGGCCAGGCGTGCGGCCGGGCAAAGTCGTGATCATTCCCGTGAGTGTCCGCGTAATTCGCCACATCCAGCCAATGCCGCGCGAGATGCTCACCTCTCCGCGGTGAAGCCAGCAGCCGGGCAGCCAGCTTCTCGTAGGCCGCCGGATCCGGGTCTGCCACAAATGCCGCCAATTCCTCTGGCGTGGGGGGCAATCCGGTGAGGTCATAACTCAACCGGCGGTACAGGGTCCGGCGATCCGCCATCGGCGATGCGACCATCCCCTGCTCCTTGAGTTTTGCGGCAATGAACGCGTCCAACGGATTGGCGACTGCGGCGGGCACGGCGGGTCTGGCCAGCGGGGTCAGAGACCAATGGAGTTTTGCCCCCGCCTGGACACCCTCATCACCGGCGTAAACCAAGGGCGCAGCCAGGCCAGCGGCGGCCGCCAGGCCCAGGAGCAGCGTCAGGATTTGCGCCCGTTTCACAAACTGCACCTTAATCATTACCGACCGCGGGGGCAACCGCGATCCGCTGCTCCACCGGCCGAGGCCGCCAAAAATAAAAGCCCCGCCGGAGACTCCGGCGAGGCGCTGAATCGACTCCTCGCAGACATCCGCAAGTTTACCGGCGTTCCCGCCCACCTCCGCGGCGCTCCATTTCCACATGGCCACGGATGCGTTCATCGCGAAAGATCGGCACTTCGACCCGCACCTCCCGGTGGGTGAAACCGCCCACCCGTTCCCGGCCCAGTCCTTCGACAAAAAAGCGGCCGTGTTCGTAGCGGTATCCGTTGGAAATCACGCTATGCCGGAATACGAAATCCACGCGCTCGCGGGGCAGGAGATGGGCGTGCAGATTGCGTTCCCAGAAGTGATCGTAGCCCACAAAGCAGAACGCGTCCCAACCCAGCCCGAAATCGACATCCAGCGCCAGCCGCCCGCCGAATTCCAGTCCCACTCCGGCGCGGAAAACGGCCGTGGGCGGCAGCGGTGCCCAACCCAGATAACCCTCGGAATGCCGCCAGGTCACCCATGCGGGCGCCCAATCGTAGCCCGGCACCCACACCCAGCCGGAACCGCCCCGGTGCCAGCGACCATAGTGAAACGCGATCTCGCCCCAGGGATAATCGGACTGCCAGCACCAACCCGCATCCGTGTAGGTCCAATGCCCCTGATCGAGATACGGACGCCAATACGCATCGACGCCCGCCGGCGCCGGCCGCCAGACCCAACCATAAGTCGGATCCTGGAACCACAAGCCATACGGCGCCAATTGTTCCCGGAAATACTCAAACCCAACGGGGCTGGTCGCACCCGGACCCGGAATTGTTGGCGCGGCCGGTGCCAGCGGGGCCGGGGGGATGGTCGACACCGGCCCGGAAGGCGGCGCAACCGGCGTGGGTGTTACGATCGGCGGCGGCGTGCTGGGAACCGGAACCGGTCTCACCTCCGGCGCGGGACTGGTGTTCATCAAGGCGCGGAGAACATTTTGCGACACTCCCTGGCTGCTCAGATAGATGATCTGATCCGCCGTCAGGCTGTAGGTGGCGCCGGCGGTCTTGATCTGGGTCAGAATGATGTCTTCCGTGATCCCCGCCCGCGCCAGTTTTACCACATCCTGCACCCCCGGCGGCAAATCAATCGGGGCATTTTGGGCCTGGCAAAGTTGGCCACTCCCGAACAGCCCGAGGCTGGCGCAGGCCAACCCCAAGGCGAGATGGAATTTCAGCTGTTGTAAAATGTTCCGTTTCATAAATTCGACTTTCTCTTACTGCGTTCTGCCACCTATACGGCGCCCGATCGCGAATCTTGCTCAATTGGACGGGAATCCGTCACCGGCACTTCAATTCGCCGACTTGCCGCCCCCACCCCCGGGTCCGACGGGTGGCCGCCCGGCGATGGTGCTGACCTGGCCGCTCGCACTCACCTTGCGAACCACCTGGTTGCCATTGTCGGCGATATACAGATTGCCCTGTCCATCCAACGCAAGTCCTTGCGGTTGATTGAATTGCGCGGTCGCCGCCGGGCCATCGGCCCACCCCGCCACCCCGGTGTTTCCCGCCACCGTCGTAACCTCTCCCGCCGGCGTGATCTTGCGAATGGTTTGGTTCCGGGTATCAGACACGAAAAGGTTCCCGGATTCATCCACGGTGATTCCCCCCGGGTGGTTGAATCGCGCCGCCGCCCCTTTGCCGTCCCCATTGCCGGCTTCAATATCCCCGGCCAAAGTCGTCACCACTCCGAACGCGGAGATCTTCCGGATCAGATTATTAAAAGTATCTGCCACATAAACATTGCCGGCGGAATCGACCGTCAACCACTTTTCTTTATCGCTAAAGCGCGCCTCCGTCCCATTGCCATCCAGTTTCCCGGCACAATTGGTTGATCCGGCCAGTGTGGTGACCAGTCCGCTCCGGGAGACTTTGCGAATGGCATAACGGTCGGCGACATAAATGTTTCCGGCGCCATCCACCGCCAGGCCCGAGGGCAGGCTGAAGCGAGCGTTGACACCGGCTCCATCATCCCCCCCGGGATAGCCGTCCATTCCGGCCAGGTTGGTCACCACGCCAGTGGTGGAGACTTTGCGGATGTTGAATGGTTCCGCGATATAAATCATTCCGGAACGATCCACGGCGGTCCCGCGGGGAATGGCCAGCCGGGCGCTGCCCCCGATCCCATTCGTGGTGCCCCGCCAACCGGCATTTCCCGCCAGGACCAACGTCGTCCCCGCCGGCGTGATCATGGTCAGGGTGCCCTGATCCTTGTCCGTGACATAAACGTTGCCGAAACGATCCGCCGCCACGCCCCAGGGCGATTGAAACGTAAAGTTGGTCCGCAACACCACGGAACTGCTCAGCGGCAGGGGGCCAATCAAGGGAGTCGGCGGTGCCTGCGTGGCGACGTTGGGGGGCGGCTCCGTCACCGGATTCGTGGCGACTGCGGACACCGCCGGCCCAACCACCGGGACCCGATTGGTCAGGCTCGGGGCCGGATTCGTGGCCAGCACCGGGGGACGGGAATTTGTTCCCCCCGCCACCGCCACCGAAGTTCCGGAGTTGGAAATGGCCGACGCCAGGTTGGCGGGTGGCGCTGGACTTCCCGGGTGCGGCGAATGCTTGGGCCAAAACAGGGTGGCGATCAGCGCGCCGACCGCGAGAATTCCAAAACCCCAAAGCAGAATGGGAATCCGGCGCATCCAGAGCAACTTTTCCCGCACATTCCGCCCCAAACCGTGTGGCCCCACCGGGTCCCGCCCCTCGCCAATCCGCTGCAAATCTGCCGCCACATCCGCCATATCGGCGTAGCGCTCGCGCAACTGCCGGCCCATCGCACCCTCCACCAACATCACCAACCGGGGGTCGGCGGCCGGATTCAAGTCCGTGATGGGACGCGGCGGCCCGGCAACAATCTGCTCCCGAATTTCCTTGGTGGTCCGGCCCTGGTACGGAGCTTCGCCCGTCAACATTTCGTAAACCAGCGCGCCAAACGCGTAGATGTCGCACCGGGTATCCTCCGCATTGCCGGCCGCCACCCCCGGTGACATGTAGGGCGCGGTCCCCTCGCATTGCGATCCGTCCACCTCCAGGATGGAATCGTTAAACATGCTCCGGGCCAGGCCGAAATCAGCCAGGCAAACCTTGCCTTCCGCCCCGCAGAGCACATTGGCCGGTTTGAGATCGCGATGAATGATCCCGCGCCGGTGGGCGAACTGCAGTCCCGCGCAAACCTGGCTGGCGATTTCCCGGACCTGGTCCGCCGCCAGCGGTTTCCCCGGCACGATCCGGCGCGCCAGGCTGCCCGCCGCAAAATAGGGCATCACAAAATACGGGGCCGCCTCACGATCCGACACCTCCCGCACCGGCACGATGTTGGGGTGTTGCAGTTTCTGCAAATGACCCGCTTCCCGCACAAAGCGCCGCGCCACCTGCTGGTCCGCCGCCAGTTCCGGTCGGACCATTTTGACAGCCACCTCCGTGCCCGTCGCCGTTTCCCGGGCGAGCAACACCACTCCCATTCCCCCGCCCCCCAATACCCGCAGGATCTCGAAACGATCCAGCGACGCCAGCAGCCCCGGACGGTTTGGCGGGGAAAGCAACCCGTGCCCGACCAGTTCGGCAATCGGCCCACTGAAGGCGGAAACCGGGGGCAGAAAACCGCCGGGCAAGCCCGGTGTCGGCGGCTGCGGATCCGGGGGTAATGCGCTCACCTGGCACCCTCCTTGATCGCCACGGGTGGCAATTTGGCCAGCGCCTGCCCCAGTAACTCCCGAGTGTCCGCATCCACCCAGGTTTGGTCCCACACCCAGCTCAGTCCCCGGCGCAAATCCGCGTCGCTCAATTGCGAAATCCGCTGATCCAGACGCACCAGCGCCGTGGCGATGCCCACGTAATACAGGGCGGCGGCAATCTCCGGGGGCAGGCAGCTCTCGGGGTGATCCAGATTCAACTTGGCAAAATCCTTGGTCAGTTGTAGCAATTCCAGCGGCGGCGCGGGGTGATGAAACAATTCCGCAAAACTTTTCAGCACCAAGCCCTGCGCCTCGCTCAATGACTTCAACCGCAGGGCCGTCGCCGGATCAAACCCGCCCAGATCCACGATCACGGGGGCGGCCATTTGATGCCGGAAAATGGCGCCCAGTTCATCCGTTCGCCACAACCGGCCATGCTCCGCCCGCTCGGCCAGCAGCGCCGCCAGGTGCTGCGGCCGGCTTTTGAAAACCGATCCGGCGGAATCAAATTTGGGCATAGCGTTGCAACTGTCTCACACTCAATACGGTCGGCGATCGGCCATCTTGCACAAAATCTCCCGCCCCGGTTCAACCCCGGCGGGCCAACCGGTCCAGAAATGTTTCCAAGGCCGCAATCTCCGCCTGGGTGGCCGTGTCCTGGCCGGCATATTCCTTGATCACCCTGTTCAAATGCGCCTTGAAAATGCGTTTGCCACTCAGCAGCAGATTCGAGGCATCCGTGGGCGACCGCAATTCAAACCGCGCAATCAATTCATCATAAGGCACTTGGGGAGCGTCGTTCAACATCGGTTCCAACAACCGGACCCGGAACATTTCCCAAATATAACTCCGGCGGGGTTGCTCCGCCGCCGGATCACGGCAATCCACCTCCATCCGCGACAACGTCTCCGCCAGCACCGTGCGGGCCCAGGTCAGGTCAAATTCTTCCGCCGGCGCCACAGGCTCCGGCAATTCCTCCGTCAATCCGTCCAACGACACCGGCGCATGCTTCACCTCGGCCCGACTCAACCGATCCAGGACAAAATTCCGGAGACTGGTTTTGAGAAAGTTTCGAAACTGCCCCCGGTCCCTGTCCGCCTGCTGCAACCACCCCGCCTTCAGGATTTTGTCCTCCGCAAACTCCTGCAGTAACGTTTCCGCCTGCTCCTGCAGTCCGGGGAAGGTGGCCACCAGAAAAATCCGCAACGGCCCCCAATACCGCCGGATCAACCGATCCAACCGCGCCTCATCCGGCTCGGCGGTGGGCGTCAGTTCCGCCCAGTCGGTCCGGGGAAAGATCGAAGTTTTGACGGTTTCGTTGGACACAGTGGATGAGGTGGCAGGGACCAGCCGAGCGGCCCCGCTTAGGTGTAAGCCAAAGGGCAGCGGCGGATGAATTCCGCCTGCGCACACCCGCGTCGTTTACCGTTCCATATCATCGCGCAAGATGGATTCGACCCGCCCTCCGGTCAAGCAGATCATTGGGCACCAGGCGCCCCGCTCGCCGCGCTCGGAAGGGCCCGACCGTGCTGAAGCGTTTTCCATCATGTAAAATCCTGTAAATCCTGTCTAAATCTCCGCGCCCGAAAAATAGCGGCCCCGTTAAAGCTGGGAGTGACAGGATGGACAGGATTATCCGGATCAGCTCGCCGCGCTCGCAAGGGCCCGACCGTGCTGAAGCGTTTTCCATCATGTAAAATCCTGTAAAATCCTGTCTAAATCTTCGGCCCGAAAAATAGCGGCCCGGTTGAAACAGGATGGGATTGGCAGTAACCTTTGGTTCGCACCCATATCCGATGCAACGCCGATCACCTTCACCTGCCTGGTTCCTGTTCTGGTTCGCACCCCTTACGGCGGAGTATGTGAGCGGCTCCGCGCCCTACCTGAACCCCTTCATCTGGCTGGCGAACTTGCTCCTCTATGGCCCGGGCGTGCTCCTGATCCGCGAACTGCGGGTGCGCTGGGGCAAAGGCTGGCTGGCCGTGTTCATCCTTGCAGTGGCCTACATGATTGCTGAGGAAGGCCTGCTGTTGAACACCCTGTTCGATCCCACAAAAAAC
Source organism: uncultured Pedosphaera sp. (assembly GCA_903918755.1). Taxonomy (GTDB): domain Bacteria; phylum Verrucomicrobiota; class Verrucomicrobiia; order Limisphaerales; family Pedosphaeraceae; genus CAIXFN01. The sequence goes on from CAIXFN010000034.1 coordinate 214,476, forward strand.
ACCTCGGGCCGTCTGCTCGGCGTCAATTGGGTGTGGACGACCGGCATGCTCGTGGTCCACACACTCGTCAGTCTCCTGGCCCCCCTCCTGATCGCCGAAGCCCGGTTTCCGGAGCGGGCGGCGGAGCCCTGGCTCAGCCGGAAGGCTTTCTACCAACTGCTCGTCTTGTTCATCGTGAATGTTTTGGGACTCGGCCGGCTCCTGGCCCCGCATGACCGTCCCGGAATTGCCGGCTTTTGCTGGCAGTTGGTCATCATCGGCGGCTGCCTTTGGCTGGCCAAAAATAGTCCCGGCCCCGAGTGGGAATCGCGCCTAGCTACGGCGGCGGTCCGCTCCGCCCGCTGGTGGTTCTTTACCTCACTGGCCGGCATGTTTACCACCATGGTGGCGGAGTTTGTCTTCCCTGCCCTCCCGCTCCCCGGGGTCATCAAAGTGGCCCTCATGCTGACTGCTTTCCTGACCTACCTGGCATGGTTCCGCCGAGAGGGCGCGTTGGCCCCCGCGCAAAAACCAATCCTCCGCTTCGCCGCGGGCTGCGGGATCGTGAGCTTCTGGATCCTGCTTTCTCCGCTCATGTCTCTGGCCAAGGGAAATCCGGGACCGGTTCTTTTTGGTGCGGGCACCGCCCTATTTCTGTGGCGGGAACACCGGCGACGTCTGGCGGCTGATTGACGACGCCGCCACGGCAACACGCGCCTCGGGCATAACGAAGGCTTTCCAGCCATTTCCTTCCCCTTCGCGTTTACCAGACAATCTCCTCCCTGCGCCGGGCACCTCGAGCGGGAGCGGGACGCCAACCACTCGAACATAACCATTGCCAGAAGCCGGGCCGGGGCATATACCGGACCAAGCATGAGGAATCTATGACCCCGGATTTGAACCTGATCAAGACCATCGTCGTGGTGATGATGGAAAACCGCTCCTTCGATCATCTGGGCGGCTACCTAAGCTTGCCGCCTTTCAATTGGCCGAATGTCGATGGAATTCAAACCGACCCGGCCTGGATTGAAAAAGCGTCCAGTTTATACAACGGGTCCAAGTTTGCCCCCTACCTGCTCAATGATCCCTACGACTTGATCCAGGCGGATCCACCTCATGAACGCGATCCCATCGAGGTTCAGATGGGGACACCGACGGACGGCATCTTTCCCATGGATGGATTTGTCACCAATTACGCCACCGCCAAAGGAGTTGGCCCGGTGAATCCGGGCGATGGCATTCCGGTCATGGGCTATTTCGGCGCCGAACAGGCACCCATCAGTGATTTCTTTGCCCAAAATTTTGCGGTCTGCGATCACTGGTTTTCCTCGCTTCCCGCGGGCACCCAGCCCAATCGCTTGATGGCCATGAGCGGCTATTCCCGGATCGATGTGAACCGCACGATTCTTCCTGACCAGCACCTCGTTTACGATTGGCTGACGGAAAACAAAATTCGCTGGCGGGTTTACCACGAAGACATGCCCTTCTTCGTCATGATGCCCCGGTGGATCCCGGACATCCTTTCCGAAAATCACTTCCGGCCACTGGCGCAACTATTTGATGATGTGCAGGGCAATCCCAATACCTTCCCCCAGGTCATCTTCATTGAACCCACGTACACCGACGCTCCTCACCTCGGTTTGAGCACAGACGACCATGCGCCATCCGCGGTCAAAGGCGGGCAGGAATTTCTGCTGGAAGTGTATCGCGCGATGAGCCTGGTGCCGGATATTTGGAAAAGCTCCGTCATGATCGTGACCTACGACGAACATGGTGGGTTCTTCGATCACGTCTCGCCCAACCCAATTCCCACGGCCCCTCCCCCGGATGCGCTTTACCCGAAGGGATTCGATACGCTGGGAGTCCGGGTGCCGGGTTTTGTGGTTTCACCTTTGGTCAAACCCAAGACCGTCTTCAATGGCGTGCTCGACCATACGTCAGTTTTGAAGTTCATCGCCCAGAAATTCGGAGGCGGAAAGCCGTATTCCGAAGTCGTGGACCAACGTCCGGTGGGCAGTGTGCTGGACGTCCTCAACCTCGCCACCCCCAGGCCGCAGATTCCGATCGTGCCGCCGCTCGTCAGCTATCTGGCCAAGGACCCATCCAGTGCCGGGTACCTGCCGGGAAGCCCTTCACCTTCCGTCATTGGTGACGGATTCAAGCAGTCGTTGGATACCATCCGGACGCATCCCGCCAATACCGGCGGCAAGTTTACTGACCTATTGACCTCGTTCCCGCCGTAAGCACCTCGGATCGCCATTCTCTCCCGTCCATGAAAATCAAATTCGCACCCGCATTTTTGTTCGTCGTCTTGGCTTGTGTCCTGGCCGGTTGTGGCTTTTTTGTTCCCTCAAAGCATGACCCTGCCCAATACGGCCCCGCCCAGGCCGCCGCGGAGGGCGGCGATCTGGTAACTTTAAAGCAATTGGTGAAAGCCGATCCCAGCCTCATTCACACCAATGAATGGGGCAGCCTCACGCTGCTGCATCTCGCCGTGCTGCACAACCAAACTTCCACCGTCGACTATTTGGTGACCCAGGGTTCGGACATCAAGGCAAAGACTGACAAGGGTATCACCCCCATCCATGAAGCCGCCCAGAATGGCAACCAAGACATCATGGAGATTCTGCTGGCCCACGGCGCGGACATCAACGCCCTGGATGATCAAAAGCAGACCCCTCTGGACCGGGCGCTGTGGAGCCATGCGGAAGTGGCGGATTTCATCAAACAAAAGGGCGGTCACGCGGGCAATGGCGGCCAGTAGTACTAGGAGGTAGATCGTTGCATGACGAAGTCACAGATCAAAGGCACCACCCCATTGGTGCTCCAATTGCCCGCTCATTCCCTCAAAGATTATGACGCACTGATTGAGTTGGAGAACCAGATCATTGAAGTATTGGGCAATGTCGGTGAGGTGGACGGACACGACATGGGTGCCGGCGAAATAAACATTTTCGTCCGCACTGACCAGCCCGTGGTGGCATTTGAGACAATAAAATGCTCCCTCGGAACGCAGGATTTCCTGCCAGACATCAAGGCCGCATGCCGGGATGTCGGCGGGGAACATTACACGGTGATACATCCACCCGGACTCGATCACTTTGCGATCGCGTATGGCGGACAATGAGTCACCAACGGACCGAAACGGTCATGAATCTCAACACGCCTCTACAGCCCTTTGGGCTGTTCCGATCCGGATTCCGCGCGGTCCCGCCGGCGTCGGGCTTTTTCCTGTGCGCGCCAAAGGTGCGCGATTCTTCCGTGTCCGCCATAGCCTTTTCGGCACCGGCGGACCTGTCCGCAATGGCCTATCCAGCGGCGAAGACGGACCTGTCCGGCGTAGCTCTGAGCGAAGACGGAAGCCCAACCTATCCAGCCTGGGTTTCCTCGCATTTTCATTCCAGCGCCCTGAAGCAGGCGCGACACTGCTTCCCCCACTCATTTCACCCCCGCTTTGGCCGCGGTCGCCGGGTGGATGGCTTTCAGAACCTTGGTCGCCAATTCGCCCCCCCCCTCATCTGAGTTCCTTGATCCCTCCGCCGGGATCCGATTGACCGACCACCGATGCGTACCGCCCATCCGCTTCGCGATGGAGGAAAAGCATAAACGTCCGCTGGCGAAGAGTCGTTCGCTCCACCGGGTCAAAGGAGACCAACATAGGACCGTTGGGCACGATCACCCCATCGGTGCTGGTGCGATAATGGTGAAAGGTGAATTCCTTCAGCGCCGGGTCGCCCTTGAGGACGGCGGCAACCGCAAACCGGGTTTCCACGCCGATCACGGGTTGGCCCACGAAGTCCGGGTGGTTGATGTGTTCGGCGGTGTCGTTGGTGGCAACGGGGCTGGCCAGGACCACCAAGTCCGACTTCTCCACCAACTCCTGGTACGTCCAGATGCGCACCACCCGGGCGGAAACGATGCCCGCGAACCCCAGCAGAAAAATGGTCGTCAGAGCCAGTCGGAAGATGAGTTTCATATTGTTGATTGGATGGAAGCTGTGGCGAAATGCTCCCGCAAAAAATAACTTGAGTGCGGATTCAATTGTCCATCGCTCGTCCGTCCTGTAAACTTTATATAAGGAAATCGCACAATGTCACCTTCATTACACCCGTTCTGTTGACTACCAAACGAAATTGCATAATCTATTTGCGTTGTCGCACGTTTTTATGGATCTCGCTTCGCTCAAAAGAATGTTTGGAGAGGAATATCCCGCTGCGGCCGTGCAAGAGGGCATCCGAATGGTGCTGACAAAGCAAACACGTTTTACCCGGGATTACCGAGTACCAGAGGCGGAAATCAAGAATGCGAACTGCAGTGATTACATGATTTCGCGATTCATGGACGGCTCCGCGTCAATGACGGCGGAACAACTACGACTTGAATGGCCCAACTGGGAAGGGTGGGAGCAGTTGGATTTTTGTCAATCATCATGCTGGCTGCATAAACAGGCTGATTTCCCGGATATGCTTCGCTTTGTGATGCGGCACGGAAGTCCAAACACGTGGTCGGCGGTTGCTAATTCGATGGCGGCATATCTGCCGGCGGAAGAAGTGTTTGGCTTCTTGGTGGACGCGCTGGGTGCAACCCAAATTGGATGGGGCTCAAACATCATTCAAGCTATCGCCACAACCAAACACCCCGATGCACAGGTAATCTTGCGCAAACACCTTGAAGCAATTTGGCAGCGCCCAGACCTGGGGCGCGAGCAGGCTGGTTTCAATGAGATTGCCCGGGAGGCGAAAACTTGCATCGATAATCTCGTCGCCCTCGGCGCTCCCCCTGCGGAATTTGCGGACAAAGCTTTCGCACTGTCGAAATACAACTCGCAGTTTCTGGTTTCCTGACGCGCTTCAGGCAGAGATTTCTTGAATCCTTCAAAGTGCCGCACATTTCTCGAAAAGTGAATCACACCGCGACGTAAAACGGCCAACGTGAGAATCCCGCCACCTGCCTAACCTGAGGCACCGCCGCGCTACAACCAACCGACACCGGACAGATAAAGCGGGAAAAGACCAAAAGAATCGCGCACCAGCGCTGCGAAAAATTGCCCAGAAAGACGACCGGACACAAGATGACCAAGGCGAGCATGGGATCCAGCAGCACGATATAACTCCAGCTCAATCCATTATTATTATGAATTGAATCCTGAAAATCCCGCTCCCCCTTGGCCGCCTTCCCCCCTTCGTTACCTTTGCTACCTTCTGTAAAATGTCCCTTCAGGGTGTCGCCCGCCGTATCCCCCCGAAAATTGCCCCTAAATTCCTACCATAGGAATACGTTTTCTGAATTCCCATGCTATACCCGGAAGCATGGACGTCAAACGTCGCGGCAAAATCGCCCGGTTGCCCCAGCGCATCCGCCATGAACTGAGCATCCGTCTCGACGACGGCGACCCCTGCGCGGAAATCCTCGCCTGGCTCAACCCACTTCCCGAAGTCCGATCCGTCCTCGCCGAATACTTCGCCGGCGAACCCGTCACCGCCAAGAATCTCTCCCAATGGCAAAAAGGCGGCCACCAGGACTGGTTGCAATGGCAGGACGAACTCGCCGCCGCCGACCGTCTCCGCGACACCACCGCCGAACTGCGCGACCGCACCCCCGGCGCCCAAATCCTCGAAAACCTCGCCGCCTGGCTCACTGTCCAACTCACCGGGATCCTCGCTCAATCCGCGCCGGACGATCCTGCCGAGGAATTTGCGCTCCTCAACGCCGCGACTCAGGCCCTCTCCCAACTCCAGCAAGGCGACGCCACCCGCGACCGCCTCGTCCGCCAGCGTGCCGAGTTCGAGAAGACTCTCCCCGCCGACCTGGAGGAACAATTCCTCCAATACGCCGGCCGCCCGGAAATCAAAGAGCAATTCTGCGGCCCGCCCCTCACCGACGAAGAGCGCGACTACCATTTCCACGCCGCCCTCTGGACCGATTACGTTTACGAACGGGATATCGACAAAATGGTCCACGTCAGCCAGGCCAGCGAGCTGATTCGCCGCGAATACGCCGCCTACCACGACCTCCCGTGGGACGGCGAACCCGCCCCCGAACTCACCGAGGCCGATTACCGGAGAATCTTCGGCCTCTCCCCCGACGAACCCTTCCCCACCGAAGAAAACACCGCCTGTGAGACGCCCCCAACTCCGCCCGCATCTCCACCGCCTCCAACCAC
>CAIXFN010000035.1 GCA_903918755.1 uncultured Pedosphaera sp.
CACTCCAGCCTCGACACCGGAGCCACGGCCAAGGTAAAGATCAGCGAGTAACAAGAACAAACGAAAAACCAAGACCCGGCGGAGCCTGGAACTATAACTTAAAATTGTTAGATTTTGGTCTAAAGAATGGGGTCCACTTCATACAATGCCTGCGCCAATCACAAATTTTTGCTTCTTCGAAATCATTTGACCCTCGTCAAGTCCAACCGGCAGGCGCAATAATTGATCATGGCCATTGTTTTCAGGTCACAGCCGGGCCAGATTCAAGCAAACTTCCCGCAAATACGCCTCAAAATTTTCGGCGATTGCCTGCACCGCGCGCGCATCATGGTCGGATATCCAGATTTTGCCCTCCGCATCGAGGCCAATGGGATTGCCAGCATGGTCAGCGGAAATGATGGCCCATTGCTCGACTCCCGGCCAGCGCTGTAACCGGAAGGAGATGGTGACCTCGACGAACGACCCTTCATTGCGCCCCATGGCAGGCGCCTTCCGCAATCCGAACACTCGATAAGGCCCGACAATGGCCCCACCATATCGCCCAATGAACTCCTTGTAGTCCTCTGCGAGCGCCACGCCCACTGAACGCTCGGCAGCCGCGATTTCGGCGGATGCGACAACCTCTGATTGCAGGATTGGGAATCTGGCAAAGAGTTCGTCCAAAGCCTGCCACGTTTCATTTCGCATAATCCAGGTTCCCCACAGTTAACCTAACCTTCCTACCCCAAATTGGGCTTTTTCAAAAGCCAGAGTCTGGGCGCAGTCGGTCAACTCAGAACGCTAGTCAGAACATCCCCATGCACATCCGTAAGGCGACGCTCGATGCCGTTGTGGTAGAAGGTGAGTCGTTGGTGGTTCAGTCCGAGGAGGTGGAGGATGGTGGCGTGGAAATCGTAAACGGTGGCGATGTTTTCCACGGCGGTGTAGCCGAACTCGTCGGTGGCGCCGTAGCTGAACGGGGCTTTGACTCCCGCGCCGGCCATCCAGACGGTGAAGCCTTTCGGATTGTGGTCGCGGCCGCTCGCGCCTTTTTGGAAGGTGGGCATGCGACCGAATTCGGTGGTCCACACGACCAGGGTGTCGTCCAGGAGACCACGAGATTTCAGGTCGCGGAGGAGAGCCGCGGCGGGTTGGTCCAGGATGTGGCCGTGGATGTCGTACTGCTTTTGCAGGGTTTTGTGGCCGTCCCAATTCCCCACGCCTTCGCCCATGGCGTAGGCACCGTTGAAGAGTTGCACGAATCGGACGCCGCGTTCCAGGAGGCGGCGGGCGAGGAGACAATTTTTGGCGAAGCCGGACTTGGTTTTGTCGGGGTCGTCCACCCCGTAAAGCGCGCGGGTGGCGGGAGATTCACCAGTAAGGTCGCCCGCTTCCGCCGCGGCCAGTTGCATGCGGGCGGCCAGTTCGTAACTGGCTACCCGGGCCATGAGCTCATCATCGCCCGGATGTTGGCGCAGGTGTTCGTCGTTCAGGAACTTCAGAAAATCCCGGGTGGCCCGATCGGCGTTCGTGCCGATGCTGGGGGGTGGGGAAAGGTTCGGAATGCGCTTTTCGGCATTGAACGGCGTGCCCTGAAACACGGCGGGCAGGAAGCCGGACGACCAGTTATTGGGACCGGTTTGCGGGCCGCCCCGGGGATCGGGGATGGCGACAAAGGCCGGGAGATTCTGGCTTTCACTGCCGAGAGCATAGGTAGCCCAGGCACCCATGCTGGGAAAGCCTTCGAGCGTGTATCCGGTACTCATCTGGTTTTCCCCGGGACCGTGCGTATTACTCTTGGCGGTCATGGAATGGATGAAGCACAGATCATCCGCCAGGCTGCCGAGTTGCGGGAGGAGGTCCGAGGTCATCTTACCGATTTGACCGCGCGGCCGAAAGGCGTAGGGACTTTTGGTGAGGTTGCCCTGTTCGCCCTGAAACGTAATCAACTTATCACTGCCCGGCATGGGCTCGCCGTGGCGTTTGATGAGTTCGGGTTTGTAATCCCAGGTGTCCAACTGGCTGCAGGCACCCGAGCAGAAGATCATCACGACCCTTTTCGCCCGCGGCCGGAAGTGCGGTGCGCGCGGGGCCAGCGGGGATTCGGGACGGATCCGGGGACGAATCGGGGAGCGATCCTCCGTGGCCAGCAGACCTTGTTCGGAGAGCAACGTGGCCAGCGCGATCCCGCCCAGGCCCATGCCGGCGTGCCGCAGGAAAGCGCGGCGGTCGAGGAGTTGCCGTCCGGAGGGGGAAAGGGTCGGGTTCATGCTAATAAACAAAGACAAATTCGTTCGCGTTGAACAGGGCGCGACAGAAGGCGGGGAGCCCGTTTTGCTGGACGAATTGCCCGGCAGTGGCCGATTCCCGGCCGGTCGGTGGCCGACCAAAAGCGAGGATGAAGGCGCGGGCCACTTGATTCGGCGGTTCCGCTCCTGCCTCGCGGGTCAGGCGTTCCGCGAGGAATCCAGCTTGCTGGAGCAGGAACTGGCTGTTGAGCAGGTTCAGGGCTTGGAGGGCGGTGATGGAACTGGTGCGCTTGGGGGCGATTTGCGCGCCGTCCGGACAATCGAACGCACCAAAGACGCCGTCCTGCTGCATGCGGGGTTTGAATTGGTAGATCATGCGACGCCATTCAGCCGGACCGAATTCCTCCTTGGCGGAATAGACGCGGACGTAGTTGTCGTTGGCCTGGAAGACGTCAAAACCAGGTCCGCCCATACGGAGGTCCAGTTTGCCGGTGGTGGCCAGGATGGCATCGCGGATTTCCTCTGCTTCTAGCCGTTGCGGGGCGAAGTGCCAAAGCCAGCGGTTCCCGGCATCGCGGTCCTGTGCCGGAGGGTTGGAGGTGACGGCCTGACGGTAAACGGCGGAGAGGACGATGAGACGTTGGAGCGGCTTGAGGTGCCAACCGTTGGCCATCAGTTCAGTGGCGAGCCAGTCCAGCAACTCGGGATGGGTGGGCCGAAAGCCCATGACGCCGAAATCGCTGGGGGTGTTGACGATGCCTTGACCGAAATGATAGTGCCAAAGCCGGTTGACGATCACGCGCGCGGCGAGCGGGTTTTCCGGGGCACAAATCCAACGAGCGAGGCCGGCGCGGCGGGTGGCTTCCGGGGCGTCAGCGGGCAATTGAAACGCCGGGTTAACCCGGGCCAGACCGGCGGGGGTGACGGCTTCGCGGGGTTGCAGGGGGTCCCCGCGAAACAAGAGATGGGAAGTCGGGGGTGTGGTGAATTTACCGGCGTAAACGGTTTTCTGAATGGCCAATTGCTTTTGGCGGGCGTTCAACTCGGCGCGACGGGCCAACAAGGTTTCCAACTCCCGCGCGGATTCCGGGGGCAGACCGGCAGATGTGTAACCGGAGGCTGGCGGGGCATCCGTCTGAAAAGGAACTCGATCCCGGGAACTGGCGACGGTGATCCAATGATTGGTGTCGGTGGCGACTTCAATGGAGTACTTCGTGGGGACCCGGTCGGCGAGGCGGGCCAGGCGGTCACGCCCCCAGACAACGCGGTCGATGGTGTTGGTCTCCGCGAGTTCCAATTGGACCCAGCCCTTGCCGGCTTCGTTGGAAATCCAGCTCCAGTCATTCCCATAGCGGCCGTCGTTGAGATGTTCGGGTTGGTGGATGGCGTACCCTGGAAGGGTGCTGGAAACGGAGATCTTGGCGCCAGCACTGGCCAACGCCACGTTGGTGGGGTTGGGGCCAGCGGTAATCACTTCCAATTCATCAAGGCAGGGTTCACCGGAAGAACTCCCGGTGATCGTGAAGCGTACAAAACGCGCTGCCACCGGCGCAAAGTGGTCGGAGTTTTGCCGCGCGTTTACGGCTGGACGCAACGGGGCATCGTTTGTCCCGGAGCCCACGGGCCAGCGAGCGAGAGGTTCAAAGCGCACCAGGCCAGTATCCACCGCGGCCAAATCCTGCCGCACCTGGGCCAGCTCGGCCGTGCGTTTTGGGGCGTCGGGCGGACGCCAATCCCGCTCGCCATGTTCCACCCCGGCAAAGATGGCGGAAAGCGAGTAGTAATCGGTCTGGCTGATGGGGTCGAATTTGTGATTGTGGCACCGGGCGCAGCCAACCGTCAGGCCCAGAAAGGCGCTTCCGGCGGTCGCCACCATGTCGTGCAATTCATCCGCGCGTTGTTGTTGGGTGAGTTGCACGTCCGGACTTTTGACCTGATCCCAGGGACCCCCGACCAGAAATCCGGTGGCCTCGTCCACGCCGACCGTATCCCCGGCCAATTGTTCCAGCACGAAACGGTCATAGGGTTTGTCTTCGTTGAAAGCGCGGATGACGTAATCGCGATAAGGCCAGGCGGTTGCGCGGGGTTGATTCATCTCGAAACCGTGGCTTTCGGCAAAGCGCACCACATCGAGCCAGTGGCGGGCCCAGCGTTCGCCATAGTGTGGGGAAGCCAGGAGCCGGTCCACGACCCTTTCGTAGGCGTCGGGGGTGTTATCGTACACGAACGCGGTGATTGCCTCCGGCGTCGGTGGCAGGCCGGTGAGATCGAATGTCACGCGGCGGATCAGCGTGGCGCGATCGGCCTCGGGCGTGGGGGGCAGACTTTCCGATTCCAGGCGCGCTAGAATGAAACGGTCAATGGGGGTGCGGCTCCAATCGGCCAGATGGACGGATGGCAGGGCGGGCCGGAGGGGTGGTTGGAGCGACCAAAAAGCATTCGTTCCCGGCATCGCGGGTGCTGGGGAGGGATCGGCGGCCCGGATGGCGCCCGGGGTCAAAGGGAGAATGAGGAGGCAAAAAATGCCGCGAAAATAGAGTTTGCGGCTGGTCAGCGATCCCTTGAGTCGCATTAGAGCGAGGTTGCCGGAGGAGGCAACGTCGATTCGTTTGGAAAAGCGACGATTCACACCACTATGAAAGCAGGAACGCGAAGGAAATGAAAGACGGAATCGGGTCGGGGGGCGATCTTTTCCCGGGGCGTTGGGGAAAGGGATGCGTCATGGAGCACGCACGCGGGGACCGTCTAAAGACGGGACTCCCAACCTGAGAAGCGGTTCGCGGTTTAGTGCTTTTCTGCGTAAACCCTCACGTAATCCACGTACATGTCCACCTGGCCGTGGTAACGGGAGAGATCGACGGGCCAACCGCCACCGGTGGCGAGGTTGATCATGAAATAAAACGGGCGCGAGCGGGAGACGGGCTGGGTGTGATGGCGGGCGATTTCGCGATTGTCGCAATAGTAGATCGTGTCGGTCTCGGTCACGAGGCAGCCATAGGTGTGAAAGGTCTCGAACCAGGCGGAGAGGATACCGGCCTTTCTCATGCTGACGGGGCTGCGCACCTCGGATTGGGCGCGGGTTTCCAAGGCCTTGCCCGGCTCGCCCTGGTTCCAGGCATGCGGGGTGATGCAAAACGTATCGAAGGCATTTGGCGCGCGCGGGCCTTCGCCGCCGTAAGCCTCGATAATGTCCAATTCATCACCCGGATCATTGTGGCCCCGCGCAGGGTCCCAGTCCGAGAGCAACCAAAACGCCGGCCAGGAACCGATGGCGTTGGGAGCCAGGAAGCGGCACTCAAAATAGCAGGGCACGGATGCTTTGACGCCGGTGCCGTCGGGATGCAGGGAACTGAGCAGTCCGGCACTCCGGGTCTTTTCACTGGCGCGGATGCGGAGGTAGGTGTCCATCTGGGCAAATGGATTGGCGGCCGAATGAAAGCCGGAAAAGGGCAGGGAACTGAAATCCCCGCCGCCGGGCTTATGATCGTAATAGGTGGCGTGGGAATCGCTGCTGGAGATAGTTGGGAGGGTGGTGAAATCATCGGCAAACACGAGGGCCAAACCGCGCGCTGGTGGGGGCGCTTCCGGCGGCATTCCTTCGTTCCAGGAAGTGCCGCCGCGATTGTAGAGTTGGAGGTAACAATTGTCTCGGTGCGCGCCATTTTCGCCGTGCAATCGGACCGTGATCGGTCCATGGGGATACGCGTTGCCGGGGAACACAAAGTTGCCCCGTCCTGCCGCATCAAGGCGGATGGCAGCTACCGTGGAATCATTACCTGCTCCGGGCCCGGCTTGCCAGCATTTGGCGGTGACGGTGGGGAAGCCGGGGGCGGAGACGTCAATGCGCGTGTCGCCCTGAATGGCGGAACCATACTCGGGCGAAATGACCGCAATGGGTATCATCAAGTCGGCGGGTCCGGTTGTCACGCTGAGGGTGTCAAAGAAAAGGTCGCTTTCGTGCGCGAGTGCCTGGCCGTCTTTGGTGGGTTGCCCGACGGTGAGGGTGATCCCTTTGATGGGGTAATCCAGTTTGCCGTTTTTGTCCCCGCCCCAGATTTCGTGTCCAGTCGTAAGGTCGAAGACGATTTCCTTCCAGCCGTGGAAATCAATGATCCCGCCCTGACCGGAGTTCTTGCCGTACTGATGGGTTTCTCCACCGGCATCCGTTACCTGGACGCCGTAGGCGCAGTAGGAGTCATCGCCGAAGAGCCAGAAATGGAGTTCACGCACCGGGTCGGCGAGTTGGACCGGGATTGGAATTCCCAAGTATTGAAACCCGCCGGTGGCGACAAAATGGTAATGCAGCTTCAGGCAGGAGGCACCGGCTTGCGGGTGTTCGGCGGAAATCTGCACCGCGGCATTTTGATTCGGGATATTCACCACCCAGACTTTGGGCGCGGCAGCCGGTGACTCGAAATCCTGCACGATGAGGGGAGGCGCCGCGGAGGCAGGAGTCAATAGCGCCAGGTGGAGCATCAAGAGGAAGGCGAGCCAACGTTTCATGGAAGGCTCAAGCATCCGGATTGGAGCGGCAATTGTCGATGGAATTTCCCCCAAACCGGGAGGACAAGGGAGGCATCAGGAGGCAGGAGAAAGCAAGTGGCCGGGGCGGGCGAAGGTATCCGGCGACACTCCCAAGGCGCGCTTCAGTAGGACGTCTCGGTCCCAAGGGTTTTTGGCATGCGAAACCTGGAGTTTCTGGCGCAAGGATAGACGCAGGTAATACCAAGGCGAAACCAGAGGGGTGTTGACCAGCGGGTAGTCCGAACCGTACAGCAAGCGTCCGGCGAACTCCGGGCGGGTAACCGCCTCGCGCAGGGCTCCCGGCTTATTGACGAGCGTAAGGGCGGAGATGTCCGAGTACAGGCGCGGGTACTCACCCATCAGGCGGGCCAGACGATCGGGACCGCGCTCGCCCTGGTATTCGGCGGACGAGGCGAGGTGCGCGGCCACCACCGTAACGCCGAGACTCAGGGGGAGTCGCAAACGGTCCGGATCCCCAAAATCCGCCGCGGCGCGGGAAAATGACTTCTCGCGACCGGTCTGGGAGAGCAGGGGCAATCCGAGTTGGACCAGTTTGCTGTAAAACGGGACGAGGCGAGGATCCGCAGGATCAATCTCCATGATGGGGGGGATCCACTTTACCAGCACCGCACCATGTGCCTTGGCCCATTCCAAACGGGCGAGGGCATCTGGCCGGTAAGGATTCACCGAGGCCCCGAACAAGAGATTCGTATGCTGCCTGACCACGGCGGCCACAAATTCATTGGGGACGTATACCTCGGTGTGATTGGTATCGAGATTGCCAGTCGCATCCACGACCCCATCCAGCGCGAGCAGAACCGCCTGCTGGACATATCGGCTGCCGGCCAGGCGCTCCGAAATACGGTTGGCGATCAAGGTGTCGCCGTGCGCCCGAAGTTCCCGCAGGGAAACGCCAAAGCTCCGCAGGTAAAAACTAAAACGCCAGTTGTGGAGAAGTCCGGGAGCGACAAAACAGCCACTGCTCCCGGCACCGATGCCGGCAATGTGACAGTGCATGTCCACGATGCCACTGGGGAGGTGATCACCGGGAGCATCCGGTTGGGCGTCCAGCCGAAGCGTCAGAAACACGGCGAGCAAAGCGCCGAGAATACCCAGCGAGCGACGACGCTTGACGGCGAGTCGCTGGGCGTTGGAACATTTCGTCCAGTTCATGATTCCGGACCGGAATGGGGAGCTAGCATGGGGAAAACGTTCTCCAGATGTGGAAAAAGTCAAATCCGAATCCAAGTCTCTCCGGAGATTGCAAAACGGGCTTGCCGCGGTGATCCGTGTAAACGTAGATTTCACGGACTCTCAGCAAGCCGTGGGCGACGCAATCGTGTGACCGCATGGAAAGGCAGGACTATGAATGACCAATTGCCGGAAAACACCCCGATAGTGGCCAGAGCCGCGGCGCGGTGGCCCGGAATGCATTTTGTCTGGCTGATGCTGGCTTTGCTGGAGGTGACTCCGATCGCAAGGGCCCAAAATACTCCGCCCACGATTTCCTCGTTTCTGAATATCACCATCACCGTGGGCGCCAACCTGTCCACCCCCGCGCTTGCCTTCAAGGTGGGTGATCGCGAGACCGCCGCCACCAATTTAACGCTCTCCGGTTCCTCCTCGGACCCGGCGGTGATACTGAATAGCGGCATCCAGTTTGGAGGAAGCGGCAGCAACCGCACGGTAACGCTGACGCCGGTGCCGGGACAAATTGGCGCCTGCACCATCACGGTGACGGTGACGGATGGCGACGGGGCGAGCGCAGCGTCCAGCTTTCGCCTGAGTGTTACTAATTCGCTGCCCACCTTCGGTACGGTGCCGACCCAGTTTATTCGAGCGTTGCTGAGCACTAACATTCCGATAACGATCGGTGATCGGGAGACCCCCGCCACCAATTTGGGTCTGACGGCCACCTCCTTGCAGCCCCTGCTGGTGCCCCAGGCAAATGTCGTGCTGGGTGGATCTGGCAGCAACCGCACCGTTCAGTTAACTCCGGTGGCAATCGGGAGTGGGAGCATCAGTCTCACGGTGACGGATACCTGGGGCGGCCAAAGCAGCATGGTATTCAATTATACGGCGAGAAACGATCCGCCGGTAATCGGGGGTCACACCAATGAGTTGATCATCCCCGTCAACAATACCAAACCCATGTCCTTTACGGTGCAAGATACCGAAACGCCGGCGTCCAATCTGACGGTGGCGGTGTCGTCTTCGAATCCCAGCCTGGTGCCGAACCAAAATCTCCTGCTGGGCGGGGCGGGGACCAATCGGACTTTGACTATCCTGCCGGTCCTCGACCAGTTGGGTGGGGCCAAGATCACCTTGACGGTTTCTGACGGCTTGCACGTTTCCGTGAGCAACCAAATCACCCTTTACGTTGAGCAATTTATCTGGATGCCGCCGACGGGATTACCGCCCCTCCTCTATAGCAGTGCGGCCTGGGGGGACTTTGACAACGACGGACTTTTGGATGTGGCGGTGATGGGAAACGATTCTTCTGGCGGAGGGAACCGGACCCAGATCATGCGGAATAATGGCGATGGCACCTTTACCGACATCCAGGCCGGACTCCTCCCGATGACCCAAGGCAGCCTGGCTTGGGGAGATTTTGACAACGACGGCTTCCTCGATTTGGCGGTGGTGGGATCGGCTACGAACGGCCCCGCTACCAAACTATACCACAACAACGGCGACGGCACCTTCTCCGACACTCATGCTGGTTTGCCAGCATTCTACGGAGGCCAGGTTGCCTGGGGGGATTACGACAATGATGGCCGGCCGGATCTGGCCATTTCCGGCCCGACGAATGGGATTGGGAACGGAGTCAGAGTTTTACATAACGATGGCGGGGGGCATTTTTCGGATTGTGGCTTCGCCCCGACGAATTCCAGTTACTTCGGCATGCTGGCCTGGGGAGATTACGACAACGATGGCAACCTGGATTTGGCGGTTTCCGGGGTGGAGGATTCCACGGTTTACCACACGCGAATTTTCCATAACGATGGACAAGGTGGATTCCAGCAACGGGTCCCCGTGTTTCCGGGATTCTATGGCGGCTCAGTATCCTGGGGCGATTTTGACAATGATGGTCGGCTGGATCTTTTGGCGGTGGGGTCGGACCGGGGCAGTTACCCAAACACGGTGCTTTACCGCAATATGGGAAATGACCAATTCGCGGTGACTAATACCGTCCTGGAACCCACCGGATCGGTCGGTGCCGCCTGGGGGGATTGCGATAATGATGGGATGCTGGATGTCGCCTTCGGCTGGAACGGGAATGGGCAGGTGCCGGTGCCGCGGTTGTTCAAAAACAACGCCGGAATTTATGCGGTCACGACGAATTTTTTCCGGGGTGTATTGAACGGGACAGTCACGTGGGCGGATGTCAATAACGACGGAAGACTGGATTTGCTGATCATGGGGGCGGATACTTTTGCACTCACTCCGGTGGCCGATTTGTACCAGAATTTTATCCGGGCGACCAACACGCCGCCAAACGCCCCGACCGGACTTTCGGCCACGGTAACCGGTCGGTCGGCGATGCTGGCCTGGCAGGGAGCCACTGACATCAACCAATCGGGAGGGCTGTCCTACAATCTGCGGGTGGGCACGAAACCTGGCGCAGGAGATGTGTTGAACCCCCTGGCTCTGGCCAACGGCCACCGCTGTCTGCCTGCACTCGGAAATGCGGGGGAGAATACCCGGTGGAATCTCAAGAATCTGGGGGTGGGCGTTTATTACTGGAGCGTGCAGGCCATCGATAATGCATTTGCCGGTTCCGCTTTCGCCGGGGAGCAGAGGTTTACCATCACGCAGCCGGTTTTGGAGGCGTCGGGTTACGCGTCCGGTGGCCCCTTCAGGCTCCGCTTCATCGGCCTGGCTGGATCGACGTATGGGGTTCAAGTTTCCGGCAATCTGCGCGACTGGTCAGACCTGACCAACGTGGTTCCGCTGGTCACGGGCCCGGTGGAGTTTTCAGATCCGCAGGCGGGCGGCGCGCAGCAGCGGTATTACCGGTTGCGACTGCCTTGAGCCAGCCGCCCGGGATAATTCTCGTGGCTGAAACGGGCAACCGCGGTTAATCTGCAAGGGATTGTTATGAACTCAACCGACATCACCAGTTTATACGTGCACGTGCCGTTTTGCGCCCAGAAGTGCTCGTATTGCGCTTTCTTTTCGGAGGCGTCGAGTGGGGAATTGATCCAGCGCTATGTGCAGGCACTCGGGCGGGAATTGGAATTGGTGGCGGATTCGCTGCGGCCCCGAACAATTTTCTTTGGCGGGGGGACGCCTTCGATTCTGAATTTGCGGCAGTGGGAGTTCCTGCTGGAAACCATGCACCGGCTGAAGTTGACAGGGGCGGAAGAATGGACCGTGGAATGCAATCCGGCCACGGTTTCCTTGGACAAGGCGCGATTGCTCCGCTCGTATGGCGTGAACCGGATTTCGATGGGGGTGCAGTCGCTGGATGAAAACCTGCTGGATCGCTTGGGGCGGATTCACAGCCGGGAGATGGTGTTCAAATCCTACGACATTTTGCGGGCGGCGGGTTTCGAAAACATCAACGTGGATTTGATGTTCGCGATTCCGGGGCAAACGATGGCCATCTGGCAGTCAACGCTGACGGAAGCGGTGGCGTTGGGGAGCGAACACTTGTCCAGTTACGAAGTGATTTACGAGGAGGATACGCCACTGTACGAGCGGCTCCACGCGCAAGAGTTTGATGTGGACGAAGATTTGGCGTGCGACATGTACGAGGAATTGATTGCCCGGTCAGGCGCGGCAGGGTTCCGGCAATATGAGATCGCCAATTTTGCCAAGCATCGTCCGGTGGCTGATCCAACCGCCGACAAGGAGGCAGCGGCCGAAGAGTCGGGAATGACGCGAATTCTGCCGAGCCAAGCCTGCCAGCATAATGTCAACTATTGGCGCGGTGGCCAGTACCATGGGCTGGGACCAAGCGCGGCGGGTTACGTAGGCGGCGTGCGGACCAAGAATTGGTCCAACACGGAAATGTATTGCAGTCGGCTGGAGCAGGGGCAGCGGGCCGTGGAAACCACTGAGCAGTTGGAACCGCTGGCGCGTGCGGCCGAAACCGCGGCCTTCGGCTTGCGCATGAATATTGGCTGGCCGTTTCAGCAATTTCGGCGGATCACCGGTTGGGATATGCGTCCGGAATGGTCCGTGGAAATGGACCAACTCATTACCCGCGGTTGGGGGCGGGCCGATGCTGACCGGTTTCAACTGACGCCGGCCGGATTGCGGTTCGCCGATGCCGCCGCGGAGATGTTTCTCCGCTGACGCATCACTGGCCGGGCTTTGCGGCAGCCGGCTTGAGAGATTTTACCAACAGGCTCTGGGCCTGGTCCGCGCAAGCGTGGGAGGCATCGGCCAGTCCGGCCGCCATGCCGGAGGCAAAGGCCGTGGAGGTGGAGGTGCCCTGGACGAAATAGCTTTGTCCGTTATAAGGCACGACGTCGTTGCCGGGGGCCATCAGGTCAATAAAACTGCCCCGGTTGGCGTAGCTGGCGATCTGGCCATTGGGATCGCTGGCCGTCACCGCCACGACTTCGGGATAGGCGGCGGGATAGGTGGGCGTGGTAACGGGTTCATTTCCGGCGGCGGCGTAAATTGGGATGCCGCGTTTCGCGACGGCAGTAATGGTGTCGTGGAGGAACTGGCTGTCCCCGCTGCTGCCCAGGCTGAGATTGATGACATTGGCGCCACTGTTCACGGCCTGGATGATGCCATTGGCCACGTCAAACGTCGTGGTGGTGGAGCTGCTGCCATAGACGTCCACCGGCTGAATCCGGACCGAGGTGGTGCCCCCGGTTTTTTGTTGCAGCATTTGCATCATCGCGGTGGCCATGGCGGTGCCATGGGTGATATTGCCGGGATCCGGGGTGTAGTTACCGGCCACCTGGATGGGCTTTTTGAAAAATGGAGCGAGGTTATCGCCCATCGGCTGGGTGGCGGTGTCGATCAGGCCGATGACCAATTGGCAGTTGCTCGTGTTGGTGGCGGGATTCAGTTTGGGCTCGGCAGCGTTGCTGGTGGACGAGCTGGAAAGCTGGGGCGGGGGATCAGCATTGAAATTGGATTCCACAGCCTGGACATCGGGATTGGCGAGGAGCTCCTTCTTGGCGGACTGGGTGGCTTCGGCGTCATCGAACTTCAGCAGGTAGGCGCCCTGTTCATCCATGCGACCGATCACCTTGGCCCCCACCGAGCGGGCGAGGTCATCAATGTTGATTTTTGAGCCGGGTTTGAGTTTGACCACCAATTCGTTGGGGATGGGAATAGCGGAGGCGGGAATTTTGTCCGGGGATTCCACTGCTTTGGTGGCTTGCCGGCGGTTGGTGCGGAACACGTAAAGGTGCCGCGTCTTGGGATCAGCCTCGTCCGGCAGGAGAGCAAAATTCAAATCGCCCAAGAGCCGGGCGAGGCCTTCGCCGGTCGGCAATTCGGAGAATTTGGCGGAGATCTCGCGAGTCAAATCCGGTTCCACAAAAATATGCCATCCCGTGGCAGCCGCGAAACGCTGGAGAAAACTGATCAGAGGGAGGGATTGGATATCCACCGTCATCCGGTCCTGGGCGCGGTCCCAGGCGAGGGAGTTCGTGGGGTTGGATCCACCCCGGACCATACCCGGCAGAGCGACCAGCAGCGCCAGAAAAGCCACCCAAAGCAGACAAATTCGCTTCATCGGGGCCACCATAACACAGAGACGACTTTTCACAAATGCAAACCGGATGGATCGATCAGGGGGAAACGCGCACCCGGTAGAACGCCGGTGGGGAAGCGGGACCGGTTTCCCGCCACTGGCCCAGGGAATTGGTCGGGGTGATCGTGGTGCGCAGGCTGTAAGTGCCATTCGCCGCGGTGGCCTGCAAGATGTCGTAGCGCCGACCCGCCGCGGCCGGCCAGGCCAGGGTGGGCGGCGGCGCAGTGAATTGGAGCGTAAAGGGGCGATCCAGCCCCACCAGGCGAAACCAAATCGTGGGGGTGCGGTATTGCTGGCCATTCGCGGCGGTGATCAGGGCGTGGAAAGGGTGGAGGCCGAGATCCAGGTTGGTGGTGGCCACGGAGAAGACCGTGCTGGATTGATTGGTCACGGCCGCGAGCAGGCCGCCCGTGCTGAATAATTCCATGCGGGAAATGGCACCAGAATTGGCGGCGACGGCGAATTGGAGAGTGGCTTCGAGCGCGGTGTTGGTGCCCCCGACCAGACTGGAAAAAGTGGCGGAGAGGGGGGTGTTGCGAACGAGCACGGTTTGGGTGGCGCGAGTCTGGGTGTGGACATGAGTGCCTTCATACGCGACCGCGGAGAGTTCATGGTAGCCATCCGGCAGTGCGGCCGTGTTCAGGGGGGAAGTGAAAGCAAGATTGGTGACGCCGGTGGACACGTACAAATGGTGCCGCGGGGCGAGGTCGGAGAGATTGTCCATCAGCGCATTCGTGCCCGACGGGAAAATCAGGAGGTTGGCGGAGCCGTGAAGCACGGTTTTGATTCGCGCGGCGGCGTAGCCGATGGCACGAGCCCGCAGGTCGAAGTATTGGGTGCCGACGTAATCAAAGGGTTGGACGTCCTCAAGAACCAAACCGTCCAAGCCTTGCAGGGCCACGGAACTGTTCAGGACGTTGCCGAATTGATTGATGAACGTAGGCAAATCCGTGTTGCCCGGGGAATTGGTGGCGGCGAGCGTCACGACGGAGCCGTTGGTTTTCGTGACGGTGATTTGCAGATAACTGTTGGTGGAAAGCGTTCTGCCAACGGTGCAGCCCTGCAAACCCCAGGCAATCGAATCGAGGAAATTGGTGCGATTGCTCTCCACGAAAGTGGTCAATGGACCACTACCAGCCGCCGTCGCGACGGACACGGAAACCTGTGCGCCGGAACTGATGCCATTGGTGGCCTGCAACTCGATCCGATCCCCATGGGCGAGGGCGGAAACGCCCGTGACGGGGGCTAGATTGTTGAGGTTGGTTGCCAATCCTGCGGTGATCGCGGCGAGCGTGGCCAGGGGCGGGACAGTGTATTGCGTGGACTGTCCGGCCAGGGAGACTGTCAGCACATTGCCGGCCGAGGGGATGAGGTTGGTGAGGGATTGCTGCCAGTGGCCATCCACAAACAAATCGACCTGTTGTAAGGGATGCCGGGCGTCCAGCGCGGAAAACTGGAGGGCGAGATTGGTGATTCCGGAAAGCAACGTGTTGGCCGGCAGTCCCGTCCAGGTGCCGGCACCGGACCGGGCGAAGGGGGCGGCGAGTGGTTCACCGATGATCAGGCCCTGATAGGGATTCGTGAGGCTTTGGTAATAACATTCGGCGAGACTGAATCCCCGGGCCTGGAAGAAGTAATTTTGCGGATCGGGAAATTTTTGGGGATAATTGCACGGTTCCGTAACCGTGCCATAGCTGCCGGCGGCACCCGCGTTCAGAAAGGCAAATTCCGAAGTCTGGCCGCTGGCCTCGAAGACCTGGCCCGCGAAGGAAGTCAGGCTGTCCGCCATCGCGCCCGGCACAAAGGTATTCGAGGAAATTCGAAAAATCGCCGCGCCGTTTTCGTAGCCCAGCAGATTGGTCACGTCAACGGGCTCTTCGACATTGGTGCGGAGCATGGAATAATTGCCCCGCAGACGGGTGTTAAACACGGTGTTGTCGAAGGCAAAGAAACGCAGGTTGCGAATCCAGTCCGAACCTTTTCCCAGGAC
This sequence comes from uncultured Pedosphaera sp., assembly GCA_903918755.1. Classification (GTDB taxonomy): domain Bacteria; phylum Verrucomicrobiota; class Verrucomicrobiia; order Limisphaerales; family Pedosphaeraceae; genus CAIXFN01. Next base: position 15,470 of record CAIXFN010000035.1, read on the forward strand.
CACCGTTTGCGACGGAAAGGTGGCATCCGACCGCACGCCCTGGTCCACAATTTGTTTGGCCTGGCCCAGGGTATTGCCCGTGAGCATGGTGGCGAGGAAATAACTACCGGGGGTGGCCAGCGGAGGGACGTTGCGGAAGATCGCCTCGGAACTGGCGTAAGCGCTGGTCGAGTTTTCGGCAAGCGAGCAGGGCGGATTCGGATCGGGCTTGAAACCGTAGAACAGGGCGCCGGTGGTCGCGTTATCCCCCTGGCCGGGTTCATAAACGCGATACGGGATGTCCATGGAAAGCACCACGTAATCCACCTGATTCGTCAACTGACGGCTGGACAGCATCGCCCGGAATGGGTTGAGCAGGGCATTGGTGAAGTCGGTCGTGGTCCATTGGACATTGCCGCCCGTCCAGTTGATGCGGAGGAAATTCTCTGCCGGCACCTGGCGTTGCTCCTGGTAGTAGTTGCCCAGTTGCACCGAATTGGAACTGGCCTGGTTGACAATGATGACCACATTGAGCCCGCTGCCACCCGCGTAGAGATTTAGCGTCGCGAACCCGGACAGGAGCCAGCCGGCCAGCGCCAAAGTATGAAGCCACTTCATTGGGAAAAGGTGGCAGAATTTGGGGGACCAGTAAAGGCCGGGTAGTTGGACAAAAGCTTGTCTTTCGTGCACCTTTCACAACATGGGAAAGAAAGTCGCGAACGACGATGCTGCTCACAAGTTGCAGCCTTCACTGAAGCGCGATTCCCGTGATGCCTTCAGCAAGGTGATCACGCGAAAGGTGCATAAACCAGCGAAAACATGTGGCGAATTGCTGGATGCCATGGAAGGCGAACCACCTCCCCGGCTGGACCTGCACGTGCTTGGCGTGTTGGCTAAGCAGCGGGGCCGACGATACCATATGAAGAAATGACCGTCACCACCGCTCTCGACTTTGATCGCCGGGTTTTGTCGTTATTACCGGGAGCCAGTGTTTAGTCGTGACGTGGCGTTCGATCGGGTTCCCGGGCTGCGCCGCATAGCCTATTAAGCGGTCGACAGCCTTCTGATACTGCGCCGCACCTCAGATCGAAGCCAACCGTCCGCTCGAATCCCCAAAGCGATCCAAACCCTGAACTCCCATGCGGTCAGCCATGGCGAGGAACAGGTTGGTGGCGGGTTTGCCGCCGTGCTTGACGAAGCGTCCCGGGTTCAAAGTGCCGCCGCCGTGACCCGCCAGGACGATGGGCAAGTCGTTGTGGCTGTGTCGGTTGCCGTCCGCATTGCCGCTGCCATACACGATCATGGAATTATGGAGGAGCGAATGGCCGTCCACATCCTTGGTGGCGTCCAGTTTTGCCACAAACTTGGCGAACTGTTTCACATACCACTGGTCGATTTCGGCGACCTTGCGCATCTGTTCCTCCCGGTTTTGGTGATGGGACAGGTCGTGGTGGCCTTCCGGGATACCGATTTCGCCGAAGGACCGGTTGCTGCCGTCGTGCGCCAGCAGCATGGAAATGACCCGGGTGGAATCGGTCTGGAATGCCAGCACCATCAGGTCAAACATGACCTGGACATATTCGGCGTAGTCGTTGGGCACGCCGGCGGGCGTATCCACGGCGGGATCGGGGATATGGCCGAAGCGTTCGGCGGATTGGATGCGGGTTTCGATTTCCCGGATACCGGTGAGATACTGGTCGAGTTTGTTTTGATCGCGGGGCGCGAGCCGGCGTTGCATCGCCCGGGCGTCTTCGGTCACGAAGTCGAGAATGGAACGATCTTCGGCCTGGCGTCGTTGCAAGTTGGCCGCGCGTTCCCCGGGGGCGCCCAGGCCGAACAGCCGTTCGAACAGCAGCCGCGGGTTGTATTCCGGAGTCATCGGGGTGCGGGCGTTGCTCCAGGAGATGTTAAACTGGTAAGCGCAGGCGTAACCGGAATCGCACGCGCCGGATTTGCGGATGGCATCGCAAGTCAATTCCAACGACGGAAACCGGGTCAAGTGGCCCACCTTGCGCGCCATGACCTGATCAATGGAAACCCCGGCCTGGATTTCGGTGGCACTTTTCTTCAGCCGCACGCCGGTGAGGAACGTGCCGTTCGCGCGGGCATGATCGCCGCCGCCGTCCATGCCCCCCGTGGCCGTCAAATGATCCAATCCCCCCAGCAGTTGCAGGTTGGATTGCGCGCCGGCCAGGGGCTTCAAAGAGGGGCTGGACAGGAAATCGCCGCCTTCCTCCTTGGGCCACCAGGCGGAGGGAATCGCACCATTGGGAAAATAAACAAAGGCGGACCGCAGCGGAGCGCCTGTGGCCGTGGTGGCGGCCGGGCCGGTGTTGGCGATACCCGCCAGCGCGGAGAAGGGCCGCAGCGATTCAAACGCCGGCAAAGCCAGACAGGCACCCACGCCGCGGAGGAAATGGCGCCGGCTCAGGCTGGCAGCGCGCTCGGCGGCGGAATTGACCGGGGTGTAAGATGAGGTTTTCATGGTTTTGCTTTGGCTTCGGCTCGCTGTCCCGTCGGCTTGGTCGGTTCGGAATCCAGGGCGGGTGCGGTCACCCGCCGTTGCTGAAAGGGCGATGACTCAATGACTCCCTGCAGGAGCGCCAGGCATCGTCCATTTTCCCGGTCCAATCGCTCCACCAACTGGTCGACGGATTCCACATCATAAAATTCCAAACCCCGACCGATGGCGTAAGTCAACATCTTCTCCGCCAGCGTGCGGTAAAAGTCAAGTTTACGATCGGTCGCCAGCACATGTTTCAGTTCGCGGATCTGCTTGAAGGACTCGCCGGTGACGAGCTGGCCGGTCGGGTCAATCGGTTGTCCAAATTCCTTTTCACGAAACATGCCCATTGCGTTGAAATTGTCCAGCGCCAGGCCCAGGGGATCCATGCTGGCATGGCAGGAGGCGCAAATCGGTTTGCTGCGATGCAATTCCAGGGTTTCGCGGAGAGTGGGAGTGTGGTCCTTGAATCCCTTGCCGGCATCTTCCAGCGGCGGAATGTCCGGCGGGGGCGGGGGCGGGGGCGTGCCCAGGATGTTTTCCAGGATGAACAGACCGCGTTTGACGGGAGAGGTGCGGGTGGGGTTGGAAGTGATGGCCAGAATTGCGCCCTGCGTCAGGATCCCCCCGCGTTCACTGTCGGCGGGCAATTTGACCTTCCGCACCTCACTCCCGGTCACGTTCAAATTGGTCAGGCCATAATGTTTCGCCAGCCGTTCGTTCAGAAAGGTGTAATCGCTCTCCAACATTTCCAGCACGCTGCGGTCTTCACGGACAATTGCCTTGAAGTAAGCCTCCGTTTCCCGGCGCATGGCGTCCCGCAATTCCCCGTCCAGCTCGGCGCGAGGCTTGCGAAAGCCACCTCCCCGGTTGCGGCCGCTCACCGCGTTGGTGGAATCGTCGCGGAACAGCACCGACCGCGCGTCGATTTGCACGGTGTCGATGTCGCGCACCTGGAGCCATTGGCCGCAAAAATTCCGCACCAGCGCATCGGAGCGGCTATCAGCCAGCATGCGCTTGATTTGGGCGGGCAGATTCCGCCGCAGCGTTCCGGCGGCAGCCTCCCGGATAAGTTGGTCATCGGGCATGGAAGACCAGAGAAAATAGGAAAGGCGGGACGCGAGGGAGTATTCATCCAATCGCGCAAAAGCCTGGCCGGCAGCGGCCGGTTCCGCGATTTCCTCCCGGAAAAGAAAGCGCGGGGAGGCCAGGATCGCCACCATGGCATGGGCGATGCCCGCTTCGAAAGTTTTGCCTTTTTGGGCCGAAACACCGTCCGCCAATTTCACCAACCGTTCGATCGTGGCCGCGTCCGTGGGGCGTCGCAGGGCCTTGCCGGCAAACCCGCCGAGGAGTTCCCGGGCATAAGCACGGCGGCCGGCGGCGTCTTGCGGCACCGGCCGGGGAAAGAAACGCGCATAATTCTTGGGCGCCACCCAATACTTTGCCTCCTGCGGACCGCGCACCGTCACGGATTCGATGCGGAAGCGCAGCGACCGGATTTGCCGGGTGTCCGGTGTCAGCGGTTCCACTTCGAAAGCCAAAAGATGGGGGGCGGCAGTTAACTCACACGGAAATTCGAAGTGAAACGCCCGGCCGCCCTCCCGGACATATTCCTGGCGGTGCAGCACATTGCCATCGAGCTTGAAGGTCAACCGGGCTTTGTTCAGGTCGAATTGGTTGTCCACGAACGTTTCGCTCGCCGTCATGTCCAGCACCAATTGGTAATTGCCCGCCACTTTGGGGGTAAAGACATTGGTGGCGGTGGCGGCCTGGTAGTAGGACAAAACCAGATTGTTGCCATCCTTGCCGTCTTTTCCGGCTTTGTTCGTGAGGGAGGATTCGTCGCGGTGGAAGTCCCGACCCGTAATCACCTGCTCGGGGACCACACTGGAAACGGCTGGAACGGTCTTTTCAATGATGGTTTTGGCCGCGTCCAGGTATTTCTCCAACAGCATGGGCGAAATGGTGAGCACATCGGCGATATCATCAAATCCGTGGCCGGTATCGTCGGCCGGAAACTCCACATCGGTATTGAAATCGTAGCCGAGCAAATCCCGGATCGTGTTGCGATACTCCACGCGGTTCAAGCGGTGCACCGTGACCCGGCCGGGATCCGGACTATGCGGATCCAGGGCGAAGGCATCATACTTGATCCAATTTACCAATTGTTGCCGTTCCTCGGTGGTGGGCTGGGCTTTTTTGTGGGGCGGCATCAGCCCGGCCCGGAGGTTTTTCAGCACCGCCGACCACAGTTCCTTTTTGGCCGTGATATCGGCATCGGTTTTGAACTCATCAAAGGCGACTCCGCCCTTCCGGGCACCGTCTTCATGGCAATCGCCGCAATATTTGTCCAGCACGGGGCGGACTTGCTGGCTGAAATGGGTGGCGACAGCGGAAGCATCCACGCCGAACGCGGTGTTCGGCAGGGAGAAAAGCACCAGCGCCATGGTTGCCAACGACAACCACGGAGCAAAACAATCCGCGACTCGCCCGCGGCGCACTTGTTGATTCATCCGTAAATACAATAATTCCCCTCGGCGGTGCCGAGTCCCGGAGGGATTAGACGCTCAACGAACGCGGGAAGTTACGGTAATGATCTTGCGCGAGACCCCGGTGGGCGACAAGCAAATAAGGCAAGGCAACGCAGGTCCGCCGTCCCAAGCTTGCCGACCCGGGCGGAAGGTGTTAACTCAAGCGCAGTCCGCAGGCAATCCCGCCAGAGGTGCGGGTTCCGCGGATGCATACTCATGGGTATTTTATTGGAAATTTGCACCGCTTCGGCGGAGGACTGCGTGATTGCGGAGGCCGCGGGCGCGCAAAGGGTGGAGCTCAATTCCGCGCTACTGCTGGGCGGTCTGACGCCCTCCTGGGGCTGCTTTCAGGAGGCCCGCGCCACCACGCGGTTGCCGATCATTCCCATGGTCCGACCCCGGGCGGGCGGTTTTGCCTATAGCCGGGCGGAGTTCGCCACGCTGCTGCGCGACCTGGAGGCCTTCCTGGCGGCGGGGGCAGACGGGATTGCGTTTGGCATTCTCCATCCGGACGGCCATGTGGATCTGGAACGCTGCCGGAAGGTGGTCGAATTGGCGGGGGGAAGGCAGACCGTTTTTCACCGGGCGTTTGATGTGACCCCGGAACCGCTGCGGGCGCTGGATCAGTTGATCGACCTGGGAATCACCCGGGTTATGACCTCGGGCCAGGAGGCCAGTGCGTACAACGGAGCGGCCAATATCGCCGGTTACCTCCGGCACGCCGCGGGGCGGATTGAAGTGCTGCCCGCGGGGGGCATCAATCGGTTTACCGCCACGGATGTCATCTCCCGCACGGGTTGCAATCAGATCCACGCCTCCCTGAGCACCACCCAACCAGATAACTCCGTCCGGGCGCGTCCCCAGGTGGCTTTTGGCGGGGCGGTGAAGCCACCGGAAGACCAGTTCGGCGTTACGGATCCGAAGGCGGTGGCGGGGATGCGGCGGTTGCTGGGCGAGGCTTGACACCCGCCAGTCCGGTGGATTTAATCCTCCCATGTCCACACCATTCCAAATTTCCCGGCGCTCCTTTCTGCGCCGTTGCGCGGTGACTTCCGCCCTCACGGGGGTGCCACTGTGGTTTGTCCAGCGTGATCTGGAAGCCCTGGCCCAGCAGGCGGCCCCGAAGCTGCCCTCCGCCAACGACCGCATCAACATCGCGCAGATCGGCTGCGGCGGCATGGGGTCCGGTGACGCGCAAGGCGCCGCCAGTCGCACCAATGTGGTGGCCGTGTGCGATGTGGACGAAAGTCACGCCAAAGGTCTGGCCACCCGGCTGGCCAAGAATGGCAAAACGCCGGATGTTTATACCGACTTCCGGAAAATGCTGCAGCGGGACGACATTCACGCGCTCATCAATTCCACGCCGGACCACTGGCACTCGCTGATCAACATCGCCGCCGCGCGGGCGAAGAAGGATGTTTACGGACAAAAGCCCCTGACCTTGACGATCGACGAAGGCCATCACGTGGTGAAGGCGATCCGGGACAACAAAACCGTGTTTCAAACCGGCAGCCAGCAGCGCAGCGACCGGCGGTTTCGCCTGGCATGCGAACTGGTCCGCAATGGCCGCATCGGCAAGTTGCACACCGTGCACGTATTTGTGCCGGCGGGCCTGGTCGGAGGTCCCTTCGCGTCGTCTGCCGCTCCGGCTTCGTTGAACTGGGATTTCTGGCAGGGGCAAACGCCGGCCGTCGATTACGTAAAGGAACGTTGCCATGCGAATTTCCGGTGGTGGTTTGAGTATGCGGCCGGACCGGTTTCTGACTGGGGCGCGCACCATAATGACATCGCGCGCTGGGCCATCGGGCTGGATGGCCCCGTGGCCATTGAAGGCAAACCCCTGACCACCCCGGTGGCCGGCGGCTACAACACGCCCAGCGAATTCGAAGCCACGCTGACCTGGGGCAACGGGGTAAAGCAGATTGTGCGGACCACGCCGGACGACACCCCGTACGGCGGCGTCATCAAAAAGGATGGTCAACGCAATGGCATCAAATTTGAGGGCACCGAAGGTTGGATCTGGGTCAACCGGGGCAATCTGGATGCCAGCAAGGAGGAAATCTACACAACCCCGCTGCCGGAGTCCGCGACCCACCTGGAAGTGAGCCTCGACCATCTGGGCAACTTCCTGGAATGCATCCGGACCCGCAAAGACCCGATCGCGCATGCCGAAGTGGGGCATCGCTCGGCTTCCATCGGCCATTTGATCGCGATCGCCATCCGTTCCGGCAAGCCGCTGCAATGGGATCCGGCCAAAGAGGTTTTCGTGGGCGAAAATGCCAGCGTGGGGAACCCCTACCTGGTGCGCGAAATGCGCAAACCCTACGACTATAGTTTCATCGCCTAAATCGGCTTCGCGGTTGAGCGGGACGCCCGGCGTCCCGCTCAACCGGTTTTAATCAACGAAAACCAGCTCGTTGGTCAGCAGGAGCACCTGCGCATATTTCTGCCAGCGGTCGAGGGGTTGTGGCCGGGGCGGGTCCATCACTCCGAATTCTTCCGCGGCATTCCATTCCATCTTTTGGGCGGCCGCCGCATGACCATCGGCCACAAAGCGAATGGTCGGAGCCCAATTGAAGGAATCTGAATTCTCGTTTTCCCGACAATCGGTCACGAAATCTATCTTGTCCCCCTCGGCGACCGTGACTTTTTCAACCCGGGTTTCCGCGTGGGACTCCTTCACCAGCCATTCGCCCAGCAAACCCGATCCGCTGGCCACAATGCGGCCGCGCACACCGTCACCGGCCGCGGCCGGATGGGATAGGGTGCCGGAAATCGTAATGGTGCCGGCCCGGGGAGCGACCCAGCGGCGGATCGCGGCATGTTCCTGATCATTGCCGGGGTGACCGCCACCATTGTTGACCATGACCCAGCCGAGCTTGGGATCGGGCAGGGTGGATCCTCCTTGAAATGCCGAACCGGTAAAATGGGGCAGTTTGCGGAATTTCGCCACGCGTTGGGTGTTGGTATCGAACCCGCCATAGCCATACAGCCACGAGGAGGGATTTCCGCCCAGGGCCGGCGGCGGCGGCGCGGCCAGGAATTCCTTGCCGAACTGCAATTCCGTGGGCGTCGGCTCCCGTTGGAAGGCAAGTTGGTAGATTTTGCGAATCCGCTCTTCCTCGCCCAGGCCGGCCGCCTTGAGTTCGGGGCGTTCCATGAGGCTGCGGGACTGCTGGATGACAAACGGGCTGTTCATCAGAAAGAGCGCCTGCTGCGGCACCGTGGTATAAAAGCGGCGCGGGTTGCTGGTATCCGGGCTCGCAAAATCAAACGAACGGAGCAGTCCCGGCAGGTTTTGCCGGTCGATATAGCCGTAAACGGTCCGCCGGGGTACGGTGGGTTCCTCGATGATGTTGACGGCATGCCCGCCTGGTTTTAAATCCAGGTTACCCGCCACCGAGAGTAAGGTGTCCCGCATCGCTTCAAATTCCAACCGCTGACGGTTCATCCGCCAGAAGAGTTGGTTGCCGGGATCGACCCGCTGCGCCTCCGGATTGTCGCCGCAAGACTGCTGATACGCGCTGGAAAGGAGCAGCAACCGGTGCAGCTGCTTGACCGACCAGCCATCCGCCATGAAGCGCGCCGCGAGAAAATCCAGCAACTCGAGCTGCGCCGGCGCTTCGGCGCGCAGGCCGAAATCACTCGGCGTGGTCACCAGACTCGCGCCGAAATGATGCATCCACACCCGATTGGCGAAAACGCGGGCGGTGAGGGGATTGTCGCGACTGGTAATGGCTTCCGCCAATTCCAAACGGCCGCTGCCCTGCTTGAACGGTTGGCGGTTGGTGGCGCTCAGGAATTCCGGAAATGCCCGGGGCGCTTCGGGGCCTTGATTATCGGGGCTGCCGCGCAGGAAGACGTGGACATTGCCGGGATTGGGCCGATCCTGCATGGCCATGGCCCGGGGCGGTGCCCCGAGGTGAGTGGCGTCCAATTCGATGATCTTGCGCTGTAACTCCCGCACTTTCTGGCTGGTGGGGACATCAAAGATCCGGCTGAGTTGATCCCGGGGGATGTTCGGCGGCGCGTCCGGGCCATAGAGCACCTGGCGCAGACTTTCCGCGGCCGGGTCGGGCAGGGCGGTGGGCTTGTTCGTGCCTTCCTGCGCGTGAAGCCAGAGTTCATCGGTTTCCACGAAGAGTTTGCCGTAGCGCGTGGCGACTTCCTTCAAGTCGGCCGGGGCGGGGCCGGAAAATGCCTTGGCCACGAGGGGGTTCAGCGGGGCGGCGAAGTTGGTGCCGGTGGCCACTTGTTTGGCCAGTTCAGCCGCCTGGGGGGCGAATTCCTTTTCCGGAAGTTTGGCGAAAGCATACCAGGCCGCAAAAATCGGGTTGGTCTGCTTCTCCCAGGTCTCCAGATTGGCCATCCAGCGGCGGACCACATCGGGGTCGAGTTTGTTCTTCCGGGCCACGCCTTCGATTTTGCCGGCGTCGTGGATCACCAGGGCCTCATGCGCAGTCAGGAGATAGTCACCAATCTTGTGCCGCAAGTCTGCGGCCACCATCGCTTCTTTGTCTGCGATAAACTTCTTTCGTTCCTCCGTCCGCTTGTTGTGCTCGGCCAGGTATTCGATATAAAGCTTCGCCTCCGGCTTGGTGCCCAGCAAAGGTTCCTCCTCCGGTTCCATCGAGCTCGAAAAAATGCCGTAGAGCCCGTAATAATCACGGGTGGACATGGGATCATACTTGTGATCATGGCAACGGGCGCAGGCCATGGTCAGGCCCATCGTGCCCCGGCAAACCACATCGATGCGGTCATCTATGATGTCGTGGATGTTATTGATGAACCGGCGGCCCAACGTCAGAAATCCCAGCGCGGCCAGGGGTTGTTTGTCCTCGCCCAGCGGGAGCAAATCGGCGGCAATCTGCTGCTTCAAAAACTGGTCGTAGGGCAGATCCTGGTTGAACGCGTTGATGACGTAATCGCGATAGGTGTACGAATAGGGGTAACGGCGTTCTTCCTCGAACACATACCCTTTGGTGTCCGCGTAGCGCGCCACATCGAGCCAATGACGTCCCCAGCGTTCGCCATACTGCGGCGACGCCAAAAGATGATCCACCACCCGGGCGAAAGCCTCCGGGGAAGAGTCAGCCACGAAAGCGGCCACTTCCTCCGGTTTCGGCGGCAATCCGGTGAGATCAAAATAAGCACGGCGGATCAGCGTGCGGGCATCGGCGCGGGGGGAGGGCGTGAGTTGGGCGGCTTCCAGCTTGGCCAGAATGAAATTATCGACTGGTGTGCTGATCCACGCGGAATTGTGAACCGCCGGCCGGGCGGGTTCCCGGATCGGCTGGAAAGCCCAATGTGCTTTCGCGCGTTCTGGAATGGTATTGGCGCCCGCCAGGGGGCTGGCGGACACCCGGGGATCAGGAGCGCCCATTTTGACCCAGGCCACCAGATCAGCCACCTTGTCCGCCGACAGCCGTTTGTTCTTGGGGGGCATTTGCAGCTTTTCGTCCCCGTAACGTACAGCCTTGATGAGCAAACTGGCTTCGGGATCGCCCGGGACGATCGCCGGGCCGCTCTCACCGCCTTTGCGCAAGCCATCGCGTGAGGTGAGAAAAAGGCCGCCTTTGACCTTGGTCGTGACCTGCCCGTGGCACTGATAGCAATTGTCCACCAGGATCGGCCGGATCTTTTGCTCGAAGAACTCCAAGTCCGCCGGATTGTCGGCCGCGAAAGCTTTAATTGCGCTGGCCAATCCGAGGCTTAGCAGCACGGAGCAGAGCAAGGCCGGGCGGGGCAGGGCAAGCCAGGCGGCGACGCGGGGCCAATGGCCCGGCATCCCGGGGATCCCGGGCAACGAAAAAAAGGTCTTAAGCATTGGCTTTCATCTGGCCCGCAGTTTCATTCATTGAATCGCGGAAAATATACCGCAATCCCGCCGCGGCTCAAAGGCTTAAACAGGGACGCTGGCGCGACCGGATTTGTTCAAAAACGGGGACGATTACGGGATCAATCAGGCTGCGGCAGACTGCGCAGACGCCGGATGCGCGGAGGGGGGAGACGGGAAACTATACATCTCTATCCGCCCATTCCTCTCCGCCTCAAAATCAACCACCAAAACACCCGGAATTTTAGTCCCAAAGGGACGAAATACGATAGCCCAGGGCAACGCCCTGGGAACAACGCCACCACCAAATCCCGAGCCCTGAATGGGCGACCCACCCCCTTTCCCATCAATTCCCGTCCGCCTCAAAATCAACCACCAAAGCACCCCGAACCTTTTGCCACGATAGATCACATAACCCACAAAGAAGATCCAAATAGAATGAAAAACTCTCAGTTGTAGTAGCCGACGCTTGGCCGGTAGTCCGGGGCAGGTCGCGCACCTGCGCATCCGCCCGGCACCGGCCCCAGCCGGGACCAGAACGGCCTGAATGGCCGTGATCCTTAAGCCCAGCCATCACTCTTCCTCGCCCACCAACACTCATGCTCCGGCATCCGGAGTTCTCGGACCATTATTTTTGCGGCAGAACGGGCCTTGCCTCCGGCGGCGTTGACCGAAAAGCCCAAAGCTGCGTTTGCGACCGAATATAAACGGTGTTGGCGTCCAAGGCGGGAGTCACCAAGGCTGGCTCTTGCAAGTTATATTGATGCCGCAGATCGAACGTCGCTCCGGCCTTGACCACCGAAACGATCCCGGGATTGGAAACGAGATAGATATGGCCGCCCGCAGCCACCGGCGAGGCGGTGTATTGCCCCGGGGCATTCAGGCGTTCGTCGAAAAGGATCTTTCCGTCTCCCGGGCTCACCGCGGTCATCAATCCGCCGTTGCGAACCAGGTAGAGTAAATCGCCGTAAAACAAAGCCGAAGGGACTTCCGGAATGCATTTGCGCAATTCCCATTCAACATGCGTGCTGGTGACGTCGCCTTTTCCCCCCGGCCGAACGGCCACTAATTTAGGCTTATTGCCGCGACTGGAGATGCTGGCGACGAATTCTTCATGCGTCCAAAAGCCATCATGATTCTTGTCGATCCATCCAAAAATCTCATTTTGACGCTCTTTGCGTTTTTCGGGATCAGCCGGCAAGGGAATGCCGAAGCCGGGATGATCCACCGGCACTTCCGCGCGCAAAGGGTAGTTGAAATATTTGGTGATTTCGGTGCGCGCGATCCGGCCATCCCCGTTGGCATCAAATTGGAGCATGGCCTGCCAGAGAGGTTCCGGATCGGCATGTTCATCGGGCGCCCCGCCCAGGGCCGAGGACGCAAAAACCAGGCCCTTGCCCAGGACCGGCTGGACGATGGCTTCCCGCGCAAATCCGGTAACGAACCATTTTTCGGTTCCCGTGTTGGGATCGTAACCGCACAAGCGTCCGCTACCGAATACCACCAGGTCCTCGCCTGTGTCGTGTTTCCAAACCGTCGGGGTGGACCAGGCGCTGCGGGCCAAAGGGCGGGGGGCTTCCCACACCGGGTCCCCGTTTTCCTGCCGGATGGCCATCAGGCGGGAGCGACTGGCCTTGCTGTCGGGCAGGTTCGCATCATCGTCCAATGCCAGGATCAAATTGTCACCGTACGTTATTGGCGAGGTGGACATGCCGTAGAGACTTTGTGGCGTTGGCATCGGCTTTTGCCACAGATCATGCCCGTCCATCAGGTCGTAAACGAGCAGTCCAAAAGAGCCGAAATAAACGAACACCCGGCCGTTGGCGATGCAGGGAGTGGAGGCGGCTGGATGGCCGAATTCGTGGGTCTTTTCGAGCGACACCTTGGGCGCTTCCCGCCGCCAGATTTGGTTCCCGGTGGTCGTATCAAAGGCCAAAGTCACCAGGCTTTCGCCTTCCAAACCGGTGATAATTAATCGCTGTCCCGCGGTGATAGGGGAAGATAGTCCGCCGGGGATTTTGATTTTCCAGGCCAGATTGTCCGGGCCCAGCTTGGTTGGTGGTTGGGAATCCCGCGCCACCCCGGAACCGGCTGCGCCTCGGAATTGGTTCCACGATGGTTCCTCGGTGCCGGCCCGGAGCGGAGTCAGGAACCAACCCGGGAAACAAACACCCACAAGCAGGAGCCAAAGCAACCCATTCCAATGGTGAGCGGAATTCCGGCAGTTGAACCGGTCTTTAATGTTCGATTTTTGGGGGAACATGGCTGCTATTATTTGGCCCATCCGCTTTTTCGTGCTTATCGCCAGATGTATAATGCTTAACCGCATCGCTTGGCAACATCCTGCCTGCCGAGCTTAGCTGCGAGTGATGCATGGGACCAAAAACCCGATACAGCGAGGCGATTTAGACAGGACTTACAGGATTCTGCATGATAAACCCGAACAAAAGCCGGGCCGCTCAGCCGACATCCGCCTCCCATCCTGCCTGCCCAGCATTCCGTCCGGCGACGCACCGGTCCAAAGACCGGATTCACCCAGAGAATTTAGACAGGATTTACAGGATTGAACAGGATGGCCCCGAACAAAAGCCAGACGGCTCAGCTGAGCTCTGCCTCCCATCCCGATAATCCTGTTCATCCTGTCCTGCCCTGCATCCTTGGCCGGCGACCTGTCCGGCTTAGCCTCGGCGAAGACGGAAACTCCCAGCGACGCACGGGGCCAAAGACCGGATTCACCCAGAGAATTTAGACAGGATTTACAGGATTGAACAGGATGGCCCCGAACAAAAGCCAGTCAGCTCAGCTGAGCTCTGCCTCCCATCCCGATAATCCTGTCCATCCTGTCCTGCCCTGCTTCCTTGGCCGGCGACCTGTCCGGCTTAGCCTCGGCGAAGACGGAAACTCCCGGCGACGCACGGGGCCAAAAACCGGATTCACCCAGAGAATTTGGACAGGATTTACGGGATTGAGCATGATGGGCCCCGAACAAAAGCCCGGCGGCTCAGCCGACATCTGTCTCCCATCTCGATAATCCTGATTATCATGTTCATCCCGTCCTTCCCTGCATTCCGTCCAGCGACGCATGGGGCCAAAAAACGGATATTGCGTTTCTTGCAAATTCCCGACCACTGCCGAAACTTCAAAGAGGCCATGAGAATCAGCCCCAAGGGGGCGACCCAATATAGCCCAGGGCACCGCCCTGTGGACCTCGGCCCCTCAAATCCGAAGCCCTGAATGGGCGATTCAATTCCGCGCCCCCCGCTGGCCGACTCACCCCAAGGCCGTCCCAAGGTCGGACTCGGAAGGGGGGGGATTTTACAGGAGAGCTGAACGAGGTAATGGAGTGGGACCACCTCAAACCCGAACAAACTCCGGAATCTTGGCCGCGAGAATGCGCATAATTCGCATAATACAACGAAGCAACGGGATTTTGTCACACGAAGCGGGTCAAGGTCACGAAGCGATCCAGCGAAACTGGACTAAGTGTCCGAAACCTGGACCCGAATTCCCCCTTCGCGAACGCTTCCGTCTTCGCCAAGGCTACGCCGGGCAGGCCAACCGTCTGGAAACTGGATTAACCGTCCAGAAACTGGATTAACCGTCCGGAAACTGGATTAACCGTCCGGAAACTGGATTAACCGTCCGGAAACTGGATTAACCGTCCGGAAACTGGATTAACCGTCCGGAAACTGGACCCGACTACGCTGGCAGCTACGCCGGGCAGGCCAACCGTCTGGAAACTGGATTAACCTTGTTAAACCTGGACCTGACTGCTGGGACCTACCGGCTTCGCTAACAGCTTCCCCCTTCGCTCGTGAGCTACGGGGGGACAGGTCGCCGGGCAGGCCAACCTCAGGGAAACTGGATTAACTGTCCGGAACCTGGACTCGGTTCCGCGGGCTCAACGATCGAGGGGGTGTGTTGGCGGTTTGGAGCGATGAAACCTGACTAGTTCAGTCGGGATTATGCGCGATTCTTTCGCGTCGGATTCGGTCGGCTTTGGAATAATGGCGGAGCGGATGGCGGAGTGCCGCGTGTACTGTTGGTTGGGGACAGGGCAGGGGGCACGCGGCAGGGGCCGCCATCCGCGTCCGGATTCGCCCGACGGCAGTCGGGTGACTGGCGACACCAATATAAATATGTCAAAGAGCGGACCTTCCCGGAGCCAGATCGGTTCTGGCCGTGAGGCAGGCGAAAGCCGCGGGTGGCCGGTGCGCTGCCGCACGCTTCTCGCGGCGGTCAGACCGGCCCCGGTTTGGTTGTAGCACGGGTTTCGGGATTTCGTATTCCTCTGGTAGGAATTTAGCAGGGGATTTTGGAGCAAAAAAACACCGCTTGAAAACACCGCCAGGCGAAAGGTGCGCACCGCAAGTGAGGGCCACGATGCTGCGAAGGTTGGCGCGCTTTTTACCGCGGGAACTCGCAACCAACTCAAAGCCATATATAAAGTGTCCGATAGCCGGGACTGACCCCTTTGCTGAAGCTGCGAAGGTCTGCGCGATTTTTACCGATTGGAACTCGCAACCCACGGAAAGTCATATCTGAATTGTCCAATAGCCGGGACTGACCCCTTTGCGTTTCATTGTTTCCCCTACAAAACCCAAGGACTATTCATTCCAAAGAAACATTTGACGATATTTCGGACTTACGTCATAAACATCATATCAAATCCAACGAGCGTACAATGGCCAATTAAGGAAAAATTACATCTCCACACAAAAAAAGTATGAAAACAAAGCAATTAATTACAATCGCGCTCGCCGCATTAATGTTGGCAGGTTGCGCGAGCACCCCTGACAACTTGGCGAGAGAGACGGCGCGGACGATTGGGGGGCTCCGCTCAGACCAAGTTACAATTTCAGACGTGAAGCGCGGTGCCACCAGCGTTAGTTGGGTCGCAACAACTCCAACGGGAGTTTATGACTGCGAAGCAGACGATATGGTACGCAGGGTTAACGCAGTGACAAGAGAGAAGAAGTGAGCAAGAACTCCAGGGTGTATTAGCCCATCTGCCTCAATCACCCGGCGGCCGCATACACGCCGGCGTCGCGTTCGGGGTAGCTTTCGAAGATGTGTTCGAACAGGGCTGAACATTTTTCCGTGTAGAGGGGTTTGTCGTAGGCGCGGGGTAATCCGGTGTCGAGGACGTCTTCGATGGTGAGCTTGAGTTGGGAGCGGGCGGTGGATTTCTGCCGCCAGTTGAGCACCAGCAGTTGCTTGAGGCGGGTGAGCAGGTCGCGGGCGACTTTCTTGACCTCGGCGCGTTCTTCGGGGCTCAATTCCGGCGCGGGGCGTGTCAGGATGTCGAAGATCACCAGTTCTTCTTCCGTCATGTTTTCGCGGACATGGCGTTGTTGCTCCGCGCTCAGGTTGCGGCTCAATTTCAGCAGTTCCTCGAACAACTCTTCGATGTTCCGGCTGCCTGCGTTGTAGCTATCGATCAATTTCTCGAATTTCTCGGCGAAATTGGCGCGGGTCTTGTTCAGGCTGATGAGACGCTCCAGCATCGCACGAATGGTTGCTTTGAGGACTTCGATATCGGTGTTTTTGTGCGGGGATTCCTGGAACCTACGGCGCAAGGCGGCGAAATCAATCTTCGACAAATCCATCACCGGTGCGGGCTTCACCGGCATGGCAACCCCGGTGATTGAGGCGTCGAGCAATTTGCCGATGTCGCCCATGACCTCCGTGATATTGGCCGGGTTGGGGTTGAGCTTGGCGTGAATCGCTCCGGAGATGGTCGTAAGGGTGGCGACGCGGCCGGCGAATTCCAGCGCCGCGGGATCGGGCTTCACGGCTTTGTATAGCGTGCCGACCAGGCGCTCGTGCCCGAGGAATTCGCGTCGCAGCGGGTCCGGCGAGATGAGGGCATTGACGGCATCGGCGATGCGCTCCAACCGGGGCATGGTGCCGACGGCGAGTTGCTCAATGGCGGGCAAGATGACCTGATGGGTGGCGCAGAAGGTGGTGGCCGCGGTCACCGCCTGCCGCAAATCGACGACGAGCTTCTGCTTGTCCTTGACCGGGTTCTTGCCGTCTTTGCCCGCGCCGTAGATCGCCAGGGCCTTTTCCAGCGAAACGAAGACGTTGGCGTAATCCACGATCATGCCGCTGTGCTTGCCCGGAAAAACCCGGTTCGCCCGCGCGATGGTTTGCATGAGCGTGTGATTCCGCATCGGCTTGTCGAGATACACCGTGGAACAACTCGGGGCATCGAAACCGGTCAGCCACATGGCACACACAAACACCAGTCGCAGCGGGTCGGTGGTGTCCTTGAACTTTTCGTCCAGCGCCTCGTCATTCATGCGCTTCCGGTGTGGCACGATGTCGAGGCCATGCTTCTGCATTTGCTGAATCTCGTTCTGCCCCGGCGACACGATCAGCGCCATATCCGTCGTCGTGAGCACGTCCAGACGACGGTTGAGTTCCTGAAGTTTGAGAGCGTCCGCAGCACGGCGCTCATAGAGCGCCGCTACAGCAGCATCTTCGGTAGCGGCGGTCTGTGACCGCCGTTCGAGTGCGTATTTCGTTAGCTCCGCAATCTCTCTCTCCACTCGTTTTGTCTCGGCTTCCCAATACTTCCGCACCTTGTCGTGCATCTTCAGCGCCGTGGCCTTGTCGATCGAAACCACCATCGCCTTGCCCACGAAGCCGCGTCCGAGGAAATGCCGCACGATGTCCTGCGCCACCGTTTCCAGCCGGTCGTCGCGCGTGAGGATGTGGTATTGCCGGCTCAACTCCCGTTCGAGCTTCGCTTCCTGTTCGGGGTCGAGTTCCGCCGCCTCGATGAGATTGTAGATGTCCTCGTTCAGATCCGGGTTCACGAGCTGCAACTCCGGCGTGCGGTTCTCGTAGAAGAGCGGCACGGTCGCGCCGTCCTCGACGGACTGCTGGAAGTCGTAGATGGACACGTAATCGCCAAACACGTCTTTGGTCCGCTCTTCGCCCGCGATGAGCGGTGTGCCGGTGAAGGCGAGGAACAGCGCCTTGGGCAAGGCCGCGCGCATGTTCAGAGCCAGCGTGTCGTATTGGCTGCGGTGCGCCTCGTCCGTGAGCACGATCACGTCGGGCCGGTCGCAGAGCAGCTCCGGCGACTGGAACTTGTGGATGAGCGTGAAAACGTAGCGATGATTCCCGCGCAGCAACTCCCGCAGCTGCACGCCGCTCGCGGCGTGGCACTGGTCGCCCTCCGCTTCACTCACCGCGCCGGTGGCCTTGAACGTCTTGGCGATCTGATCATCCAGCTCCACCCGGTCGGTCACGACCACGAACGTCCAGTTGCCCGCCACCTTGCGCAGCACCTTCTGCGCGAAGAACACCATCGAGAAACTCTTGCCGCTGCCCTGCGTCTGCCAGAACACACCGCCGCGACCGTGCCCTAGCTTGCGCGCGGCGAGCATCGAGGCGATGGCGTTGTTCACGCCGAGGAACTGGTGATTCTGCCCGATGATCTTCACCAGCCCGGCCTTGTGCTCCGAGAACAGCGTGAAATTCTCCACCAGGTCGAGCAGCCGCGCGCGGTCGCACGTTCCGCGCAGCATCACCTCCAGCGACACCCGGCGCGGCTCGTCCTCGCGCTCGATGCGCTTCCACTCGAAGAACCGCTCCCAATCCGCCGTGAGCGAGCCGACGCGGCTGTCTGTGCCGTTCGAGGCGATGAGCAGCGCGTTGAACCAAAACAGGGCCGGGATCTGCTGCTTGTAGTGCGTCAGGTTCTCGTCGAACGCCGCGCGCGCCGGCACGCCGGGCTTTTTCAATTCGATCACCACCAGCGGCAGGCCGTTGACGAAGCTGACCAAATCCGGCCGACAGGTGTAGAGCGCTCCGGTGACGCTGAACTGGCTGACCAGCAGGAATTCATTGTCAAACGAACGAACCTCGCTGCAACGCCGCTGCCGGGTCATACCAAGCCGCGTTGATGAAAGCCTGAATCTTCTCGACGAACTTCCAGACCACCTCGCCATCGATGGGACAATTCTCGTGCTGTCGGCGAACCTCGGCCAGCACCGACCGTCTCTCGAATGGCAACCGCTTAGCATGGCGGAGCAGGAACACGTTATCAATTGCCGTCAGCCGACAATCCTCCGCCTCCATGTCGAGGTATTCGTTGAGGATGTAGTATTGCGAATACGGACACCCCTGTTTGAGCCGCGAAGCCGTGCCCGCCGCTTCCTGAAACATCGTCTTGTCCAGATTCACCTTGGTCTCCGCCGCCAATACCGCCAACGACAATGAACCCGTGGTCGTCTTGGCTGCCGCGAAAGACGGGTCTGGCGAAAAGCGATAATGAATCTCTTTACCGATGATGAAATCTTGGTCTTTCACCTTCAACGCGACGACCGGCGCTTCGTTGAGGGCACGCAATGCCGGAGGCGCGAACGACAGCGACATGAAGGCGGTGTTCGGCCCGACGGTGAGCGGAAAGTCAGGCAAGCCCGTCAGGACGGTCGGCTGAGTGAGGTCAATCAGGAATTCTTCCAGCACTGAGTTGTCCAGCTTGAGTTGTCCCTTCTGGCGCTTGATGAAGGCGGAGCCGCGAGCAGCAATCAGTTCCACCTCAAGGAAGTCCTTGTATTCGTTCAGCAACCGCACCATGGCGATGACGCGGGGCTTGCCCGTGCCAGCGGCAGTAGTGATGGCAGACTTCCATGTTTGATAACGCTCCTTCGCTTCCTCCAGCAAGCGCACGTCTTCACGCTCGCATTTCGGGTTACGAATGGCGGCGTCCAATTTGTCGAGATGCGGAGTGTTGGGCATAGGTCAAAGTTGTGGGTTTCGGCTGAACACGGGAGACGGTTCGATTCCGTCCGCGTTGGCGATGGCGTCGCGAATATCGTCCTGGACTTCCCCACTCGCATCATCTTCCACTTCTTCAAGCAGGGCGCGCGCAATGCCCCGGGCCGTTCCCGGTGCAGGCTGCTCATTAACGCGACGGAACAGCAGCACGTCCTCGTAAATGGACGCGCCGAACCGGTTCGTGAAGCAACGCTCGAAACTGCCTTCCTGATGGAAACCACCAAGGCTCGTCGCGATGTCGGCCACCAGCCGCGAATTTAGAATGGCCACTCCCCTCACGTTGGATTCCCTGCCAACCACCAACACAAGCTGGCCGCGCGCTTTCAGGCTCAGAGCAAAACTTTCCAGACCCGCCTCCATGTCGAGCGCATACTGAATCACCGTCCGAAACCGGTTGCCGCGATTTTTCCGATTCGAGCCCATCTCGCTGGCGGCGACATGCAGCAAGTCGAAGCCGAGCAGTTCCAGAATCGCCCGGTGGTTCTGATGATAGTTGAAGACGTTGATGTAGGGCGGACTCGTGACAATGAGTTCCGCCTCGGCGCGAACATAGCGATGGACTAGCCGCGCATCACAGAGCGAAGCCTCCAGCGTCGCCGTGGAATCTGTTAGGGCGAGCAGATGCCGCTTCACGCGCCCCAGTGCCGTAAAAATCGCCTGGTTGAGATTCGGCACACGGCAGCCCTCCGCCTCAAACAACGTGAGCAACGCCAGCAACGTCTCCGACTTGCTCTCCGTCCGCGAGAAAACCTCGCGGCCCAAGTCCAGGAGATTGGAAGCCCGCCCGCGATAATCCTCCACCGGATTGAACAACGGCAAATCCACGAACTCCGAAGTCGTGCCCCGGAACAGCCGCTCGACGCGATTCGCCAAAGCCATCCGCTCATCATGCGACAGCCGGGAGAGCGTGAAGAACCGCGACATCGCGTAAGCCGCTGGATTGATTTCAAAGCCGTGCGCTGCGCGATTCCTAGCCGCGCACTCCTGAAGCACCGTGCCGCTGCCACAGAACGGGTCAACCACCAGCCCCGTGCCCTCGTTGGCCTCGTCCAGCAGATACGCGACGAACTCCGGCGTAAATTGCCCGCGCCAGCCGAAGATGTTGCTCCGCGTCTTGTTCGTGACGTCCAGTTTTTGGCGGTCGAGGGTTTTCATGGTCTGATGTGTGAAGGTTGGTTTGCCGAACAGTGGTCTCAGCCTTGAATCATCTTCATCAGATTGATACCCGAAGGCAGAACCTGTTGATTCTGCGGAGTCTTTCCTGACTCGAAAATGGTCTGCCAATACTCCGGGTTCTGCTTTCCACCGAAGACCGTTTGTGAAAGTTCCCGATTAACCCACAGTGGCATCTTGGTCAGGCTCGTCAGGAAATTCTCTATGCTGTCCCAAAGAGGTTCGGGGAAACGATATTGGAATAGTTTCTCTTCGAGAATGGGTTTGCCGACGGTGATGAAGTAATTTTGAACAATCTGCCGCACCAGCCGCAACCAGGCGTAAAGAATCTCCTCACGACTTAAACGGTAAGCGCAAAGATGACCTTCTGGTATGTCCGCCCCTTTTTGGATTTGGCTCTCGACGCGGGCCGTGCCAATTGCGGGGTCATACTTTCCAGCATAAACTCGTTCCGCAACCAGGTTCATGAGTTTTTGGATTTGTTCTTTCTCCAACTCACGCGGATTTTCGTTTTCTTCCATCATGTGATTTAGCGGGGTCTCCAATGCATCGCCATAAATGAAAAACGAATAAAAGGTCTTCTCGACAGAACTATACGAGAGCGGGCGTTCTTTTCCTTTGCCGCCAAACTCAATGTAATCCTTGAGCTTGTTGTCAGGGTGGTGCGTGATGGCGTCGCGAACGGCGTCCAAAATGTAGCGCCTCATCTCTCGCCATTCGCCCTTGAAGTGGTTGACCAAGTCGCGTTCGGAAAAGTTCTCCGCGTCGGGCGATAAGCCACGGTCTTTGCGGTATCTTTCAAGGCGGTCTAGGAACAGGGCGCTGCCGAGGTGACGTTGCACAGATTTGTCGAACGCAATTTGCCGCAGTGTCGTGCCGGCATTCGTATTTGCTGTCAGCAAAATGTCGAGGTTGGGATTCAGGAAAACCCGGATGGGAATTTCGCGGACTCCAAGAAGAACCTGGGCGGTTGCCTTGTGCTGGCCGTCAAAGACAAGAACCTTTGTTTTGGATTCGCCCGGTTTTAATTCAGCCCACGCCAAGCAAACCTGAAGCTGTGGACGCTTTTTATGAAACTCCTCGATAAGGCCATTCAGACTGCCGCCAACGGCGCGCGGGTTGATGCGGTCATCGTGAAAAAGATACTCGATAGGCAACTTCACAAAGAAATACTGCAAGCCGCTTAATTCGTCGCGGTAGAGGGGAACACGAGCAACGTCGTTTCTCTGCATATCGGGCAGCGTGTAGCACACCGAACCGTCTTCAACTCGCATTGGCAGTTCAAACGTTGCGCCTTTGTAATGGTGCAAGACATCTCCTAGATTTGGACTCCTGTTTGCGCTGGCCACCTCGTCCCGGATGGAGAGAAACCGGGCGAGGACGCGGGCAACTCGCAAATCGCTCGCCTGCTTTGAGCGATTACAGGATGCGTGCGTCAGAGCGAAATTGCTTGGGTCGTCTTTCCCGCCAACTTTGATCGGCTCTACATGGTCGATGTCGATTGCGTCGGCATGGAGCACCATGTCAATCGGCTTCTCGCAGATGAAACATTTACCCTTTTGCGTCTCGTGCAGGCGTTTTTCCAGTTCCTTCCGTTGGTCGGAGGATAATGCGTGAAGATAAAGTGAGCCCATAGTAGTCCTATTCTTCCATTCCCATTTTCAACGACACTTCTTCAGCGATGCCTTCTTCGGTGGCGTATTCGAGGTCGTCTTCGGTAATTTTCATCGAGCAAGAATGCGCGCTTTTTGTTGTGTTGGCCATGATGAATCCGGCGCGGTCCTTGGCATTGTCGGTGCGCGGCAGGCCGAAGGGGAAGCGGCGACCTGGTCCAACCATGTCTTTCAATCGTTCCTTGTCCACGGCGTTGACGTTGAACGGCGGGTTGGCGAGGACGAAGTCGAAGCGGCCGGTGGCGTCGTGCGGGTCGTCGTAGTAGCTGTTGATGTTGCCGCCGTGTTTGATTTCGCCCTCCAGTCCGTGCACGGCGAGGTTCAGGCGGCAGAGGCGGCCGGTTTCGTCGGTTTTCTCGACGCCGTGGATGGAGAGTTCGGCGGCGGGATTCTTCTTATGCTCGGAGACGAAGCGCGCCGAGGAGACAAACATGCCGCCCGAACCGCACGCGGGGTCGAGGATGCGCCCGTGATAGGGCTCGATGACTTCGGTCAAGAGGCGGACAATGCTGCTGGGGGTGTAGAATTCGCCGCCGCCCTGGCCCTCGCTCATGGCGAATTCACCGAGGAAATATTCGTAGATGCGGCCGAAGGCGTCGTAGTCCAGCAAGGCGGGAATTTCGGAGACCTTTTTCAGGAGTTCCTTGAGGAGCGTGCTGGTGAAGAGGTTGTAGGTCTTGGGCAGGACGCCGGCGAGTTGCGGGTTGTGCTTCTCGATGTCGCGCATGGCGGCATTGACTTTCGACCCGATGTTTTCGGCTTCGGGACGGTTGAGCAGGTAATCGAAGCGCGCCTCGGCGGGCAGGTAAAGAATGCCTTCGGCGTGGTAGGCGGCGGGTTCGTCTGCGCGTCCGCCTTCGCCAAGGCTACGGCGCGACGGGCGAGCTGTTTCAGCCTGCTTCAACAGCTTCGCCCGCTGGCTGGCGAAACGGACTTCGGCGAAGCGGAGGAAGATCAGGCCGAGGACGGGGGCGGAGTATTCCTGGGCTTTGAGGCCGGAGTTGGCGCGGAATTGGTCCGCGGCATCCCAGAGGCGCTTTTCGAGCGCGGCGTTGCCGGCGTCTTTTTCCGATGGAGCGATCCAAATCATATTCCGTGGTCCTTTGGGCTAATCCAGATGGAAGCGTAGTCAGAACGGGGCGGGAGGCAAAGTGAAAACGGATAGGGAGTGAATGCGGATGATCGGCAAGGGGAGAATTTTGGACAGGATGGACAGGATGGATGGAATGGGCGCGGGGGCGGAGTGGACAGGATGTACAGGATTTGCAGGATTGCCGGAGTGGAAGCGGGGAGGGGATTGGGTCGCACTTTCAGCGCTTGGGGCATTTTGTTGGGGTGAGTTCCTGGGGCGCCGCAAGGGGCGCTTTGCCCCAGGCTGGGTTTGGGGCGCACCTTTGGTGCTGGGGAGGGCAAGCGGGGGTGAGGGAATTCACAGGATGACAGGATGGACATGATGGACAGGATTCCGGGTACCGAGCCGGGAATATTGGTGGGCGAGGGGGAAGATTGCTGGTCGGCCATCGTCGCGGGCCACGCAAATTCCACGGGCTCAGGAGGCCTGTTGCCTTTCTTGGCAATTCAGCTTTCCCACTCCGCGCCTCCGCGTCTCCGCGTGAAATAGTTCCTTGGGCAGTTTTCCCCCTCAGTTTCCTCGGTTACCTCCTGTTTAAACTTTGGCACACGGAGCGGAGGGAATTGACAGGATGGACATGATAGACAGGATTCCGGAAACGGAAGGGATACAACCTTTCACAGAAGTTCGCGACCCATGCTTCGCTTACAGCTACGCAGGGCAGGAAGGTCGCGAAGGGAGGCACCACAGGAGCGAACAGACCCGGATTCTTAGCCGGCAAAGTGCGGGGGTCTTCCTCTTCAGCCCCAATAGACCCGTTCCCTTTTGTGCGCTATGTGACTTAATGTGGCCAAGCCTCCGTTTGTTTTGCCGCTTTTTGCATCGGTTCGCAATTTGCCGAAAATGGCTGTTTTTCGGCTCCAGGATTTGGGCGTTTTTGGCAAATTTCTTGACTTCCGGGCGGGTTTTTTGCCTGCTGCTGGGATGCTGATCAAATCATGGACGGTTGGGTGGGCCGGGCAATGGTTGAGGGTGGCTTGCTTGTTGACGGGCGTTGGAGTCGCGGCGGGGATTCTGGCTGTCCCGGCGACGGCGACGGCGGCGGCTCCCGCGCGGGCGATGGAATTGGAGGATTTGTTTCGTCTGAAGCGGTTGGCGGATCCGCAGATTTCGCCCGATGGGCATTGGGTGGCTTATACGGTCACGGAGGTGGAAAAAGCGGAGAATCGTTCGCGCAGCCGGATCTGGCTCGTGTCCAGCGCGGGCGGGCCGGCGCGGCAATTTACCAATGGTCCCAAGCATGATCGTCATCCGCGGTGGTCGCCGGATGGCAAGTGGCTGGCGTTTGAGTCGGATCGCACCGGGAAGGCGCAGATTTACCTGATGCCGGTCGCCGGCGGGGAAGCGCGGGCTTTGACGTCCATCGCCACGGAGGCCGGGCAGCCGGTGTGGTCGCCGGATGGCAAACGGCTGGCGTTTGTCTCGGCGGTGTTGCCGCAGTTTTCCACTTTGCCTCCCGGGGAGAGCGACAAGGCGAATCAAAAGCACGATGACGACCAGGAAAAGAGCAAGGTGAAGGCCCGGATTTTCACGAAACTGCTGTACCGGCATTGGGACAGTTGGGTGGAGGGCAAGCGGTTGCATGTGTTTGTAATTCCGGTGCGGGACGGAGCGGCGGCGGGGGAAGCGCAGGATTGGACGCCCGGCGATCGCGATGGGGTGCCGGCGGCGAGCACTTTTTCGGGCGGGGATGAATTTGACTTTTCACCGGATGGCCACGAGCTGGCCTATACCGCCACGCCGACTCCGGCGCGCGAGGAGGCCTGGAGCACGGATCACGATATTTACACGGTGAATTTGGAGACCGGCGAGCGCAAACAGGTCACGCAAAACAAGGCGGCGGACGGGTTGCCGCGGTATTCGCCCGATGGAAAATTCATCGCCTATCGCGCCCAGTCGCGGCCGGGGGCGGAGGCGGATCGCTGGCAATTGATGGTTTACGAGCGGGCCACGGGCCAGAGTCGGTCGTTGTCGGCTGATTTTGACACGTCGGTGGAGGGGTATGTCTGGACCCCGAAGAGCGACGCCTTGTATCTGGAGGCGGAGGAGCAGGGCAACCGCCCCATCTGGAAGCTGGCGTTGGCCGGCGGGGCCGTGCAGAAAGTGGTGGCGGACGCGGTGAACGGCGAAATCGCGTTGTCCGGGGCCGGGGATCGGCTGGTGTTTTCCCACCAGGCGCTGACACGGCCGGTGGAGATTTGCCAGGTGCGGGTGGGCGAGGGGGCATCGCCGGCCACGGGCGCGCAGTTGGTCCGGCTTTCGCATGCCAATGATGAGATCTTTGCGGACCTGGCGGTGAGCGAGCCGGAGTCCGTATGGTTCACGGGGGCGGCCGGAGCCAAGGTGCAGATGTGGATCGTGAAGCCACCGCATTTCGATGCCGCGAAGCAATATCCGCTGGTTTTCTGGGTGCACGGCGGGCCGCAGTCCGCGTTCATGAATTCCTGGTCGTATCGGTGGAACGCCCAGTTGTGGGCCGCGCAAGGCTACGTGCTGGCGCTGCCGAATCCGCGGGGCAGCCCGGGGTTTGGACAGAAATTTGTGGATGAAATCAGTCGTGATTGGGGCGGCAAGGTGTTCGAGGATTTGATGGCCGGATTGGCCGAGATGGAAGCCAAGCCGTATGTGGATCGCACCCGGATGGCGGCGGCGGGGGCGTCGTATGGCGGCTACATGATGAATTGGTTCCAGGGTCACACCGACAAATTCAAGACCCTGGTGACCCATGACGGCGTGTTCAATTTCTGGAGCATGTATGGCTCGACGGAGGAACTGTGGTTTGAGGAATGGGAGCACGGGGTGCCGTGGCAGGATCCGGATTTTGACAAATTCTCGCCGCATCGTTTCGTGGCGAATTTCAAGACACCCAACCTGATCATCCATGGCGAGCAGGATTTTCGGGTGCCGGCCACGGAAGGGCTCAGCGTTTTCACCGTCTTGCAGCGCAAGGGGATCCCTTCCAAAATGCTCTACTTCCCGGATGAAGGTCACTGGGTGTTGAAACCGCAGAACAGCGAGCTTTGGCATCGCACCATCTTCGCCTGGCTGGAAGATTACTTGAAAAAGTAGGACTGGATTTCTGCGGGAGCGTTCAGCGCTGGCGGGAATTTCGGACGGCCGATCCGTTCGTGCCAACGCGCCGATTCGCCCCATTCTCCGCGCCGGGAGGTGCCAAAAGTGTCGGTTACCCGGGGAAAAGCAAGGCGATGGGGTCCGCTTGACTTTCATCTTCCGGCCCGCAAAATGTGGGCGTGGTCACGAAAAAATCTAAAGCAGTGGAACGCGCCTATGTCCTGGCCAAAGAACGTTACGCCGGTATGGGCGTGGATGTCGGCGAGGCGCTAAAGCAATTGGTCCGCATTCCCGTTTCGCTGCACTGCTGGCAGGGTGATGATGTGCGGGGATTTGAGGATTCGGGCACCGAACTGGGCGGGGGATTGGCGGTCACCGGGAACTATCCGGGCCGGGCCCGGACCCCCGGGGAACTGCGGACGGATTTGGAAAAGGCCCTTTCCCTCATTCCGGGGCGGCACCGGCTGAACCTGCACGCCTGTTATGCGGAGACAGGAGGCAAGAAGGTGGACCGCAACGAATTGAACCCGGGCCACTTCCAAGGGTGGATCGAATGGGCCCGGCAACAGGATTTGGGCCTGGATTTTAATCCCACGTTTTTCGCGCACCCCAAGGCGGCGGACGGCTACACCCTGTCGCATCGGGACCCGGCCATTCGCAAATTCTGGGTGGAACACGGCATCCTCTGTCGGCAAATCGGGGCGGCGATGGGCAAGGCGCTGGGGACTCCGTGCGTGACGAATCTGTGGATCCCGGACGGCAGCAAGGACACCCCCGCCGACCGCCGAGCGCCCCGCGAGCGGTTGGTGGAATCGCTGGATGCCATTTTCAAGCCGCCCTTGTCCCACCGATGGAACCGCGATGCCGTGGAACCCAAACTATTTGGGATCGGCAGCGAGAGTTATGTGGTGGGTTCTCACGAGTTTTATCTCGGCTACGCGATCACCCGGAAGAAATTGCTTTGTCTCGACGCCGGTCATTTTCATCCCACGGAATCGATCGCGGACAAGCTTTCGGCGGTCATGCAATACCTGCCGGAAATCCTCCTGCATGTCAGCCGCGGCGTGCGCTGGGACAGCGATCATGTGGTGACTTTCAGCGATGACCTGCAGGCCATTGCGCGGGAGATCATCGCCAATGGGTACGCGGAGCAGGTGCATATTGGACTGGATTATTTTGACGCCAGCATCAACCGCATCGCCGCCTGGACCGTGGGGACGCGGAACATGATCCGCGCCCTGCTGCTGGCTCTGCTGGAGCCGCCGGCCATCCGCGCCGCGGAAGCCGGGGATGACCTTACCTCCCGCCTGGCTCTGCAGGAGGAGGCCCGGGGACTGCCCTGGGGGGCGGTGTGGGATTATTACTGCCTGAGCCAGAATGTACCGGTAGGGCAGGCCTGGCTGGGCGAAGTGCGGCGGCACGAGCAGGACGTGCTGGCCCTCCGTTAGTTTGCGGACGCATGCCGCCCCTGCTGCAACTGACCGCAGTCACGAAGTCCTTCGGGGCGGTTCGGGCCTTGCGGGGCATTTCCTTCGATCTGCAGGCGGGCGAGGTGCATGCCTTGCTCGGAGAAAATGGCGCGGGCAAATCCACGTTGATCAAAGTGGTGACCGGCGCGCATCAACCGGATTCCGGTCACCTGGAGATTGCCGGGCAACGACTCACCGCCCTCAACCCCACTTCCGCGCGGGAAGCGGGGATTGCCTGCATTTATCAGCAGCCCGCGCTGTTTCCCGATTTGACGGTGGCGGAAAACATTGCCCTGCGCCTGGGCAAAACCACCCCCTTATGCCGCGTGCGCTGGTCGGAGCATCGAAAACGGGCGGATGAGTTGCTGCGCCGGATTGGCGCGGATATCGATCCCGGGGCGGAGGTTCGAGCGCTCTCCATGCCCGAGCAGCAGTTGGTGGAGATTGCCTGCGCGCTGGGGGCCAGTGCCCGGATTGTCATCATGGACGAACCGACTGCTTCGCTTACCCAATCCGAGCAGCAATTGCTGTTCGGCGTGGTGCGCAACCTGCGCGCGGCGGGCGTAGGGGTGATTTACATTTCGCACCGGTTGGAAGAGATCTTCGCCCTGGCGGATCGGGTCACGGTGTTGCGTGATGGCGAAAGCGTCGGCACCCGGCCCATTGGCGAATTGAATGAGGCCGAGTTGATCCGGCTCATGATTGGACGGGAGATGGCCCACATCTATCCGGACCGCGGCGGGACCCCAGGTGAAATTGTTCTGGCGGTGAAGGGACTCAATTGCGCGGCCGGAGGAGTGCGAGACGTCACCCTGGATTTACGCGCGGGCGAGGTGCTGGGCCTGGCGGGGTTGGTGGGGGCGGGGCGTACCGAATTGGCGCGGGTGTTATTTGGGATTACCCCCGCGGACAGCGGTGAGATCCGATTAAATGGCAAGCCCCTGCGAATTGGCAGCCCGGCGGAGGCCGTGGCGCAGGGAATTGCCTATGTGCCCGAAGACCGCCGCCGCCACGGGGTGATTTTGGAAATGCCGATCGCCGACAACATGACGATGGCGGTGCATGCAAGGATCTTTCCGGGCACTTGGTTGCGCTCGGGCGTGGAGCGGCGACTGGCGCTGGACTACATCCGTGACCTCGGCATCAAAGCCTACGGTCCCGAGGCCCCGGGCGGTTCACTCAGTGGCGGGAACCAGCAGAAGGTGGCGCTCGCCCGTTGGCTGGCCACGCGGCCCCGGGTCTTGATTCTGGACGAGCCCACGCAAGGGGTTGATGTGGGCGCCAAGAGTGAGATTCACAAGCTCATCCGCCAATTGGCGCAGCAAGGATTGGCGGTGCTCATGATTTCCAGCGATCTGCCCGAGGTGCTGGGGATGAGTGACCGCATCGCGGTCATGCGCGGGGGGACGATCACCGCGATGCTGCCGGGCGGAGCCAACGCGCACGAGGTCATGGCGGCGGCGCTGGGCCAGGAGGAGGGGAACCAAGGCGCCGCATGATCAAACGGAATTTTCGCGAACTTTCGGTCGCCGTGGCGTTGGGCTTATTGCTGGCTTTCCTGGCGGTGGCGGCCCCGGCGTTTTACCAACCGCAACCCCTGCTTTCCCTGCTGGCCCGCGAAGCGCCGGCCTTGGTGGTAGCGTGTGGCATGGCGTTGGTGATCATCAGCCGGCAAATTGATATTTCGGTCGGCTCCCAGTTTGCGGTGTGTGGGGTCAGTTCCGGTTTGCTGGTCGCGGCGCATTGGCCGGTGGCGCTGGTCTTCCCGCTGGCCATCTTGATGGGAGCGGCGCTGGGGGCGGTAAACGGTTTGCTGGTCGCGGGATTGCGCCTGCCTTCGATCGTGGTCACTCTGGCTACGATGGTCACCTGGCGCGAGGGTTTGCGCTGGCTGCGGCAGGGGCAATTTGTCAACCTGCCGGACGGCGGGCAATGGTTTGGAATGGCGCAGACGACGGGGCAGATTACACTTGTGGTGGCCGCAGTTCTGCTGCTGGTACTGCTGGCGTGGGGCATGAAGAACCTCGCGGTGGGCCGCCAGGTTTACGCGGTGGGATCCGATGCGGAAGCGGCCCGATTGGCGGGCATTCGGCCGCCGCTAGTGACCATGGGAACGTTTGTTTTTATCGGGGCCCTGGCTGGATTGGCGGCCATGATGAACCTGGCGCAATCACCGCAGGTGGATCCCAAGTCCGGGATGGGCCTGGAACTCAAAGTCATTGCGGCCGTGGTGGTGGGCGGGGTGGCCATATCCGGCGGCCGGGGGAATCTTTGGGGCGTCTTCGCCGGCTTTCTCCTGCTGGCGTGCATCAGTCCGGCGCTGACCCACCTGCACATCCAAGCTTATTGGGAAAAGGCCATCCAGGGCGGCATCATCCTGCTGGCCGTCGTGGCCGATGGTCTCCGGAGCCGGAGGAGCAATCGGACCGGGGGAGGCGCGCCATGAAGCAAGGGCTCCGCACTTTTTTCCTCCGACACGAAACCATCCTGCTGCTGATCCTGGTGGCCGAGTGGTGTTACTTCAATTCCGTGGGCCGCCACTTCGGCTCGCTGGACAACAGCTTTGACATCGTCCGCCATAGTGTGGAGATCGGTCTGCTCGCCGTCGTCATGACTCCCATCATTTTGACGGGGGGCATTGACCTTTCCGTCGGCTCGCTGTTGGGGCTTTGCGCGATTGTGTTTGGCAAGCTCTGGCGGGATGCCGGCTGGTCCGTGGGTTCCGCCGCGATGGGCACGGTGGTGCTGGGGGCGCTGGCAGGTGGGCTTAATGCCACGCTCATTACGTGGCTGCGCTTGCCGCCCCTCATTGTGACGTTGGGCACGTACTCGTTGTTCCGGGGAGTGGCCGAGGCGGTGACCCAGGGAGTGGATACTTTTACAAATTTCCCCGCGAGCTTCCTGTTTATCGGTCAGGAGCGTTGGCTGGGAATTCCGGCGCAAGCCCCGTTCTTTCTCCTCGTGGCGGGGGTGGTGTGGTTGCTGGTGCATCGAACCACTTGGGGGCGCTCCTGGCGGGCGATCGGGTTTTCGCCCGAAGGGGCGCGTTATGCGGGCATTCCGGTGGGACGCCGCCTGGCCACCGTTTATGTCATGGCGGGCATTGTGGCGGCCCTGGCAGCCATCATCTACACCGCCCGATTGGGGCAGGCGAAAGCCGATGCCGGCAGCGGTTACGAATTGTTCGCCATCACCGCCGTGGTGCTGGGAGGCACCAGCATTTTTGGCGGGACCGGCTCCGTGCATGGCACGCTGCTTGGCGTGGCGGCCATTGCGGTGCTGAACAACGGATTGGTGCACGCCCGCCAGCCCCGGGAAGTCGGCGGCATGCTCACCGGATTGTTGTTGATCCTGACCATGGCCGCCTCCGTATTGCCGAAAATGTTGGCCAAGGCGCGGCCCACCGGGCATGCTACCGGTCGTAACACTCAATCCCAGACAAACGCATGAATCGATTCGTCCCTTTGCTGCTGATGGCCGGTTTGCTGTTCGCCGCCGGTTGTTCCAAAGCTCCGGAAACCGCCGCCCCGGCTGGTCCGGCTTCCACCGGTGGTTCCGGCAAGAAATTGACACTGGGATTCATGCCCAAGAGCAAGGGCAACGCCTATTTCATCTCCTGCAAACAAGGCGCGGACGAGGCGGCGAAGGAATTGGGCGTGGAATTGCTGTTTGACGGCCCCACCGATCCGGATCCCGCCAAGCAAAATGAGATCGTCGAAAACTGGATCACCCAGGGCGTGGACGCCATCGCCGTGGCCTGTGAGAACAAGGACGGAATTTCGACCGCCCTGCGCAAGGCGAAACAGAAGGGGATCAAGATTGTCACGTTCGATTCCGATGCGGCCACCGATGCGCGCGAGTTCTTTGTGAATCAAGCGACGCCCGAAGGCATTGGTTACGCCTTGATGGATGAGGCGGCCCGTTTGACCGGTGAAGCGGGAGATTTTGCCATCATCACGGCTTCCCTCACGGCGGCGAACATGAACGAGTGGCGCAAACACATCGATGCCCGGTTGGCGGCCAAGTACCCGAAGATGAAATTGGTCACCGTGCGTCCCTGCGACGATATGAAAGACAAGGCGCAGAGCGAAGCCACCGCCTTGTTGAGCGCTTATCCCAATTTAAAACTGATCATGGCCATCTGCTCGCCGGCGGTGCCGGGCGCGGCGGAAGCGGTCAAGCAGGCCGGCAAGACCGGGACTGTGAAAGTGATTGGCTTGGGATTGCCCAACGAAAACCGGCGCTATGTAAAGGAAGGGGTGACCCAAAGCGTGATTTTGTGGAAAACGGTGGATCTTGGCTACCTGACCATCCAGGCCACCTACGCCGTGGCGAAGGGTGAACTGAAAGCGGGTGCGACCACTTTTAAAGCGGGGCGTCTGGGTGCCATGGAAATCCAGGGCGACAATATCCTGCTCGGCAAGCCCTTCGTCTTCAACAAGGACAATATCGATCAGTTCGATTTCTGAGGACGCGGTTGGCCGTTGGCGGAGCGCGGGCGGGCTGGGCGGGGTGGCCTACTGCTTCTCGCTAAAAAGGGCTTCCGCGAATTGCTTGGGATCGAAGGGTTGCAGGTCGTCGGGCTGTTCCCCCAGTCCGATGAACTTGATGGGCAGGCCCAGTTCCTTTTGAATCGCCACGACCATGCCGCCCTTGCTCGTGCCATCCAGCTTGGTGACGACCAGTCCGGTCAGAGGGACGGCTTTGTGGAATTCCCGGGCCTGATTTAGCGCATTCATTCCGGTGGTGGCGTCCAGCACCAGGAGGACTTCATGCGGCGCGCCCGGGGTTTGTTTGCCAATGACGCGATGAAGCCGCTGCAGTTCCTGCATCAGGTTATGCTTCGTATGCAGCCGGCCGGCGGTGTCCACCAACAGGTAATCCGCGTGGCGGGCATTGGCGGCCGTGACGGCGTCATGCGCCACGGAAGCGGGATCGGACTTGTCCGCCCCGGCAATAACCGTGACGGAGAGACGCTCGCCCCAAAGTTTGAGTTGTTCGATGGCCGCGGCGCGGAAAGTGTCGCAAGCCGCCAGCACGGCAGTTTGGCCGCGGGACTGGATGAGATGGGCCAGCTTGGCGGTCGTGGTGGTTTTGCCGGTGCCGTTCACGCCCACCAGGGAAACCACCGTGAGGCCGGTGGGGGCTTTGATTAACTCCGCGTTGCCCGTGGCCAGGCTGCGTTCCACCTCGCCGCTGGCAATGGTGAAGACGTCCACCCCGGCGGTGCCCTGGGTTTCGTAAGCCTTTTTAACGGCGGTGATGATCTGGTTGGTCATCGCCATTCCCAGATCCGCGCCGATCAGAGCGATCTCCAATTCCTCAATACCACCGGCCGTCAGCCGCGGGGAGCGGGTGACGATCCGTTTGATCTCATGGACGAGTTTGGCGTGGGTCTTTTGCAGTCCCGCTTTGAACTTGGCGAATATTCCCATGGCATTAAATCGCGATTGCAAGATTGGCCCGCCGACGGTCCGCGGCGCGGGCTTGCAACTGCCGGACATATTCGTACGGCAATTTGAGCGAGCCGATCAGGGGTTTGCCCTTGTTCATTCCGTGGCAATCGGAACCTCCGGTCACCAGCAAACCGTGGGCCTTGGCGAGCTCCAGGTAATGCCGGGAGGCGGTGTTGGAATGCCGCGTGTGAAAGCATTCGATTCCATCCAACCCGGCCGCCACCAATTCGGGGATCACGTCGTCGCAACGATTCAATCCGGGATGCGCCAACACGGCCACGCCCCCCGCCTGATGAATCAAGGTCAACGCTTCCCCGGCCGACATCTTGCACTTGGGGACCCAGGCGGGGCGGTTTTGCTTGAGAAAGCGCTCGAACGCCTCCTCGAGGCTGCGGCAAAATCGTCCCTCCACCAAGGCCCGGGCCACGTGCGGCCGGCCAGGAGAATTGCAATTGGCGATGGCCAGCACGGCTTCGGCCGTCAAAGGAATTCCCGCGTGGTTCAGCCGCGCCACCATTTCATGGATACGGGACTGGCGGACGGTCTGGAAGCGGGCCATGGCGGCCAGAAAATGCGGATCCTGCAGGTCGATTTCGTAGGCCAGGACGTGGATTTCGTGACCTTGCAACTCGGCGGTCAATTCCGTGCCCGCAATGAATTCCAGTCCGCGGGCCTGACAGGCCGCGCGCATCCGCGGGCAGCCCTCGACGGTGTCGTGGTCCGTCAAGGCCAGCGCGCGCAGCCCATGGGAGTGTCCCAAGGTCGCCACTTCCTCCGGCGTGAACGTGCCATCCGAGAAGCGGGTGTGGAGATGAAGGTCGGCAAACATGCGGAGACCCGGCTACTTCACAATGCGGGCCGGGCGCATCAACTCGCCTTTGACCTTGTCCAGGATGCCGTTGACGAATTTGCCGCTGTCCTGGGTGGAAAACTTTTTGGCCACATCCACCGCTTCGTTGATGCTGACAACGGGCGGGATGTCATCGCGGTGCAACATTTCAAAGATGGCCAGGCGCAGGATATTGCGGTCCACCGCGGCGATGCGGTGCAAATCCCAGTTTTGGGCATATTTCTTGATGTAGGTGTCGGCCTCGTCGCGATATTGCAGGGCGCCGCGGATCAGCGGGTCGGCGAAGAGCCGGACGGCGGTCTCCTCGGCGGTAATGGGGGGAAGTTCCACCTTTTGTCCCCAGGTGGCATCGCCCTTGTCCTCGGCGATGGCGGCCTCGCGCTGGGTATCCCAAAAATGATTCAACGCATCATCCAACGTTTCGGAAGGATTGATGTCGTACTGAAAAAGAAATTGCACAGCGCGTTCCCGCGCTTCACGTCGTTTACCCATACGGTAGCATGATTACCCAGAAGTCCCGGCGGCGAAAGGAAATCTTTGCCCATCAGTTTTTTCGATAACGAGCGCATGATTATCGATTCACGCCATTTCGTCGAATGGGTTAAGAATGGACCCGTAACCGCGGGAAGCCATTTTTATGACGAACAGCGAGCGCGAGGAATTGGAGCAACTGAAACGTCGGCAAGGCGAGTTGGCGGACCGTGTCCGCCAATTGAGTCGGGAAATCGCCGCCCTGGAGAGCCGGGTCAACCTGCCGGAGCCGGTTTTGCGGATGGTTCCAAAACCGGCAATGGAAGCGCCCCCGATCATCACCCCGGTTCCCGCGCCCGAACCGGTGGCGCAGGCACTTCCGATGGCCCCCGGGGAAGTCGTGCCCGCCCTGCCGCTCCGGGCCGAAGCCAAACGTGACCCTGGCTTTGCGACCGCCGAACCACCGCCCATTCCGGTTCGCCTTCCCGAGCGTGGTCCGGTTCCCACGGCGCCCGTGGCCCGGGGTTCGTTCGAACTTCAGTTGGGCACCTATTGGCTGGTCCGGATCGGGATTGTGATGATCCTGAGCGCCCTGGGTTTGGTGGGGCTGTATGCCTATCAGCATGTGGTTCCCCATCTCGGGCCGGGCGGCAAAGTGGGGCTGCTCTATGCGGCCAGCGGCCTCCTGGCCGGATTGGGAGCCTGGCTGCAGCGGAAGCAGGATCGGATGAAGAACTACGGGCAGGTGCTGCTGGCGGGCGGATTGGCGGCCATCTACTTTACGACCTACGCGGCCTACCATATCCCGAATCTCCAGATCATCCCCAATGCCGTGGTGGATGGGGTGCTGCTGCTTGTTTGTGCCGGCGGCATCGTGGCCCTGGCCGACCGCCAGCGCTCCGAGGTGCTGGCGCTCTTCGCGGTGGTCCTGGCCTACTACACTTCCGTGATCACCAACGTCGGTTTGTTCACCCTGTATTCCAATCTAGTACTGACCCTGGCGGCCATTTTCTTCCTCATCCGGCACCGCTGGGCCACGCTTTCGTTCGCGAGTTTGATCGGAACCTATTTGAGCTATGCGTTCTGGAGATTTTACGCCGGGGGCCATTGGCATCTGGTGTCGCCGGAAGAGGGGTTGTGGCAGGGGAACATCTTCCTGTTAAGCTATTGGGTCCTGTTTACGGTCGCGGTCTTCTGGTCGTCCAGCAAGGAATTTGCGGGAACGCGGCGCGCGGGTTTTGTGAGCCTCAACAACGGCGCCTTCTTCACCGCGTTCCTGGTAACCATGTGGCAGGTCAACACCGGCCGGTTTTACGTGTTCGCCTTCAGCTATGGCGCGGTGCTGCTGGCGCTGGCCGCGCTGGCCTGGCGGTTGCGCCGGGAGGACGCGCTTTTCCGCAACACTTATCTGACGCAGGGGCTGCTGCTGGTGACCCTCGGGTGCCTTAGCTATTTTGCGGGGCTGCATCTCAGCCTGGTGCTGGCCTGCGAAAGCATCCTGCTGGTGGTGCTCGGGCGCCAATTGCAAAGCCGGGTGTTGCGCGCCGCCTCGTTTCCGGCGGCCGCGCTGGCGGTCTTCTGGTGCGTGACCATGTTGGAGCCGTTTAACAAATCCGATTTGGGCAGCGCCATTTGCGCGGGCCTCATCTTGCTGCTGGGCGCCTTTCTCACGCGCGATGAAGCCCCGCTGCCCAATGGGCGATTTGGCCCCCGCGGGCTCTTTTATACCTCGGGAGCCATGACAATCTGGTTGGTGGCAACCTGGCAAAATACCACGGCGGAAGGCCGGGCGGTGAGCCTGACGGCCGAGAGCGCGATTTTTCTCCTGGCCTCCCGGCCGCTCAGCAATGGCGCGCTGCGTTGGGCCAGTTTGCTGTTTGGTTTACTGGGCACGCTCTGGCAACTTTTTGAATTGGGTGAAAGCTACTTCCGTTTGGCGGGACCGACCCAGCGGACGGGGGCCTCGGGCGCGCTGATCACGGGAGCTTTATTGCTGGGGAACGCCTTGGTTTATCGTCGCGTGGCGCCCGCGGCACCCGCGTCGCCTTATCGTCCCGCGGTCACGCTATTCTCGGTGATGAGTATGGTGGTGGGGTTGGTCACGACCCTGGTTTTTGTCTCTCCGCTGTGGCTGGCCCCGGTCCTGGGGGCGGAGGCGGTCGTGTTGACGCTAGCCTATTACCTCCTGCAGCTCCGGGAAACGGCGATGTTCGGGCAAGTTTTCCTCGTGGTGGCGCAGGTGGTTTGGTTGGCCCGGGTGGCCGCCGATCAGGTCCAACCCTGGTGGAATCCGGCTCTGGTCATTGCCTTTACCCTGGGCCTGGCCCAGTGGTGGCAGCGGCAACGGTCTTTGGTCCTGGAGAAAACCACCCAGCAGGGGTTGCAGATCTTTTACGCCACGGGGGCGGTGGTCTTGCTGTATTGCTGGCTGCAACCGCAATTTGGTGGCGCCGAATGGCTGGCGTTGTCGTCGCTGATGGCCGTGGCGTTGACGGTTTACGGAGCCCTGACGCGGGGTTGGTGGGTGGCGGCAGTGGGGCAGGCGTTCTCGCTGGTGAGCGTGGTGGAATTTGCCCGGCAATTATCCCTTGGCCGTCCCCCGGGGTGGTACTCCATCCTGCCGGTCGCGGTGCTGCTGGGGCTTTCCCTCGCCACCGGGCAATGGCTGCGCGTCCGGCCGGTGAACCAACCAGAACTGACCGGATCGTTGCTCCATGTCAGCCGCGTTTATCGTATCGTGGCGGCCGTGATGCTCCTGGGCTGGGTCGAGACCTACGTGCCGGCTAATGCGCGATGCCTGTCGCTGGCGGCTCTGGGGTTGGGATTGTTCGTGGGAGCGGGCATCCGGGGCAATCGGGAAATGCTGATCTTCAGCGGCGTCTATGGCAGCGTGGCCGTGCTGCGGTTCGGGTGGGGCATGGCGGAAGGCACCCCGGCTTCCTTTCTCCACCTGCTCGGCTTGGTGTTGGTGCCCTTGCAGCAACAGTTGGCCCGCCGCCAGGAGGGGCGTTACCGCCTGGCGACCTGGGTGCATAACGTGGCGCTCCTGGTCGGTGGCTTGAGCCTTTGGCTGTGGCTTTCCCGCTGGGTGGATCTCCGTTCGGGCGGTTTCTATCTCACCGCTTCGTGGTCGGCCCTCGCCCTGGTCATTTTCCTGGCCGGGATGGCGCTACGGGAACGGGTTTACCGGTGGTTGGGCCTCGGGATCCTCGCGGTGGCCCTCGGGCGGGGCTTGCTGATTGACATGCGGACGCTGGAATTGATCTACCGGATCCTGAGCGTGCTGGCTTTGGGGATCGTTTTGCTGGTCCTGGGATTCCTCTACAACAAGTATCAGGACCGACTCAAGGAGTGGCTGTGACCAGGAATTCCAACAAATCGGCCAGATCAGCGGCCCGCCAGCCGGACACCAAACCTTCCGGCATGGACGAACCGCCCAGGGTGGTGACGGAAGCGATCAGAGGGCGGGGCAGGACGCGCAATTCCCCGGTGCTTTTGCGCAGCGAGAGACTCGTGGTGGACTGCCTGACGATGCAACCCGCCAGCGTCTCGCCGTCCCGCATCACCACGCAGGAACTGGCCCGGCCCGGACTCAGGAAGCGCTCCGGATCCAGAATGTTGGTCACCAGCGTCGATCGGCCGTTCCGGACCGCAGCCGCCAAATCCAGTCCCAACCGATCTCCCTGCGACCCGATCCGGTGGCAATTGGCACAACGCTCCCGATATAGTTCGCGGCCATGGACTACATTGCCGGGCATCGTCGCCGCGGGGAGATAGCGCGAAACGAGTCCGGCGGGGGAGGTATTCCGGCCGTCTCCGAAGAGTTGCCGGGCCTGTTGGCGCAAGGCCGGATCGGGATGCTCCACCAGGAAGCGCAGTTCAGGCGAATCGAGCATGTCGCGGGTGAATTGGCCACTGCGAAAGCCCGCCAGCAGGGTTTGCGTGCGGGCCGGCCAATTCAGCAGGATGCCCACGGTGGCACGGCGGGCGGGCGGGGAAAGAAACGGCCAGCGGGCCAGCAAAGACGCAGTTACCCGATCATCGTTCCAGTTTCCCAAACTCTGGATGGCGGCAACCGTCAGACCCGGGGATTGGCTCGTATAAACCAATCCGAGCAGGAAATCACCGGCGACCGGGTAGCCGCCCAGCCCCAACACCCGGATGGCCGCCAGGCGCGCGCCCTCGCCCGCGCTTTCATTTACCACCACGTTTTTGGCCCGATTGAACAGGGCACCGAGGATACCTTGACTATCCGCCTGGGTCAGGGAGTTGTTCGCTTCGCGCAAGACCTCATCCAGGCTGAGCAACAGGTGGAATGCGACTTCCGCATCGGGAATGTTGCCGATGGTGGCCAGGGTCCGGGCGACTTCGCCGGGTTGATTGCGGTGGCCCACGGTGCGCGTCAGGTTCGCCAAAAAATCCCCGCCGTCGGCGGCGGATCGCAGCGCCGGATTGGCCGCGGCGGCGGACAAAACGTCGGCCGCGCCCGCCCCGGCGGCGATGGCGACGGCAGATTGAACCCAGGCATTCGCGGGATCGTGGCCCAAAATGGTCACCAACGCCGCAATCTGCCGGGGATCCCGCAAAAATCCCAACGTGCAAGCCGCCTGATGCCGCACCCGGATGGAGGGATCGTCACCGAGGGCGGTGATGCTATCCGCGAGACCGGGCGGGGTGGGGCCGGGGGCGAGAAGAAACTTTTCCGCCAATTGGAGGGCGTGGATGCGCACGCGTTCGTCGGGGTCCGCCAGCCCGTGAATGAGGTGCTGCGGGGTCAATCGATGCAGCCCGTCCAGCGCGCGCAGGGCATACATCCGCGCCCAACCAGGGCTTTTGGGATCAAAGATCAGCCGGCCCAGCGGACCGACGGCAGCGGGGTCCTGGCGTTCGTAGAGCAGACGCGCGGCGGTCTCGCGATCCCAGCCGTCGGTGTGGCGAAAGCAGGCGACCAATTCCACCGTCGTCAACTCGCCCATGGGCCAGGGGTCGGGTTGTTCAAAGCGCGCTGGAACGATGCGGTAGATGCGGCCGTGAGGCGCGGCTCCGGGATTTACCGGGAAGGTGAAGTCGGCCAGATACAGCGCGCCCTCGGGCCCATTGATCACTTGCACGGGCTGGAAAGCTGGATCGGACCCCGCCAGGAATTCGCTGCCCCCTTCGTTGGCCGCACGTTCCGCGACGAGCTCCAAACCATTCAACCGCAGCTTGTCCCGGTGCACGATGCCGGCGGCGGCGTCCGTCACAAAAGCGTTCTCGGAAAAATCCGGGCCGAACAGGTTTCCACGATAGATGGTGAGGCCGCTGGCTGCGCTGAAATAGGTGATGGTGGCCGCGGGCACCGGAGTGGCGGGACGGCGGATTGGCGGTGCGGTGGCCACCGACCGGCGGGCGAAAAGAGGCGTGGCCCGCCCGTCCTTGGCGATGTCCAGCAGACTGGGCGGAGCTTCCAGCCAGGGATTCCGCGCGGCATAACGGGCTTCGTTCATCACCAGGGCGATATGGTCATGGGCGCTGCTGACGAATTTGCGGCCCCGGCTGTCAAAACAAATGCCCGTGGGCCCGGAACCGCCTTCCGATTGGATTTTGAAGTCGCGCGGATCGAAGGAGAAATTGCCCTCGGCCAGAGTGACGCCATTGCCGGGAGTTGCCGCCGTCAGGATATCGCCGCCCGTTCCGGCGGTGGCCACATGGATGCGATTATCCAGTCCCCAGGCAAAGCCGGTGAACGAAATCTGGCCGTTCACCTTGTTGGCCGAGGGAGCGTAGTCGGTGAGGACGACCCGACGAATATCCGCATGGCCATCGCGTTGGCTGTCCTTGAGGTAGAGAATCTCGGGACCGGCCGCCACGAAAATCCCCCCGTCGAAATAAATGAGAGCGGAAGGGCTCTCCAAATCATCGGCGTAAACCGAACTGACATCAAAGGAGCCATCCCCATCCTGGTCTTCGAGGAGGCGGATGCGTCCCCGGTGGCTGCCGGACTTGCCGGTCGGAGCGCGTGACTCGATGACAAACAGACGGCCACTTTCATCAAAAGCCATGGCGATCGGATCCATCACGAGTGGCTCCGCGGCCACCAGTTCCAACCGGAATCCCGGATGAATCTGGAAACTCTTGAGGAGCGCGTTGAGATTCGCCGGAGTACCCAAAGGAAGGGCGTTGGTGCCGGTCCGGACGGGGTCCGCCGCCGGGACGGCGAAAGGCAGGGCGAACGTGGCGAACAGCAGGGGCAAGGCCAACGATAAGCGGGTTATGAACACGCCGCAACATGGCCCAAGATCGCCCGCCGCGAAAGTGGGAAAATGGCCTGATGGTCATTTGGACTCAGCGAGAGGTGGAGGCGTTATGAAGTGGATGGCGTCCAAGGCGGATTCGGTGTCCGACGGCGTGGCTGGAGGTGATTTGCCGCAGCGTTTTTTTCCGGGGGACGATGGAAGGAACCGGTTTTGCCCGGCGTTTTCCCTTCCCGTCCCGGTCAGGTTCGGGCTAGACTCGGGAAACACCGGTGTTCTATGATCCGCACCTTTTGGATTCTTGTCCTCCTAATTCCGGGAATGCTCAGGGCTGCCGATTGGCCGCAGTGGCGCGGACCGAATCGCGACGGAGTTTGGTCCGAGACGGGCATTGTTTCCAACCTCCCGGACGCCGGATTGCCCCTTGCATGGCAGGTTCCGGTTGGATTCGGGTATTCCAGTCCGATCATCGCCGACGGGATGCTTTACCTGTCCGACCTGATCGCGGACAAACCGATCGCCCATGAAAGGGTTCGGGGTTTCGACGCTGGCACCGGCAAGCAGGTTTGGGTGACGGAACACGAAGCGACGCCGCCCGATTGGTTCTTCACTTCCGATCAAATGCGCGGCCCGGGTCCCACACCGATCATTCACGACGGCAAAGTATATGCAATTGGCATGTTCTACGTGCTGACGTGCCTGGATGCCCGCACGGGCGCGGTTGTGTGGAAAAGGGACCTCGCCGCCGATTACCACATGCCGCCGACCTCCCTCGACGCCTCGCCATTGATCGATGGCGATCTCGTGATTGTTGCAATCGGGGGAACCCCCGCGGCGGGCGTGGTGGCCCTCGATCGCCGGACGGGCAAGGAAGTTTGGAAAGCCCTGGCGGAAGCCGCCACCTGGAGTTCGCCCGTGATCATTTCCGCCGGGGGAACCCGCCAACTTATCGTCTGGATGCGTCAATCCGTCACCGCGTTGAACCCCACTAATGGCGCCGTCTATTGGCGCGAGCCCACGGTGTCCGGCGGTACTCCCGGATTCGCCGCTGTTTCCACGCCCGTGTGCCGGGGAAATCGGCTGCTGGTTAGCGGTCTAATGTTTCAACTGGACGACACCCAACCCACCGCCAAGGTTCTCTGGCCGGACACCGCGTCGGGGACCCGCCGCATCTTGAGCGACACATCCACACCCTTGTTTCAGGATGACGCCATTTACAGCCCTCGATCCGGCGGATCGTTTGTCTGCCTGGATGCCGCGACCGGGCAGGAACGGTGGCAAACCAACACCGTGACGGAATTGCGGCAAGGCGCCTGCGTTCACCTGACCACAAATGGGGGAGCGCTGTTCCTTTTTACCGATCAAGGCGACCTGATTCAGGCGCGACTTTCGCCCGCCCGCTACACCGAATTGGGGCGGATTCATCTGATAGACCCCACGTCGCCGTTGTTTCACAAGAAATTCGTCTGGGCCGCGCCCGCCTTTGCCAATCGGAACATTTTCGTTAGAAACGATCGCGAACTCCGTTGCTTTTCGCTGGCGGCAAAGACCAGCGGCGCGAAATAGGCAGGTCGTTTACGAAACCGGAGTGCTCAGCCATATTCCACGGGCCTTTTTGATTGGCGCATACAACGTAGCTGTTACAGTTGGCGCGACCGAACTGGCAGGCGGTCAAAGCTATGGAGATTCCATTATTTAAGAACTTGATCGAAAAAAAACGGAGGGATATCCGGACTCCAGGGGACGCCGAGACCCGGTATTTTCTTACCGGAGAATTCCTTAGTTAATGTGCCGACCTGCCCGGCCTCGTCGCCCTTACCGCGCAATCCACTAAAATCGCACCCCATGGAAGATCCCGAAGTCCCCACTGAACACCTGCACGAGGAGATGGAGCATGGGGTTGCCCATGGGGGCGGCGGGAGGTGGACGCTGGGAGTTGCGTTAAGTTCCGCCTTGCTGGCCGCGATGGCAGCGGTGTCCTCCATGAAGGCCGGACATTATGCCAATGAGGCGATGATTTCGCAGATCGAGTCCGCCAATCAGTGGAATTACTACCAGGCCAAGGGGATCAAGGAAGCGCAACTGAAGACCAAGGTGGAGATCCTCAACGCCCTGGGCAAGACCATGGCTGAGCCGGACAAGGCCAAGTTGGACGAATATCACGCGGAAAAGGAGCAGATCCAAAAGAAGGCGGACGAACTGAGCCGGGAGGCCCGACATTTCTTGCACGCCCACAGCATCCTGGCGCACAGCGTGACGATGTTCCAGATCGCCATTTCCGTGGGGGCGATCTCTGTGCTGACGAAACGGCGTCGATTTTGGTTGGTCAGTCTGGGATTCGGGGCCGTCGGGTTGCTCTACGTCGCGCAAGCGGTTTGGTTTGTAATTGCGGGATAGATTCGGCCCGCTCGACCTTTCGGTGGACGAGCATCATCAAGAATTGTGCCCTTGTCCGAGGCCCTGGGGGTATCCCCCCACTAGCCAGGCCACGCAATTACGGGTTATCGGATTGAAAGGCCCCCGAGCACGGACGGCAAAGAGAATCATGTGAGTGCGGCTTGGGCTGGCTTCGCGGATGGAAAGCAAATTGCGGATTCCAAAATATGAAACCAATCATCAAGCTATTGCAGCCGGCTTTCTGGCTGCGTCTTCCGCGCCTCAGTGCCAGGAGGGCGCTTGTTCGTGGCCAATTGCTGGTTATTTTCGCACTCGTAGCCATGCTGGCCTCGGCCATTCCCGCAACGGCCGGCGACTTGCAAACGGCCAGGAAAGCAAATCTAGAAATGAGCCAGGGAGATGTCCGGGTCATTCTTTTGCGAACCCGGTCGGTCGTTTTGACCAATGGCCAATCGGGCTTCGCCGTGACTTTTGCGGTGGAAGTTCCGCAGAAAGGCGCGTTTTCGGATCTGGCGTTTAGCAGCGACACCGAAGTCGTGCTCATCGAGGGAGGAAAGTTGCTTACTCCCCCTGGATTCTCGGGAATGATGTATGGGAGTTTCAAACAGCTTCCTTTTAGAAATGAATTGATCGAACCAGCTACCACTGACGGGAACGCGATGTGTGTCGAAGACGTGGTTTTCACTGGAATCGCGGTCCATGCCCGGAAAATCGACATCAGAATCCAGTTTTCCTGGCGGGGAAGCCCCCAGCGCTTTGACTTCAAGAACGTGGTAGTGGATTGACTGCTTTCTGAGGGTGGAGGTTCGGCGATTTTCTGTCCGGTTTCGATTTTCGGTGCCGTATAGTAGGCGAAGACGATGACTGATGATCGCGAATTATTGGCCCGGTATGTGGACGAAGGTTCCCAGGATGCCTTTGCGCTCATCGTGGACCGTTATCTCAATCTGGTTTATGCCAGTGCGCTCCGGCAGGTGGACCACGAACTGGCGGCGGATGTGGCGCAGACGGTGTTTATCAATCTGGCACGGAAGGCGCGCACGTTGCCGCGTCACATCCCGCTGGCTGGTTGGCTGCACCGGGATACCCGGTTTACCGCCATCGATTT
Organism: uncultured Pedosphaera sp.; assembly: GCA_903918755.1. GTDB lineage: Bacteria > Verrucomicrobiota > Verrucomicrobiia > Limisphaerales > Pedosphaeraceae > CAIXFN01. Next base: position 60,152 of record CAIXFN010000035.1, read on the forward strand.
GCTGCGGACCGAGCAGCGCCGGCGGGCGCGCGAGCAGGAGGCTTTGGCGATGAACAACCTGAGTCCTGATTCGGCGGCCGACTGGACGACGATTCGTCCGGTGCTGGATGCTGCGCTGGATCATTTGCCAACGGCCGACCGGGATGCCGTTTTGCTTCGCTATTTTGAGCAACGCTCCTTGCGGGAAGTGGGGGAAGCTTTGGGATTCAGCGAAGAAGCCGCGCGCAAGCGGGTTGCACGGGGCCTGGAAAAGCTCCGGGATTCGCTGGCGAGGAAGGGGGTTCATACCACCGCGGCAGCACTTTCGATTGCCCTGACCGCCAACGGCAGCCCGATGGCGCCCGTCGGTATGGCTTCCCTCATTTTGCCGGCCGCCCTGGCGGCCGGTGCCCAGACCGCAGCCGGGGGACTCCTGGCGGCCAAAATCACGGAAAGTATCCTCATGACCAAACTCCAATTCAGCACCGTATCCGTCATCATCGCCGCCGCTTTGACGACGGGATTTCTTCAGCACCAGTCCGCCGCCACCCTGCGGGCCGAGAATGCCGCCCTGCGGGCGACGATTGCTGAAAAGGCTCGTCAGGAGGCCGAAAACGCCACCCGCACTGCCGCTGTGGCGACGAGCCAACCGGCCGGTTTGACGCCGGACCAACTGTCCGAACTGCTTCGCCTGCGGTCGCAGGTCGGGCAACTGCGCTCGGAATTGAAGGGGGCGCAGGCGTCCCGGCCGGGCTCCGCCGCTCGCCCGGTAGCTCCGGAGGCCGTGGCGGCCCCTGATCCGGTCGCCGCCCAACCCTTTACCGTGGAATTGACCGCGCGGGTGCCGGCCGGACAGAGCTTGATCACGGGTGGATGGACCACGTCCCCGGGAATGCGCACTTTCATCTGGGTTAATCCTTCCGGGGTGGCGCAAGCCAAGGCGGCCGACGGGTCGGTTAATTCGGGGCAAGCCCTGCTGAGTTCCGTGATCTTTGAGGTTCCCGAGAAAGCGCTGACGCAATTGGGGCTGGATCAACTGACGAGCGCGGGGGCGCAGAGTGCGGTGCAGGGACTTTTGGGCGCAGCGAATGGCAAATCCCTGCTGGAGGCGCTAAGCAACACGGAAGGCGTCAACATTCTCAGCAAACCACGGGTCCAGACAAGTGACGGGGTGGCGGCGAGTATCAGCATTGGCGAATCGTCGTCGAATCCTGGTGAACCGGCCAGCGGTCACACCATCGAATTCACCCCCCACGTCGCCGCCGACGGTTCCGGGGTCGATCTGGCCATGAAAGCGGTCATCCGGACGGCCAAAGCGAAGCCCGGAGACCGTTAGGTCGGCAGGATTCCGGGCCGACAATGTCGCTTGGAGGGGCGGGGGAAGTATGGTTTATTGCGGGATGAGTTTTGTCCGTGAATTTAATGCTTTGGATCTGGATCGACGGGTGCGGGAGTCGGAAATGACCGGCGCGGCGGCGGTGCGGGGTGCGCTCGCCCGGGAGCGGCCGGGTTTGGACGACTTCGCGGCTTTGATTTCACCAGCGGCGGCGGCGAATTTGGAAATTTTGTGCCAGCGTTCCCAGGCCCTGACCCAGCAGCGATTCGGGCGGGTCATCCGGTTGTTTGCCCCCCTCTACCTGTCCAACGAGTGCATCAATAATTGCAAGTATTGCGGTTTTTCCCGGGATAATCCCATCCTGCGCGTGACTTTGTCCGTGGAGGAAGTCATGCGGGAGGCGCGGGAACTGCAGGCCCAGGGATTTCGCAATGTCCTCCTGGTGGCGGGGGAGCATCCCAAATTCATTTCCAACGGCTACCTGGCCGATTGCATCGCCGCGCTGCATCGGGAGATTCCGAGTTTGTCCCTGGAAATTGGACCAATGGAGACGGAGGAATATCGTCCCCTGGTGGCAGCCGGGGCCGAAGGCTTGGTGGTTTATCAGGAGACGTATGATCGCGCGGTGTATGAGGAGATGCATACCGCCGGGCCGAAGCGCAATTTTGACTGGCGCCTGGAGACGCCCGAGCGGGCGGCCGCAGCGGGGTTCCGTCGTTTGGGGATCGGGGCGCTTTACGGATTGAGCGGCTGGCGCCGGGAGGCCATCGCAGTGGCGGCGCATGCGGCGTACTTGTTGCGGACTTGTTGGAAAGCCCAATTGACTATTTCGCTGCCCCGTTTGCGGCCGTGCGCCGGAGAATTTGAGCCGTTAACCCATCTGAGCGACAAAGAACTGGTGCAACTGGTGGCGGCGTTTCGCCTGTTCCTGCCGGATGTGGGACTGGTGCTGTCGACCCGCGAGCCGGCAAGTTTGCGCGATGGCTTGCTGCCGCTGGGGGTCACCCTGGCCAGCGCGGGCAGCCACACGGAGCCCGGTGGATACACGGGTGCGGGCAAAGAGAAGATCCATCATACCGAACGGGGGCGCATAATTGAATTGGCCGCCGGCGCGAGTGAATGGGCGGCGGAAGCCAACCGGGCGACGAACGCGACCGGGCAGTTTGAGATTGCGGATGACCGCTCCCCGGAACAGGTGGCTGCGCAAATCCGGAAATTGGGATACGAACCGGTCTGGAAGGATTGGGACGCCGCGTTGACGGCCTGAGCGGGCGGATGGAGCGCGAACGTCGCAAGTCATGAAACTTCCCGCAATTCAAGGGATCATCCGGCGGCGGATCCTCCTGAATTTCCGGGTGGATCCGGCGCGGTTGAGACCGTATTTGCCCGCCGGATTTGAGCTGCAATTGCAATCCGGTTGGGCGGTTGCGGGCGTGTGCCTGATCCGCCTAGATCAAATGCGCCCGTGCGGTTGGCCAGCGATTCTTGGAATCAGCAGCGAAAACGCCGCGCACCGGATGGCTGTCCGTTGGCGGGAGGTATCGGGAGAAACTCGCACCGGGGTGTATGTGCCGCGCCGCGATACGGATTCCCGGCTCAATCAGTTGGCCGGGGGGCGGCTTTTCCCGGGGGAACAAAATGCCGCGGAGTTTACCGTCCGGGAGCAGGGGGATGCTATTGATTTTGCCATGCGGTCCGTGGACGGAACGGTGGCGGTCGAATTTCAAGGCGCCGGAACCACGACCTGGCCCGGAACGTCGATTTTCGGTTCGCTGGCGGAGGCTTCGAGCTTCTTTCAGGCCGGATCACTGGGCTACTCGGCGCGGAAGATGCCGGGAACGCTGGATGGGATTGAATTACGGGTACAGAATTGGCAGGTCAGCCCTTTGGCGGTGACCCGCGTCCGTTCCAGCTATTTTGCTGATGCCACGCAATATCCGGCCGGCAGCGTGGAATTTGACAATGCCCTCGTGATGCGGGACATCCCGCACGAATGGCGGGGGGTGCCGTCCAGGACTGATTCATCCGCAGGTTTATGAACTCGAACCCAGAATTTGTGATGGCGAACGGTCAGCAGGTGGCGACGCAACTGCCCGCCACCCTGGAGGCTTTCCTGCTCAGCCAGAACCTGCTGCCGCGGAGCGTGGTGGTGGAGCATAACGGGGAAGCCGTGGCGCCTTCAGAGTTTGCCCAGCGGGAGGTTCGACCCGGGGACCGCTTGGAGATCGTCCGGATTGTGGCCGGGGGCTGATCCGGGATTGTCTTTTTGGGACGGGGACCGATAATCCCCGCGCCATGAAAGTCAAATTTGAAACCTGCCATCGGGCCTTGCTGGGCCTGTTGCTGTTGACGCTTTTTTGGTCGGTTTGGTCGGCGATGGCGCAAACCACCAATTCGAACACGCCGCCGGCCCACGCGACTGAAGCGACGACCAACCGGGCACCGTTGCTGAAAATCGCCAAAACGCTGCCGCTGGAGAGTCAGGTGACGCCGGACTGGGTGGAAGGTCTGGCGGTGGACTTTCCCGTGCTCAAAACGATCTGGCTGGGAAATGAGTTGTGGAAGTACCTGGCTTCCTTCGTTTACATCCTGCTGGCGTTTTACGTCTCGAAGTTCCTGGACTATCTCACGCGGGTCTGGCTGCGGCGTTGGGCGGTCCGAACGGAAACGAGCTTCGATGATCTGTTGCTCGAATTACTGAATGGCCCCGTCAAGGTCGTGGCCTTCGTCATTCTGCTGCACATCGGCCTGGGGGTCTTCCGGTGGCCGGACCGGGTCCAGATCATTCTCTCGCGCGGGTTCACGATTCTGGTGGCCGCGACCCTGACCTACATGCTGCTCAAGTTCATCGACTTGTTGATGACGGTGTGGCGGAAACGGGCGCTGGCGCAGGGCGAAGGGGCCATCGACGAACAGCTTTTCCCGGTGGTGCGCAAGAGCGTCAAGACCTTCGTGATTGTGGTGGCGGTGCTGGTGACCGCCCAAAATCTGGAGATCAATGTGACCGCCGCAATCACCTCGCTGTCCATCGGGGGACTGGCCATCGGCCTGGCCGCGCAGGACACGCTGGCGAATCTGTTCGGCGCCGTGGCCGTTTTCATTGACCGTCCATTCCGTCTCGGTGACGCAATCCGACTGGACACGGTGGAGGGAGTGGTGGAAGCCATCGGTTTACGGAGTTTGCGTGTGCGCAATGCCAAGGGCTACCTGGTCACCATCCCCAACAAGGCCGTGGGCAACGCAACGATCATCAATATTTCCAAGCGCCCGGTGATCCAGACCGAGTTGAATCTCAATCTGGCCGTCGATACCACCGCGGAGAAATTACAACGCGCGCTGGCCATTCTCGAGGAAGTTTATGCCCGCCATGAATTGAAGCGGGATTTGATCATCAGTTTTAATAAATTTCAGGACACCGGATTGAACATCTTGGTGGTTTTTTCCACGGCAGTCGTGCCGGATAAAGTCCATTTTGCCGCCCTCCAAACCTTGAATCTGGAAACCAAGGCGCGTTTTGATGCCGAGGGCATCCAATTCGCCACTCCCGCGCGAACAGTGCTGATGAAACCCGCCTGATGGTCGGGAATTTCATTGCGCCCCGCCGCTGGAGCCGGAATCCACCGGCAGCCCTCGCTTAATACCCACTCAGCCCATGCGCCTTTCCTACCTGATCATTCTGATCCTGCTGAATTTTTGCTGGTCGGCGGCCCTGTCGATTTACAAGACCCTGGCGTTGCATTTGGAACCGGGGGGCATTGTCACTTTGCGCTTCGGGATGGCGGGAGTCTGCCTGCTCCTGCTCTGGCCCTGGTTTCGCGGCCCGACGCCCCGCGGCTGGGATCTGGTCAAGACAGCCATCATGGGGTTGGTCGTTTTCATGCTGGGGCACCGGATTCAAGTCCTCGGCGTGCAACTGGGCAGCGCGGGGGATTCCTCGGTGTTGATGAGCGCGGAGCCATTGATCACCTCCGTGGCGGCAGCGATCTTCCTCCGGGAACACATCGGCCCCCGCCGCTGGGTGGGTTTCCTTTTGGGCATGGTGGGCGTGATCCTGCTCAACGGTTTCTCCGGGGCCGGGTTTCACCTGTCCGGACTCACCGCCAGCCTGATCTTCATTTCGAGTTTTGTGTGCGAAGCCGTGTATTCCATCATGGGCAAGCCCCTGATCGAACGCGCGAGCATGATGAAAATTCTCACGCTCTCGCTGCTCTGCGGCACATTGGCGAATCTGATGATTGACGGGGGAACGACCTGGCGGATGGCGCGCGTCATGCCCTGGCTGGATTGGTGGCTGATTGCCTACATGTCGGTTATTTGCACGGCGGTCGGTTACGGGGTTTGGTTGGTGGTGATCAAGGAATCCGATGTGAATGTGGTGGCGCTCACCATCTTCGCCCAACCGCTGGCCGGCCTCGTCATTGCCGCGGTGTGGTTGCGCGAGCCGCTGCATTGGGGGCAACTGTGGGGTGGGGTGGCGATTGTGGCCGGGTTGGTGGTGGGCTTGTCGCGGCAAATCAAGCTCGGTGCCCTGCCGGTCCACACGGCCACTTCGGAAGGTTCCGGCCGGGGTTAAGCAAAGAAAAAGGCGAACGGGGTTGCCGTTCGCCTGGAAAGGAGGCCGCCGGGGCGGCTGTGCGGATAACCGGGGATTAGTACCGGTAGTGTTCGGGCTTGTAGGGGCCGTCCACCGAGATGCCGAGGTATTCGGCCTGCTTCGGGGTGAGCTTCGTGAGCTTCACGCCGATCTTTTCCAAGTGCAGCCGGGCGACTTCTTCGTCCAGCTTCTTGGAGAGGCGGTAAACGTTGGCTTCATACTTGTCGCGATTCGCCCACAGGTCGAGCTGCGCGAGCGTTTGATTCGAGAAGGAATTGGACATCACGAAGCTCGGATGGCCATGGGCGCAACCGAGGTTGACCAGGCGGCCTTCGGCGAGCATGTAGATCGAGTTGCCCGCGGGGAAGGTGTACTTGTCCACCTGGGGTTTGATGTTCAAGCGCACGACGCCCTTGGCGTTGTTCAAGCGGTCCACCTGGATTTCGTTGTCGAAATGGCCGATGTTGCAAACAATCGCCTGATCCTTCATCGCCAGCATGTGCTCCAGCGTGATGATGTCGCAATTGCCGGTGGTGGTGACGTAGATATCCGCGCGACCGAGGGTGTCCTCGATCGTGTTGACTTCAAAGCCTTCCATCGAGGCTTGCAGGGCGTTGATGGGGTCGATTTCCGTCACGATCACACGGGCGCCGAAACCGCGCAGGGAGTGCGCCGAGCCTTTGCCCACATCGCCGTAACCGCAGACCACGGCCACTTTGCCGGCGATCATGACGTCGGTCGCGCGCTTGATGCCGTCCGCGAGGGATTCGCGGCAACCATAGAGGTTGTCGAACTTCGACTTGGTGACGGAATCATTGACGTTGATGGCCGGGACGAGGAGCTTGCCGGCTTCCTTCATCTGGTAAAGCCGGTGCACGCCGGTGGTGGTTTCTTCGCTCACGCCCTTCCAATCCTTGACGATGGGCGTCCAGAATTTTGGGTTCTGCTTGTAAACCTTCTTGAGCAGGTTCTTGATGACCTGTTCTTCATGGCTGCCGGAGGGGGTGTTGACCCAGCCGTCGCCCTGTTCCAATTGATACCCCTTGTGGATGAGCAGGGTGACGTCGCCGCCGTCGTCCACGACGAGTTCGGGGCCTTTGCCATCGGGATGCGTGACGGCATCCAGGGTGCAATCCCAGTATTCTTCCAAAGTCTCACCCTTCCAGGCGAAGACGGGGATGCCGGCTTCCGCGATTGCGGCGGCGGCATTGTCCTGGGTGGAGAAAATGTTGCAGCTCGCCCAGCGGACGGAAGCGCCCAATTCGACCAGCGTTTCAATCAACACGGCCGTCTGGATGGTCATGTGGAGGGAACCGGTGATGCGGACCCCTTTGAGCGGCTTGCCGGGGGCATACTTGGCGCGGATGGACATGAGGCCGGGCATTTCCTGCTCGGCGATGTCGATTTCCTTGCGGCCCGAATCAGCGAGCGCGAGATCGCGCACTTTGAAATCGGGGGCGGGAATGACTTTAACCTTGGGGGCTTTGCCCTTGGCGGCTTTGGCAACCGGCTTGCGGGCGGGGGGAAGTTTAATTTTGGCCATAATGATAATCGATAAAAAAGGGACGGGGACGTTGGGGTTACTTGACCGCTTTGCGGAGAGCGGCGGCTTTGTCGGTCTTTTCCCAGGTGATGCTCTTCAAGTCATCCACCTTGCCGAAGTGACCGTAATTGGTGGTCTTGGAATAGATGGGGCGGAGCAGGTTGAGCTGCTTGATGATGGCGGCGGGCTTGAAGCTGAACACTTCCTGCACGGCTTTTTCGATGGCTTCATCGCTCACTTTGCCGGTGCCGAAGGTGTTGACACACACGGACACGGGATCGGGGTAGCCGATGGCGTAGGCGAACTGGATTTCAGCGCTGGTCGCGAGGCCGGCGGCCACGATGTTCTTGGCCACATAGCGGCCCATGTAGGCAGCGCTGCGATCCACCTTCGAGGGATCCTTGCCGCTGAATGCGCCACCGCCGTGGCGGCCCATGCCGCCGTAGGAATCGACGATGATCTTGCGACCAGTCAAACCGGTGTCGCCCTGGGGACCGCCGACGACGAAGCGGCCGGTGGGGTTGATCAGGAACTGGGTCTTCTTATCGATCAGTTTCGCCGGCAGCACCTTCTTGATGATTTCGTTGATGATGAAATCCTTGATCGTGCTGTGCTTGACGTCCGCGGCGTGCTGGGTGGAGACGACGATGTTGGTGATCCGGACCGGTTGATCGTTCTCATACTGCACCGAAACCTGGCTCTTGGCGTCGGGGCGCAGCCACTTGACCTTGCCGGCCTTGCGCACGCGGGTCAGTTCACGACCCAATTGATGGGCATACATGATCGGCGCGGGCATCAGCTCGGGCGTTTCATTGCAGGCGTAGCCGAACATCAGGCCCTGATCGCCAGCGCCCTGTTCCTCGGTATCCTTGCCTTCCGCGGCGACGGCATCCACGCCTTGCGCGATGTCCGGGCTCTGGGAGGTGATGCAATTCATGATCAACACCTTGTCGGCGTGGAACACATCATCGTCGTTGGTGTAACCGATTTCGCGGATCGCGGCCCGGGCGATGGCATTGAAATCGAGCTTGGCCTTGGTGGTGATTTCACCGCCGATGACCACGAGGTTGGATTTGGCGTAGGTCTCGCACGCCACGCGGCTGGCGCGATCCTGTTCAAAACAGGCGTCCAGAACGGCGTCCGAAATGGTGTCACAAACTTTGTCCGGATGGCCTTCGCCGACGGATTCGGAGGAAAAAATGTAGTTCTTGCTCATGTTGTTGATTAGCGCTCGATTGCGTTTAATTTGTCATATTGACGTATCAAGATAAGTTGATACATTAGTTTCTGATGATCGTCAACGGATTATTTTGTGAAACTGCGACCACTGCCTTTGGTGGTTGGGCAGGTATGTCGATTGCCCCCGAACGGTCCGGTTGCCCCTGATTCCCATGGCCTCAACGCTCAAATCCCTTCGTGCCCTGTCCGATCCCACCCGCTTGCGCATCGTGGCGCTCCTGGAAGGTGAGGAATTATCAGTCAATGAATTGCAGGAAATCACGCGGATGGGACAGTCCCGGATTTCCACGCACCTGGGGCTCTTGCAGGAGGCGAAATTGCTGCAATCGCGGAGGGAAGGCAAACGCACGTTCTACAAATTGCAGCCCGGGCCGGACGGTTTGGAGCAGGAATTCATCCAGTTGGCCATCCGCGGGGCGCGGGAACTGCCGGAGTATGCGGCGGACCAGATCAATCTGAAACGGATCCTGGCGCGGCGCAATGAACAGGCGCAGGTGTATTTCAACCAGGTGGCGGGGCGCTTTGACCGGAGCTATGGTCCCGGGCGCTCGTGGCAGGCGTTTGGCCAACTCCTGTTGCGCATCATGCCGCCGCTGGTGGTGGCGGACCTGGGCTCGGGGGAGGGGTTGCTCAGCGAACTGCTGGCCCGGCGAGCTAAAAAAGTGATTGCCGTGGACAACTCGGAAAAGATGGTGGCTTTTGGGGCGAACAAAGCCAAAAAGAATGGCCTCAAGAATCTCGACTTCCGATTGGGCGACCTCGAAAATCCGCCCATTGAGCCCCAGTCCGTGGACTTGGTGATCTTAAGCCAGGCGTTGCATCATGCCGCGGATCCGGCGCGGGCCATCCAATCTGCGTTTACCATTTTACGGCCGGGAGGCCATCTATGGTTGCTGGATTTATTGCGGCATAATTTCGAGCAAGCCCGGGATTTGTATGGTGACCAATGGCTTGGCTTTCCTGAGAGCGATTTGCACCATTGGTTGGAAGCCGCCGGGTTTAAGAATATCGAAATCGAGGTGGTGGCCCGGGAGGAGCAGCCACCCCATTTTGAGACTTTGCTGGCCGGCGGGGAGAAATAATGCCCCAGCCGACCGGCAGTCCGCTGATCCGCTACCGACCCTTATGGTAGTTCGGATACGGTGGGCGCTGGTAGGTGGCCGGCGGGTTTTTCGCGAGGGATTCCAAGGCGATCGCGACCGCTTTCTCCAACTGCGTGTCCCGCCCTGCCCGCCAGGCTTGGGGATCGAGTTCCACCTCCACATCCGGGGGCACCCCGATATTTTCCACGTCAAAACGGCCATCGGTGCTGTAAACAGCCGTATGCGGCGCGGTGATGCTGCCGCCGTCCAGAAGTTCGGGGTAGCCGCCGATGCCCACCAAGCCGCCCCAGGTGCGGCGACCGACGAGCGGGCCGATCCCCAGCTTCCGAAAATACCAGGGCAAGGCATCCCCGCCCGAACCCGCGAATTCATTGATCAGCATCACCTTGGGACCGGCATTGGCCCCCAACGGCAGCGAATAATCCTCGCCTTCCCGTCCGGCGATGCGGCTCAGCACTTTGCGGTTTAAATAATCGACCACATAGTCGGCCAGCATGCCGCCATGATTGAAGCGTTCATCCAAAATGAAACCTTGCTTGTCCACCTGGGCAAAGAAGTAGCGATTGAAGGCCTTATAGCCCTCGCCAGCGGTGTCCGGCAGGTGAACGTATGCCAGGCGGTTGGAACTAAGGCGATCTACGGTGCGGCGATTATCCTCAATCCAGGCGCGGTTGCGGAGGCCATGGTCGTCCGTGATAGGTTTCACCTTCACTTCGCGCGCCCCGGTGCCGTCCACGTTCGTGCCTACGCGCAGGGTGATCAGCTTTTCGGCCAAATCCTGAAAAAGACTGTAAACTTCCGTGGTGCCCGGCAGGTCGCGGCCATTGACGGATAGCAAATAATCGCCCACCGCCACATTGACTCCCGGTTCGGTCAGCGGGGCGCGCAGATCCGGGTTCCAGTTTTCCCCGCTGTAAATCCGCGAGATGCGGTGGCGGCCGTTTTCGACTGTGTAATCCGCGCCGAGCAGGCCGACCTTGATGTGGCGCACCTCCGGCCGGGTGCCGCCCCGGATGAACATGTGGCCGACGGTCATTTCGCCCAGCATTTCTTCGAAGAGGTAGTTCAGGTCCGCCCGGCTGGCGAGTCCGTCCAGGTAGGGCGCGTACCGGGCTTCGGTGTCCGCCAGGTTCAAGCCGTGATGGCCCGGGTCATAGAAGAAATCGCGCTCGATGCGCCAGGCTTCATGATACATTTGCCGCCATTCCGCTGAGGGATCCACGGCCACTTGGAAGCCGTCGAGCTTGAGTTGTCCGTCGCCCTCCTTGGGAGCGGCATCGCTGCCGGCGATGAACCAATCCTCGCCCTTTTGCCAAAGCACCTTCTCCTTGTTGGCGGAAAGGGAAAAGGCTTTGATCTTGTCGAGGAACTTCTCGGTCTTGCGTTTGCTGAGATCAAACTTGCGCACCACCAGCTCCGCGCCCCCTTCTTCGTCCAGCGGGGCGAGCACCGGGCCTTCGAGCACAAAGAGGGCATTGGACTTGCCGGCCACGAGACCCGCATAATTTAAGGCCGGCAATGGAAGCGAGAGGATGCGCTGGCCCAGGTTGGCAAAATCAATTTTTACCAGCGGTGGCGCGTTGGTTTCCGCCGGCTTGGCATCGGTACTGGCGGCGGCAGTGGCCAGGGTGTTCGTGCCCGCTGCCGGGGTGTTGGTGGCGGTAGTTGTCGCGGTGGTGATTTTATCCACTGCTTTGTCCGCCGGTTTCGTTTTCGCGGTTTCGGCACTCTCGTCCTTGGATTTCTCCTCGTCACTTTCCGGAGCCAGCGGGGAGGCGACCGAGGCATCCAAAACTGCCAGATAAACGCTGCGCGTCACCGGGCGGTTCAACGCGGAAAGATCGCCCCAGCCCCCGGCGGGGCCGCTGTCCGTGCTGGCGGCGAAATACAGATAGAGCCCCGAGTCGGCAAATTGCGGGAAGGCGGCGTCGCTCAAACCATCGGTCACAGGTTTGGTGGTGCCGGATTCCACATTGTAAATGAATATGGCGGACAGGCGATTGGGCAGCAGCCGGGCATAGGCCAGCCACCGGCTGTCGGGTGACCACGAAAAATTATTCGGGTCAGGTTCGAAGCCAGCCGGCAGCGGTTGCGTATCCACCAGGGTGTTCGTGCCTTTGGCCACATCGAGGAGCCAGAGTTTGCCGCGTTTATCGGTGTATGCCAGCCAGTGGCTGTCCGGCGACCAGAGCGGGCAATAATAAAATGAGGCGGGCTGGCCGAGGGCGATTTTGCGCGGTTCCCCGAGGCCGTTGGGGTTGCGCAGGTGCAGCGAGTAATCTCCGCCGGCGTCGGAGAAGTAGGCAATCCACTTCCCGTCCGGCGACCACGCGGCGTCGCGCTCGGCGATCCCGGAGGTGGCGGTCAGGTTGCGCGGATCCCCCTTTTCGGCGGGTACCGTCACAATGTCACCGTGCGTTTCGAACATGGCCCGCTGTCCCGCCGGGGATAGGCGGCCGTGACTCAGGTTTTTGGCCGACACTTTTTGGAAGCCGGGACGGACCTCCGACCAATCGCCCGTCAACCGCACTTCCACCGTGGACACCTGGCCGGAAGCCAGGTCATAAAGTCGCAGGGCATCGAACTGGGCAAAAACAATCGCCCCCGGGCCCGCTTGGGCGGATTTGATGTCCAGCCCATCATTAGCAGAGCAGCGGCGGACGGCTTTGGTGGGGAGGTCATAGGCATACAGGCTGACGGGGCCGGCCTGATCCGAGAGAAAATAGACGGTCTCGCCGATCCACAAGGGGTTGAACTCGTTGGCTTCGCCGTGGGGCAGGGGAGTCACGGCGGAATTGGCGAGGTCGGCGATCCAGATGCGACGGGTTTGCCCCCCGCGGTAGCGTTTCCACGCCCGTTGCCATTGCAAGGTAGGCACATAGGCCAGGCGCTTGCCATCCGCCGAAAAAGACCCTTCGGCCGCGATGGGGAGGGCCAATCCGGTGGCGGGTCCGCCGGAGACCGGCACGGTGTAGAGGCGGGTGCCATCCGTGGGCACTTCGCGGCCCGAGGCGAACAACACGTTTTTGCCATCGGGAGTCCAGCCCACGACTTCGTCGGCGTCGGGATGCGCGGTGAGCCGCACGGGCACTCCGCCGGTTGCGGGCATGACGTAAACATCCGGGTTGCCGTCATACTCGGCGGTGAAAGCGATTTGGGAACCGTCCGGGGAGAAAACCGGAGAACGCTCGCGGCCGGGATGCGTGGTGATCCTGACCGCGTCGCCGCCGGTGCGGGGCACCCGCCACAAGTCCCCGGCAAAGACGAACACAATGGCCTCGCGACTCAGGGTGGGTTGTTGAAATATCAGCGGTGGCTTCACCTCGGCCCGGGTGGTTAGCAGGAGAAGGTCGGAGCACAGACCAAGGATCGCAAGATGCCAAAATCTCATGCCAAAACGGGTAGCAGATTTGAAGAGTTGCGGCAATGCCTCTTTGGCGGTAAACCGGCGGTAGCCTTTACGCCAATGTGTGTTAAGCTCTTCCATTCACCCCAACCACACTAAATCCCCATCGCCACTTTTATGATCACCCGCCGAAACGCCTTGAAAACCACTGCCCTAGCCGTGAGCGCCTGGGCCACCGTTCCCAGCCTCTCCCTGCGAGCCCAAAATGCGGCTCCGATCGCCGCTGCCACGGGCCCCTTCAAATTGCCCGCAATGCCGTACGCCTTTGACGCCCTCGAACCGCATTTTGATGCGCGAACGATGGAGATTCACCATGACAAGCATCACGCGGCCTACGTGGCCAATTTGAACAAAGCGCTGGTCGATTTCCCCGATCTCGGGGCGCACCCGGTGGAACACCTGCTGGCGGATTTGAGCAGCGTGCCCGAGCCAGTCCGGACGGCGGTGCGAAACCAGGGTGGGGGGCATTACAATCATACGCTTTTTTGGCAGATGCTCTCGCCCAAGGGCGGTGGCGAGCCGAAAGGCGATTTGGCGCAGGCCATCAATGCCAGTTTCGGCAATTTCGCGGGCCTGCAAACGAAGTTTACTGATGCGGCCACCAAAGTTTTCGGCAGCGGCTGGGCTTGGCTCGTCTGGTCCCCCGCCGGATTGAGCGTGGAAGCCACCCCCAACCAGGATACGCCGCTCAGCCAGGGCAAGCAGCTGCTGCTGGGGTTGGATGTCTGGGAGCATGCGTATTACCTGAAGTTTCAGAACCGCCGCCCGGAATATATCGGTGCGTTTTGGAAAGTGGTGAATTGGGAATTTGTCGCGGAACGAAACCACACGGCCCGCCAGTGATGTGGCGTGGAGGACGGTCAAGCGCTGGAAGGGTGGAGTTGCTTTGAAATGGTCCGTTTCAACGGGGCTGGCGAACTGATCAAGTCATTCGCGGGAGCACCGGAAATATTTGGGATTCCGGGTGTCACGGCAACGTAACTTGCCCGGCGGGGACTTCGGAAATACGTTGCTGCCCGGCACGGTTGCCGCCGCATGACAATGATTCGAGACCAAAGCCCGAACGGAGCCGCAGGGCAAAAACTGAGGCGGAAGGCCGCGTTTAACTTGATCGAATTGCTGGTGGTCATCGCCATTATCGCGATCCTGGCCGGTCTGATTTTGCCGGCATTGGCGGCCGCGAAGCAGAAGGCCGGCCGCATCGATTGCCTGAATAATTTGAAACAGTGGGGGACCGCGATGCTCAAGTACGCGGATGACAACGCCCAGTCCAGCCGGATTAGGGCAGCGATTCCGCATGGTGGTCTGGATTTCTGGTTCAGGTGCGAGTTTCCTTTTTTAACGGACGCTGGCTCTCGCATAGCCGCGCGTTCTTTCTCCTGTTCGAGGGTAAGCTCCGCCGCCGGACCTGGCAAAGGCAGTCCG
>CAIXFN010000036.1 GCA_903918755.1 uncultured Pedosphaera sp.
GGATGGAGCCGGTATTGCGGCGCGCCTTGCGGGCCGCCCGCTGACGGCGATCGCTCAGGGGTCTTCGGCTTCTCCGGATTCCTTGCGAACGGAGGAAGTCCGGGGGCCGAAGAGCGCCGTTCCCACCCGGACGATCGTGGCGCCTTCCTCGATCGCCACTTCGAAATCGCCGCTCATGCCCATGCTGAGAACGGGCAGAGGCGCCGCCAAAATCTGTTCACATTGATCCCGCAACAGCCGCAATTGCCGGAACACCGGTCGCACCTTTTCCGGGGTGGTGCTATAGGGCGCGATGGTCATGAGACCGTGGATTTCCAGGCGCTTGAGGGCGGCAATCTGGGCGAAGTCGGCGAGGACCGCCTTCGGGGCATAGCCAAACTTGCTTGATTCCCCGGCGACGTTCACCTCCAGCAGAATCGGCATCGTCTTGGACAATTTTTCCGCCCAACGGTCGAGTTCGATGGCCAGGTTGAGGCTGTCCACGCTTTGGATGAAGGAAAAAAGCTGGATGGCATCCCGGCATTTGTTGGATTGGAGGTGCCCGATCATGTGCCAGCGGAGGTTGCCGGGGCATTGGCCGATTTTAAGGCGGGCCTCCTGCACCTTGTTCTCCCCGAACAAGCGCAACCCGAGCGCTCCCGCCGCCCGGATGGCGGGGGCCATTTGGCCCTTGCTGACGGCCATTAATTCCACCGAGGCCGGGTTGCGCCCGGCCCGTTCGCAAGCTGCGGCCATCCGCGTCCGTATGTGTGCCAAATTCTCCGCCAAATCCATGGAGGCATTAAGCCACAGGTGGAGCCGGGAGGGAATGCAGATTTTGCCGCCCCGGGTTTCCCGGCTTGCCGGGCTCGGTTCCCGGGACTAACGTTTTGACCGGCAATTGGAAAGCGTCCCATGGCAAAAAACTACTGGTTGGTGAAATCGGAACCGGCGTCCTACGCATGGCCCACCCTGGTCAAAGACGGTCGGACCGCCTGGACCGGCGTGCGGAATTATCTGGCCCGGAATCATCTGCGCGCCATGCAGGTGGGTGACCCGGTGCTCTTCTACCACAGCGTCACCGGCAAGCAGGTCGTGGGATTGGCCAAGGTCTTGCGCTCCGCCTATGCTGATCCCACCGCCACTGAGGGAGATTGGTCCGCCGTGGATCTGGGGCCGACGGAGACTTTGGCCAAGCCCGTGGATTTGGCGACCATGAAGGCCGATCCGCTCCTCAGTCAGATGATGTTGTTTCGCCAGTCACGGCTCTCGGTCATTGCCTTGACCCGGGAGGAATTTGAACACCTTTTGGCTCTGGCCCGGGAGTAACTGACCCCGGCGGTGCCGGACGGGACACGCCGGATGGACGGCCGAACCAGGGTTTACGAGGATTTCTCTCGCCGCCGTCACGTGGCAATTGCCAAAGGCCAGTTACTCTGCTAAACCCTCGCCGTGAAAAATCCCGCCCCAACCCCGATTGACATTCACAGCGAAGAGTTCCTTCGCGTTTTGATGCGCCGCCAGCTCACCCTCTCGGTCTGTTGTGCCGGAGCTTTTCTGGTGGCGCTGCTGGGTCTGCCGCTGGCGAATTATTTCTTCCCGGAATTCATGGCCACGCGGGTGTTGGGCTTCACGTTGACCTGGCTGATCCTCGGGGTCCTGTTTTTCCCCTTCGTCTGGATCATTGCCTGGGTGTTCATCAAACGATCCATTGCGTTGGAAGACGCCGAAACGGCGGAAGTCGTTCGCTCCGGCCGAAAGCAATAAGGAACGGTCCCGGTTGAACCATTGCTGCCCATGATCACCCCATTCCTAGCCATGACGGTGGATCCCTGGATCCTGGCGTTTTCTCTCATTACCGTTTCCGCCACGATTTTCATGGGCTTTTGGTCGGCCCGACAGTCGCGCACGGCGAGCGATTTTTTTGTGGCGGGCCGGTCGGTGTCGGTGGGATGGAACGCTTCGGCGATTTCCGGGGAATACCTCTCCGCCGCCTCCTTCATGGGGATTGCCGGGATGGTGATGAAGAACGGCTACGACGCGCTGTGGTATCCGGTTTGTTATGCCTGCGGTTACCTTTTTCTGCTGTTGTTCATCGCGGGACCGTTGCGGCGGTTCGGCGCGTACACCATCCCTGATTTCGCGGAAGGCCGGTATGATTCGCCGATCTTCCGCAAAGTAGCGGTGATTTTCGTCCTGTTCATTGGCTTCTTTTATACGATGCCGCAGATGAAAGGGGCGGGCACGACCCTGGCCTACATATTCCCCGGCTTGGATTATCGCTGGGGCGTGATCCTGGTGGGCGCAGTCATCACCCTGAATGTGTCCCTGGGCGGCATGAAAGGGATCACACTGGTGCAGGCCTTTCAATATTGGGCCAAGATGTTTGCGATTTCGGTGCCGATTTTTGTGCTGATGGCGGTCTATGGCAATTACGGGTCGCAACTGCTGCCCAATGCCGCCGGGCGCAAACCGCTCCCCGCCACCGCACCGGCGGATACCACCTGGGGCAGTCCCTTCGGTCCGTTGACCACGAAAGCCGCGAAGGCGGCGAATGCCTCACCCCGCTTCCATTTACCGCCGGAGTTCCGGGCCGGATTGGTGGAACTGCTGGCGTCCCAATCACCTCCGACGCCGCCGACTGCCGCCGGATTGTCCAATGTCCCCGTGGCAGTGTTGGTGGAAAAATATGCCAGCCTGCAGGGAGCCAAGGTGCTGACGTCCTCCAATTTCCCTACACGGTTGGTGAGTTATCCAACTCCGGCCAAGGAACCGACGGCCGCGGAGTTCAAGTCGGGATTGGAGCAAACCTTGACCCGGGAAGGCATCACGGTCATTCCGGGCGGAACCGGGGAAATCTGGGCGGTGCCGACGGCTGAGTTGTCCTCTTACCGGCTGCCGCCCGTGAATGTGCGGGCCTTATCGCTCCTCTACACGTATTCGCTCATTATTGCGCTGGTCTGCGGCACCGCCGGGTTGCCGCACATTCTGGTGCGGTTTTACACGAATCCTGATGGGGTGGCGGCCAAGCGGACCACCATGTGGGTGATGATTTTGATCGGGATCTTTTATGTGTTTCCCCCGATCTTTGGCGTGCTGGGGCGCAATTTGTTGCCGGAACTTTATTCCGCGGTGGGGGCCAAGGGAACAGACAAGGTCGTGCTGGAACTCCCCAGTTTGCTGAATCAAAAGGTGCCGGGTTTGGGTTCAGTGCTGAGCGGCATCACGTGCGCCGGGGCATTTGCGGCGTTCATGAGCACCTTTAGCGGGCTGCTGGTCTCCATGACCGGGGCGCTCGCGCATGACGTTTACGGACGCATCCTGCGCCCCCAAGCCACTCCGGCCGAGCGGATGCGGGCGTTCAAGTTTTCGGCGGTGATTATTGGCATCGTGGCGATCCTCCTCGGCATGCGGGTGGAAAAATTGGACATCAACTTTATGGTCGGCCAGGCCTTCGCCATCGCCGCCGCAAGTTATTTTCCGCTCCTCTTTCTCAGCGCCTGGTGGCGCGGGATGACCGTGAAGGGTGCCGCCACTGGCATGCTGGTGGGAGGCTTGCTGGCGCTGGTCGGGGTTTCCCTGACCAGCTTCACGGATCTCAAGGTGTTGCCACTCGATGCCTATTGGGCGGCGCATCCCCTGGCGCGGATTCTTTGTGAGCAACCCGCCATCTGGGCGGTACCGCTGGCGATTCTTTTGATGATTGTGGTTTCCAAGCTGACCGCCCGAGATATCCCGGCCGATGTGCGCATGAAAATGCTGGTGCTACACGCGCCCGAGCAGCTGGGTTTGAAGCAGGAGTATATCCAGGAACATCAGGGACACTGAATCGCGCCACCCGCCGCCGGATCAAGGGGCCTGGGCGGGCAGCACTTCGCGCACGGATTCGGCCAGGGCGGCCACCATGCGTAATGCCTGTTTCCGAGTCGTGCAATACGGTGGCAGCAGCACGATGACATTGCCGATCGGGCGGGTGAGCACCCCCCGTCGGGCCATGGCTTCACAGACCCGGATGCCCGCCCTTTCCCGCAAATCATAAGATTCGCGGGTCTGCCAGTTTTTCACCAACTCGATGCCCACAACGAGGCCGACCTGGCGGATGTCCCCGATTTGTGGCAGTTCCCACAAGCCGCGCAATTCCTGGCGCAAGGTTTCCTGCAGCATCCGCCGGGCGCGCAAAGAAGCGGCGCCGGCCAGGAGATCAAGGCTGGCCAGGGCTGCCGCCGCCCCCAGTTGATTGCCGGTGAAACTGTGACCGTGGAAGAAAGTTTTGAATTCCGCGTAATCTCCCAGGAAGGAATCGAAGACCCCGGTCGTTGTCAGGGTGGCGGCCATCGGCAGGTAGCCGCCGGTCAAACCCTTGGCCACGGCTAGGTAATCCGGTTGAACGCCTTCCTGGTGACTGGCAAACAGGCTGGAGGTGGTTTCCGAATCCGTTGGCTCGCCGGGGCCGGTGCGTCCGAATCCCGTCATCACCTCGTCCGCGATCAATTGGGCTCCGTGGGCTCGGGCGATTTCCGCGGCCTGACGTAACCATCCATCCGGTTGCGCGATGATGCCGGCGGCGCCTTGTACCCGCGGTTCGACGACGAAGGCGGCGTACGGATTCCCCTTCTTCCTTCGCGTGGTGAATTTTTGCTCCACCAGGCTCAGGCATTCCGTTCCACATTTTCGATAGCTTCGGGCGTCGGCGCGATCCGGCCGGGCACGATTGAACGGGCAGCGGTAGCAATACGGCGACATAACCTGGTCCGTGCGGAAGAGCAGGCCCGCGTAAGCTTTGTGGAAAAGATCGATGTGGCCCAGGGCAACGGCCCCCACGGTGTCGCCGTGGTAAGCCCCTGTGAGGGAAAGAAACCGGGGGCGCTTGGAAAAGCCGGAGCGAATGGCGTGGACGTACGCCAGTTTCAGGGCGACTTCCATGGCGGTGGATCCGTCGTCCGAGAAGAAAACCTTGGTCAAGGAGGTGGCCGACCGCACCGGGGGCACGGGTTGGGCCGCACTCACCAGGCGCGCGGCCAGGAGGGACGCGGGTTCATTGGCCAGTCCCAGGGCGGAAGAATGCGCGATCTTGCGCAATTGGCGGGTGATGGCGCCGTTGATTTTGGGATGGGCGTGGCCGTGGAGATTGGTCCAAATGGAGGAATTGCCATCCAGATACTCCTTGCCATTCACATCCCGCAGGACCGCCCCCTCGCCGGAGACAATCACGATGGGTTCCTGATTTAACCAGTCCCGCATTTGCGTGAACGGATGCCAGACATGTTGGTGGTCCAGGCGGGCCAGTGGATGGGGGGCAGGGCGGCGGCTCATGACAGTGGCAAGGTCGGCCGGATTTCCACCAGCGCACCGGCGAGCCGTTCCAGATCTTCCCGGGTGTGGGCAGCGGAAAGCGTCAGCCGCAGGCGGGCGGAGCCGCGCGCCACGGTGGGATAACGGATGGCCGGGATAAAAATGCCCCGCTCCCGCAAGTGGGTGGCCGCCGCGACGGCCGCCGTTTCGTCCCCGATCACCAACGGGACGATGGGGCTGCTAAATTCCGGGACCGGCCATCCGGCCGCCCCTAACATGGCACGGACCTCCGCGATATTGGCCCACAATTGCGCGGCGCGTTCCGCGCCTTCGGGCGAACGGACCAGATCCACCGCTGCATGCGCTGCCGCCGCGGCGGCGGGCGGCGGAGCGGTGGAGAAAATAAAGGAACGGGCGCGGTTGATCAGGTAATCGATCAGTTCCGGAGCCCCGCAAATGTAGCCCCCCGCCGACCCCAGCGCCTTGCCGAGGGTGCCCAATTGGATCTCAATCCGGCCCGTGACCCCGGCCGCCTCCGCCACACCCCGGCGGTGGTCTCCGAATACGCCTGTGGCGTGCGCCTCATCCACCATCAACCAGGCGCCAAAGCGTTCTTTCAGCGCCACCAACTCAGCCAGCGGAGCCGCATCGCCGTCCATCGAGAAGATGCTTTCGGTGACTATCAACACCTGGGAGCCCCGGCTTTCACTGCCGGTGGGACGGTCGGCCGCCCATTTCAGGATCTCCTCCAAGGCGGCCAGATCATTGTGGGGAAACACCCGGAGTTTGGCCCCGCTCAAGCGGGCGGCATCCACCAGGCTGGCATGGACGAGTTTGTCCAGAACAATGATGTCCTCTTTGCCGACGAGCGCGCCGATGGTTCCCAGCGCCGCCGCATAGCCCGAAGCAAACGAAAGCGCCCCGCCCGTTCCCTTGAACTCCGCCAAGGCGGTTTCCAGTTCGTGGTGCGGGGCCAGCGAGCCGCAGATCAGGCGCGAGGCGCCGCTTCCGGTACCATATCGCGCGGTGGCTTCCAGCGCGGCGGTTTTGAGCCGGGGGTGGTCCGCCAGCCCCAGATAATCGTTGGAAGAGAAATTGAGGAATTCCTGGTCGTTGAACCGGATGAGCCGTGATTGCGCCGAATCAATCCGGCGCAGGACGCGATGCAATCCTTGCGCCTGAATGGCGTCCAACCGCTGGCGAAGCTCACTCGCGAAACGATTCATGGCGGCAGGCGGTGGCTATGGCCGGATGGCCCATTCGCCTGCAATCATGCTGGCCGCCACCAGTCCCCGATGGGCCAGGACGCCTTCATACGCCTCCCTGGTCGCGCCGGTGAACGGAATCGCGATCAGGTCGGCGTAAGCCCGGGCGGAGAGTTCGCCCACTTTACCGGCCAGGCCCAGCGCGCGGGCGCCATTCACGGTGGCCATTTGCAAAACGGTCCGCGGCGCGAGGGCCGGAAAGGCCTCCGCGAATTGGCGCAACTCGGCGAACATGTCCAGTTCGGCCGGCTTTTTCCTGACCTGGTGAACGCTGGCCAGACTGTCGGTGCCCAGACAAACGTTCACGCCCGCCCGGGTGAGTTCCGCCAAGGGAAAGGGCGGACGATTGAAATACGAATGACTGCGCGGGCAGTGCGCCACGCTGACTTTGCGGCGGCTGAGCAAATCTGCATCCCCGGGTCCCAGGCAGTTGGCATGCACCGCCAGCACATTTTTGTTCAATGCCCCGTGCCGTTCGTAATGTTGCACCGGAGTGCCCAGACCGCAATCCGCCATGTCCCGGCCGTTCTTGGTCAGCCATTCGAACAACTCGCCCCGGCCGTGGGTGAACATGTCGAATTCCTCGTCGGATTCCGCCAGATGCGTTACCATCGGGCACCGTCGCCGACGGGCGGCGGCGGCCGTCAGACGGAGTAAACCCGGCGCGGTGGAGTAGGGGGCATGCGGGGAGAAGCCCGTGGCACAGCGGCTCCGGGGCAGGGATTCAATTTTCGTCTCGGCTTCGCCGAGAATTTCCGCCGGGGGGCGACGGCGGATGACTCCCGTCATTTCCAGGCACGAAATCACCCGCAACGGGGTGGCGGTCCAGACCTCGGGGAGCAGGTCCGGCACCATTTCCACATCGCCCACGGTCGTGGTGCCATTCCGGAGGAGCATTTTGGCGCCGGTGATCCAGGAAGCCGCGAAATCGGAGTAGAGCCAGCCGGATTTGTTGGCCGTGATGAGCTTCAACCAGCCGGTAAAGGTGCGGGGGGCGGCGATTTCCCCCGCCATGTGGGTGTAGTCCAAATGACAATGGGCATTGATCATCCCTGGCAGGAGAATAACTTCTCCGAGGTCCACGCAGTCGTCCCCGCGGCTTGCCAGCCGTTGCCAAGGCCCCACGGCACTGATTCGCCCTCCCGTGATGGCCACCGCGCCGTTATCCAGCGGTGGCCGGGACACCGGAAGCACGGTCCGGGCCCGGAGGATGATGGTATTTTCGCGACCAGTCCGGGTCACGCTTCGGCTTCCTGACGGGTGCGTTTTTTGCGGGAAGCCTCAGTGTGATTCCGGGCTTTGAATTTGCTCTGCCGTTTCCGGATCTGTTGCTCGATTTTCTTGGTAACAACGTCGATGGCGGCGTACAGATCGCCTTCGGAATCCTGCGCAAAGAGGTCGGGACCGGGAACGGCCAGGCGCATGGAGCAAACGAACTGCCGCTCCGGGGCCTTGGTGGAATCATGGTCCAGGGTGACGCGAACGTTGATGGCAAACCGGTCGAGGTGCTCCAGTTTGTCAATCCGGCTGAGAATATGCTCCTCGATAGCCTGAGTGTAAGTAATGTTGTGCGTCGTAAGAATGAACTTCATGTAAACAGTGTGCTTCGTCTTGGCGGGGAAATCCAGTAAAACTCTGCATCAAAAACTGGCAAACCTGCCGCCTTCTTTGCCCCTTAGCGGCCCTTGCTGGCGGGAGCGGCCGGCCAGGCCAGCACCTGCTTTTCGGCCCGCAATTGTGCTTGCAAGCGGGGAACGTCCACTTGTTGCACCGTCTGGCCCGCCTCCAGCGCCTGACAGGCGGCCGCGGCCGCCGAGTGTCCCAGCACCATGAATACCGGTTCCATCCGGATGGAGCCGTAGGCGATGTGGGTGGCGGATAGACAGACGGGTACGAGCAAATTTTCGCACTGGCCGGCTTTCGGCACCAGGGCCCGGTAGGCGATGGGGTAGGGGGGGAATCCGCCCACCTGCACATCGCCCTCATTCGCCGCTTTGCCCTGCTGCACGAGCCGCTGGCAATTGTGGGAATCCATGGTGTAAGCCGCCAGGCCGATGGTGTCCTCCGCTTTCACCTCGCCCCGGCAATTGTGTTCCGTCATGACATAATCCGACACCATCCGCCGCGCTTCCCGGATGTACAACTGATGTGGCCAACCGTCCGTGTCCGGAAATTCATCCTTGGCCAGGCCCCAGGCCTGCATTTCTTTCCGCAACGACTCCGGCAGTCGCGGGCTGGTGGCCAGAAAATGGAGAATACCGCGGGTGTAGTCCACATGGGCCTGCCAGATGGCTGCCCGCCGGCCATAATCCCCGTTGGGGTAGGCATAATTAGCCCCAATGTAGTCGGTGGAAAAACCGCCATTATTGTTGATGTCGGTCTTGCCATTGGGCATCGGCTGGATGTGCATCAGTTCACCCAGTTTGGGTGGTTTGCCGGCCGCCACCAAAGCTTCGACATAACGCGCGAGCAATTCGAAGTCGGCGGGATTGTAATGCGCGGGCGGTAGAATCGGACGCTGGTTGGCCGGGTTCCGCGTCAGGCACAACCGGAAATTGTAAGCCTGGACCGCCTGGTCGCCGGCTCCGGGAGTGCCGCCATCACCCGGTTGAATGAAGGTCAACAACCCGCTGGCCGGGTCGCCCGGCGTCTTGAATGGATCAACCGCTGCCAGGAATTGATGCTTGGGAGTCTGGGCGCGGACGCCGTTGATGGTCTCCTGATACTGGGAGTTGGCCTCGCGCCCGACGCTGAAACTCACTCCGGCCCGGGCCATCAGGTCGCCTTCATAACTGGCGTCAATGAACATGCGGGCGCGGAAAACCTTCCCGTTTTCCATGGTGATTTCCCTTAAATGCGTGCCCTCCATCCGCACACTGGCCAGGCGCTGCTGAAAATAAACCGGGGTCTTGGCCTCATCCACCAGGTCGAAGAAAACCGTTTCGGCCACGCTGGGTTCCAGGGTCCATTGTTCGGCCAGCCCGTAGTGTTTGCCCATCCGCGCATAGAACTCGCGGGCGATCCCACCGATCGCGGCCTTGTTGCCTATGTCGGTCTGGCTGAGTCCGCCCGAGGTCATCCCGCCGAGGTGATTACCAAATTCGGCAATCACCGCCGAATGCCCCAACCGGCTGGCTTCGACCGCCGCCGCCACGCCGCCGGCCGTGCCGCCATAGACGCAGAGGTCCGCCTCGATGATCTCCGCTCGCGCCGGCTGGGCCAGCACCGCAATTGCCAGCCAAACCACCGCCCAAAAGGCTTTCATTTGCGCGCCGCGGATTTGCCGGAGGCTTCGTTAGTTTCCGCGGTGGACGGCTTTTTCAGGGTGCGAAAGTTGCCTTCCTCGCAACACTGCACAAATCCCTCGGTAACGGATTTCAATTCCTCCCAGCGGACGCGGATGGCCTTGGCTTCATCGTGACTGATCTGGTTGTCCGCCACCGCGTTGGCAATCACCGCCAGCAGGTCGGCAAATTCCTGGATGATTTGGTTGGTGGCCGGGATCAGAAAATCCGGCTGCACGTGGTGCGACTTGGGATTTTTGATGAAGAATCCGCCCGCTCGTTGGCAAATCCATTGCACAATCCGGGGGTCCGCCGTGCAGCGTTGGAGCGCGTCAATCCGGTCCAACGGATTGGTGGTGCCGCTACCCATCGGCGCTTCCGGGGGTTCGGCCCACTTGTAGATCATGGATAGGGATAACCCCAATTCTGCAGCGACCTGCTTCGCGCTGCTCTTCTGGAAAACTTCACGCAATAACTCGTGGGACTGCATGGGGTGAAAAATGCCGTCCGTCTGGTCCGTTGGCAAGCTTGAAGCGCCGGTCCGGCGGATTGCCGGTTCGGACCAGGGTTCCCCCGGATCAAAGATCTGAAAGTTCGTTTTTCTTCCGGTCGTAGTCTGCCTGCGTGATAGCGCCGCGCTCGCGTAACTTATTCAGCTGCTTTAGATCTTTGGCAGGATTGCGGCGCAGAATAAGTTTGAGAATGGAAAAGGCGGCATAAAAAAGGATCGCCACGAGGAAGAACTTGTAGAAATCGCCAGGCATGGGGTGATGGTAGTTGATCGGGCCGGCACCGCAAGTTCCCAGATGTTCCGGCCTCAATTCCACCTTGTGGTCAGGGTCTTGGTTGGGGTACGGGTCCCCTTTTGGCGCTTCGGCCCGGCTAAACTTCGGGCCGGAATTGCAAATGGTCTTGCGGTTCTGGGGTGGGCGCGGTTATCCCTTCGTTGATGCACGTTCTCCCGACTTTCTCCCGCTGGTGGGCAGTCTGGCTGGCCTCGGTTTTTCTCGGTATGCCGGTTGGTAGCCCAGCGCAACCAGCGGTTGCAGAACGCGTGTTCCAGGCGGGCGCGTCCGTCGTGGATATCACGCCGACGAATTACCCGGTGATCGTCAACGCGATGTTCGAGGAGCGGAGCGCCACCAATGCAGCCGACCCTCTGCGTTGCCGCAGCCTGGTGTTGGATGACGGCCAGGAACGCATCGTCATTGCGGTGGTGGACACTTGCATGATGCCCCGGGATTTGATTGATCAAGCCAAAGCCATCGCTTCCCGCGCCACGGGTATTCCCCCGGAACGAATGTTGGTGAGTGCCACGCACACGCACTCGGCGCCGGCCGCGATGGGCTGCCTGGGTAGTCGCGTGGATCCGGGTTATGCGCTTATGCTGCCTGGAAAAGTTGCGGCCGGAATTATTCGGGCGGCGCAAAATTTGCAGCCCGCCCGGGTGGGTTGGGGCGTGGTGGATGACTACACCCATACCTTTTGCCGACGCTGGATTCGCCGTCCCGACCGGCTCCTAACCGATCCTTTCGGCGATAAAACCGTCCGCGCCAACATGCACCCCGGTTATCTGAGTCCGGACGCCATTGCACCCAGCGGCCCGGTGGATCCCGCTTTGTCCCTGCTTTCGGTGCAAACCCGCGACGGCAAACCGCTGGCCGTGCTGGCCAATTATTCGATGCATTATTACGAGTCCCCGTTGCTCAGCGCGGACTATTACGGGGTCTTCGCGACCAAGCTGGCGGCTTTGATCGGGGGCGAGAGTGGTAACGAACCTTTCGTGGGGATCATGTCGCAAGGCACCAGCGGCGACCAGATGTGGATGGATTACGGCCGGCCCGTCCGAACGATCGGCCTGGCCGCGTATGCGCGGGAAGTGGCCGAAGTGGCCGCGGCGGCGTGGCGCAAGATCCAGCATCAGGACTGGGTCTCGCTGGCCATGGCCCAGACTAATTGTGTCCTCAACTTCCGGGTGCCGGACGTGAACCGGTTGGCGTGGGCGCGCGACGTGGTGGCGAAGCAGAAAGGTCCCGTTCCCCGGGGCATGGCGGAAATTTATGCCCACGAGGCCATTTATCTCCACCGACGTCCGCAGGCGGACCTGATCCTACAGGCGCTCCGGATCGGCGAACTCGGAATCGTGGCCATTCCCAATGAGGTGTTCGCCATCACCGGACTTAAGCTCAAGGCCCAGAGTCCATTGCCACTGACCTTTAATATCGAACTGGCGAATGGCGCCGAGGGTTACATCCCCCCGGCGGAACAGCATTGGCTGGGCGGTTACACCACCTGGCCCGCGCGCACCGCCGGGCTCGAAGTGGGGGCGGAAGCCCGCATCGTCGCCGAGACTCTGGGACTGCTGGAAATGGTTTCCGGCCAGCGCCGCAAGCCCATTGTCGAAGCTCCGGGTGAGTACACCCAGGCCATTTTGCAAGCGCAGCCACTGGCCTGCTGGCGCCTGAATGAATTTAACGGGCCGTCGGCTCGGGACGCCAGCGGCCACGGGCGCGCAGCTATTTTCGAAAGCGGCATTGCGTTCTATCTGGACGGCCCGCAATCGCCGGCTTTCAGCGGCGCGCAAACCAACCGGGCACCGCACTTTGCCGGTGGGCGATTGCGCCTGGGTTTCGCGGAATTGACCAATCGCTATTCGGTTTCCTTCTGGTTCTGGAATGGCCTGACCAACGACGTGCGGGACGTAACGGGCTATCTTTTCTCCCAGGGGCCGGATGGAGGGAGCGATGCCCCGGGTGGCCATCTCGGACTCGGCGGCCTTTACGAACACCAAGAGGGGCGGCTGTTTTTCTACAATGGCAACCGGCTGAAAAATGTGGTCACAGGCTATACGGTGATCGCGCCCAAAACCTGGAACCAGGTGGTGCTGGTGCGGGAAGGCACCCGAATACGTGTCTTCCTGAATGGCAACATCCAACCGGAAATCGAAAGTGATTTTGAATGGCCGGCGGAAGCGAATGGCAGTCCGATGTTCCTGGGCGGGCGCAGTGACAATTACGCGAACTTCGAAGGCAAGCTGGACGAGGTCGCGGTGTTCGATCGCGCGCTCTCTGGCGATGAAGTGGCAAACCTTTATCGTGCCTCGGGAATGCCGGCCAAACCCAATACCCTGCCGCCCCAGACCAGTTCCACCGCCAAATCGCCCGCGGAATCCCTGGCCCTCCTGCACGTTAAGGAAGGGTTTGTGGCGGAATTGATGGCCGCCGAGCCGCTCATCACCTCGCCGGTGGCAATTGATTGGGGGCTGGATGGCCGGTTGTGGGTGGTGGAAATGGTGGATTACCCGATGGGCATGAATGGTCGGATGCAGCCGGGCGGGCGCGTGCGCTTTTTGCAGGACACCAAGGGTAACGGGGTATACGACAAATCCACGGTGTTCATGGAAGGGGTGCGTTTCCCCAACGGCATCATTTCGTGGGGCAAGGGCGTGATCATCACCGCCGCACCGGACATCATTTACGCGGAGGATACCGATGGCGACGGCAAGGCGGACAAGTTCGAGACGCTCTATACGGGCTTTGCCGAGGGGAATCTACAATTGCGGGTGAACGGATTGCGCTGGGGTTTGGACAATTGGCTGCACTGCGCCAATGGCTGGAGTGGTGGCCAACCACGATCCGCAAAAACCGGCGCGCAGATTGACCTCAATGGCCGCGATCTGCGCTTGGAACCGACGACGGGTTTGCTCGAGGTCGAATCCGGTCAATCGGAGTTTGGCCGCAACCGCACCGATTGGGATGACTGGTTTGGTTGCGACAACAGTTTCCCCCTGTTTCATTTCGTGCTGGAGGATCGCTACATGCGCCGCAATCCCTACACCGCCGCGCCTTCCGCCAAGCGCCAGGTTTATCTGCCGGCCAACCCCAAGGTGTATCCCCTGAGTGAGGGACAGAAACGATTTCACACCTTTGATCAGGCCGGTCATTTCACCTCCGCATGTTCCACGGATTTGTATCGCGATGAGCTCCTCTTTGCGCGGGGCGGGGAAACCCACGTCTTTACGTGTGAACCCGTCCATAATCTCGTGCAGCATCTGCTCCTGAGCCCGGACGGAACAAGTTTTTCCGCGCGCCGGGCTGAGGCGGAAACCGAACCGGACTTCCTGGCCTCGCGGGATCAGTGGTTCCGTCCCGTGATGGCGCGCACCGGTCCGGACGGCGCGCTCTGGATCGTGGACATGTATCGTTACATGATCGAACACCCGGACTGGCTGCCGCCGGAAGGGCGGCGGGAATTGGCGCCATTTTATCGGTTGGGCGAGGAGCGCGGTCGCATCTACCGCGTGTTCCCAGAAGGGAAGCGTCCGCAGCTCAATACCCTGCGTCCGGCCCGGCTCGACACGCTTTCCGCCGGCGAATTGGTGGCGTTGCTGGAAAGTCCCAGTGGTTGGATTCGCGACAAGGCGCAGCAGTTGCTGCTCTGGAAACATGAAGCTTCCGTCGTGCCGGCCCTGGCCGCCCTGGCGGCGCACGGAGTCAGCCCGCTCGCGCGGGTGCATGCGCTCTGCACTCTGGATGGTCTGGGGGCCCTTGACGCCCGCGCTGTTGGAACCGGCTTTGGGTGATGTTGCGGCGGGAGTGCGTCGCCATGCGGTGCGCCTCGCCGAAACGCGGGCGGGAACCGGTAACCGGCTGGGTGAATTGGCCGCCCGGCTGGCGGATGATCCGGATCCCCAAGTCCGCCTGCAACTGGCGTTGACCCTGGGAGCCTGGCAAGATTCGGCGGCGGGTGTCGCGCTTGCCCGATTGGCGGTGAATTCCGGCTCCGACCCGGCCATCGCCGCTGCCGTCCTAAGTTCCGTGGTCAATCATGCCGAAGTTTTGATCGCGGCGGTCACGCAAGCGAATAACGAAGTGCGGGAGGTGTTTGCCGACCCGCTCCTCGATATGTCGCTGGCCTTGGATCGGCGTGACTTGGTGATGCAGTTTTTGCGACCGACGCTGGCGCCGGCCGACGGCCATTTCACCGCGGGGCAGTTTCATGCCTTCACTCATTTCGTCGATGCGCTCGCCCGGAAAAAGCTGTCTTTCATTGAATACTCGGAAACCGGTGATGAGAAACTCCGGGAATTGGCCCGGCAGGCGGTGGCGATGGTGGCCCAGGCCCGCCGGGTGGCGGCCGATGCGACGCAGGTGGTTAATCTTCGGGTGGCGGCCCTGGGCTTGCTGGGGCGCAGTGGCGCGGGTTCGGCAACGGACATTTCCCGCCTGGCGGTCCTGCTGCAACCCAGTGTTCCCGGCGAGGTCCAACGCGCCGCGGTGCAGGCGCTCGGCCGGGCAGGGGACGCGGCCACGCCGGGCTGGTTGCTGGCGGACTGGCCCGCGCATTCGCCCGCCACCCGTGCCACCGTCTTCAATAGCCTGCTCGGCCGCGAGTCGTGGGCATTGGAGTTGTTGCGACGACTGGAGCGAGGTCAGATCGCATCGGTGGACCTGGAGGTTGCCCAGCGTGATCGCTTGCTCAAACATTCCTCGGAAAAGGTTCGCCAACTCGCCGGTACCGTTTTTGCGGCGACCATCAATCCCGACCGGCAGAAGGCCATCGCGAGCTTTCAACCTGCGCTATTTTTGACGGGCGACGTAACGCGGGGCCGGGCCGTCTTTGCCAAAACCTGTGCCACGTGCCATCAATTGGACGGAGTCGGGCGTGAGGTGGGTCCCAATTTGATCTCGGTGAAGGCGCATCCGCCCGAGAAATTGCTCACCTCCATCCTGGACCCGAGCCGCGAGGTGGAGCCGCGGTACCTGGCCTATAACTGCGAACTGACTGGGGGCGACGAACTCTACGGCATCATCGCCAGTGAGACCGGCAACGGTCTGGTGTTCAAACTGCCGGATGGCACGACTCGAAACATCCTGCGCTCTGACATTAAATCCCTGCGCAGCACCAAACTTTCGTTAATGCCCGACGGTCTGGAAGCCGCCCTGACCCACCAAGACCTGGCCGACCTGCTGCGCTACCTCCGTCACCAACCGGGAGGGGAGTAATCGATCTATTTCTTCCCGTCCTGTTCGGCCGGTTTGACCGGCTCGGGCGCCGGGATCGTCAGCCAAAGCCACGGGGTGCGGTCGGCCAGCAGGACGCGGTAGCCGCCGGGGACTCCATTGTCGCTGGAGGAACCGGTCAAGAGGAAGGGGACCGGCTGGTCTTGTCCGGAAACCTGGTCGTGCGCGTTGAGCTGGAAGGGACCCTGATACGGGGGCGCGTTGGTTGGGGCGATGAACTGGAGATTGATCTCGCCATCCTTGGTCGGCGCCGCCACCGGTTCACAGGAGATGCCGGCGGGCAGGTCCCGGGCGGTGAGTTGGACCGCGTTGGTGAAGCCACGTAAGCGCGCGAAAACCACCTTGAGTTGATTGGTGGTTCCGGGCTTCAAGATCATGGAACTGGCCGTAGCCGTGAGGGTGAAAGCTGGTTCCACGCGGTGGAGGGAAAAGCGGAAGCGATGATCTTCGCCGGCCTGCCGGGTCAAGGATCCCACCACGATCGTGTAATCGGTGTTAGTGGTGACCTGCCATTCCAGGTAGGGATCGCGGCTGCCATTGTGGTCGTCGTTACGGCTGAGTTGTTTGCCGTCGTGGTCATCCACGCGCAGCCAGGCGTCGAGGGGGGAACCGATGCTCTCGGCATGGATTTCGGCGGCGGCCCAGCCGGGTTCCTTCACGTGGAGGCGGACCCGATGCAATTGCCCCGGAACGCGGATGGCATTCTCCAAGGTCAGCGGCAGCTCCACCAGCGGGGGCGGCGTGGCGGTGGAATCCACGCCATGGGTCAGGACGGGCGCGGAGTTGGTCAGGGCCAGTTTGAGGCGATAGATGGCGCCATCGCTGCCGGTAAACCGGATGTCAGAGGAGCCGGGGTAGGGGAAGCCGAACACTTGGACAACGACGCTTTGGTCGTTGGTGGTGTGCCAGATCAGGCGCGGGTCCAGGGTGGCGAAATCATGGTTCCAGGCTAGTTGCACTCCATTGGTGGTGACCACGCGCAGAACGGCATCCAGTCGGCTCATCAGGACGATGCTGTCCACGGCGGCGTCCAGCGTCTGGCCGGCTTTCAATTCCACTTGGAAGGAATCGACATCGTCGGCCTTGTTCAATCGGCCGTTGATGGTTACCGGCAGGCGCTCAATTCGCTGGGCTTGGGCGAAATGGTCGTTTGGTTCAACTTCCAGAATTTCCGGGCCGGCGCCGATCGCGAAAGGTCGCGGTTCACTCACCCCGGCTTCATTGAAGAAACGGATGAGCCGCACGCCGGGGGTGGCCCCGGCCGCCACGTTTACCTGAAACTCCCCGGCGTTCGTGCGGGCGAGAAAGGACACTCCCGCAGAGTCCACCCAGACCTTGGGTGGCCAGGGCTCGAACTTGCCGGGAACTTGGACTGTGTTGGTGGAACCCACGGCGGCCCCGGGTGGGTGAAAGAACTCCAAAGTCGGTGGGCTGGCCCAGGCTGGTGGGAGGTGGAGCAGCAGGAGGAGCAAGGTCGGAATAATAATCCTGAAGCTGCGGCGAAGGTCCGGGCGGAACCCGTCACTCACGCAAACAGCTCCTTGATCAGATTTCCCTGGTTCACGAGCGGGATCGGGCGGCCGGTGTTCGAGTGGAGCACCTGGTTCGGATCGATGCCGAGCTTGGTGTAGAGCGTGGCGGCGAAATCCTCCGGGCGATAGACCTTGTCCGACGCGTAATAGCCCTTGGGATCCGTCGCGCCCACCACCTGGCCGCGCGGGATTCCGGCTCCCGCCATCAACACCGACATGGCTCCGGGCCAATGATCGCGTCCCGCGTCCTTGTTTACTTTGGGAGTGCGCCCGAACTCACCCAGGGCGATGACCAGCGTGTTGTCGAGTTGTCCCCGGTCATCCAGATCCTTGATCAAAGCCGCCATGGCCTGGTCAAAGTGCTTCATATGATCGCCCTTATAGGCGTCAAAAATCTTCGTGTGATGATCCCAGCCGCCATAGTAAACCGTCACGAAGCTCACGCCCACCGAGACCAGGCGGCGCGCCAGCAACAGGCGCTGACCAAAATCATGACGGCCATAGGCGTCGCGGACTTTCTCCTCCTCACTGCCGATATCGAACGCTTTTTGGGCCGCAGGCGAATGCACCAACTGCAAGCCCTGCGCGTAAAATTGATCGAACGTGACCGCCGGATCATCGAACAATTTGTCCGCGTAACGCTGCATGGAATCCAACGATTGCTGCAATTGGAGTCGGGTCGTGGTCCGGCCCTCGCTGATCTCCGTCGGCAGGGTGACATCGCGCACGCGGAAACCCTGGCTGTTGGGATTGCCGTCGATGACGAACGGGGCGTGCTGACCGCCCAGGAAATTGGGGCCGCCGGAGCGCGAAACCTGGGGCATGGAAACGTAAGCCGGCAGACCCTGGCGCAGCCCGCGCTTGTAGGAAACCGCCGAACCAAATGACGGATGAAAGGTCACGAAGGCGCCGCAGGCCACCGGCACCGGGGTGGGCGCCCCGGTCATCATATAATGGTTTCCACCACCGTGATTGGGATCCTTGTGATGAATCGATCGCACAATGCTGAGCTTGTCCGCCACGCCGGCCAGTTTGGGCACGCACTCGCTGAAATGGATTCCCGGCACGCGGGTGGAGATGGACTTGAACTCCCCCCGAATCTCCGACGGTGCGTCCGGCTTGGGATCGAAGGTTTCGTAATGAGAAGGGCCCCCATCCAACCAGACCAGGATGCAATTGATGTTCGAACCGGCCAGGGTTTTGGCGGGCATCGGCAATTCCGCCGCGCCGGCGCGCAGCCGCAACAAATCACAAAAACCGAGTCCCAACGCGCCCCCCAGACCAATTTGGAGAAAATCCCGGCGCCGCATTCCCGCGCAGTTGGAATTCAAGTGGCTCATGAGGTCTTGATCAATGATTAAATACAAACTCGGGCGAATTCAGCAAGGCCCAAAGCACGTCTTCCGCCGCCTGCTGGCGCGGCGCTTTCTCCTCCTTAAACCCGGCGGTCGCGGTGGCCAGCTCTTTGGGCGTGGGCAGGCGACTATAAGCGGCCAGGTAAAGTTCTGTGACGATTTCAGCGGGCGACCGGCCCGCCTCGACGATCTGCCGCACCCGCCCTTTCGCATCGGTGAGCTTGGCTTGCAGTTCCCGGGAATTCATCAAGTGCAGGGCCTGCCCCACGCTGGTCTTCAGATCCCGTTCACACGGTGCGTCCGTGCTGGAATTGGGACGTCCGAACGCGTCGAGGAAGTGGGAGCCGATCTTGAAGGTCCAGGTGCCGATGGCGCGCGTGCCCGGCGGGCAGCCTTCAAAGTGCTCCGGCACGCGGGTGACATCACAGACCGCATCCAACGCCACTTCCGCGGGCAGACGACGGCGGTACGAACGCGAAAAGTTTTTTGTATCCGTGAGGTTGCTCTCGTTCGGGGTGGAACTCAATTGATACAGCTCCGAGGACAAGATCCTGCGCATCAATTGTTTCAGGTCATACCCATGGCTTTGGAAATCCTGCGCCAGCGCGTCGAGCAGGGGCTCGTTGACGGCCGGGTTGGACGCGCGAAAATCATCCACAGGTTCCACCACGCCGCGACCGAAAAACGCTCCCCACACCCGGTTCACCGCGGCTTTGGCAAAAAAAGGATTTTCCGGTTTCGTCAGCCATTCCACCAAGGCCTCCCGGGGATCCCGCCCTTCCGCTACCGAAAAACCGGCGGCATCCGGGGGGCGCGGTTTCATGATGGCATCTGTGACCGGGTTGTGGGCCTCGGCACCAGCCGCGAAATAAAACTCCTCGGTCCCCGCGGAAATAGGCGGTGAGAGTCCGTCCCCCTTCTGTTTCACGGGCGCGAAAAACGCGGCGAACTGATAGAAATCATCCTGGCTCCACTTTTCGTTGGGATGATGATGACACTTGGCGCACTCCAGACGGACCCCCAGAAAGAGCTGGCTGAACATGGTGGTCAATTCTGGCGGCTCGCGACGGTCGCGATAAACCACCGCCGGGCCGTCCCGGTGGTTGCTGCCTTCCGCCGTGATGATGGCGGCGGCAAACTGATCCAGGGGCAGGTTCTGGCGAAAAGCGCTGCGCAACCATTGATCCAACACATAGACACTTTTCACCCCCACCCGGTCGGGGTTGGGGCGCAATAAGTCCGCCCATTTGTTGGCCCAATAGTCCGCCCAGGCGGGTTGCTCGAGGAGATGCTCAATCCATCGCTTTCGCTTATCCGGCGCTAGGTCCGCCAGGAACGCGCGCGTCTCTTCGGGCGTGGGCAGCATGCCGATCGTGTCCAACGTGGAGCGACGGAGGAATTCCGCGTCCGAACAACGGTCGGAGGGGAGCAGTCCCAGCTTCTCAAAATGCGCGTAAGCACGCTCGTCGATGAAATTGGCAATGGGCAATTCCCGATAGCGGGCAGAGGTAAACACATGATCCGCGGGAACCGTCACATGCGCGGTGGCCACCAACCCCATAAAACGCGTCACGATGACGCTTTCGCCGGTAAGCTGGCCAATCCGCACCTGACCAGACTCGTCCACCGTGGCCAACTCCTTATCCTGCGATACAAATTCGGCCAGCGCCGTGACGTCGCGTGTGGAGTTGTCGGCATATCGCGCCGTGACTTTCAGCGCCTGCCGCGTGCCGTGTCGGTAAGAGCCGGTCGCCGGTTCCACCTGGATGCCGGCCAAGGCGGGTTCATTGGTTGCCTGGTAGGGCATGCCGCCGGCAATCCAGCGCACGAGCAGGCGATAGGTTGCCGAATCGCGCTCAAATCGCTGGCCGCCTTCATGATCGACGGAAAGTGTTGGCTTCAGCAGTAGCAGACTTTCTGACGGCGCCGCCGGAAAAATGCGTCGGCCCCGACCATCCTTAACAATCGCCGCGTAATCCGCCGGGGGATTGTAATTAAAGACGGAAAGCTTGAATCCATTCTGGCCCTCCGGTTTCGCGTGGCAGGAACCCGCCATGCAACCGGCCTTCGACAACGCGGGCAGCACATCGTGAACGAACGAGGGAACGGCCAGGCGATCCGGGGGCTGGTTTGCCGGGGTGGTCCATTTTTTCGCCGGTTTGCTTTTCCCCGGGGGATTCTGGGCGACGATCGTTTTGTTGCCTTCGGGGATCGTTACCACGGGTGGTGCAAACGTGGCCAGCACCGCGCCTTTATCATTGAGCAAACGCACCCTACCATCGTGGCCACCAATGGCGATGCGACTGCCATCCGCCTGGATCGCCAACGCTTCCAGGGTGTCATCCCATTTGCCCAGTTGTTGCTCCCGGGCCGTTTCGGAACTTTGCGCGCCGGTGTGGCGATTGAATTCCTTGAACGTGTAGAGCCGGCCATCGTCATCCGTCGCGGCGACCGTTTTGCCATCCGCCGACCAAACGCCTGCCGTCAGGCCGTGCCGCCGACCGCCGATGGTGATGATGCCTTCGCGCGATTTCACATCCCAGATTTTCAGCTGTTTGTCCGCCCCCACCGAGAGCAGTTCAGAAGCATCCGCATTAAAGCCGACCCCCCGCACGGCCCCGACATGGCCTTCGTAACGGGCGATCTCCTGGTGGGAAATGGCCTCCCAAAGCCGGATCAATTTGTCATTGCCGGCAGTCGCCAGGCGCCCGCCATCCGGGCTGATCGCCAGTGCGTTGATGGCATCTTCATGCGCCGGCCAGGCGCTGATTTCGTGGCCCGTGTCGGCGGCGAAAAACCTCACCCACGCGGGTTCGGCTGTCGGGTTGTCCGCAGCCACCAGCGCCCCGCCAAACGGGGTGAACGCCAGCGCCCCCACGCGCCCCAGCAGGTTGGTGCCCGCCCGCCACAACACGGAGAAGTCTCTGGCGTTACGCACCGCAATCTCCCGATAGCTGCCGCAGGCCAGCCTTTGCCCATCCGGGCTCCAGGCGAGGGAGCGCACCACATCCGCGCCCGCCTCCGTATCGAGCAGGACGGGGAAATTCGTGGCGAGCAAATCATGCACCACCAGCCGGTTGCCCCGACCGAGGGCCAGGCGGGAACCGTCCGGCGAAAGCGCCACCGCCATGACGGGGTTATACCCGGCTGGCAGGGGGGACAATTGCACCGGCTCGTGACGGTTTTTTTCGGAAAGCGCCGACTCATCCCATTTCGCACCGGCGGTGATCCAATCTTTCACCACCCGGATCTGGCGCGGACTGAGCTGCTTCTTCGGCGGCATGTGGGGATCGCTGTCCGCCTGCAAGGCTTGGAACAGGGAGCTCTTGTCCGCGTTGCCGGGGACCACGACCGGCCCTTCGGTCCCACCTGCCAGCAAGCCCTTTCGCGTCAGCAGATTCAAACCACCCTTGTGCTTATCGCTATTATGACAACTGAGGCAATTGTCCCGCACCAGGCGCATTGCGCCCACCGTGTTCGGGTCCGCCTTGGCGAACCCCGAAATGCAGCCCAATCCCCACCCGATCCCGGCCAGGACGATCCACCGTAACGCGTTCATTCGCCATGAAAATGGCGCGCGAGGGTGGTTGAGCTGCATGTCTCAAGAGATAACGTGTTGACGCGGATTCGACAAGCCTTCGTGCCGCCTGTACGGCCGTCCGCAGGTAGGCTTTCGGTTGGCGAATTGCCCGGCGCTAAAAAAACGATGCGGCCCCATTGCTGGAGCCGCATCGGCAAAGCTAGTTAAACTAAAGAGGAACCGGGAGGAATGCTTACTTGGCGTCGGTGGCCGCGGCTTCCTTCTTCTCGGTGTCCCGCTTGGCTTCCCATTCGGTCGTGCGGGGGTCTTGCCCTTCCACTTCGACTTCGATCTTGCCCTTGATGGTGTCACCACTGACTTTGCCGGTGAACTTTTGGACCATGGGGTTGCCACCATTGCGGCCAGCGCGGGTGACCTTGAAAGTCAGTTGATCACCGGCGAGCTTCACGTCTTCCAATTTCGTCTCGCGGGGAGCGGCGGCAGCAGCGCCATCCGCGGCGGCGCGTCCGCGACCACCACCACTGATGGTGCCGACCAATTTGTCCGCTTCCATTTTGAGTTTGATGGTCTGGGGGCGTCCAGGATTGCCATTGCGGCCGGGACCGGTCCAGGTCCAGGCGCCCACCGCGTTGACCTTGGCGTCTTCCGCTTTGATTTGAACGACGGTGCCGAGCGCGAGCAGGGCGCAGAGTCCGATTTTGACCAGTGAAGCTAAGCTGTAACGTTGCATAATGATTTTGAGTTGCTTTTGTTTAGTTGCTTGCCGTGCCCGGGCATGCACTTCGTTGGCATACACTGGCGACAGTCAATCTTTCAGGGCAGACGCTGCGACCTTCGGCAAGGTTACAAGTTGCCGCAATGTCAACCCGTC
This sequence comes from uncultured Pedosphaera sp., assembly GCA_903918755.1. Classification (GTDB taxonomy): domain Bacteria; phylum Verrucomicrobiota; class Verrucomicrobiia; order Limisphaerales; family Pedosphaeraceae; genus CAIXFN01. The sequence goes on from CAIXFN010000036.1 coordinate 23,143, forward strand.
GCCTTGACATGCAACCCGTCGGAAATCTCGTAACACATTGATAGTGAATTGGATGGGAATGGAAATGTCGGGGTGAAGCAGGGTAGGTAGATTTCCGGCCAGCGGGAATATTCTCTGGGGCCAGGGTTGCCGCTAGCCCCGAAAGGGGGGCGATTCTCCCCGCTTAAGGCGGACGGGAATTGCCACGTGGGCGGGATTCGTTCAAACTCCGCCTAATCCATTTCCAATTTGATTGGCGGGGGTTGCCGGTCGATTCCGGGCGGATGGGTTTGATTTATGAAATTGCGTTGCAGCCTCTTCACCACCGTCTTGCTCGGTGTCGCTCTGGTCAATCCGGCGGCGGCCGGCGCGGCGGATTTTCCCAAAATTTACAATTCCCATGAAGTTGGCCCCACGCCCTTGTTACCGGCGGATGAGGCCGTCAAAGGGATCCACCTCCCGCCGGGATTCCAGGCCACCGTGTTTGCGGCGGAGCCCGACGTTCAACAGCCCATTGCCATGACCACGGACGCGCGCGGCCGGTTGTGGGTCGCCGAGAATTACACCTATTCCGAACAGAAACTGAATTTTGACCTGAAACTCCATGATCGCATCGTGATTTTGGAGGATACCACGCACTCGGGGCATTTTGACCGGCGCACGGTCTTTTGGGATCAGGCGCAGAAGTTGACCAGCGTGGCGGTTGGCTTTGGGGGAGTTTATGTGCTGTGCCCGCCCCGCCTGCTCTTTCTGCCGGATCGCAACCACGACGACATTCCGGACGGCGAGCCGGAGGTGTTGCTGGACGGTTTCGATGACGGGGCAGTCCGGCACAATATTGCCAATGGCCTGAAATGGGGGCCCGACGGCTGGCTTTACGGGCGGCATGGCATTCTGGCGTCCAGCAACGTCGGGCATCCCGGAGATCCCGAGGATCGCCGCACCCGCGTGAACGCCGGGATCTGGCGGTTTCACCCGGTGACCCGCCGGTTTGAAGTCGTCGCGGCTGGGACTACCAATCCGTGGGGCTCGGATTGGGATGACCTCGGTCAGATGTTTTTTATTAACACGGTGATCGGCCATCTCTGGCAGGTGATCCCGGGCGCGTATTATCGGCGCATGTACGGGGAACATCCCAACCCGCACCTTTACGAATTGATCGATCAGACCGCCGACCACCTGCATTGGAATACTGCGGAAACGTGGGACCAGATTCGTAAACTCGGAGTCACCGGTCCGACCTCATTGGCCGGGGGTGGTCATGCCCATTCCGGCCTGATGATGTACCTGGGCGACAATTGGCCGGACCAGTATCGCAACACAATGTTTACCGCCAATTTCCATGGGCGACGGATCAATAATGATCGCCTGGAGCGCGCGGGCGCCAGTTACACCGCCCGGCATGCGCCGGATTTCATGAGCATCGACGATCCCTGGTTTCGCGGGCTGGAACTGCTTTCTGGTTCAGATGGGTCCGTGTTTGTGAGTGATTGGTCGGACTTCGGCGAGTGCCATAATCAGGAAGGCATCCACCGGACTTCCGGGCGGATCTATCGGCTGGCCTACGGCACGCCCAAGGCCTGGACGGGTGATATTTCCGCGCTGCCGGACGCGGAGTTGGTCCGTCTGCAGCTCGAAAAGAATGACTGGTTTGTGCGCCAGGCGCGGCAGACGCTGCAGGAACGTGCCGCGCAGGGGAAGGACAGGGCGGCGGTCCACGTGGCGCTGCACGCCCAGTTCCGCGATCAGGCGGAGGTGAGCCGCAAACTGCGCGCCTTGTGGGCGTTGTATGTGACCGGAGGCGTGACCGAAGCCTGGCTGCGGGAGTTGCTGCACGCGCCCGACGAAGCGATCCGCGTCTGGGCCATTCAACTGGCCACCGACCAGGGCGCGCCATCCCAGGCAATGCAATCGGAATTTTCCACGCTGGCGCGGCAGGATCCCTCCGGATTGGTGTTGACGTTCCTCGCCTCCGCCCTCCGACGGTTTCCGTTGGAGCAGCGTTGGGAATTGGCGCGGGGGCTGGCCGAGCGCGCGGAATTTGCCAATGACCGGGTGTTTCCCCTCATGCTGTGGTATGGGATCGAGCCAGCTGTGCCGGGTTTTTCCAAGGAGGCGGTCGCGTTGGCTCTGGATTCCCGGATCCCAAAATTGCGACGTTTCCTGGCCCGGCGGATTGGCGAAGAACTGGTCCCCAATCCCACCGCGGCCAACGAGCTTGTCGGGCTCCTTACTGCAACCAGCAACACGCGCTTCCGCCTGGACGTGCTGGGCGGCCTGAGCGAGGCGTTGAACGGGGTGAAGCATGCGGTCGCGCCGGTCGCGTGGCCGGCGGTGGTCGCCAAGCTGGCGACGGATCCCGAGCCCCGGGTGTCCACGCTCACGCGGGAATTGAGCGCGGTCTTTGGGGATGCCGGAGCGCTCACGAAATTGCGCGCCACTCTCGTTGATCGCTCGGCCGGGGTGGGGGATCGCCGACAAGCCTTGCGCACCCTCCTGCAAAATCCCGATCCGGGCCTGCCCGCCTTGTTGGCCGGATTGTTGGACGATGCCGACCTGGCCTTGGATGCCCTGCGCGGACTGGCGGCCTTGGGGGATACCAATACCCCGGCGCTCCTGCTACAACATTACGCCGACTTAAAGACCGACGCCGCCCGCGCCGAGGCCATCAACACATTGATTTCACGCCCCGCGTTTGCCACCGCCACCCTGACCGCCGTGCAACGCGGTCGCCTGCCCCGTCCGGCGATCGGCCCCACGCAAATTCGCCAACTACTCAGTTTTTCGGATGCCGGCATTATCGAGCAAGTACACCGGCTCTGGCCGCGGTTGGATGATTCCGCGGGCGGACGGCGGGAACTACTGGTTAAGTATCAAGGACTACTGACCCCGGCCCGGCTGCAGGCGGCCTCGCCCGCAGCTGGCCGAAAGGTGTTTCAACAAACTTGCGCGGTGTGCCATTCGCTTTACGGGGAAGGCGCCAAAATTGGTCCCGACCTCACCGGTTCCGACCGCCACAACCTCGAATACCTGCTGGACAACATCCTGGATCCCAGCGCCGTGGTACCCGAGAGTTATCGGGTTTCCACCGTGACTCTGAAGGATGAGCGCGTCATCAATGGCATTGTGCTTTCTCAAACGGATCAGGTTTTGAAGGTGCAATCCATCTCGGAACAACTGGTCGTGCCCCGCGCGGAGATCGCCACCATCGCCGAGTCCCGGTTGTCCCTCATGCCGGACGGTTTGCTCGAAGCCCTGCCGGAACCATCGGTGTGCGATTTGATCGCCTATTTGATGACCGACTCCCCGCTTTCCCCGCCAGCGGTTTTGCCCGCGAAATAGGCTTTTTTTGCCGCCCGGTCACGATTTTCCGCTTCAATTGTCGCGACCAGACTGGTATTTAACCGCCGGAAATTAGTTCAATAAACGATTATGGCCGACCCCATCAACGCGGTGCAGAACGCTGCCGAACATGTGACCTCCCGGATTGAGCACGTGAAGGATCAACTCATCAAATTTGCCTCCGATTACGGGATGCAAGTCATTGGCGGCATCATCATCCTCATTATTGGGTTCTTTGTTTCCCGCTGGGTCGGGAAGGTTTTGCAAGGCTGGCTGGACCGGCAGGAGCTGGAGCCACCGGTCAAAACCCTGTTTGTCCGACTGGCACGATTGATCGTCATGATCTTCACGCTGGTGATGGTGCTCGACCGGTTTGGCGTCCCCATTGCCGCGCTGGTCACCAGCATCGGCGTGGCCGGCGTCGGCATCAGCCTGGCGTTGCAAGGCGTGCTGGGCAACCTGGTGGCGGGCCTCACTATTATCTTCACGAAGCCGTTCCGCGTGGGTGAATACGTGGAATTGGCCGGCGTGAACGGCCAGGTGACCGCGATTGACCTTTTTTCCACCAAGCTGGCCCATGCCGACCTTTCGCGGGTGGTCATTCCCAATCGCAAGATCATCGGCGAAATCCTGCATAATTACGGCGCCATCCGGCAACTGGACCTTTCCGTGGGCGTGGGTTACCGCACCAAACCGGCCGAAGCCCTGGCGGTGGTCAACGAGATCCTGGCCCGCAATCCCCGCGTGCTTAAGAAACCCGCCCCCGTGGTGGGCATCGCCAGTCTAGGCGATTCTTCCATCGTCATCGCCATCAAACCCTGGACCTCGCTGGCGGATTTTGGTCCCGTGGGGGCGGAAATTTATCAGGCCGTCCTCGACGAGTTTAACGCGAAGAAAATTGAAATTCCCTTCCCGCAGCGGGAAGTGCGGATGCTGCACCAGGGTTGAGTCTAAGGGCGGAGCAATTCCCGGAAGGCCGGGTGCGCCCGCACGAGGCCCAGCGCCTTTTTGAGCAAGGTCTTTCCCGGCTCCATCCGGTGCCAGGGCGAGGCCCCGGATGGATGGGGCAGGGGCACCAGGTCAAAGGTTTGCCCGGCCAGGGTGGCTGTCAATTGCCGGCCGATCAGCAGATCCAATTTTTCCGGGGGCAGAAACTGCTGGATGGCCAGCTTGCCCACCGGGATGACGAGGGCCGGTCGCAGGAGTTCGATTTCCCTTCGCAGCCACGCGGAACAGTTCTGGATTTCCGCCGGGTCGGGCACACGGTCCCCGCCCGTCGGCTTCTTTCCGGGGAAGCAACGGCACACCGCGGCCATATAGATCCGGGCGCGGAAGGTGGCCTCATCCATCCCCGCCGACTCCTGAAACCAGCGGAACAGCGTCTTCCCCGCGGTCCAGGCAAACGGGCGGCCCAGCACCGGCTCCTTGTCGCCCGGAGCCTGGCCCACCAGCATGACCCGGCTGACCACCGGCCCGCCGCTGACCACCGGTTTCAGCATGTTGGGGCATTGCCGGCAGTCCAGCAGTTGGCGGACATGCTCGTTCAGGTGGCGGGCGACTGTTTTGGAACCGGGGTTCATTTTATTGGGCAAGGGAGGGGTGGCGGCTTAAACTATGGCATGGACAATGAAACCGCCGCGCGGTTGGAAAAGCTGGAATCACACCTGGCCCACCTGGAACATCTGGTGGATCAATTGAACCAGGTGGTGACGGACCAGTCCCGGCAATTTGCGCGGCTGCAAACACAACAACAGCGGCTCTCCGCCACGCTCGAGACCATCGAATTGGAACGGGTCAAAGCCACGAACTCGAAGCCGCCGCACTATCAATAAGGGACGCCGGGTCATGCCAGCAATTCTTCGGCATGTTTCCGGGCGGCCTCCGACTGGCCGCCCAGCATCCGCGCCAGTTCGGTGACGCGCTCGGCCTTGCCTAGGCTGGAAATCTCGGAGGTCGTGCGCCCTTCGCGGGTCTGCTTGGTCACTACATAGTGCGTCGTGGCTGCGGCGGCCACCGGGGCTAGGTGGGTGATGCACAACACCTGGTGTTGCGTGGCGATCGAGCGCATTTTTCCGCCCACCGCGGCGGCTGTCTCCCCGCCCACGTTCGCATCCACCTCGTCGAAGACCAGCACCGGCACTTCATCCACCTGGGCCAGCGCGGTTTTCAGCGCGAGCATCACCCGCGCCATTTCGCCCGAAGACGCGATGGCTCGCAACGGCCGCGCGGGCTCCCCGGGATTGGGGGCAAATTGAAATTCGATGGTGTCCAGACCGGACGAACCAACCGCCGCGCCGGTTCCAGTTAGCGCCTCGCGGGCGGTGGTGGTCACCGTGACGTCGAAATGGCTTTGCGCAAAGCCCAAGTCCTTGAGTTGCCGGGCGACCGATTTGGCGAGTTGCGGCACCAGCTTGCGCCGTTGGGCGGACAATTCCTGGCCGGTGGTCCACAATTCCGCCGTCACCTTCTTTAGTTCTTCATTGATCCGCGCCAATTCGCCATCGCGCTGCTCCAATTGCTGGAGTTTGGCCGCGGCCTCTTCGCCAAAGGCGATCACTTCCGCCAATGTCGCGCCATATTTGCGCTTGAGGGTGTGCAGGAGGTTGAGCCGTTCCTCGAGTTCCTGCAATCGGGCGGGATCGATGTCCACTTTGTCGGCGTAGTTGGACAACTCGGTTTGCAATTCCTGCCAACCCGCCATCGCCGCGGCGTGTTGTCTGGCCAATTCGGCGGCGCCCGCATCGATGCGCTGGAGATCGTGCAGCGTCCGCCCCAGCAAGCCGGCCTGGGTTAGGAGGGAGGATTCATCCCCATCCAGCAGCGCGAGGGCCGCCTGGCTTAATTCCAGGAGTCGCGCCGCGTTGCTCGCCCGGGCGTACTCCTGCTGCACCTGCTCTTCTTCCCCGGGTTGTAGTCGCGCCGCGGTGATTTCGTTGACTTGAAAGCGCAGGAGATCGAGTTGCTGGGCATACGTGCGCTCATCCACCACCAGGGCGGCCTTTTCGGCTTCGAGGGCGCTCCGGCGGCGGAGCAGGGTGGCAAAGGCCTCGCGGCGGGGGGCGAGGTTGCCGAAAGCATCCAAAATGGTCAGTTGCTTGGCCGCATGCAGCAGGGATTGGTGATCGTGCGGTCCGTGCATGTCCACCAGCCATTCGCCAATCGCCGCCAGCGCGGTCAAGGTGGTGGGCGAACCGTTGATAAATTGCCGGTTGGTGCCCGCCGCGGTGAAGGCGCGCTTGAGGACCAATTGGTGGTCTTCGCAGGGTTCCAGTCCGTTTTCCTCCAGCCAGGGCGCGAGCGCTCCCCGCAACTTGCGGATGTCGAAGACCGCCTCCACGGAGCAGGCGTCGCTCCCGGTGCGGATGAGGGTGCGGTCCGCCCGTTCCCCGAGCACCAGGTTTAGTGCGCCAATGATGATCGACTTGCCCGCGCCGGTTTCCCCGGTGATCGCGTTGTAGCCCGGCTGCAGTTCCAGCGTCAGGTCCGTCACCAGCGCCAGATTTTTGATCCGTAAGGTGGTCAGCATTTTAGGTTCGCTCCGCGCCAATTTGACCATTAAGCTGCCGTTCGGCAAAAGAAAACTTTGCAATGGCATTTGAATTTACATTTCTCGGTTCCGGCACCTCGCAGGGCGTGCCGATGATCGGCTGCGACTATCCGCTCGCCTTTCTGGCCAACCCCAAAAACCATCGCACGCGCCCTTCGATTTACGTGGCCACAGGAGAGGTCCGCTTCAATGTCGACACCTCCCCCGAGTTCCGCCTGCAGATGCTCCGGGAAAACATCCGCTGGCTGGACGCAGTGATTTTTACCCATCCCCACGCGGACCACATCATGGGCCTGGATGATTGCCGCCGTTTTTGCGATTTGCGCGGGGGGCGCCTGCCGATTTACGCGAATGCGGAGACCATGGCCGCGCTGGAGCGGGTCTTCGTTTACGCCTTTCATGCCGGCCCCTGGCCCAAGGGTTACTTTGCCCCGGAACCGCATGTGATCACGGGCTCGTTCCGGCTCGGCGATCTGGAGATCATCCCCCTGGAACTGCCGCATGGGCGCATCACTACGCTGGGTTATTTGTTCATTCAGGACGGCCGCAAACGCCTGGCGTACCTGAGCGATTGCAAGGAAGTCCCCCCCGGAGTAGTCCGCCAGGTGCAAGGTGTGGAAGTGGTTGTTCTCGACGCTCTCCGTTATCAGCCTCACCCCACGCATATGTGTCTGGACGAGGCGTTGACCGCCGCCCGGCGGATCGCCGCTGGCCGCACCTACCTGACGCATCTGACCCACGATTACGATCACGATGCCGCGCAAGCCGAATTACCTGCGGGGATCGAATTCGCTTACGACGGGTTGAAGGTGAGTTGCGGGGGGTGAATTTTTCGCGGCAAGACTTCTGAGCCAAGGGAGCTTCCTGTGGCTGCGCCAAAATCGGACGCAAATATCCCCGCCCCCTCCCCAACACCAAAGGTGTTGTGCCAGCTAGCCCAAGGTTGGCGCGAGGCACGAGCGCCTACCTTGGGTACCCATAAATAAATTTCCCCAACCCCGAAGGAGGTTGTGGCCAATTTTTCTCAGTGCCGAAATTAATTATTCCAATGTCGTCGGCGATGTCCTGAATCGGGGCGAACCGCCAACCGCCGACCCGGCACCCCGTCGCTTCCCCGTCAGGGATGGGTCTTCGGCGCGACCCATCCTTTGTGCCAGTTAAAATTCCAAAGATTGTCCAACCGGACGACCTCGGCATGGTTGTCGGCAAAGACCATGTTAATCATCCCGGGCAGCACCTGGCCGCGAACATAGCGTAGCGCCCTGGGCGCGGTAGCGGCGGACCGGTTGCTGTGCCGGTCAATCAGGCTCAGGCCCATGCCATGCTGGCAACCACTCCGATTGCCGAAATAGCCGTTGTACAGGTCGGCGGGATTCAGGGTGTTATCGCTTTCCAGCGGGAAAATATAATACCAAATGGAATCCAGAAACATCGGGGTATTGGATGGCAAATTCAGGTCCGCCTCCCGTTTGAAGAAAAACGTGGTGAATCCATCCACCGGGGTGTGCTCCACCGAGAGCCAGCCGTTGATGGCATAGCTTCCGGCATTGTAAGCCGGGTTGGGCGTCGAACCGACAAAGGTTTGGTCGGCCGTGCCCCAGCCCCCGTCCCGAACTAACTTCGGCACGTGAGTTGACGGGCACACCTGGACCTGGGGATTCCCGCTTTGGATGGAGGAATCGATGCTGCCCTCATCGGCGGTGGCCAGGACCAAGGTCCCGGAGTGGTCATCAATGTAGAGGCGTCGCGCGAGCGCCGTTTGGCGCAAATTGTTCAGGCAGGCAATCCGCTGCCCTTTTAGTTTTGCCTTGCTCAGGACCGGCAACAACATGGCGGCAAGAATGGCAATGATGGCGATTACCACCAGCAATTCAATCAGGGTGAACGCAGTGGGGGTGCGTTTCCTTGCGGTTTGTGGGCGTAGCCGCTCGGGAGTCATCAATCGACGATGCCCTAAACAACTGAGATTACAAGGATTTTTGGCTGCTACTTCCTTCAAATCGCCGCAGCGGCAAAAGGATCTGCGCGGTAGCCACGCTCCTGGTATTCAAAAAAGGCAAAGTCGGCCGGCCGTGCGGTGCCCGCGGTGTCCTGACAGGCCATCCCGACAAACGCTCCGGTGAAGTTCGGTTGACCGGGCACCGTGGCTTCGTCGGACAGGATGCTCGCGTCAAATTGTTGCGGCAGCCATTGCCACTTGCCATCCCCCCCTTCCAACCGGTAGGCAAAGTGCAGCCGTTCGAAATCGACTTCGACGCGCAAATAGACCGGTTTACCCGCGGGAATGGCCACCGGCGGCGTGAAGGAATCGGATTGCGGGGAGTCGGGCGTGCAGGTCATGACGCGGAGGTGTTTACCCAGCGTCTCGTCGTGGGAGACATAAAGGTAATGAAACTTGGCGCTGTTGTAATAACAGGTGAGTCCGGCGCTCTGCTGAAAATGCTCCGGTTCAAACTCCACCACCGTGCAGGCCGAAAAACAATGCGCCTGCTGCCGCCGCGCCACCAGTGCCTGCCGGAACTGGCTGCCGATCGTTTCCCGGCCAAGGAGGCGTAGGAATCCCGGCCGCGCCGTGAGGCTGAAGATCTCGTCGGGCCAGGGCGTCCGCAGCCATTGGAAGGCCAGGGGCAATTGCGGCGAGTTGAATTCCTCGCGGATGGGGGCTGGCGGGAAAGGGTGTGGGGGCAGTAACGGGGCCGGTGATTCGGTCGTCGGCAGGCCTTGTCCGTCCATGGTCCGGAGCCAGCCATCCGCGCCCCAAACCATTTTTTGCAGGGCGGTTTCCCGGCCGAGCGTGCAGCGACCGCGATTGCGCAACGGCCGGCCGCAGAGATACACCATGTAGGTTTCCCCATCCGGCGTTTCGACCAGATCGGCATGGCCGGCGCGTTGCAGCTCGACATCCGGTCGGTTCCGCGCGCTCAGGATGGTGGTGTCCGGATGTAATTCGTACGGACCGGTCAGATTCCGTGAGCGGGCCATGGTCACGGCATGCCCCCAGCCGGTGCCGCCTTCAGCGGTGAGCAGGTAATACCAGCCGTCGCGTTTGTACAGATGCGCGCCCTCGGTGAATCCCAGGGGCGTGCCCCGAAAAATATTCCGCCGTTCGCCGATCAACCGCTTTTCGGACACCGAATACTCCTGCAAAACGATTCCGGCGAAACGATTGTTCCCGGGCCGATGGTCCCACAACTGGTTCAGGAGATATTTCCGCCCATCGTCATCGTGAAACAATGACGGGTCGAAACCGCTGCTATTGAGTGGAATCGGATCCGACCATTCCCCATCGATGCGCGGACTGGTCACGAGATAATTGTGGAAGTCACGCAAGGAAGCCCCGCTGGCGCCCCCCACCGTGGTGCGACCGTAGCGTTTCACGTCCGTGTAAATCAGCCAGAACAATCCGTCCGCGCAGGTGAGGCACGGCGCCCACACGCCGCACGAGTCGGGATCGCCCAGCATGTTCAGCTGCGCCGGGCGGTTCAGCGGCCGGGTGAGCAACCGCCAATGAACCAAATCCCGGGAATGATGGATCTGCACGCCGGGGTACCACTCGAAGGTGGAGATCGCAATGTAGTAATCGTCACCGACCCGCACAATGGACGGGTCAGGGTTGAAGCCGGGAAGGATGGGATTGTGGATGGTCATGAGGTTGCGGTGGCTGGAGTGGCGGCGGCGCGGCGGGCGGCCAGGTCGGTTTCGATCCGGTTCACCTGCGGCTGGCTCAGCGGGTAAATCCACAAGGCCGCAGCCTTCAGCAGGGCGAACCCCGCCGGGAAGAGCGAAAAGGTGAGGGTGATGCCGAGAATGGAGGCAGCGGATTGCGCCACATTCGGGAGATAGCCGTATTCCTTGAGCACCCAGGGCAGGAGCAGTCCGGCCAGGGCCGTGCCGGTTTTGATGGCGAACAGGGAAGCCGAATAAACGAGTCCGGTGGAGCGACGGCCAAATTTCCACTCGCCGTAGTCGGCCACGTCCGCATACATGGCCCAGACTAGCGCGGAAGCGGGGCCCATGCAAAAGCAGCCCAAGGCCTGGATGGCCAGTTGCAGCGCGAACGCATGCTTCGGAAAGAAGTAAAACGACGCCCAGCAGATCGCCGTGACGGTCGTGAGTGCGTACGAGAGAATCCGCTTGTCCGCCACCCGGGCGAATAGACTCAGGCAGTACGAGCCAAGCATCTGGCACGCCATGCCGAGGGAGACAAAAACCGTGAAGCGGTCAAATTGGCCGAACAGAACCGGCTGATTGTCGTAGCCCGCCACGTATTTGAAATAATAGATCGCGCTGCCATTACGCAGCCCGATGAAAGTGAGCGAAAAGATCGCGGACAGCAGCACCATGATCCAGGGGAAGTTGCCCAGCAGTTCCTTGATTTCGCCCCACGCGTGGTTCTTCTGCCCGGGCGGGACCGTGACGCGTTCCCGGGTGGTCGCAAAACAAATCAGGAACATCACCGCGGAAAGCACCGCGAAAATCAACATCGTGAGTTGGAAGCCCCGCAGTTCGTTGATGACCTTCCCCGCCGCGTTGGCCCCGCCGCCCAGCCATTTCACGAGGGGACGCACGAAAAGCGACACCAGCAGGCCGCCGCCGAAAGCCCCGACAAAACGGTAGCTGGAGGCCAGGGTCCGGATCCGCGGCGAAGGACTGATGACCCCGAGCATTGAGGAATACGGCACATTGATGAACGAGTACGCCAGCATCATGAACGCGTACGTGATATAGGCGTACACCAGCTTGCCCGCGTTGCCGAGATCCGGGCTGGCGAACAGCAGGTAGCCGCCGAGCCCGTAGGGCAGGGCAAACCACAGCAGGTAGGGACGGAACTTGCCCCAGCGCGTCTGCGTGCGATCCGCCAGGAGGCCGATCAGGGGATCCGCGGCGGCATCGAACAACCGGACCATAAGAAACATGGTGCCAATCGCCGCCGGCGCCAGTCCCCACACATCAGTGTAAAAGTAGGTGAGAAAAATGCCGAAGGACTGGAAAAACAGGTTCGAAGCCGTGTCCCCGAGGGCGTAGCCGACGTATTCGGCGGTCTTGAGTTCCGTGGGGTTGGCGGCTGGTCCGGAGGGCACTTTATTCAAAGGCTTTGGTTTCGTGGTTCGGGTTGCTGTGCGGTAGATTATTGACCAAACTCGCCGGGGTGTGAAGTCCTGATTTACCGGCCGCCAGCGATGCAGGAGCGTTCCGAACGGTGAGGTGAAGTTTACGAATACGCCGGTCGGAGTTCTGGTCGAATTCATCCGAGCTATTGAAATAAACCAGATTGTTCATGTCATTCAAATGGATTTTTTCCCGGTGATGCATAAGCTTTCAAAAATGCTTTCCATTTTGCGGGGTGTTAATTATGCCTGGTTCATCATAAAACCAAGGTCAAGGAATCGAATTAGGAAATTTCGTTGCTCATTGGCAACGCGCACATGCCGAAGGCGGAATAGTTCTGCCAGGTCATCGAGAATCGAGTGCAGGAGGCCTGAAAGGAACACCACACCCTGTTACGAAGACCTTGATGTGCTAACCGGGCCAAGACCAAAGTTGAAGATTAATTGCATCAATGGTGCAATATTTTGTGAAGTCAATGCAGGCAAGCGAACCATAAATCAACCATCCTTTGGGATTCCCGCTGCTATCTACGCAAAGCATTGCGGCGCATAATGTTAGAAGCACAGCTCGGAGGTCAATCGGCAGAAAAACAAAACGTTCACAGCAATAACCACAAGGGTAAAACATTCCCCAAAAACCGTTCGCACCCACACTGCAGGCAAAATTCCAAAGAGTATCTAAAACCATCCGTTCGGCACAAAAATGCAACTTGAGAAGCGCCATAGACAACAGAAAAGTGAAAAAGCAAATCATCGACTCGAAAACCAAGGCAGCCCGCAATCACAAGAACATATAAAAAGCGATAAAAATTAATTTGCCGCTTGACACGCAAAACAACGCTGAAGTAGTCATGGGAGGCATGCCACCATCAGACGAACCGGATGCACAACACAATCGGAAAGTTCCCTCGATCCAGGGGTTCAAAGAACTCTTCGCATCAGCGTCAGGAATCCCAGAGGGAGCAACTCTTCTTGTTTCAGGACCTCCTGGTTCAGGCAAAACCACCTTCGCTTTAGCTCTGATTCGAGGATTGATGTCGCATGCGTCAAAGCTGGGCGCGAATGCCAAATGCCCACAGAAGGAACAAGAGGAAGCTTTAGTATACTATATCAGTTCGGAGGTTACGGAAAAAGCGCTGAGAAGTGCGTACGATTCATTCGGTTGGTTTGAGCAACAAAAGGACAACACTGAAAAACCGTCGAAAACTAAAGAAGAACCCTTCCGATTTCGCATAGATGACCCAGCGCCCGATCGAACAAACTTTTTCCCCATTACGCCCCTTCCCGAAGTGGATCGACCCGTACCATCACCGGAGGAGCTTGTCAACAGCATATTCACCCGAATTGCGAATACTTTAACTCCAAGTGAGACGCCCCGGCAGAACACGAAAATCTACGTTATTGTCGATAGCATAACCGCCCTATTGAAAGGCTGTGCAAATCCAGGAGATGAACGACGCCAAACACATGAAATCGTCCACAGGCTACGCGATCGCTTCGGCCCGACAAATCTTAGCCTAACCATTTTATTGGCAGAACAAGATCACCGAGCGCTCGAATCAGAAATTGATCGACATTCAGTAACCCCGACGACGCCTTCCGTTGAGGATTACCTTGCTGACATCGTTTTCAGGTTGTACGTGCGCTCGCTTCCACTAGGCCGTCGCTCCCGGGTTCTTGAAGTGGTAAAATCTCAAGGTGTCAACATGATCTTGGGAGAGCATAGTTGGCAAATCATCACGCAAGACACATTTCAACAAATCCTGCGCCACGAAGGAATGCAGAAATCCATCAAGTTAGCATGTTCTGAAAACATCTTTCCAGAAAGGGCACGGCGATTGCAGGACATCATAACAGCAATGCTGGAAATTTTGCAAAAACAAATTCAGTCCTTTGCCAGCAAACAATTTCCAAAAAGCAAAAAAAGAGAAATCACTGCCCTTCTCAAGCAAAAGTCAACACAAGAAGGACTGGAGTATGCATGCAAAGAACATTTTAAATGTGTCATGCTAGCGGAGAACACATGGCCTCAGGCACTAGACGAAGCTGGCTATTGTCAAAGACTTCTGTCGACTACAAAAGACCTAGCATCTATTATCACGGAGCAGGACCTCATTGCTTTGCTAAATAAGAGTTTCAATTCCCAATCCGTCATTAAATGCTTATGGGGTGGTATAATACTTTTTCCGAGACCGCAATTGCAACGTAAGTATTCTTTTGGAGCTGAACGATCAACATCGCTGGAACAACTTCACTTAAACCCAGGTACAACGGGATTGGAGGACGTCATCATTACCCCGGGTACCACCACGTTGGTCGCTGGGCCTGTCGGAAGTGGCAAGACAACACTATGTAAGCAGTTTTTGAAGGCAAACCCAAGGTACATAAACATAAAGAAAGCCATCACTCTCACTGATCTGCCACCAAAGCCACTACTACAACCAAAGCCTGTATTGATAAGTTTCGATATTTTTCCAGCAGGATATGAAGATCGCAACATCGAAATCCTCGATTTTACTCAAACAAAATTCGACCTAAATGTTTTAGTTTCACACATTGGTTGGATCTTCGATGGTGATTCCCCCCCTGACAAAATTGGCTTCGATGGTCTCTCGGAATGGATAACGATGTTTGACGAACCAGAGGCCGCGCGCATGCTTGAAGTGCTGATGGTGACAGTTTTGCAAACAAGAAGAACTCCCGCTGTGTTCATGACATATGCACTGGAGCTAAATGATGATCCGCTGGGACCCCATGCCCTCGGAATGAATGCAGATAACATTATTGTGGTAAGGCAAATCGCAATAAATGACCAGCTACGACGTATTCTTTACATTCTTAAAGGCGGGGGTGGCATTCGAGAACCGGAGACTCCGCGCGAATGCATTCTGCTGCATCGAGAAAACAGCGATGAACCAGAGTTGGTCGTCGTTAAGGATACACTTGACTATTATACTGGTTTGCTGGGCCGCTCGGGCGATTTGAAATCAGCAAATGTCTTATTACAGTTGTTTGCTGAAAATAATAGTGAACAAAAGCTAAACAAAGAACTATATGAGGCCGTCAAACAACAACATGAAAGCCGTTTAAACATTACTTATACTCAATTTAGCAGATCTGAAATCGGAAGCACGCTTGACACCGCGCAAAACGATCACAGCCCCGGAGAATCCGCAACGCTAAAAGTGCAATCTGTAGATGAATGGTGGTTGGGTTCCAAAAAAACAACCGAATTTTTACGAGATATCGGCAACTTATGGAGCATGAATCCCGATTTAAATGAATCATCTACAGCGGATATTAAATTGGACGAGTTTAGCACGAACCACCGCACGGTCGGTTGGATTGACTATTGGTCCTTTGAGGTCGAAAAGGCAATTTCCAGAACAGCTAGAGGGGCGAATGAAAGTCTTAGCAAGATTCACAAAGGCGAAAAGTCAAATAGACGAAAAACAACAACAAAGCAAGAGTTAGACGTGTTGCAAATCCACGCAGTACCTAACTACATGGATTTTGGAATGCTGTGCATAAACGAAAGAATTTGGACAGCAGCCAAAGAAGCTTTGTCAAGAAATGAAATCACATCGAATGGACAATCCAGGAAGGCTGAGACTGAGCGGGAACAAAGGGAGCGTCTCCGAAAGGAAAGCCGGAACAATTGGGTTGCTATCATAAGCCAGATCCCTCGCCAATGGGTGCGTCATGCCGTCCTGAAGGGCAAGGAAAATATTAACTGGTTCTCTCTAAATCTCTCCGAAACTCAACATCGATCCCTCCTTGAGTTCGCATTATATATCACGGGACAAAATGATTTTGGCATTCTTGAGCGCAAACCAGTCTTTACCTTCGATCTCGGTACGCGAGAAACTTGTGTCTGCACTTTTCTTGAATTCGCCTGGGCGTTCGGCGCCAAGGAGGAATTTCTCGCTGTCACCTCCCCTGAGGACATTGATCGCCAGGTGGCAGCCGCTCAATCAGCGATGACGTTTCTTCAATTCATGGTTTTGGAGGGTTTAATGCCGGAACGGGGGGCAATCGACAATTTGAATGCAGGATGTAACACACTGCTTATCCGTCATTTCTACAGCACGCTTGTAAAAACTCAGGAATCGATGATTAACTCAAAATCCCAAGTTAATGATAACTTTATTGCTTTGCCATTCATGCCCCTCGGAATCGAGTCGTCTGTTGAAGCATATAAGAGCGGATTTTTAGATATCGCCACCCGCTTGCGTTACTGGATTCAACGTGTCGATGAAATAATGGCACTCTATCACACCGACAACCCTAAATCTTGCAAAAGCGCAATAGCACAAGTAGAAGACAACAAAATACTTGCATTACTTTTAGAAATAAAGCGGTGGCAAAAAAATAATGCAACGCAATCTGCTGACGACCCATCAATAGGCGAAGCTATAACATGCTACGACAACTGTCGATCCATTGTTCTGATTTTGGCGGGGCGCGGCGCCACTCAAGATCGAAATCGATACCCTCATCACCTCACAACGGTAGACGATCTGGTGGAACTGACTATTTGGGCAGCCCTTCGCCTTCTGCTTTTGATGGGCACTCCAACCGGCATGTTTCCATCGTTCACGCGATCAGTTGCTGACGGGGGGCATTTAGAGAACGGCATGGACGAGGTGAGAAGATTCCACCAGTATTTGCCAGATCTTAAAACCTTAAAAATAGGCCGCGCAAGTTTTTTTCTGTAAAATGTTTTAGCATTTTGAACTGAGAGCTGGGTATTGGTTATCCATGTTGAGGTAAATTTTCTCGCTGAGCCATTCGTCGCTGATTTCGGCGAGGAGGGCGCTAATCAAACGGAGGA
>CAIXFN010000037.1 GCA_903918755.1 uncultured Pedosphaera sp.
GGCTCGCTACGCTCGCCTGCGTTCCACAACCCGCCCAGCGGCGACTCCCAACAAGAACAATGCAAAGAAGAGAAATCAGACATGGAGGAGAACATATAAAGGTTGGCGCGAGGCACGAGCGCCTACCTTGGGTACCCATCATTAAATTCCGCCAACCCCGAAGGAGGTTGTGGCAAGCTCGTCCTAGTCCCAAGTTTGAATCTGCCGACGTCCTGAATCGGGGAGTCCCGCCAACCGACGACCCGGTAGCCCGCTCCGGCGGGGGCGGAATGCTCTCCCGCATACTCCCAGCCGTCTGCGCGAATCGCCAAATCCAGTCACTGCACCGCGTCAGCCCACGCCCAATTTCCTGATCAATTAACCCAAACCTACCCTCCTACGCCTTGGGCGGCGCAGGACTGGTGATCGACAAGGGCAACACTTGATCTTCGCGCAGCCATCCCAGCCGTTGCGCCGGATCCAGCACCTGCAACCAGTTCTCTTTGCGATCGAGCACTTTGAGTTCTATTCCGTCCCGGATTTTGTAGGCGGACTGCGACTCATCCAGCGGGCCGTTGCGCACATCCACCTCGCCGGCGATGACCACCACCGTGGTATCCAGGTAATCCGCCTTGAGCTTCACCGCGAGAACGGCCCCAAAAACGATTGTCAGCAGGCCGGCACTCCACAGGGTTGACCGCCAGCGGCGGCCGAGTTCGGGCCGCCATTGGCCCAAGGCGAGCAGCGCAAAGGTCACCCAGAAAGCCACCGCCGTCAGGGCGGTCCATTCGTTCACCGTGAGGGTGCCCAGCCAGCGGCCCGACCAATCGGCCGGAAAAGTGACCCCGCCGCGGGCCTGGGTCCGGGCAAATTGCAAATTGGCGCGCAAATCCGGGTCCCGCGGGGCGAGCCGTTCCGCCAGGCGGTACGACACAATCGCGCGACCCAACTGGCCGAGCTTGAAATAGGCGTTCCCGCGATTGAAATAAATGGCGGCGGAAGAATTTCCGGATTGGAGCAATTGGCCATAGGCCGCCGCGGCCTCGGCGAATTTGCCTTCCTCATAAAGCCGGTTCGCCTGGTTGAAACCCGCCTCCCCGTCGGTGGCCCACGCGGCGGTGCCCACCCCCAGCCAAAGCAGACACCCCAGCACCAGAACACGCCAGGACCAGAGGGAAGACGGGGTGGCGGCGTTCATGTGGGGAGGTTTTTGAGGGTGGCCAGGACTTTACCCGCCATGGCGCCGAGCGAGGCCAACTCCGCGGCGCTGCTGGTCCGGGAGTAGCGGGCCTGGTTGCAGGCGTGAAACAATTGGTGCACTTCCGCCACCACGGTCTCCGGCCACTGGCCGGGGCGGAGGCGCTCATCCAGCGCCGCTTCGGTGATGGCGGAGGCCGGCAGGTCCAGGCGCTCCCCGAGTTGCTCCTGGAGCAGGCGAAAAAGGGTCGCAAAAAACTTTTCTCCTTCATTTGCCCGCGCCGCCCGGTCCAATTCCTGCAAGCCGTCGCGGATGACTTGCTCGACTTGGCGCTGTCGCCGAAGCCGGGGATTCCGGGCCAGCATTTCCTGCCGGCGGCGGGAGATCAGCAAAGCCAGCCAGGCGCCCACGGGCACTATCTGCAAGCCCAGGAACCACGCTTGCGTCACCAGGGGACGACGGAAGGTGGCGACCGCCCCGGGCCGCGCTTTGATGTGAACGATATCCTGACCCCGGGCCGGGGTGGCGTCGGCGGCGGCATTGGCATTCGAAAGCGTGGGCGGCGGCAACGAGGCCGTGCTGGGCCGGATGGTCAGCGGTACGGCGGGGTGCGTCAGGGTTTGGTACTTTTTCAGTTCGGGATCAAAATAGCTGAAAACAAAGGGAGGAAGTTCCCGGACCTCCATGTTCTGCGGCACCACCGTCAGGGCAAAACTCTTGGTCCCACTCTGGCCGGATTGATCCCCGCCCTCGAAATTGCTGGTCGGCGGGTAAGCCTTGAACTGATCCCACCCGGTTTGCGTCGGCAGCGTAACGGCATCGACCGCGCCCCGGCCGCTGACTTGCACCTTGACCGTGATCGGATCACCCACGGCGATATTCGTGGGCGCCACCTCCACCTGCATCGAGAAACTCCCCACGGCCCCACTGAAGCCCGGGGGAACACCGTCACGGGGCAGGGGCAGGGCTTTGACGGTCACTGGTTCACTGGCCAGGGAGGCCTGCTGGTGGCGGGTGGGTTGGCCGAAGAAATTGGGCGGCCCCAAAAGCAAGGTCATCGTGCAGGCCGCGGGTCCCAGGCTCAACGTCCCGGCCTTGACCGCGGTGAACGCCATGGGCAAAGGGACCACCGTGTAGTTAAAATTGCCCACCCGGGCCTGGCGATGTTGCGCCTCACTCATTTTGCCCACGGTGAAGCCCTCCGCTTGCAGCGGCGTCAATTGAAAATCCTTCATCTGGAGAACCGAATCCCGCAAATAAATCTCCAACTGGCCGGGCAGTACTTCGCCCACGTAAGCCTCGGTCTTCGGCAGCACGAGCCGCACAAAGGCCAGTTCGCCGTTGCCGGCACTCGCGGCCGGCGGGGGCGTGCCAGGCTTGAGCACCACCAATTTCAACGCCGGAGTATTAAAAGTCTGGCCCCCGATTTCGGCCTTCATCGCGGGCACGACGATTTCCCCAACCTGCAAAGGAGTCAGTTGATACGTATGAACTTCCGAACGGCTGCCCTGGCCGTTCACAAAGCTGATTTGCTGCTGGGTGCCCATCCCTTGCAACCGGGCTCCAGCCACGGACAGCGACGGGAAGGCCCGGGGCGATCCGCCCTCGAAGGTGAGGGTGAGCGTGACCGGTTCACCAACATAGGTCGAGTCGCGATCCAGCGTGGCGGTAAAATTGGCCGCGCTCGCCCCCCCGGCGGTCAGCCAGCAACCGACCAGCAGCGCGGCCAGCCACCACGCGATCCGTCCGGGCGGGGACAGGCGAGGCGCTGCAAATTCCGGTGCTTTCGGCAATCCAAACTTCATTTTGTATTACAACCCGCAAAGTTTTGCCTGCGGTCATGGCCGGACGCAAGCCCCATCCGCAACCGGGGTTGGCCCGTCGCTTTATGGACAGGCGGACACAAAAATTGTTCGGGAAAAAAGATTGAGTCACATCGCCTGCCGCCCGTATGGATAGGGCATGTCCGACACGCTGCCTCCCCATTGTGCGGCCCTCTTGGAATTCGGTGGTCCGCCCGAGTTGGGACCCGGTCCCCGCCCGGGCGTGCTGACGGCTGCCGAATTGACTCCCCGGCTGGACCAGTTCACCCACGAACTCCAATTGACCAAATTTCCCGCCCATCTGGTCCGCGCCGTTGTGCTGCTCTGGCATGACCAGTTGGACGCGGCCCATGAACTGGCGCAGGCTCTCGAAACGCCGGACGGCAGCCTGGTTCACGGCATTGTGCATCGCCGCGAGCCGGATTACGCCAACTCCAAATATTGGTTCCGCCGGGCGGGCAACCACCGGGCCTTCCCCAAAATCGCCGCCGCCCTGCAGCCTGTCCTGCCCGCCTTGCAACAGCTGCAACTGGACTGGCAGCTTCTTCCCGGGGGCCATTGGGATCCCTTCGCCTTCACGGATCTCGTGGCCCGTGCCGCGCGCCTTCCGAGCGACGACGCCCTGGTCCAAACGCTCCGGCAGGTGCAGGCGGTGGAATTCCGGGTGCTGCTGGAGGTCTTTTTGCGGCTCGAATCGTAATCTCTCCCTCGTGGCAGATGCCGAAAATCAGCCCCAAAGGGGCGCCCTAAGACAGCCCGGGGCATCGCCCCGGGAACCGCGGCCTCTTTGATTTCGAGCCCTAAATGGGCGACCCAATCGCTCACCCCTCCATCTCCTTGTAACAGCTCTGACATTTCGTTTTCCACAATTTCCGGCCCCCAAATTCAGTCACGGAAAACCACGGAATTTTAGCCTCCAAGATACGCAACATTCGCAAAATGGAAAATTCCGGGTGCGCTTCAGGGCTGGCGCACGACCCGATAATATTTCTGCTGCCCACCGGCCCCCGGGGAATCAATCACCGTGGCCGCGCTGTTCGTGGCGGTCAGGCAGGCCACGTTCACGCCCGCGGCCCAAGACTGGTTCAGATTCGTTTTGGCTTCGACACAATAAGTGACACCGGGCACCGAGTTCCAGGCGATCCGGATGGTGCCCCCAACCAGGGTGATGCTCGCAATGATGGGCAATTCGGCGCGGACGAAATAAATGTCCTCCTCGCCGTTAAAAGTCGCCGGGTAAGCAATGCCGGCGCCCTCGTTGAGCGATACCATGGCCAGGTAATCCCCGATTTTCTCCTGCTGCGGATAGCCCAAGGAATGATCGAATTGCGGGGTGAGCGGGCGGTTCGGCGCCCAGGTCAATCCACCGTCATCCGACCACGAGTAATAAAGCGCGGAAAGGGAGTTATCCGCGCTCTGACGGGTGTCAAACCAACAGGCGTCAACCCGGCCATTGGGCGCCACGGATAAAGTCCCAAACCAATGGGCGGCATTCTGGGTCGCCGCATCGTCATTGATTCGCAAAGGTGCGCTCCAGGTCTGACCGCCATTGGTGCTGCGGCTGAACATGACATTCACGATATTTCCCGGGTCGTTGGTCACCGAGCACAGAACGTAGACGTAACCGCGCGTCGCCCGGCTCGAATGGTCCACCGCCACCCAGGCCTGCCCCAGCAGTCCGCCCGGATTAATGCCGGAAACCCCGATGACCGGCGGGCCGCCCAGGTCCACCAGGGTGCTGACGTCCATGGTGGGGATCGCATTCCGATTCGTTGCGTCGCTGGACCGGTTGAGCCAGAAGGGCTCGATATCGATTGCCGTGCCAAAGTTATAGACCTCCCCATTGGGTCCGATGGCGATCGTGCCCCAATACGGCAGGTGGGGCAGGCCGATGGCCGGCATCCAATCTTTGCCCCCGTCCGTCGAACGGGTAAAGATCTGGTTTTGATTATTGTAAACATTGAAGAAGGGACTCCAGACCAGATAAATGTTCCCGCGGCCGGGGCCGCTCGTGGTGTCGATGGCCATCCACTCCTTGTCACCCCCCAATGCCGGGCCAACGGGCAGCCACGTGGCGCCCCCATTCGTGGACCGCAGCAAATCGCATGCGAAGGTGTTCGCATTGGAGATTCCCAGGTAATAAAACACGCCGTCGGCGTCGCTGGCCAGGACCGGATCACTGCGGAAAGTTCCCGCCTCCAGAATGCCGGGAAAGGTCCAGTTCAACCCGCCATTGGTGGTGTAGGCCACGCCGGATTGCCGGAAGCTACTGTTGGTCGTGTCGAATTGACGCCAGCCGATTGCCAGCCGGTTGGGGTTGGTGGGATCAACGCACATGGAAGGCTCATTGGCGGCGTCTCCCGGGATGTTTTGGCCGGCGGCGTTGACATTCACCTGGTAACTGATGCCATATGGGCTGCGGATGGTCACCGCCCGCAAAACTCCGCCCAGGCCGGTGGAAACGATCAGCAGGAACGCCAGCCGCCGGGAATAAACATTTTTCATGAAATCAAGCTACAATTGATTGAGCCGAGGATCATTGCGCAACGCCCGGAGTGAAGCGCGCCGCGGAAGTTTCATCACCTCACCGTAGCACACTTTTCCCGACGGGCAATCGATTATGCCGGTTACCCCCAAAGTTGCCCCGCCCGCTTCCACCTCAATAATTGTAGGAGCCGACGTGAGGAGGCTGTGGCATTGCGTTTCTCCTTATTCCGGATCATCGAAAAAACTCCCAAAACGCAAAAGCAAAACCCACCAACTCGAAATCTCTCCCCTGAAACAAACGCAAATCAGCCCCAAAGGGGCGAAATTCCTCAGCCCAGGACATCGCCCCGGGAACCGCGGCCTCTTTGATTTCGAGCCCTGAATGGGCGACACAATCCTACATCGCACTCAGCGCCACCCGGCACCACCTATCTCCCGCCCGCCTCGCCCGCGGCAACGGGCAAGGTTCCTGGATTAGCGATCGGCTGCGCGTTGACGTAGGCCGAGACCGGGCTTTCATGACCGGTCGTGTCCACCGCTTTCACGCCGAAAACCAGCTGGTCGATGGGCGTGTTCTTCAGGACAAATTCGCGGACATTCCCCACCCAGATTTCGCGCTCCCAATCGGGCGCGGTCGTAGCGCGAACCACCACTATGAAGCCGGCCAGATCCGGCTCCGAATCGGGTTGTTCCCAACGCAAGACGGCGTCGTAACCCTCGCCGCGCGTCAAGCCCGGCCGGGAACGGGGCGACCCGGTTGGGCCGGTTCCCGTGGCCGGAGTTGGGGTTGAGTTGCGATTGTTGGTGCTGGCCCGCGTGCCGGATCGGCTCGTCACCGGCGGCCGGGGGGCAAGGGCGAGCGCCGCGGCCGCGGCGGCATTCAGACGGATCACTTTGGCGGCATAACTCACCGAGGCGTTGGTGAAGGTGTCGGTGGGTGAGTGTTGGTTGGCGAAATTTTCCGCGGCAGTGGTGAAACGCACGCCCGGGTAGCCTTCCTGATTAAACGCCGTATGGTCACCGCCCCGGCCGAACCGGTCGTAGCGGAAAATCATATCCACGGTCAGTTCGGGATAGTACCGGGTGCCAATCGACCGCACGAAACGCGCGAGCTGGCGGGAGGGCGAGTCATCCGGGTCCTCGGAAAAGACCAACACGTGATGATTATCCGTCCGCCCATTGCCGGCGGTATCGTTGCCGATAATGTCGTTATTCAGGACTGCTTCGATCTCCTGGCCCTGGTTTTTGAGTCGTTTGGCCAGGGCCTGGGCGCCGACCAATCCCTGCTCCTCGCCGGCGAAAGCCACGAAGACCAGGGTGGCGTCAAACTCATACTGGCTCATGACGCGGGCGCATTCCAGGGCGCAGGCCGTTCCGCTGGCGTCGTCGCTCACGCCGGGCGCAAATAATTCGGCGGCTTTTTCCGGTTGCTCCCGCAGGCCCGCGGCGTCCTTAAGATTCAGGGAATCATAATGACCACTGACCAGGATCCAGCGCGCTTTGGCCTGCGCTTGCTTCCCGGGGAGAATCGCCACGACATTGCGCAGCTCGACGTCCTTCCAAATCCGGCCCGCCTTGGGAATCTGATGGGTGTCAAAACTCACTTCGAGGCGCGGACTGTAGCTTTGGAACTGCTCCCGAATCCACTGCCGGGCGACCCCGATACCGCGATTGGTCTGCGCGGGATTCGACAACGTATTACGCGTCTCGAATTTCTCCAAAGCACGCAGGGTGGCCGCAATGCGTTCCTCGGAAATTTCGCCCACGATCTTTTGAATGGCGGGATCAAGTCGCTGCACGGGCTGCGGCGCGTCCACCGTCGGCGGAATCTGCGCGGACGCGCTCGCCATACGGAAAAGGATCAACATCGCCCATCCAAATCCCCTGGACTTTCGCAGCACGTTCAGCATGCCAAGGCTATAGCCCCGACATGGTGATGCGGCAATCACTTTCCGGTGGTGCCCAAGTTGCATTAAGTGTCCAGAATCCCACGCAAATCAGCCCCAACGGGGCACCCTAAGACAGCCCGGGGCATCGCCTCGGGGGAACCGCGCCTCTTTTAATTCCAAGCCCTGAATGGGCGACCCAATCTCACGCACCAATCCACCTCGAACTAACGTCCATTCAAAATTTTCGTCGGACTCCCGCCCACCCAACTCACCCCACCTTGACCACCATTTTCCCTCGATTCTTCCCCTCAAAAAGGCCGAGAAAAGCCCCCACCGCCTGGTCAATTCCGACCACCACCGTTTCGTGATTCTTGACTTTGCCGGCGCGCAAATAGCCGCCCACTTCCTTTTCAAACTCCGCCTGCCTGTGCAGCCAGTCACCCACAATCATGCCCTTCATGGTCAGCCGTTTGGTGGTGACGTTGAACAGGTTGGCCGGGCCGGGCTTCGGCTGGGCTTCGTTATAGCTCGATATGCCGCCACAGGCGATGATCCGGCCATTCACCCGCAACGCCGCCAGCGCCGCTTCCAGCGATTCACCGCCCACATTGTCGTAATAAACATCAATCCCGTCCGGCACCAGCGCCGTCAGTTGTTCGCGCGTGGAACCGGTCTTGTAATTGAAGGCAATATCATACCCACATTCCTCCTGGAGAAACTTCACTTTCTCCGGCGAACCGGCCGAGCCAATTACTTTGCAGCCCCGCAGTTTGGCCAGTTGCCCGGCCATATTGCCGACCGCCCCAGCCGCCCCGGAAATGAAAATGACATCCCCGGCTTTGACCTCCACGAGGTTCAATCCCGCCCAGGCGGTCATGCCCGTCATGCCCAGCGCCCCCAAATAAATCGAGAGCGACGAAACCTCACGAGGGACGGGGCGCAGTTCTTGCGGCGAAGCGATGCAATATTCCCGCCACCCGAACATGGAAGTGACGGTGTCGCCCGGTTTGAATTCCTTCGCACGCGACTCCACGACTTCACCCACGGCACCGCCCGTCATCGCTTTGCCCAGTTCGAACGGGGGCACATACGATTTTCCCTCTTTCATGCGGCCGCGCATGTACGGGTCCACTGAAATAAACCGATTCCGAACCAACACCTGCTGGTCGGACAACGGCGGCAGCTCCGTCTGCGCCAGCGTAAAGTTGGCAGCGGTCGGCATCCCGTTGGGACGGGACACGAGTCGAATTTCGCGATTGGTCATTTGGGTAAGAAGCTCGGAATGTTAACTGATTTCATCAGCCTTTCACCACCGTGGCGAATTCCTCATCGCATTGTTCGGCGATGGTGAAATCGACCTCGGTGAGTCCGCCGGCATCATGCGTGGTGAGCACCAGCGTCACCTGATCGAACCGAATATCGATGTCCGGATGATGATTGAGCTCTTGGGCGCGCTTCGCGATCTGGTTCACAAAAGCTATGCTCTTGAGAAAGCCGGCAAATTTATAGGTCCGGGTGATGCTCTTCAGGCGACGCGTCCATCCCGGCACCTCCTTCATCGCTTCGCTGATTTCGTCATGGGTCAATGTTGTCATAATTTTTGCTCAATGTTTTTTTCCATCCCGATCCGGGACCAGGAGTCGTAACTCTTGATTGTCACTGGCCCATCAGCCCTAAAGGGGCGCCCTACTACAGCCCAGGGCATCGCCCTGGGAACCAACGCCACATTGTTTCCAAGCCCTGAATGGGCAACCCAAAACCCTCACCTGATCCGCGACTAAAACAGGCCACTCGCCATCTTAACTGCTTTTGTCACTCCTTCACCACGGCGGCAAATTCCCCCCTCGCATTGCCCAACGACCGTGAAATCGGCCTCGGTGAAACCATCCGCATTTTTCCGCTCCCACCATTGATCTCAACGCCGATGTTCCTGCCTCAACATTTTCACCAAAACTCTGGCCGCCTCGGCCGAAGACGCGGGGTTTTGCCCGGTGATTAGCAACCCGTCGGTTTGCACATAAACTCCCCAATCCGACCCCTTACTGTAAATCCCGCCCGCTTTCTTGAGCTCATCCTCCAGCATAAGCGGCACCACCTTCGTCAGCTTCACCCCCGCCTCCTCGGTATCCGAAAAACCGGTCACCCGCTTCCCCGCAATCAACGCCTCGCCATTGGGCAATTTAACCTTCAGCAACGCGCACGGGGCATGACACACCAGAGCCATGGGCTTCCCCTGCTGCGAAAAGGTGGCGAGCAAAGCAATCGAATTCGGATCGTTTACCAGATCCCACAGCGGACCGTGTCCGCCCGGATAAAACACTGCGTCATAATCGGACGCCTTAACGTCGCTCAATTTTAAAGTCTTCGCGAGCTTTTGCTGCAGCATTACATCCTTGTCAAACCGGTGCGTGAACTCCGTTTGCGCCCCCACCTCCAAGCTCTTGGGATCAATCGGCGGTTGACCGCCCTTGGGCGAAGCCAGCGTGATTTTGGCTCCGGCATCCGCCAGCTCATAATACGGCGCCGCAAACTCCTCCAACCAGAAACCAGTTTTCTTGCCGGTATCCCCCAGTTCGCTGTGCGAGGTCAAAACAATCAAGATCTTCATGATAATGGGCGCTGGCATATGGTATTTGGTTTAGGTGAGAGGTTCATCGCCCACGTTCTACGCAGTTGGCCACGATGCAAATTCAGCAGACTCCGTCCCGGTCGCGCCCCCGCGGACGTAAATGAGGCAAGAGCCGGTCGCGGCAAACGTGTGCGCTTTGCGGAGCGCAATTATTAGCGTCGGCGTTGGAATCGGCGTCGGCGTTGGAATCGGCGTCGGCGCTGGAATCGGCGTCGGCGCTGGAATCGGCGTCGGCGCTGGCGTTGGCGTTGGCGTTGGAATTGGCATTGGCAATGTCACCATAGAAGATGAACCGCGTCCGTGCCACGGGGGGTTGCCCCCATCGCTTTGAAGAACGGCGGGTCCATCATCCCAAACCGTAAGACAACCAGTAATTGTCACCGGTCACTATTAATTGTCGCCAGCCGAGGACGTAGACCTTCACCCAACGCGCCCATTTTTCATCGTCAAGGATTTGGCTCGTTCGGCGGCCGGCCGCCAATGACCTCCGCGAAGAACGGCAGGAAATGCGCGGGGACATAGGCCTCGATTTTCGGAATTCCCGTATACTGGGTCGTCACTCCGCCCGACCGACGGACGCAATCAAAGGAGCCGTTGGGATTGCGCGCGACCGCCCACAAGGTGGGCCCCACTTCCGCGATGTTAAAAGTTTTGCCCAACCACTCCTTGGCGGCTTCTGCAATCAGTGCCGAGCGTTGCTCGCCCAAACTTTCCGTCAGTGCGGCAAGGAAGGACTGCTGATAACGCAATCCCTCACCCGGTGTCCGGGAGATTTCAATGCCCGCCTTGGGTCCGTTGCTGTTCGCGATTTCCAGCGGGAGGCTTGCGAGTGTGAGTGGCTTGACGTTGGCTGCCTCGGCCGCGCGATAATCCGCCAGCAACCGCGCCAGCTTGGCGTTGAGTTGCGCCCTTTGCTGATCGTCCAAGGCGAGGATGCCGCCGATCTGCGCGGAAAGTTCTCCGGAATCGTTGAACAGGATCGGCGCGAGCGGAAGTCCACTGAGCGTTTCTTTGCTCAACCAGATGTACGGCGAGGCCGGGACCCACCTGGGTTCCCCGTCCGGCGGAGTTGTCCATTGACTCTCCGGATTGGCTTCCACCAAGAGGACTTCCGCCTGGTTTGCCGCGCCCTGCAATCTTTGCGCTTGGTTGCTCGCGACCGTGAGTTCACGGTGCCGGTTTTTCCGGTCCGACTCGGCATCAGCGATTTCTTGCCGGACATCGGCAATGGACCTCGCCAGCGATTCGATCTCGCGGCGTGTGGACCGCAACCGGATCGCGCCGTGAAAGGAGAAGCTCAAAAGAACGACGGCTGCCGCCGGCCAGATCAGTGCGCTGGAAATTCTCATAACTGTGGCGGAGAGCACTATTTATTCCTGCGCGGGGGCTGCCATCCTGGCATTCTCGGCCAGGGTGATCCAGTCGCTCACTGTCGCCCGGAGCGACTCCGGGATCGCATTGGGTTCCTTTTGCGTGCTAAACATCCCGCGACCCGGGATGCGCACACCCCATCCCAATACCTTGCTGTTGGCCGACGGTGCGTAAATGACAATCCGGTGAGGGTCCGGGATGATGACCATGCCTGAATTAAATCCTTGCTCCTGATCGTCCACCGGCATCCAGAATCGCAATCCTCGAAGTAGCAGTTCGAATCGATCAGGCGCCAGTACCGTCCTTAAGTCCGTGAATAAAACCGCTCGCGGTCCATCGATCTTCGCATGGAGGTCATCCACTTCAAATACTCGGGAATCGCTCGGGAGGTGGCCGAGCAGATCCTCGGCGACGGGCGGAACCGGCCGCAACGCCACCTTTTCCGCGGCCCGGTATTCTGCCAGAAACTTATCGAGCGCGGTCTGAATTTTTCCCGCTTCGGGAAGGGTGAGTTGCAGCGCCTCGGTCATCATGGAGGAGAGGCGGGCTTTGTCTCCGGCCACGGCTGAAATGTCCAAGGCGGCCAGGGTGCTCTTCGGGATCCGCGCGAGTGGCGACCCATCGTCCCAGGCATACCGCGGGGGCGGTAACCGACCGGCGCGTACAGCTTCCGCCCGGTAGAATCGGACGCGCGCCTCGCTCTCGCTTTCGGCAGCCTGCTTAAGGCTTTCCTCCAGGACCGTCTGTTCGAGCGCGAGTGCGTTCTTGCGCTCTTGGAGCTTGGACAACTCCGTGTTCAAGCGCGTCCAGGTGCCGGATGCCTCCCGATTGGCAACCCATTGCCAGGCCAGCGGAACGGCTGGGAGTAGCAGGCACACTGCGGCAACCTTTGCTTTGCCGGAACACAGATTGCGAAAGTAGGAAAGGATCGAACCTCCGACTGCCGGTTTGGTCGTCAGCGCCGCCCCCGCCGCCGCGGTTGCCAGACTGGGCGGTGCCGCCTGCCTTCCCTCCGCCAGCACCGCTTGAACTCCCGTCGCCGCCGGCATGGTGAAACCCCGCTGCCGAAAAAAGTCCCCCAGTCGGTGCAGCGCGCGCGCGACCCGTTTGCGCGCCGCCTCTTCGTCCAGGCCAATCGACAAACCCACCTCCCGATAACTGCGCTCCTCAAAAAACCGGAGGATCAACGCGGTCCGATCGTTTTCTCGCATCCCCATCAGCCCTTCATCGAGGAGTGGAATCAGCCCCGCCAGCGGCGACGAACCTTCCCGATCTTGGAATGAAATGTCAGCCGCGGCCGTCTCCCGGCGGCGCCGGCGCAATTCCGCCCGCACCTTCGCCCGCGATTCAAGCACGGTCGTGCGATGCAACCAGCCGGCCAAGGTGTCATAACCGGTTAGCCGCGGCGCTTTGCGGGCGAGGGCAAAAAAGACGTTCTGCGAGATT
Organism: uncultured Pedosphaera sp.; assembly: GCA_903918755.1. GTDB lineage: Bacteria > Verrucomicrobiota > Verrucomicrobiia > Limisphaerales > Pedosphaeraceae > CAIXFN01. The sequence goes on from CAIXFN010000037.1 coordinate 12,823, forward strand.
TCCTCGGCCATGCCTCGATCCCCGGTCAGCCGAAAAGCCGTGGCGAAAACCAGATCGACGTGGCGTTCAACGATCGCCCGAAAAGCGGCTTCGGACTCATTCGCCGCATAGGCGGTAAGCAGGATGTTGTCGGCATCACCCATGGTCATCATTGTCATTATACCGTTAATCTGCCGGAGAACATCAAAACCGGACATTGGACAACGGAACCTTCACTCCTCAGACGAAGGACAAAGGGGTCAAACCATAGTTTGGTTCGCGAACGACCAGCGGTCGTCCTGATCGAGCATCAATGGTTTTGTTTTCTTTGCTGGAAACCCTTTGTGGATAAACTCTATTCGTGTGCCCCGCAACACGTTACCCACCAAATCACACGAAATTCCTACGGTAGCAATTCAAACCATCCCAACTCGTGCTAAAAGTGTCAGGGGAGCCCGTCCGCCAAAGGGGTCAAAGCATAGTATGGTTCGCAAACGACCAGCGGTTTTCATAATCGAGAGTCCATGATTTGGTGTTCTGACCTCAAAACCCTTTTTGAATGAATTCTATTTGCTTGCCGTGCAACAGGTTACCAACGAAATGCCGGTTAATTCCTACCGCAGCAATTCAAACCATCCCAACTCGTGCTAAAAGTGTCAGGGGAGCCCGTCCGGTTTCAGCACCCGCCGTGTCCTCAACCGGCAAAAGTGGAATTTTGCCCAGCGGAACCAAGATTCCGCCCGGCCCGCTCTTTGACATATTAATATTGCAGTCTGCATTCGTCCGACGAGACCAACGCAGGCCGTCCCGCGATGGTGGTCATCGCCGCGTGCCGTCGCAACCGGCGCGCGGCCCACCGCCTCCGCCTGACAAACCGATCCGTCACTTCCATCCGCACCTCGGTCCATCGCCGTTATCGATAAACTTGATTCCCCACCCGTTTCGGCCCGCCGCCCGAGAAGTCGCCCTCACCATCGGCGTCCAGTCAGTCCAGGTTCCGGACACTTAATCCAGTTTCGCTGCCAATCCTTCCGGTCGAGACTCGATCGCCACGATCCGCGCTTGAAAAATTCCTTGTTTTGCGACTTTTGCCCCCTTTCCCGCCCTGCGAAGCTTCTGAGCGTAGCACGGGTTGCGGCTAATCCCTCCCTGTCCTTCAGCCCGAGTCCAACCTCCGGACACTTAATCCAGTTTCGACTCGGACGATCCCCCACCAATCTCCCGGCTTCAGCGCTCCGGCAGGGCGAATCCTTCCGCCAGGGAACTATTTCTCCAACCACTGGCGGAAGGCGGGGCTGGCGGTGGTGCGTTGGGCGAGGAGCGCGTAGCCGGCGGTGAGGGGGTGGCTGGCGTCGGCGTAGAGTTCGGACGGCAAGGTTTCGGGCGCCAAGTGCGGAACGTTTTGCGCGGAGAGCCAGGCGGCGATGCCGTCCCGCGCTTGCACGTACCCCGGCCGGCTTTCGGGGGCGACCAGGTGTTCGTTGAACGGTCCCAACACGACGAAGACATCGTTCCCGCGCGCACGCAAACGCGCCACCAACCGCTGGAAGGCCGCCCATTGCAGGGAGGCGGATAGATCCACCCACTCAAATTGCGCGGGGCCGCCGGTCTTGGTCCAGGACTGGTGGCGCGGGCTTTGCGGGCCGCGTTCCGGGTCGGTCGCCGGCGCGGTGGGGACGGCCAGGCGGATTTGCGCCAGCGGATTTTTGTAACTGTTCAGGTACTTTGGCGGGTCCTCCGCATCGCTGGCGAGGGTCCAGGTGAGGATGCTCTTCTGGTCAAAGTAGGCGTTTTGGAGATGATTGACCCAGGCAATCAGGCCGAAGTTGCGTTCCATCAACACCCCGATCCGCTCGTTGGCGTCCGCCCGGTAACAGGGAATGCGGGGGGAAAATTGCGGGACCAGCCGGGCGTGGTTGAATTTCTCCTCCTTGGTGGCGCTCAAGTCCGCCTTGGGACTGCTCAACCAGAGGACATTACAATGGAGCAGGACTTTCCGGTTGTGCAAGGCGCCCCCGTAATCCTCCACCAAACCGCCCAACGCCAGCGGGAAAAGACCATTCACTCCGCCATTGATAAAGCGATCGCCACCGCCGGCCTCCTGATTCATGAAATGGGACCACGTGCCGTCGGGCATGACATACTCCCCCCAGACCACGGAATCGCCGAGCATGACAATATTGCGCGGACCGGCGGCTTCGTTCAGGCGGCGTTGCCAAAGCCAATAGTCTTTGCTCAAGGCATAGGGAATCCGGTAATCCGGGCCGGTTTCGAAGCGCTCGACGCGCGGCCAGAGCCGGGGAATGAGCAGCGCCGCCAGGCCGATCAACAGCACCGCGATCACCCATTGCCGGCCATTGAGGCGAACCTCATTAACCATGGGCGTAACCGGAAGCGCGGGTGGCGGGGTGGGGTTCATCCTAGAACTGGAAATAAATGAAGGCCCCACCGCCCGAGGAAAAGAGGAACAGGTACAGGGCCATGAGCACGGCCAGACCCACGCGCACGAAGCCGGACTGTAACACCGGACGCAACCGGGATTCGTAGAGAAATTGATACAGCCAGACGAAGGCGGTCAGCAACAGCAACAGGGCCGGGATTTGCGGGTCCGACCATCCCGCGGTGAAAATGCGGCGCACGATCAGGAAGGCGTCGTCCAGGGATTCCGCGCGGAAAAATATCCAGGTGAAACAAACGAACGAGAACACCCCGAGTTGCTTGACGAGTTTGGGCACGCGGTCGCGATAGAAGGCGGAGCGCTCCAGTTCCCGGGTGACCATCACCCCGAGGGCATGCAACGCGCCCCAGATGGCAAAGGTCCAGGCCGCGCCATGCCAGATGCCGGAGAGCAGAAACGTGATGAACAGGTTGCGGTAGGTCCGCCAGGCGCCGCCGCGGTTGCCGCCCAGCGGGATGTAAACATAATCCCGGAACCACGAGGAAAGACTGATGTGCCAGCGGGTCCAAAACTCACCGAGGCCGGTGGCCAGGTAGGGATTGTTGAAATTCAGAATCAATTGGAACCCCAGCAGCCGCGCCACGCCGCGGGCCATGTCCGTGTAGCCGCTGAAATCAAAGAAGATCTGCCAGGCGAAGGCGAAGGTGGCCAGGAGCAGAGCGGGCGCGCCGAAAGCGGCCGGGTGGTCATACACGCGTTCCACGTAAAAGGACAGGTAGTTGGCCAGGGCCAGCTTCTTGAACAGCCCGACAAGGAAGAGCGACAGGCCATCGGTGAAATTCTCGCGGCGGATGGGCGGGAACTGCCGGAATTGCGGCAGCAGATGCCGGGCGCGCTCGATCGGCCCGGCCATCAATTGCGGAAAGAAGCAGACAAAGGTGGCAAAACGCAGGAAGTTGCGCTCCCGATCCGTGCGGCCAAAATAGAAATCAATCGTGTAGCTGAGCGATTGAAACGTGAAAAAGGAAATGCCGACGGGCAGCAAATAGGCCGCGCCAAAAGGCATGAGGCCGGCCGGATCGGGGAGTTTCCACGCCAGATGCAGACCGTGAAGAAGGGCATTGAGATTCTCCACCGCGAAACGGGCGTATTTGAAGAACAACAGCAACGCCAGATTATTGACCAGACTGATGACGAGCCAGACCCGGCGATGGCTGAACAACGCCCCCACCGCCATCAAGGCGAAGAGCACCCCGAGCACGGCCAGCGTGGGACGCAAGGTGGGCGGGCCGAGCACCGCTCCCATGATGGCGGCGGCGGTGGCGGTGGCGGAAATCAAGAAGGCCGCCTGGAGCACGCGGTCATCGAACCGGAGGCGGGTCAGGCGCCCGATCACGTCCACCCGGGCACCTCCACGTGGGCAGTGGTCCATCAACGCGACCAGAAAATAATCCAGCGTCGTGGAATAAAAAACGAGCGCGAGGTAATAGGGATTCCACCAGCCGTAGAAAAAATAGGAGGCGGCCATCAGCCACGGAATCCAGAGCCGGGTGTGGCGGAGGGCATAAAACACCGGCACTACCACCAGCAGGAAGAGCAGGAACGGCCAGGTGTGGAAAAGCATGGCGGCGGCGGTGGCGGTTCAAGTCCGGGCGAACCGGATCAGCAGTGGCTCTATCCGGTCGGCGGAACTCATTTGGCCGGCGCCCGCAAGTTGGCGAATTCCCCCGGGGCCAGCCGGCGGACGCAACGGAATCCGCAAAAATCCGTGTAGAAGCAGGCGTCGGTGTCGCCGGTCCGCTGACCTTGCCGGAAAGAGGCGCGGCACATGTCGGCGCTGGATTTCCACGAGCCACCCCGCAGGACGCGTTTTACGTCCCGCCCCGGGCTGGGCGGGCCGGTGGGATCCTCCGCCGGGCTGCCCTGGTAGTAGGTGGGGCTGTAAACGTCCTCGCACCAATGCGAGACATTGCCATACATATCGTGCAGGCCCCAGCGATTCGGCTTCTTCTGGCCCACGACGTGGGTTTTGGCCTCGGAATTATCAGCGAACCAACCGAATTGCCGGAGTTTCCCGGAGTCGCCGAAATCATAATCCGCTTCCGAGCCGGCCCGGGCGGCGTATTCCCATTCCGCCTCGGTCGGCAGGCGGTAGCCATTGGCGGCGTAATCGCACACCCATTCCGGGGTCTTCTCGTTGTAGCAGGGGGTCAAGCCTTCAAGGAGGGAACGCTCGTTGCAATATTGCTTGGCATCCCGCCAGCGGACCCGCTCGACGGGCTTCTTGGGATTGTCCTGCCAGTGGGAGGGATTGGGCAGTTGCGCCTTGGTGAACAGCTCATGAGTGACGGGGAAGACATCCATCGCGAAGGCGGTAAGTTTCACCTTGTGCGGTGGGGCCTCGTCGGGATTTCCCTGGCTGGAGCCCATCTGAAATTCTCCACCCGGCAGGTAGATCATCTCCACGCCGGATTTGGTCACAATGGCCACCGGCGCGGTGGCGTCAATCGCGGCGGGTTTGGCCGCTGCCACAGGGGCAGACGCCGGGGTCGGAGTTGCGGCCGTAGCAGTCGCGGGTGTCGTAGTCTGCGCCGCGGGCTCCGACTTTTGACAGGAACAGAGCAGCCCCAGAGTGAGGGCGAGGGCGAGCCGGGAGATGCAAGAACGGATTTTCACAGCGTCCTCACTTCGTGCCGGCGCGGAACCAGGCGGATTCCTTGTTGCTTAAGCCATTGGTGGTGATGAGCGTGAAATCCCCGGGGCCGGCGCTGAGCAAGTCAATGGTACGGCCCGGCTCGGCCGGCACTACTGCCAGATTCCAACCCGGGGCGTAAACCCCCATGATTTCGCAGGCGGCCTGGAATGTCCCGGCCTTGGTCAGATCCCCTTCACCATCCGGCCCCATGCTGAAGCTCAGATACTGGCTGTCCGGCGACCAATCCACGTGATAGATCTTTTCCTTGGCATCCTTGATGCGCACCCGCCAGGGGCCGACCTTGGGGGTGGCGGCGTCCGTGTCGAGAGGCGCGGCGGCGATTTCGTTGTCCCCGGCGCCCCAGGCGATTTGTTTGCCATCCGGGCTGAGGCAGGGGCGGCAGCCGGGAATCTCGAGATTGATGATATTGGTGCCGTGCGCCTCGATCAGCAGAATCGCATGTCCGTAACCCATCCCGGCGTGCACGGTGGAAACGATCCATTTCCCGTTCTTGGAGAAGCCCGGGTTATAAAGGTGGTGCAGGTTCGTGTAATTGACGTGCGGGGTCACCTTGCCGGTGGCGAGATCATAAAACTCGATGCCCTTGGTGTAATAATCGATCACCTGGAATTTCGGAAATTCCTGGTCGAGGTAGCAGATCGTCTTGCTATCGGGTGACCAGAAAGGCTCGCGGGCATGATCGGCGATCTTGCGTGGGTTTTGACCATCGATGTCGGCCACGTACAATGTCCGGATGGCATCCCTTCCCTCGCCAACATCGCCCACGTAGGCCAGCTTGGTGCCGTCGGGAGAAATCTGGGGGTAATGCTCATTGACCTTGGGCGTTTTCGTAAGGTTCACCGGATGGGATCCATCCGGGTTCATCACGAAAATTTCCCAGTTTCCATCCACGTAGGTTTCGTAGGCGATTTTATACGGCAGGGCGCCGAGGCGGGACTTGAGCGGGCCGGCGTCCTCCGCGGTCAGCAAGCCGGGAGCGAACGCGATGCCCAAGGTGGCGCACAGCAAAAAGGGGAGACGAAAACGATTACAGTTCATGGGCGGGGTATCTCCATGGGAGCGGGGCGTTGAGTCTGGATGACCGGGGTGAAAACGACCGGACCGCTTCCGAGCGGTTGCAGCGCCGAATCACATGCCGGTGGTCAAGCATTGGCGCGTACAGTGGGCGGAGTTTCGGCGGGGTTCAATCAAAATTTGGGGTGAAAGGGGGGATACGCCGTGGCGTTGGGCATCGGCAAGAATTGAAGGCTGGCAGGCAAGGAGGCCAAGCCGTTGGCAATTCAACCATAAGGTAAGGAGCCCACCGCTGGGTGCACATTCTGGTGGACGCGCTTCAAGGGGGGCCTCGAGTAAAGGCACCTGGGAATTCTAATCAGCATGTGGAGGATGCTTCTTTATCAGGCTATAGTCGCAATCAATTGATGGGATGATTCGATACGCTTTGGTCCCGTATCGTACAACTCCGATGTAATAGCCAACCCAAGGAAAATCATAATGGGAGAGGGGGTAACAGGGCGTCGGGGCCATCTGGTAGCAGATGGGGCATAAAGAAAGACCGCGGAGTTTCAACCAAAGGTCGCCAAGATCACGAAGGCTGGCTATTCGGGCTGAGGCGGGCGGAACGTGGTCGTGAGTGAATCCCGCCATTATCTGAATTTTTTGGTAATCACATGGTAGTGTCCCAACGGGCGTATTAACGGGATACTGTCATCACGAAGAATCGCCAGGACTCCCGTATCGTCGCGCTAGCAATTCGCAGCAGAGGCTGATCCCGGCAAAAGACGCCGGGTATCCGCCCGGCGTGACTGTCCAGAAATACTGAAACTCCAACGCCGACCCGCTCGTTTAAATCAGAATAAAATTCACTGATGACGCTGGTGCTCATTGCGGCGGCGGCGTCTGAAGGGCGCAGTTAAAGTCGTGGAAACAATTTGTCCATACGCAGGGGACCGGCGAGGCGGTCCCCGGGAGTGGGGAGCAACGGGTGATCGAAAATTCCGTCATCGTGCTCGTGATGGTTGGCAATGGAGCCGCGAGCCCCTTTCATTGGCCAGAGGGAGTGCCGATCAAAAGCGAGTGCTGGGGCGGCGCGAAGGTCGCTTTTCCCCAGGCTGTTTTAAACTGGGCCTTTGGCCCGGGGGGGATTGGGGAAGGCTGGACAATCGCACCTCCCCCATCGGCTGTCGCGGCTTGCCTCAACGGGGGAGGGCCATTATCGTGCAGCGGTTGTCATGAGCATCAGTTGCGCCCGTAGCTCAGTTGGATAGAGCATCTGCCTTCTAAGCAGGCGGTCGTGGGTTCGAATCCCGCCGGGCGCACCATTTTTCTGCATTCTTTGTGTTCCCGCCATCCGCAGCAGGGGTGGCCAACCAAGCAAACTCCCCCCAAGCTGCCTCCCTATTGGCTCAGGCGGAAGAATTGCGGGGTTTGGCCCAGAGGGATGGTGACGATGTTCTGACCAGCCACCGGGACGACGGATTGGGGAACGGTCTGCCAGGGGGCGATTGGTGCGAGGCTGGATTTTTGCTGCAACGTGTAACCGGTGGCGGCGGTAGGCCATGAGAGGATGACGTTGGGATTGGCGAGACGGATGGAGAGGGAGACCGGGACGGAGGCCGGGGCCTGGGCGGAAAAGGTCAGGTCGTCGATGGCCAGACCCTGGGCAGTGCCAGCGGCATCGGTCATTTGCCAGACCAACCAGAGCGCGGCGCCGGGAGTCCAGGCGGGGATCGCCAGGTTGGTGACGCCCAAGCTGGTTTGGTTGGTCGCAACCGTGCCGTCCAGGATGGCGAAGGCGTTGGTGGGGAAGCTCACATCCAAATTGGTCACCCAGGCGGTCACGTTCGTGGTGAAGGAATTGGTGGCTGCGGAATCCAACAGATAGCCAAAGGCGAGGGTTTTGGCGGTGGGCTGTTGCCGCCACAATTCGCCGGTGAAATGCAGGGTGATGGAGGTGAACGTGTTGCTGCCGGAATTGACGAAACGGGCGCCGAAGGCGGTGCCCCCGGTGCTGCTGGTGGCGAGCAAACCCAAAGCGCGATTGGTCGCGGCGCTATTCGTGGGTCCGAAACTGATGATGCCCCCGGTGCTTTGGTCCCCGGCGCTGGCACCGAACTTGGCCGTCGCGGTGCCGAGGCCAAACCAGCCGGACAGCGAGTTCGAAAAACCGAGTCCGCCCAAATTGGCACTGGTAATGACGGGGGCGGCAAAATCAAAAGGATCGTACAGGCCGAAGGCGTTGGGCCCGATGGTCACGGGATTCGCGGAGTTCACGGAAACGGCGCCCGGATTGGGCAGGGAATTAAAATCCTGGCGGTAAATGGCGCCGGGATTCGTATAGGCGATGGCGGAGGGCGGCACGGCCGGATAAACGGTGAGGTTGGCGGGCTGGCTGTTCGTGGTGCCGCCGCTGTTGGTCACGATGACATAATAGATCCCGGCATCGGCTTCCCTGGCCCCGGTGAGAGTAAGGGTGTCCGTCGCCGTGCCTTGAAATTCGCCGTTATCGGCGAGGGGAGCGTTGTTGTGGGTCCATTGGTAGGTCAGGGTCGGGGTGCCGGTGGCCGCCACGGAAAAGACCGCGGAACCGCCCGTCAGAATGCTTACCGAGACCGGTTCGAGGGTGAACTGCGGAGGCACCGGCCGGACCAGCAGGTAGGCTTCTGGACTGTTCGTGGCACCCACGGAATTGGCAACGCGCAGCCGGTAATTGCCGGACTGCGCAACCGCGACGTTGGTCAACGTGAGCGTGGAATTGGTCTGACCAGACAGATTGGCATCGTTGTATTGCCACTGATAACCCAGGGGATCAGTCCCGGACGCCGCCCCGGTGAAGACGGCGGTGCCGCCGACATAATTGGTCACGGGCTGGGGCAATAGCGTGAACACCGGAGCGGTCCCGGTGGTCACCACGGTGAGCACTGCGACGGAACTCGTGACGGAGCCGAACCCGTTGGCCACGATCACCCGGTACGGGGCGGAATCGGCAGTCGTGACCGCGTGGAGATTCAGCGCGGAGGCGGTGGCCAGGGTGAGATTCGTGCTGTTCTTCTGCCATTGATAGGTCAGGGTGCCTGAGCCGGTGGCCGTCACGCTCAGGGAGGCATCAGTGCCGGCAACGGGATTCTTGCTTTGCGGCTGGACAGCGATCAGTGGTCGCAAATCCGGCGCGAAATCCAGGCCCCGGAACACCTGGTTGATGCCGGCCCGGGCGATAATGGTACCGGTGGCGGCGGAATTAGTATCGACGAACGAGACGAGCCGGTTGGTGCTGGCGTCACCGCTGGTGGCGTAGAGGATGGGGGCAGGAGCGCTGAAATCCACCACGAGGCCGAACGCACCGGCGGCACCGAGATTGTTCGTGAGGGTGTAAACATTTGTCCAGCCGGAGCCGGGATTGATCCATTTTTGGATGCCCCCGCCGGTGGCGGTGGTCCGCTGGTCGGCGATGTAAATGACACTACCATCTGGTTTGATATCGAAAGCCACCGGCGCGCTGGCCGCGCCGGTGGCGAGTACCGTGGACGCGGTTTCCGCGACGGCCGGTAAACCCGGCAGGACATAGAGGGCCGCGGTGCCGGATTGGGAGGTGAAATAAACGTTTCCGTTCACGGCCTTGATAAAGCGGGTGCTGGTCACGGCGGATTGGAGCGTGACGGGGGCGCCAGCCGGGGGTTGGAGGAAGAGGGTGCCGGTGGCGCCCCCTGCCAACCAGAAGGAATTGGTGCCATCACCCGCGGCGCAACGGGGGTTGTTGGCACTGAAAATGTCCGGACGCGCCTGGCGGAGCACATAGCCGCCAGTGGCATCCACCGTGGCATAACCACGGGCCACTTGCGCGCCGGTGCTGGCCGAAAGGGAACCTGACGTGGAGGCGCGGTTGGTATTATAGCCGGTCAGGATCAGCACGCTGTGGTCCAGAGAACGCGTCAGGCCCCCCTCCGAGCCGGCGACGCCGCTCAAAATGAGGCCGGCGGGCCAGGTATTCTGGATCGTGACGGAATTTACCAGTGCCCCAACCGGGGAGAATTGATCAATAAAAAGAGAATTACCACTATTGACCAGGGACTCTGACCCGGTCCCCACGCGCAAGACCGCGAGGTTTCCCCCGACAAATTGCGCCCGCGATTGACTGGTGAGAATGGTGAGGAACAGGACGAGGGGAACGAATCTTTTCATGGGAGCTAACGTCGCACTTTCTGGATTAAATGATGGTCAAGGAATGCTGGTCAATTGATACACCGGAAGATGCCGGCTCGCAAGCGGTGCTTTTTCCACACGAGTCTGGTAGGGGGTGGGAATCAATGATGGGGACGCACAAATTCCATGTAAAAAGTCACTCCTGAAATAACAAAACCGATCAGGGTGATGAGCAAGCGGACGCGGGCCGGGGAAATCCGCTGGGTAAACCGCGAGCCCACATAATAGCCCACCACAGCGCCCACGGTCATGACCGCCGCCCGGGGCCAGTCGATCAGACCCGCGGCAATAAACCAAAGGGCCGCGATCACGTTGATCAAAGATCCGAGAATGGTTTTCAGGGTGTTCATCTCGTAGATGTCCCGCATGCCGATGAAGCCGAGCGTGGCCAGCATCAAGATGCCGATCCCGGCGCCAAAGTAGCCCCCGTAGATGGCCACAAGGAATTGGAAACCCACGGCCCACCAAACACCGACAGATTTGGCGGCGGATTTACCGTCCACCGGCGCACTGGCAAAGCGGCGGAACACCCCCTGCGCCAGGAAAAGGAGGGAGGCGAACAGGATCAGGAAAGGGACCAATTTACCGAAGAGCGAGTTGCTGGTATGCGTCAACCCGGCGCTGCCAATCAACCCGCCGATGATGCTGACCGGCAGGAATCGACGCAGCCAGGGGATGATTGGCCGGATGTATTGCCGGTTGCCGAACATCCCGCCGCTGGTGCCGATCACCAGCGCCAGGGTGCTGGTGGCATTCGCGGTCACCGGCGAAGTGCCGAAGGCCAACAGCGTGGGAAAGGTGACGAGCGTGCCGCCGCCGGCCACGGAATTGATCATTCCCGCCGCGCCCGCGGAAGCGGTCAGGCCAAATATTTCCCAACCAGACATAATTCCATGGGCCGCCGAATCATCCGCATTGGGCGCGCTGCCGTAAGGCATGGTCCACCAGGACCAGGGCGGTCATCGCCTCGACCATCGGCACGGCGCGGGGCAGGACACACGGGTCATGGCGCCCCCGGCCCTTCAGGGTGGTGTCGTGACCATGAACATCCACGGTCTCCTGCTCGTGCATCACGGTGGCCACGGGTTTGAAGGGGACCCGGAAATAAATGGTTTCACCATTGGAAATTCCGCCCTGGATGCCGCCGGAACGGTTGGTCGTAGTGCGCACCCGGCCGTCCTGCATGCGGAACGGGTCGTTGTGCTCCAACCCGGTCATCAGGATGCTCCCGAAACCGGAACCGATCTCAAAACCCCGGGACGCCGGCAGGCTAAGCATGGCCTTGGCCAAATCGGCTTCTAACCGGTCAAACACGGGTTCTCCCCAACCGGCCGGGACGCCCCGGGCCACGCCGGTCACAATGCCGCCGACGCTGTTGCCCTCGCTGCGCATTTGTTCAATCAACTGGATCATGGCTGCGGCAACGGTGGGATCGGGACAGCGGACAATGTTCGCCTCAATGGCAGCGACCTGCACGGTCTCCGGATCAACAACGCAACTCAAATGGTGAACCTGCTGGACGCAGGCGAGCACTTCGACCCCAAACTGGGCGCGCAATATCTTCTTGGCGATGGCGCCGGCGGCGACGCGACCGATCGTTTCCCGGGCGCTGGTGCGTCCCCCACCCTGCCAGTTCCGCACGCCATATTTGGCGGTGTAAGTGAAATCCGCATGGGAAGGGCGGAACTTGGTCGCCATTTCCGAATAGGCTTCCGGCCGCGCATCCTGATTGCGCACCAACATGGCAATGGGGGTGCCCAAAGTCAGGCCCTCAAAGGTGCCGGACAGAATTTCCACAGTGTCGGCCTCCTTCCGGGGGGTGACGATGGCGGATTGGCCGGGACGACGTCGGTCGAGATCGGGCTGGATGTCCGCCTCCGTGAGCGGCAACCGGGGCGGGCAGCCATCCACAACCACACCAACGCCCCCGCCGTGGGACTCGCCCCAAGTGGTAATGCGGAACAAATGACCGAACGAATTCGCCATGCAGGCAGAGTGCGGGAAATCCCGCCCCCGGTCAAATCTCCCGTTTTAACCGGTCGGGCATTCCCATTTTGGCATTTTGGGACTATTTTTCCGCCATGGACCTTGATCCGATCCAGCAAGCGGCCCAGGAACAATTCGCCCGCCAGAGCAGCCAGTATGGGCGAGGCCATATTCTCGAAGACGTGGCAGACGTGCGCGCCGCCCTCAGTCAGATCCCCCTGCCCGCTCACGCCACGGTCCTGGATGTGGCCACCGGGGGCGGCCATACCGGGTTGCTGCTCGCCAGTCTCGGCCACGACGTCATCCTGGCGGACCTGGCGCAACCCATGCTGGATCGCGCCGCCCGATTGGCGGCCGAGCGCGGCTTGGCAGTGACCACCCGGCAGCACGCGGCCGAGACATTGCCCTACCCGGACGAGCATTTCGACCTGGTCACCTGCCGGGTGGCCGCGCATCACTTCAGTTCTCCGGAGAGCTTTGTGCGCGAGAGCGCCCGGGTCCTGCGTCCGGGGGGATGCTTCCTCTTGATCGATGGCTCGGTGCCGGACGACCAACCCGAAGCCGAAGCCTGGATCCATGCACTGGAGAAATGGCGCGACCCCAGTCATCACCGCTTTCTCACCCCGCGCGCGTGGCGTGTGTTATGCGGTCGGGCCGGGCTGGCGGTGCAAAGCGCCGAATTGCAGCCGCTGAAACAACCCAATCTCGACTGGTACTTTGCCGCCGCCGCCACACCACCGGAAAACCGCCGAGAGGTGCTAAAGCTGATTGAGACGGCATCCGCCCAGGTCCGCGCCGCGTTCCGACTGGCCGAGGAGGACGGCAAAATCACCTGGTGGTGGCCCCGCCTCACCCTCATTGCGCAAAAGTCCCGGCCGACATGAAAACCTTCCCCCTGGTCGACGGTCCGCGGCCCGATTTTGCCATCGGCCATTTAACACAGTTTGGCCGCGATCCGCTGGCCTTCCTGGAACGGTGCGCGGCCGAGCACGGGGATTTCGTGGCCCTGCGCTTCGTCAACAAACCGGTCCTCCTGCTGAATCATCCGGACCTGATCGAAACCGTGCTGGGCGGAAACCTGCACGATTTCCGCAAGACCATCGGCTACCGCACCCCCTTCATGCGGCGGCTCTTCGGCGAAGGATTGTTGACGAGTGAAGGCGAACTGTGGATGCGGCAGCGGCGGCTGGCGCAGCCGGCGTTTCACCGGGATCGCATCGCCGGCTACGGCACCGCCATCACCGGCTTCGCCGAGGCGCTGCTGCGGGAATGGCGCCTGAGTGAGCAGCGCAATGTGCATCACGACATGATGCGCCTCACGACCAACGTGGTCACCAAGACACTTTTCAACTCGCCGCCGCCGCCAGAAATCGACGAGATGGGGGCGGCTTCCGAGGCGGTTATGGAGCGATTCACGAAGCAATGGAGCTTGTGGCGGTTTTTTCTGGCTCTGTTCCCCTCCCCCAGCTCACGGCGTTTCGACCAGGTAATGACCCGCCTGGATCGGTTCATTTATGGCCTGATCCGGGAACGCCGCGCCACCGAGCGGGATGAAGGCGACCTGCTTTCGATGTTACTGCGCGCCCGCGATGAGGAAGGCAAGGGCATGAACGACCACCAATTGCGGGATGAATTGGTGACCCTGATGGTGGCAGGACTGGACACCACAGCGCTTTCGCTTTCCTGGGCCTTCCTTCTGCTGGCCCAGAATCCCGCGGCGGAAACGGCCCTGCACGCGGAACTGGACAACGTGCTGGGCGGACGCCCGGCCGGTTTCGCGGACTTGCCGCGCCTGCCCTACACCGAGGCGGTGATCCGGGAAACCATGCGGTTGTATCCGCCCGCGTGGCTGGTGGGGCGCGAGGCCGTGCGCGATTGCCAGGTTGGCGGTCAAACGGTGCGAGCGGGCACCTCGCTCCTGATGAGCCAGTGGCTGCAGCACCGGGAGGCGCGGCACTTTGCGGAGCCCCGGCAATTCCGGCCGGAGCGGTGGCTGGGCGGCGGCCTGGCGGGACTGTCCAAGTATGCCTATTTCCCGTTCGGCGGCGGACCGCGCGTGTGCATTGGCAGCGGCTTTGCCCTGCTCGAAGCCGGGCTTGTGCTGGCCACGGTGGCAGGGCGCTTCCGCCTGACCGCCCCGGCCGGTTACGAGGTCAAACCCTGGCCGGCCATCACCTTGCAACCGCGGGGCGGCGTCTGGCTCCGGGTGGAACCGCGGTGATGGCCGGAGACAGTTTGAGGGCTATTTCCGCACGACCAATTCGCCGTCCCACACCGTGCCCTTGAGGCGATCACCCGGCTTGAATTCCCCGGCGAGCACCTTGAGCGCAAGCGGGTCCAGGAGCAATTCCTGGATGGTACGCTTCAACGGCCGCGCGCCGAACTGCGGATCGTAACCCTCCCGGGCGAGCAAGGACTTCGCGGCAGGATCGAGTTCCAACTGCAAATTCTGGGCAGCCAATCGTTGCGCGAGGCGGCCCAACTGCACGTCCACAATCGCCGCGAGATGCTCTTCGCTCAAACTGTGGAAGATAATGATGTCGTCAATCCGGTTCAGAAACTCCGGCCGAAAATGGTTCTTCAATTCGAGCCGGACGAGCCGCTCCATCTCGGCCTGACCCTTGGTGGATTTTTTGCCACTGCCGTAATATTCCTGGATGATCGGGGAGCCAAGATTGCTCGTCATGATGACGATGGTATTTTTGAAATCCACCGTGCGGCCCTGGCCATCCGTGAGCCGGCCATCATCCAACACCTGCAAGAGAATATTGAAGACATCCGGGTGGGCCTTTTCAATTTCATCGAACAAGAGCACCCCATACGGCCGACGCCGAACCGCTTCGCTGAGTTGACCGCCCTCCTCATAGCCCACATAGCCGGGCGGAGCCCCGATCAAACGTGCCACGGCATGTTTCTCCATATATTCACTCATGTCGATCCGCGTCAGTGCGTTTTCGTCGTCGAACAGGAATTCCGCCAACGCGCGGGCCAGTTCCGTTTTACCGACGCCCGTCGGCCCCAGAAAGATGAAGGAACCAACCGGGCGGTTGGGATCCTGCAAGCCGCTGCGGGACCGGCGCACCGCATTAGCCACCGCAGTCACCGCCTCCTCCTGCCCGATGACGCGCTTTTGCAAGCGCGTCTCCATTTGCAGCAATTTGGCGCGCTCGCCCTCGAGCATGCGACTGACGGGAATCCCCGTCCAGGCGGCCACCACCTGGGCGATGTCTTCGTCCGTAACCTCCTCGTTGAGGAGTCGTTTACCGGGCGTCTGTTCCTGACTGCTTTTCTGGGCGGCGGCGAGTTTGCGTTGGAGATCGGGAACTTTGCCGTACTGGATTTGGGCGGCCAGGTTCAAATCGCCGGCGCGCTGGGCATTTTCCTGCTCCAGTTTGGCGGCTTCCAACTGCGCATTGATAATGCTCACCGCGTTGATCGCGGCCTTTTCATTCTGCCATTGGGCCTTCAGGTGACTGGCTTGTTCCTTGAGATTAGCGAGGTCTTTCTCCAGCTTGCCGAGGCGTTCGCGGGAAGCGACGTCCTTCTCCTTTTTCAAGGCCGCCTGCTCGATTTCCAATTGCATGATCTGCCGCTCCAACTTGTCCACTTCCGTGGGCATGGAATCCAGTTCCATCCGCAGGCGGGAAGCGGCTTCATCCATGAGATCCACTGCCTTATCTGGCAGGAAACGATCAGTGATATAACGGTGCGACAAGGTGGCGGCGGCGACGAGCGCGGCGTCCTGAATCCGCACGCCATGATGCACCTCGTAGCGTTCCTTCAATCCGCGCAAGATGGCAATCGTGGCCTCCACCGAGGGTTCCGCCACCATGACCGGCTGGAACCGGCGCTCCAGGGCGGGGTCCTTTTCAATGTGTTTGCGGTATTCGTCGAGCGTGGTGGCGCCAATGCAGCGCAATTCACCGCGGGCCAGTTGCGGTTTGAGCATGTTCGCCGCGTCCGCGGCACCTTCCGCTGCGCCGGCACCCACGAGCGTGTGCAATTCATCGATGAAGAGAATAATCCGACCTTCGCTGGAGGTGATTTCCTTCAGAAACGCTTTCAACCGGTCCTCAAATTCTCCGCGGTATTTGGCGCCGGCAATCATTGCGCCGAGATCCAGCGCCACCAACTTTTTGTTTTTCAGGGATTCCGGCACATCGCCGCTGACGATGCGCCGGGCCAGACCTTCCGCGATGGCGGTCTTGCCCACGCCGGGTTCACCGATCAACACCGGATTGTTTTTGGTGCGCCGCGTCAACACCTGCATCACCCGGCGGATTTCCTCGTCGCGGCCAATGACAGGATCAATCTTGCCGGAGCGAGCCAGGGCGGTGAGATCGCGACCGTATTTTTCCAACGCCTGGAACTTGTCCTCCGGATTCTGATCAGTGACGCGTTGATTGCCGCGCAACTCCGCCAGCGCCTTCAAAACCTCGGGGGTCTTGATGCTAAAGGACTGGAACAGCTTTTTCAGGGCGGGATTCGGTTCCGCCAGGAGGCCGAGCAGCAGATGCTCGGTGCTGACATAATCATCCTTAAGCTTCGCGGCCTGGCTTTCGGCGGCGTCAAACGCGCGCTTCAAGTCCCGGCCGGGAAAGGTATCGGTGGAACTGCCCCCCTGCACCTTGACGCGGCGCTCGATGGCCTGCTCCAATTCCACGAGCAGTTGCGGCACCGGCACGCCCAACTTCTGGAGCAGCGGGCGGATAAGTCCATCCTCCGGTTCCAACAAGGCGGCCAGGAGATGTTCCCCCTCGATTTCCTGGTTGGAGTGTTGATTGGCAATCTTTTGCGCGGCTTGCAGGGCGGCTTGCGCCTTGGTGGTAAATCGTTCCAGTTGCATAAATTAAGGAAACAACGCCGCCCTGATTGAGGTTTACTTCCCAGACCGCGCCCACCCGGACTCGGACCTACTGGCCGTCCGTAAACCCCTTTCGGCCGCCGCTACTTCCAGTTACAACCTACCCCCCATGACCAGCCTGCGCAAGTGACCGACCCGGGACCCTAGCGCACTTCGGACACAGCATTGATCTGAATTTCCCGAGCGTCCCCAATCCGGGCGCGACCCTGCATTTGGAATTGTTGGAGGAAGGCATTGGTGCCCGGCAGCGGAGCGCCCGCCGGCCGGGCGGAGAGGGCGGGAACCAATTCACCGCTGAACCGGACTAATTGCCGGAGGCTAAGATTCGTGCCTTCCACCCGGAAGAAATAGGTGGGGGAACCCGCGATCGCGGGGCCACCGGGACCGGCGGCGGGAGTGGCCGCTCGGCGCGCGCTTTCACCGGGGGAAACATCCCGTCGGCCAATGATCCCAGAGTAGGACGAGCCATCGGCGTCGATGATCCGAAGGCGATCGCCGTGCTGTTCCACGCGGAAGTTATTCAGCACGGCGGAAGGGGAGGCGTCGGTTTTCAAGGAGGGAGCGGAAAGGATGCGCCCGGACGCGGCGGGCGATAAAACTGACAATTGCGTAAACTGCTGGGTTTGAGTCAATTCTGGCAATCCAGGATCGGAAAACCGAGCCGCCAGGGGATTCGCGCGACTGACCGGCGGCGCCGACATGGGCGCCGCCGACTTTGCGCCCCCGAAGGCCGTTCCCGCCGCCGCCGCGCCCTCACTTCGGGCCATGGTGGGCGGGGCGACGGCCAGATCGACCGGAAGTTTCTCCCGGACGGCGGCATCAAAGGGCATGTTCGGCACGGATTTGGCCGCGGCGGGCGCAGTTGCCGGCATCACGGGTGCCGGGGCGGGCGCACTGGCAACCACCGGGGCCGCCCGATCGCTCAGGACGGAGTTCCTGACCACCGCCGTCTCCGCGGCGGGGGCATGAGGCATCGAATCGGTAACCAGCGAGGGCGAAGCGGGCACCGATGTCGGTCCTGGGGCGCTTACAACCACGGGTGCGGCCCGATACCGGGTGGAGGTAGGCGAAACGTTAATCGGGGCAGCGACCGCCGCAGGAGAAGGAGTGGCCGCCGGTGGCGTCAGGGGAGCAGGACTGGCCAGCGGCTCCGAAACCACCGGAGCTGGCGCGATCCCGGACAACTCCGGCGCCAGCACCGTGCGGCTGCTGGCCATACGCCCTTCCTCCCGGGTTGGCGAGGGTGAAAGGTGAGGGATGACGACCACGGCCAACGCGACCAAACCGGCGACGAGGGCGAAGCGAGGCCACCAACGGCTGAGCCAACTCGTCGGGCGTGGACGATTCGCACCCGTTTTGGCCAACCGGCGGGTGACCTCCCCTTGCAGGACCGCGCGGGTGGCCGGATGCAGGGTAAAGGGCGCGCCTGTCTGATTCCGGCGTTCTTCGGCATAAGCCGCCAGCATTTTTTCAATTTCGCGTTCCGGTTCCGTAGCCATGACAAGCTAGTGATTAGACGGGGTCGGGGTCGGTTTTGCCCCGGAAAATATTGCCCGGGCAATTTGTTCGAGTCGGTCCAGGCATTTGCTCAGCCGGGAGCTCACCGTCTTGGGATTCAGCTCCAGGGCAGCGCTGATTTCTTCATAACTGAGCTCGCCGAAATAACGCAACTCGACGATTTCGCGGCAGGGATCGCCGAGCTCCCGAACCGCCGCCTGCACCAATTCGAGGCGCTCGCGGGCCAACAGGACCAGGTCCGGTCCCGGGGCGGCACTCGGCGGATCCACCAGCATCACCCCTTCCGGAGTTTCGGCCTGCAGGGAGACGGGGACCTGGCCGCCGCCGCGTTTGGCGGCCTGGCGCCGTTGATAAAAATCGCGCGCCTGGTTGGCAGCGATCCGGAACAACCAGGTCTGGAATTGCGATTGCCCCCGGAAGGAACCGAGGTTCTGGATGACGGAGAGAAAGACTTCCTGGCAGATTTCCTCGGTGTCTTCGCGGGAAAAATCGTGTCCCAATTGAAAAACAAACCGGCCGGTGGCCGGGTAAAACCGATCGAATAACTCGTCCCAAGCCGCCGGTTGACCCTGGCGACAACGCGCGATCAACTCGGATTCGGTTTCGCGACTCATCAGCCGTCAGTTTACCGGACAGGGCAGCGGTTCGCGAGAACTTAATCCGCCGGTGGAAAACCTGGGGGCGCAGAAAAAGCCGCGTTCGCGAAACTCGATCTGCACATGGACTCCCAGAAGGTTGCGGAAGTCATGTTCCACAACCCCAAGGTCCGTCGCCTGTGGGCTGAAGAGA
>CAIXFN010000038.1 GCA_903918755.1 uncultured Pedosphaera sp.
CCGTGGGTTCGAATCCCTCTCTCTCCGCCATTTTCTCACCCGTGGCAGCCCTCCTCTTACCACGAACCGTCCCCCGACATTCTCTTCCGTGAGAATCTAAATTACCCGGCCAATTCTCGACGATTGCCGTGACCGCCAGTTGGCGGTCGTGAAACAGCAAGAGCAGCGCCGCTTACCAGTGGGATGACCGTCCGGCGACAGAGGTCGCATTTGCACTGCAAATGCAATTCTACCAGCATTGCACCCTCAGCTTAATTTGGGCTGCCAACACCGATAAAGCGGTATTTCACCCACCACGAAGTTTGGCATGAATCCGGCTAAACAGGGGCTCAGAGTATGAACAGCATCCCAACGCAAAACTATATCGAGAAACAACTCGCCGATATCAAGGCCACCATTATGGAGCAGCAACGGGAGTCTGGTGGCTGTGAATTTCACCTGGGAGCGGCCCTGAATGCGCTTTCATCGTTCCTCCGACGGTCGATCGCCCGGGAGGAAGGGCGGGATTTAGATTCCCTCTCCCCGTTGCCGTACCTGCCCCGCGGCAGCGGCAGTCTCTCCCCCCAGGAGGCACTCCAGTTTCATGACCGACTCCTGGCCTTGGTGAAGGCACCCGCGATTTCCAGTCCAAACCCATCCCCGGCTCATGCGGAAGTGGCCCGTGGGTCCGGCAACGTGGCCTGGCAGTTCTAAACGATCAGGACAAGTTGACTGGCCGCCCGGGCTAGGTGAACCAATTGAGTCCGTGAAACCTCCCCCATCCATTCAGACGCCCCCGGAACTGTTGCAACTCGTGCAGGCCAACGCTTATGTCATCCTGCCCATCCGTGAATTCAATCGTTTGTTTGAGGAGAGGCCTCCCGGAGCGACCGGCGAAACCAATGGCGCGATCTCCCAATGCACCGCCCCGACCATCCCCGTAACGGCGATCACCTCTCGTTCCGCACGAATTTTGAACTTTTGCGCCTCCCACAAACTGGCGCTCCGGGCCATGCGACAATATTGCCTGATCTCCCGGGGGGAATTAAACGCCGCCATTTTTCGCGATCCGCCAAAAGTGGCGATCGAGGATGTTTCCGCCCGTCAACTTAATGACTCGGTTCACGGATAAACCGATTGGAACCACGAAAAAAGCCTGCCTCGGCTGCGAGCGCCGGCTGACCACTTAATCATGATGTCCAAATCCAGAGTGCGCTACGTTGATGCCTACTTGACCAACCTCAAATGCAAGCTGCTGCAGGAGCGGCGCGACGAGAGCAAGTGCGATACGCGGATCGGTTCCGATCTGATCGCTTTGCGGCGGATGGCAATGGACGCCAGCCGCGGGCAAGCCGGAGCATGGGCGGGGCGGGAATCGGAAATCAAACTGACATTGATTGATCCGCAAGCCTACGCCACGCCGGATGCCCTGCGCCTGGTGGATCAGTTGCAAACCGCCTTTCGCAACCTGGTCTCGCCGCTCACCAGCCAGACCGCGTATCATTACAATTAGTCGAAGCCAGCGCCAGCGAGGCGATGCGCGGGGACCGGCCCTCCGGCCGGGGACGACCGAAGCGTGAGGCCTTGCCGCGAAACGCCCGGAGCATATGCAAAAAAACCGACCCGTTTCGGCGAAGCAATTCATCTCCGACCAGGATTCCCGTCAGCCTGATTTCGCGCGCCTCAGGGCTTCGCATCCATGAAACACCAGAGCGCCCGGTTGCTGCGAAAAAACAAGTCGTGGTTGGCGGCCGCGAGGGAAGCATTGGTCGGCTCCCCCACCGAATTGGTCGCCAACACTTCAAATTTCGGTCCCGCGCGAAGCACAAACACGTCCCCGGCCTGGTTCGGAATGTAGATGCGCCCGTCGGCGAGCAGTAACGAAGACCAGGAACTGCCCCGGGACGTCGACCCCTTAAGCCGCTCTTCCCAGACGGTCTTGCCGTCCTGCAAGTCGAGGCAGGCGGCGATGCCGTCCTGGCTGATGGTGTAAAAATACCCCCCGGAAATCACGCCGGAACCCATGCCCCCTTTAACCCGTTCGAGCCGCCAGATCCGTTGGCTCTCTGCGATCTCTCCCGTGCCCCCAGGCCGCAAGGCCACCGCGCTGCCGCCACCCATGCCACTGCTCAGAGCGACCACCACATCCGGTCCGGCAACCGGGGAGGCGTAAATCGAGCCGCCGAGGCCCTTGCTGACCCAGAGTTGGCGACCGGTCGCCGGATCATAAGCAGCCAGCCGGTTGGGGAAGCCCACGACCAACTCCTCATGATCGGACGCTTTGACCACAATCGGCGTGCTCCACGAACCGTTGGGCCCGCCGCCACCGCCCATTCCGCCACGGCCACCCCGGCCGGGACCGCCAGCGCCGGGGCGCGCCAAGGAGGCGTTCAGTCCGGTCCGGAGTTTGTCCTCGTTCAAAGATCCCGCTTTGTCCGTATCCCAATCACGCGCCCAGCGGGCAAAAGTGCTTTGCCATTCCGTGCGGGTCAGAGAGCCATCCTGGTCCGTATCCGCAGCGGTGAACAGACCACCGGCCGCCATGCCCCCCGGACCACCGCCACGACCGCCACCGGGAGGACCATCCGCGCCGGGAGGCGGAGGCAGCAGACTGGCGAACGAGGCGGTAAATTCGGAGCGGCTGAGTTTGCCGGACTTTTGCGGATCCAGTTTGTCAAACCACGCATCCGCCAGCGCGGCGAATTCGGCCGGGCTCAACTGGCTTTGACCGCTCTTGGCACCCTGCGCAAGCATCTGGGGAGCCAGAAATGTTCCGGGACCAAAGCCCCCCCGCCCACCGCCGCCGGGACCACCGGGGCCGCCCGGTCCACCGGATTGCTCGCTGGGATCCAATTTGGGCGGCGCGGCTTCCCAGGCGATTTCGCCGGTGGCCTTTTTCAACGCGACGAGGCGCACCTGCTCACCCGGACCGAAATTGACATAGCACAACCCGCCGTGCAGGACGGTCGAAACCGCCGTGCCGAACATGTGGTTCAGTTTTCCCAGATCCCGGTGCCAGACCTCCCGTCCGGCAAAGTCATACGCAAACACTCCAGCGGAGCCGAAGCAAACAAAGACCAACTCGCCATCCGTGGCGGGGGTGCCCGCACAATGCGGGTTGTTTTCCTGGGTGGGTTCGTCGGCCGTGTAGGTTACCCCGGATTGCCAGAGCAATTTGCCCGAATTCCGATCAAAGCACATGAGGGTGCGCTTATGTTCGGCCGCGATCGCCTGGCTGACGAAAACACGGTCACCCCAGACAATCGGCGACGAATTGCCGGGCCCGGGCAATTCCACCCGCCAGCGCACGTTTTCCTTGCCGCTCCACCGGAGCGGCAGGTCTTTGTCCGGCGAAACGCCATTGCCATCCGGTCCGCGCCATCCCGGCCAGTTTCCGGCGGCGACCGGCAGCGCGAACCCGAGACCGAGAGTCAGGAGCCTGCCGATGGAGGAGTATTTTTTCATATAAACTTTGGACAGGAGCATTGATATCAGTTGGCGGCAACCGACCAGATCGGAGAAACCGCCGGACTAGCCGCCATTCTTTTTGAGGACATCCGCGAGGGAAACGGGTTTGCCACCGGCCCGCTTGCTCTCATCCGCGGCTTCCATGAAAGCGTAAATCTCGATGGTCTCGCGGTTGGACACCGGGGCCACACCGGATTGAAAAAACCGCATCACTTCCACCAGCATCGGAGCGTAATCATCACCACCGCCGGCTTGTCGCAGCACGGCCTTGGTGCCAAAAAGGGTGACGCCGTGCTCGTAGGATTTGGGGGAGTTACGCGCCCCGCGAAAGACTCCCAAACGCCCTTTGGGCCAAACGCCGGTGGCCACGTCCGTGTCCGCCCCCGCCGTCCGGGTGACACTTTCGCAACCGGATCCCATGACCGTAAAGAGGGCCTCCACGGGATGAATGCCATACCAAAAGAAATCCGGATGATGCGGCTCATAGGCGCACGGGCCGTAGGAGACTGCCCCCAAAACTTCCCCGGCATCAGCCTTTTTCAAGTCCGTCAACGTGGCGTAATACCGGTAGGCGGAGGAACTGAACCACGGGCTGTGACTCGCCGTGGCCAGACGGTCGATTTCCAAGACGTCGCGCAGCGAACCCGCCACGGGTTTGTCGATGAAAACGGGCTTGTGCGCCGCGAACACCGGCCGCACTTGTTCTAAATGCGGACGCCCATCCACACTCTCCAGCAAGACAACATCAACCTGCCGGCAAAGCTCCTCGACGGAATCGACCAGTTGAACCCCATACTTCTGCTGCAATTGGAGGGCATACTCTTCCACCCGGTTGGCACTTTCCGGCAGGTCGGGGCTGCCTCCTTTAAAGGCCACGACCACCCGGCCACCGGTAACATGATGTTTGTCCGAAGCGTCATTGAAAACCTGGGTAAACGCGGTGACATGGGAGGTATCACAACCGATGATGCCAATCCGCAACTCCGCGCTTTGGACGGGTGCAGCCCCGAGCACCAGGGTCAGGAGAATAAGGCCGGTGAAAGGATGGACAACGGTAGACATGGCAACTTGGCTGGCAAATTAGCGGCCAAGGCCGAAATTGCAAGGCACAATTCGTTTCCATTTGACGCCCGCGAGGAATTCTGGCAATCACGGGCGAAAAGGTAAAACATGACAGCCCAAGAGATCCTTGACGAAATCAAACCGCTGGGCCACGACAATTACCGCAAGGTGCTCTTCAACCATGGCATCCCCGAGCCTTGTTACGGTGTCAAAATTGAAGAATTGAAGAAGATCCAAAAGCGCGTCAAGGTGGATTACCAACTGGCGCTGGATCTTTACGACACCGGGATTTACGACGCGATGTATCTGGCCGGATTGATCGCGGATGATGCCCGGATGTCGAAAAAGGATCTGCAACATTGGGCGGATCTGGCTTGCGCCCCGCTCGCGCGCACCACGGTCGCCTGGGTGGCGGCCGGTGGACCTCATGCCCTGGCCATGGCACTGAAATGGATCGACTCCCCCAAGGATCTCATTGCGGCGGCCGGCTGGTCCACTCTCGGCGGAATCGTTACTTTGAAACCGGATGCGGAGCTGGACCTGGCGCAATTGCAGGCATTGATGCAGCGGGTGGCGAAGACAATCCATCAGGCCCCGAACAATGCACGCCGAGCGATGAATGGTTTTCTGATCGAGCTGGGCAGTTATGTTGTTCCCCTGACCAAAACCGTCATCCAGACCGCCGAAAAGATCGGCCCGGTAAGCGTGGATGTCGGCAACACGGCCTGCCAAATTCCCTTCGCGCCGGAATACATCCAAAAGGTGGAAAAGCGGGGCGCACTGGGCAAAAAGAGGAAAACAATCAAATGTTGAGGGGGACAAGATGCCGGCCAGGGGGGATTGAGCGCGAAACTGGATTAAGTTTGTGTAACCTGGACGCGGGGGCGGAAACCCGGAATTGATCAGCCGCGAAATTGCGCAAAAATCGCCAAAAAGTCATAATTCCGAGTGATCGAAGCAGGCAAGTTCAATTCCGTTCGACCCGAGCTTGAAACTGGATTAAGTGTCCGGAACCTGGACTCCGACAGAAACTCCGGGGATGGATTGGCCGCGAAAGGGCAAAAAGTTCACAACAAGGACCGAATGGAAATCTCACGCGGAGTCGCGGAGGGCGCGGAGGGGAGAGACGGAACCCAGATGAATCGCCCGAAGATGGATTAACTGTCCGGAACCTGGACTCCAACAGAAACTCCGGAAATGGATTGGCCACGATAGGGCACAAAGTACACAAAAAGGACCGAATGGAAATCTCACGCGGAGGGGCGGAGAACAAGGAGGTCGGATAGTTTCCCCCGAGGCCGGTCACGGACATGCTGCCAGGTCGAAACTGGATTAACTGTCCGGAGGTTGACTGGAGTCCTGGAAATGCCGGAACGCCGCGCGCGCTACCGATTGCGGCAGCGGCACGCGGCGGCGGCGGCCATTCGCATCCGATCCGGCGGATCTTGTTCAATATGTCAAAGAGCGCGTCCGCCGGAGCCGGGAATGGGCTGTAGGACGGGCAAAATCGGCAACTGGCCGAACGACTGCTTCCTCTCGAGCAGCGGGCAGATCGGTCCCTGATTCGGTTCTAACACAGGATTCGGGATTTCGTATTCCTCCGGTAGGAATTTAGCGGAGGATTTTCAAGGAATTTTACAGCAAGCCACGACAACGGTGGTTCCCGGTAAATGGTCAGACCTTTGCCACCGGTATTCAAATGAGACCAGGGGGGGGAAATTCGCGGACTCCGAGATCCATTTTCGCCCCGTGAACCCGTAATCGCGACGGGAAAGTCGCCGCGCCTCCCCCCCGCGACAAGTCCGCTGATGCTGGCTTGTCAGAGCATTCGGTGAGCAAACACGAACAATACTATGGTTTGACGCATTTTTCAGCCGGAACCCTTCCGCCGGCCAGGGTTCCCTTTCCCCGGGCACGTAAATGGGATGCAAGCCACCCCAGTAGAGCCTGTCCCGAAAGAGCGTCCAGACCGTAACATCAGGGCTCACGGACGCTCTTGACGACGCGAAGACTGGTTCATTTCGCGGCAGGCCGCCGCTGCCGCCCGCCGCATGCCTCAAACGCAACGGCTCATTGGGCCGAGCGCGATACGAGTTGCAGGACGCCGTTCCAAATTCTCGCGGGCCTGCTCAAGTGTCCGGGCGCTGTTCCATCACCGGCTCAAGTTGCCGACGTCCGGACCTATCGTCCTTCTCAGCTCTCACCACCCTAAAGCCTGGAAAGTGGTCCAACTCAAGAATATGGTGCGCTCTTCCTCTTGGCGGTGAAGCTGGGCGGAAAATTTATTGTGCCGTTACATTCGCAATGACGCTGGTTGCGCTGCCAAAAGGATTTGTGACTACGGCGAAATAGTCTCCGTTGTCGCTGGCCTGAAAATTGGAAATGACAAGGTTCGGGGTGGTCGCTCCACTGATCCGCCCGCCGTTATTCAGGACGCCGGAAGGCCCCTGCCACCTATAAACCAAGGTCGGTGTCCCGTTGGCCACAACTTGCAGATTTACCGTTTGTCCTGAATTGACCGTTTGGGATAGGGGATCGGTGGTGATTCTCGGCGCAATCCCGGCTTGAACTATGACCTTGGCAACGGCGCTCGTTGCCGTGCCAAATGAGTTGGACACGACCACATAATAATCACCGTCATCCGCGAGTAGCAGATTGGTAATATTAAGATTCAAGGTGGTGCTTCCGCTCACACGTCCTCCATCACTCAAAGCTCCAGCGGGACCAAACCATTTGAAACTCAATGTCTGCGCACCGCTGGCGGAGGAATTTAGGCTTAGATTTTGCTTCTCAATCAGAGTTTGGCCCTGTGGATCAATCAAAATCCGCGGTGACTGGCTCAATGTAATGCGCACACCAGCAGGAATGCAGGAAGTGCTACCGTAGAAATTCATCACTGATACCCAATAATCGCCTTCATTGCTGGGATCAACATTCGCAATCACCAAGTTGGCCGTGGTGCTGCCGCTCACCTTTCCGCCATCTAATAATAGCCCATCTGGACCATGCCATTGATAGTTAAGCGGGAGCAAGCCCGTCGCCACTACATCAAGCTGCACTGTTTCGCCAACGTATGGATCTCTGGAAATTGGTTCGCCACGAATCCAAGGACGCGGGTCAACAGAAACTCGATAAAACCGTCTGGACACATTACCGGCGGTATTTGAAAATGTTTGTGAAAATCCATTACCGGCAAAATTAGTGAATGGCGACCAAGAACCCGAACTTAATTGGCTCCTAAACTCAGCGGTATAATTCACGGCCGCTTGGGTGAGAATCTGCATCCGCATTGTGCGTGTGTTGCTTCCTTGGATAACCGACAGATTTTGTATTGTGGGCGGAATTAGTTGACCGGTACACGGCATCAAGCCCAGCGCCAAATAAATTACTGCAACGTTGAGGATCGAAAATATCCAACAAATATTCTTGGCGGAGCAAATTCGGGGTCGGACATTTTGCTTCGATATTCGGTTCATAGTGGTTTGAAAGGCTTTGCCCGGCACAATTTCCAGATTATCGTTCCCTGTTCTTCTGACCAGCAACTACTGCGCTTTGGATCGTGGCACTTGCGAACTTGACTCCATTCGCTGGACTCAGAGAGGCTCCGACCAAGTCGAAAGAAGCAGCATCTCTCATTTTGCCGAACCACTGTTCGGCCCAAGGCGTCTCTTGGTCAGATGCGGTCGCCGCCCATCGTAGCAAGACTTGGGTTGCCTCCGCCTTTCCCATCGCGGCTAGCGACAGCCCACAAACATATCGCTCAAGCTCTGAGGAATCGGCGTTGAGGAGACCATTTGCAAAGATTGAAACAGCATTGGGATTTCTCACCTTATTAAGCGCGAGGAAGGCTGCTTGCCCTCGTAAGTCTTTTAGATCAGACAAGTCTTGGATGGTTTGAGCGGAATGAAGAATTTCATTGACCAACAACTGAACTCCAGTCGGAGTTCCCACCTTCGCCAAGCCATTGGCAAGGGCCTGTGCCAGCTTTGAATTGTCTTTGGCGAGTGGCCAGGCAGCTTCCAGGGGCGGTGATAAATCTTCGTGGAATCGACCTGCCCAGAGATTATCTCCCGTTCGCCCCGCTTGGTTTCCGAGGATTTCCCGAAGCTTGTCATCACTCGCTTGCTGATA
Source organism: uncultured Pedosphaera sp. (assembly GCA_903918755.1). Taxonomy (GTDB): domain Bacteria; phylum Verrucomicrobiota; class Verrucomicrobiia; order Limisphaerales; family Pedosphaeraceae; genus CAIXFN01. The sequence goes on from CAIXFN010000038.1 coordinate 8,641, forward strand.
TGCTCCAAGAATAAGCTGAACAGACTGTGGGGTTTGCACGGAACCCAGTATTGATGCAATTTCCATTTTTGTGGCGAGCGGCAGCGCATCACTGCCGAGCAACGCGCTCAATTGTTGATAGACTGGACCGTTTGAATTCTCGTCGCTGGAGTGCAGGGCCTGCGTGAGTACCATCGTCACCAAAGCCTTTTCCTCAGAGGCACGCGACCCAACTCCTGGTTCGCTCCAAAGCGTTAGGAGCCGGGACAACAATTCTCGGGCAGGCTCCGTCTGAAGGGTCCGCACAAATTCTCTCTCTTCAGTCAACTTTCGTCTCGTTTCTTCCATGGATTGGGCGGTGACTTTAGCAGAAAGTTCCTGAGGTATTCTGGCCTCCTTCTGGTCGGACAAACGCTTTGCTATTTTTGGAGATGTAAACCCAGCTAACGGTTTTGGTGGTTCCTGATAGTCAATAATTACGCCCTCGTCGTGCTTTCCGCCTCGCAAAGCAAAAAATCCAGCCAGAACGCCCCCGAGAAGCACCACGGCCAGCCACCTCCACCAACTTGGTAACATCGGGGTCATTGTTACCAGTTGATCAACAAGCCAAGGGCGTCGCTTAAGTGTGCCGTCTGGTCCGTTTTGGGCTCATCCGTATGCAGAATGCCTCCAGTATGCGGGAACGACCTGTAATCATTTCCAGGCGGAAAGTTGGGAATGTCGTTGAAACTTTGGCTTGTCAATGGAACGATTCCATCCCCAGGGTAATCATTGCCAGTTTTTCCCGAGCCGAGCAAGGTATCTTCGGCTTGGCCGGTTCCGTGACTTAGTTGATAACATACATTAGCAATTTGTCTCCAGAAAACATGATAATCGATTGTGTTCTTTTGAAGTAACCCTAAATCCGCACCGGTGTAAGTAATCCCGCCGTATTTAATTCCAGTCGGCAGGTTTTGGACGGTATTATTCAAGTCATGTATCGCCGTCGAGTTGTCTGCCAGGTCTCCTATCGTTGGGCGAGTTACGTTAATATTGTATGCTTGATAAGTGCCTTGAAAAAATGGCTTTGTGCATAGAAGTTCCCCGCGCAAAAACTTCACCACATCCCAATCCACTTTCCAGTATTTCGACGAGTCCGTGGTCTTTGGATGTGCAGGATCCGCCAAGTAACCATAGATTCTCCCCAAAGGGCTGCCTTTGTGGGGTGTGCCTGTAGTCAGGAGGGCCACCACGCTCGACTTCTCAGGGCTCGAAACGACCGTCTGCAAAAAGGCACGCGCGGCCAGTCCACCTCGACTATGCCCTAAGAGTGTGATCTGTGCGTCGGGATAGACGCTAAGAATGTAGTTGACCGCCATCCATACCTCCAAGCCAAGATCGTCGAAGCTTGAGTAATCACCGCTTCTGTTATAATATTCCTGGGAGTTGTAGTTATCGGAGCTGGCGGTGGCGGAAACACCTTCAGCGCCAGTCCGACCAGAAGTCAAATCGGCAGAGCCGAAGGCGACCCGGTAGCAGACGACGCCATGGGAATCGGGAGTTGGGCTTTCCGTGGTCAAAGGGTGCCCTTTCTGGATAATAGGTGCTGAACCGTCGAAGTAGGAACCAACATAATCATCCCATGTAAAAGGGTCAGCGTTCATCCCATGAAGCAGCAGCAGCACTTTTTGCGAAGTTTTGTAGGCAAAAGTCTTTTGGTTGTTTGATTCATCGCTTTCAGTTGATGCGCATTTGCTATCAACAAATGCTCGTAAAATATTATTGCCAGCAGGGCCGGCGGTGAGATTTGCAACCGTGATTACTTTGGTCTCATTCGCTGCAAGCGTGCCAAGTGTTGAATAGCTATTACCAGATTCTCCGCAGGCGGCAGTGGCCGGTTTATTCGCCCAAACATCCAGCCATCCTGCATTGCCCGGAACAGTGCCCAAATTCTTGACTGTTACAAACGCGCTAAATTTTTCGCCAGGATTCAAGCTGCTTGGCTTAATAGTTATAGCGGTGATCGTGAAGTCCGGCTGTGCCACCGGATTAATTCCATAACTGGAAGTTAGTTGGTTGTCCCCCTCATCGCTTTCGGGAGTTTGGCACGTGCTGTCCACAAATGCCCGGAAAATCCAAGGAGCTCCGCTGGGTGGAGCGGTGAGATTGTAAGTTAGTGTTTTGGTCTGGTTTACGGAAAGTGTACCCACAGATTGAGATTGGTTTCCGGGAGAGCCACACGCTTGAAAAGAAGGCTGATTCACCCACACGTCGAGGTATTTCCCATCACCAGTGACGGCGCCTTGGTTCTTCACGGTGACGCTAGCTGTGAACGGCTGCCCGCCCACTGGCTGCGCGGGATTGAATGTGACCGCTGTCACCACAAAGTTGGGCAACGGCTGTGATACTGATCCGACGGTGTAGGCGAGTGTGGTTTGATTATTCCCTTCATTGCTCTCGGCTGTCTGGCAATAGCTGTCCACAAAAGCGCGGATCGTGTATGAGCCAGCGCTGGTGGGCGCAGTCAGGTTCAACGTGAATGTTTTGCTTTGGAGCGATGTCAACGTGCCGACCGCAGCCCAAGTATTTCCATCCGTCCCGCAAGTTTGAACGGAGGGCTGATTCGCCCACACATCCAGCCATCTGCCATCTCCAGTTCCCGTGCCTTGATTTTTGACGGTCACAGCCGCCGTGAAGGCTTGCCCCGGCTGGGGCGAAGCGGGATTAAGCGTGATGGAAGTGATTTGGAAGTCAGGCAACGCAGTCCCCCCGACAATGATCGTCTTGGTGTAAGAATTATCTGTTTCGCTGCTTTCGCCAACCACTGCAGTTGCGTCGGTCGTGACCTTGATGGTATGCGTTCCGGCATTGAGCGAGCCAATGGGATAGTCGAATGCGGCCGTGTAGTAGTTGGGATTTAAGGGGGGGGACGTGTACCAGGAATATCTAAACACATCATCCACGTAGAGGTAGGTGTAAAAAGTGCTAATGACTGATGCGTTGCCGGCATTCAAAACCGCCCAATCGACAAATAATGAATCCGCCGTTGTCAGTGAAATGCTGTCGGTGTTGTTTCCGGGTGATCGGGAAACGACAATCTTGTCCGACCAATTTTGGGGTTGGAATGTCGTAAGATTCGGTTGGTTGACGCTTGCGACGCTAATGGTCTTGGTGTAGGAGTTGTCCAATTCGCTGCTCTCCGCGATAACGCCGCCATAGTCAGCAGTAATCTTGATGGTGTGGGTGCCTGCGCTGAGTTGGCCAATGGAATAGCCGGTGGTTAGGAATGAGATGTAATTTACGTTTAATGGAGCGATTGTGACCCAGTTGTATGTGGGCACCCCATCTACATACAACTCATTGTTAAAATTAACCGCTGTGGCCGCAACGCCATTGTTGATGACCGCCGCATTCACATAAAGAGTGTCCGCCGTTGTCAGGGAGGTGCTGTCAGTCGTCGAACTGGCTGTTCTCGTCACCACAATTTTGTCCGACCAACCAGAATTCTGATATGGGGTAAGATTGGGTTGGGCCGGATTACTAACTGTGATGGTCTTGGTGTAGGAGTTGTCCGCTTCGTTGCTCTCCGCGATAACACCGCCGTAGTCAGCAGTAACCTTGATGGTGTGGGTGCCTGCGCTGAGTTGGCCAATGGAATAGCCGGTGGTTAGGAATGAGATGTAATTTACGTTTAATGGAGCGATTGTGACCCAGTTGCATGTGGGCACCCCATCTACATACAACTCATTGTTAAAATTAACCGCTGTGGCCGCGGCGCCATTGTTGATGACCACCGCATTCACATAAAGTGTGTCGGCCGTTGTCAGGGAGGTGCTGTCAGTCGTCGAACTGGCTGTTCTCGTCACCACAATTTTGTCCGACCAACCAGAATTCTGATATGGGGTAAGATTGGGTTGGGCCGGATTACTAACTGTGATGGTCTTGGTATATTCATTGTCGTTTTCGTTGCTTTCAGTTATCTGAAGTCCCGAGTCAGCCTTGATCTTGATGGTGTGTGTCCCGGCGCTGAGCGAGCCAATGGAATAATCAAGCGAGTACATGTAATAGCCTGCCGCCAGTGACGACCCATAGAAGGGAGCCGTTTTCACGACGCCGTCAACGTATAACGTATTGTAAAAACCGCTTCCTGTTGCAGCCGTGCTATCGTTCAAAACCGCAAAATTCACATACAGTGTATCCGCGGTTGTCAGCGAAGTGCTGTCGGTCGTTGTCCCGGTTGTCCGCGAAACGACGATCTTGTCCGACCAGCCCGACGGCAGATACGGGGTCAGGTTCGGGAAGCTCGGCGTGGTGACCGTGACGCTCACCCCCGCTGACTTAAGTCCCGGCCCACCGGTCTGTGGGTTGAAACCGTTTTGGACGACGAAGCTGTAGGTTCCCGCCGTGGAAAGCGTATAAGATCCAGCCAGTGTCGTTGTCGTTTTCGTCGTGAGCGCGCTGTTCGCGATGGTGCAGGGTCCGCATCCCGGGCCGGTCACCAAGATCAATGCGCCTGCCGCGAAGAAGTTATTTCCGTTGATCGTGAAGTTGAAAGCCCCCGCTGTGGTCGGCGGACTCGGGATCGTCGTCAGACTCGTGATGACCGGCGTTGTCAAGGTTAACCCAGTATCCGCCACCCATCCGTCTGTTCCACTGTCGAAATTGACATTAAACCAAGTATACGAAATTCCGCCGAGAGTTGCGATGCTCGGCCCGCCAATAATGAATCCCTGACTGCCTGAAATTTGTGTTCCTAAGACCGTTCCCGCTGGCGTTTGCCTGACGTTGACCGTGGTGTTTGGCTGTACTCGATCTCCGATGCTAAATGCAAGCACTTGCGATTGGATGAACCAAACCGCCAGGCAGACCAAAACGAAGCTGGAATATCTGCCGATCGCTCTTTGGGTTGATTTCATATTGAATTTTCCTTTCGCCTCTTGGAGTGTCTCCAAATGCAGGAGGGAGTACTCACGCCCCGATACAGGCAATGGTTTGCCTTCACGGGACCGCTTGCAGGCACATCCGACGTAGGTGTGCCGCGAGCCGAGTCCAGTGAATCGAAATTACTAATTCTCGATTGGACTGCAGCCGAAACCACAAATCTGTCGGTCGCATTGGTCACGAACGTATTTATTCCATCTTCCGGATTAAATCAAAGGCAAAGGTCCACTGCAAGCTTTGATTTTGAATTTTTGCTTGAATGAGCTGTGAAACCCATGGTTGGACTGTTGTCGCCCCACCCCATCGACTCGCGGAAGATCACGATCCACTTTCGCGGCGGAAATCTTTCATCGCGGCGCGGCGTTCCAAACACAGTTTGGTTCGACCCCAGAGGTGGAAATATTTCGAACACTGCCTGGTTACCCGGCCGTTTCTGAGCGCGTGACCGGAACTGTGTTACGGTCAAATTGGATCGGGCGGTTGTGAAATTGCTGCCTTGGACAAGCAAAATTATGAAAATCATGCAATATCAGCGTCAGTGCTCAGAAGGCGGGTATGGACCGCCAGACGGCGCGCAAATACATCAAGGCGGGCACGAGTCCCGCCGAACAACAGGCCAAACACACATGGCACACCCGGCCCGATCCGCTGACGGCGGTGTGGCCTAAGGTCATGCGCCCCTTGCCCGCCGGGCGGCTGGCCGGATATCGGGAGTTCCATCCGGTGGTCAGTTCGCACAGCCTCAGGACTCCTGATGCCGGACCTGGAATATTGGGGGATTTGGGAGATGGGTGGAACCACTTCCCCCTGGCCCTCGCTGCCATTTGGAATGGCAGCGAGGGAGAAGAGGTCTGGTCTGCCATCGTTGCGAGCCACGCAAATTCGATGGGACCAGGAGTCCTGAGGCGGGAGATTGTGTCCGCGGTGGCACCCGATGCTTCGGGCGGGGTGCTGGGTCGGCGGTTGGCGAGTCGCCCCGATGCAGGACGGCGGCGGTGACATTGGCATATTTTATTTCGGCAATGGGACAAATGGGTACCCAAGTTAGGCGCTCGTGCCTCGCGCTAACCTGGGCTAGATGGCGCAAAACCTTTGGTGTTGGGCAGGGGGCGGGGTGAGATCTCCGGTTCCCGCGCCTGGAATTTGCGGAAAGCGCGTTGTCAGCTTCCGCATCCCCCTTCGCTGGCAGCTTCGGGGGACAGGACCGTGCTTCCGTCTTCGCCAAGGCTTCGCCGCACAGGATGGCGGACAGGTCGCGTAAAGCTACGAAGGGCAGGCTGTCTGCTGCTACAAGAGGAGAACATTGGAAAGACAATTTCAGAGACTCCCTGCGTCGCTCGGAAGCTATGCAGGGCAGGCATTCACTTCGGCTGCTACAAGAAAAAGGTTCAGAGTTTGGCGGGCGTGGATGATGCATGGCACTACCTCTCCCCGGCCCTTCCAAGAAACTCGACTCACAACCTGTTAACAATCAATGGCCTAACTCTGCCGCAAACGCCAATCCCTGCCCAGTTTTTCCATGTTCAGCACGCCCGTAGGGCGCATCAGGCCCTCAAGGAGAATCCGACAACGCGGCAGGAAAGGAACGCAACTACGCGTATTCACATCTCAACGACCCATTCTCAACAATCGACACGCCGCCACTCGCCCGGAGACACCACAGGATGCCTCCTCGGTGCGGAGCGCCAAGTGGTAAAAACGCATTCTTGGTGGCATTGGCCCATGAACTTCAATTTTGGATTGGGAACCGCCAGTTCCATCGGTTTGTTGGAAAGTTCGGCATCGCTGCCTGATTTCAATAAACTTTCGGATCAAGCAGGAACATCCTTGCTATGCAGCCGGCACTGGATTTATGATGGCTGTTGATACAATATAATTATTGTTGGGCTCAAAAAAACTGTCCGTAAAACAAAGCACAAAAACATGAAAAAGCGAATGCTACAAATGATTGGACTCTCAGCCATGATGTTTCTGATTGGCTGTTCGAGCATAGTCGTGAACCCGGAAACACGAAGCACTAAATTTACGGTTGATATGCCATTTAGCGCTGCTTATTCCCGCGCCGTGCAGACATATGCAGCGCTCGGCGGCAGCATCACCAGTCAGGATTCTCAGGCAGGCGTGATAGCAGCCACAGTGCATAATGCCCTGCATATGACCGCGACTTTGAATCGAGTCAGTGAGACCAAAACAGAAGTGAGTGTTTGGGGTACGACTATTCCAGGAAAAGTTGTTGTTGGGACTTTCACTGAAGTAGATGATTATCAGCGTATATTTATAAGTGGTAAATAATTTGGTTGTACCCACATCTTCTGGGAGTTTTTCATTGGCGATTGTGGCCGTTGGGCGCACCTATTCGTGGGGGGGGGGCGAGCGAGTCCGTTACGCGTGGCGACCGGCGGAGGCGCGCGCTGGCGGGCGCAAACCCGCCTCCGCCGCTCGCTGCCCCCCCACGAATCTTACGGCGCGGGAGGTGTATCGGTCGTCAGACGGGGTTGCCACCTTGATTTCCGCCTCTCGGGCTGGAATTCCGTGCTTTTGGCATGATTGAAAGCCCCGAATCGAGTTCACACGCATTTTGGCCAATGATAAACTCCCAGAAGATCCTTGAAGAGGCGGTAATTTTAGCCTAACAAGTCGCCGGAACTAACCACCGTTGGCGCTGTCAGTTCGGCTGTTGCGGTTCACGCTGAATTTCACAGCAAATCAAGGCATCGGTAGTTCCCGATGAATGGTCAGACCTATGCAACCGGTAATCAAATTGAATCAGGGCAGGCAAAACTTGCCATTTCCAAGACCCCTTTTAGGCTCATGAACCCGTAAACGCGACGGGGAAATCGGCGCCCCCCCAGCGACAAGTCCGCTGACGCCGGCTCGTGAGGGCATTCGGCAAGCAAAAACGAACCATACTTTGGGTTGACACCTTTTAGGGAAATGCCGGAACGCCGCGCGCGCTACCGATTGCGGCAGCGGCACGCGGCGGCGGCGGCCATTCGCATCCGATCCGGCGGATCGTGTTCAATATGTCAAAGAGCGCGTCCGCCGGAGCCGGGAATGGGCTGTCGGACGGGCAAAATCGGCAACAGGCCGAACGACTGCTTCCGCTCGAGCAACGGGCAGATCGGTTCCTGATTCGGTTCTAACACAGGATTCGGGATTTCGTATTCCTCCGGTAGGAATTTAGCGGAGGATTTTCAAGGAATTTTACAGCAAGCCACGACAACGGTGGTTCCCGGTAAATGGTCAGACC
>CAIXFN010000039.1 GCA_903918755.1 uncultured Pedosphaera sp.
GACACGCCGCGTAGGCTTACGCGGCGAAGAAGAATTAACCAAAAACAAAGCGCCAATGGGTAACAGTCCTTTTGGCACAACGAATCACCCTCTCGGGTAACAGACACTTCTGGCAGACGGCGCCCCTTAGCCCGTCTCTTTTTCCAGGCTGCGCAATTCCTTCTTGAGCATCGTGCCAATACGATGGCGCGTCACATAAATCAGCGATACCCCGACCCCCAACGCCTTCGCGACCTTGGTCACGGGCCAGTTTTGCGCGGTGCACAGATCGAAGATCTGGTAATGCTCCGCCCGCACCCGACGTTTCACCCGTTCCATGGCGAGTTGCATCAGGCGCTTGTTCCATTCCCGCTCCCAGATGCCGTCCAGATCAGCGGTGGCGGAGTCCGGGATCGCCAGCCAATCCACTTCCGGCGCGGCCGCCGCTTCCGATCCCGCCGCGGACCGCGGCGTGCCCCCCGGCTCGCGGTAGTCTTTCCGCAGTTGGTCGGCGATTCGCCGGCGGGTGATCTGGCGCAGCCAGTTTTTGAACCTCCCCTTGTCCGGATCATAGCGGAATTCCCCGATGTTTTTCGCCACCGCCACCACCGTGTCCTGCACAATATCCTGCGCGGCGGCATCATTGAACCCGGCCTGGCGTGCCACCCCGTAGATCAACCGCCAATAGGTGTCAAAAAAGTCCCGCCACGAATCGTTGTCCTCCCAATTCTTGAGCCGGCTTAACAAGCTGCGGCGCGTCGGCAGAAAGGATTCTTTTTCGTCATCAAGCATCATTGCATCAAGGGATTCGTACGGCGCGCGCCGATTCTTACACCATTCTGCTGGCCTGGCGGCAATCTTTTCGTTGGGTGATCATGCTGCCCGGTTCGATCCCAAACCGAATTCCCCGGTCAATCGGAGCATTCAAACTGCGATTTCGTTCAAATCGCCACTTGTGACGACAAAGCTTGCTTTCCACACATAATTCGCCATATTAGGCGCATTATGAAGATAACGGCCCAGATGACTGATGAAGCCATCCTCCGAGAATTGGGGGAGCGCTTATCCGGCGCCCGGCTGGAGCGTAACCTGACCCAGGCGGCCCTGGCGGAGCAGGCCGGGGTGTCGAAGCGCACGATGGAGCGATTGGAAAAGGGCGAGGTGGCGACCCAGCTTTCCGGCTTTCTCCGGGTTTGTCGGGCGCTGGGCTTGTTGGACCGGTTCGGCACGCTGGTGCCGGAGCCGGACGCCAGTCCGATCGCACAGCTGAAACTGGCAGGGAGAAAGCGCCAGCGGGCCAGCGGGAAAAACGTCGCGCCCGGCGAGCCAAAAAAATGGGTTTGGGGTGAGGCGTTATGATCGCGGAAGTGCGGCTCTGGGGCCGGACCATTGGCGCGGTCTCCTTGGCGGAAGGCCGGGAGGTCGCCGCCTTCCAGTATGATCCCGAGTTTGCCCGGAGCGGCATCGAACTGGCTCCGCTCACGATGCCCTTGAGCGACCGGGTTTATGAGTTTTCTGATTTGCCCCGAACCACGTTCCATGGCTTGCCGGGATTACTCGCTGACTCCCTGCCGGACAAATTCGGCAATGCTCTGATCAATGCCTGGCTGGCGACGCAGGGCCGGACGCCCGGGAGTTTCAACGCGGTGGAACGTCTTTGTTATACGGGTACGCGCGGCATGGGGGCGTTGGAATTTGCCCCTGGGTTGGGCCCGAAACCCGGCAAGTCAGCGAAGCTTGAGGTCGCGGCCTTGGTCCGGCTGGCGGGTGAAGTCTTGACGCATCGCGCTGATTTGCAGGGCTACTTTCACGCGACCGGAAAAGCCCAGGCTTTGCGGGACATCCTGCGAGTCGGGACTTCGGCGGGTGGCGCGCGGGCCAAGGCGGTGATTGCGTGGAATCGCACGACGAACGAAGTGCGCTCGGGACAGATCACCGCGGGGGATGGATTTGAGTACTGGTTGTTGAAATTCGATGGGGTGGCGGGAAATAAAGACAAGGAGTTGGAGGACCCGAAAGGCTATGGCGCGATCGAATATGCCTACTACTTGATGGCCCGGGCGGCGGGCATCACCATGAGCGAATGCCGGTTGCTGGAGGAGAATGGGCGTCGTCACTTCATGACCCGCCGCTTCGACCGCCAACGGGGCGGCGGGGAAAAGGTGCATATGCAGTCGCTGTGTGCCTTGGCCCATTTCGATTTCAATCAGGCGGGAGCGTACGCCTACGAACAGGCACAGCTCATGATTCGTCAACTGAAGCTGCCCATGGCTTCCGTGGAGGAACAGTTCCGGCGGATGGTTTTTAATATTGCCGCCCGGAATCAGGATGATCATGCGAAGAACATTGCTTTCCTGATGAACCAGCGGGGTGAATGGTCCCTCGCCCCAGCCTTTGACGTGACTTATGCTTTTAATCCCACCGGTTCCTGGACCGTCACGCACCAAATGACGTTGAACGGAAAACGGGACGGCTTCACGCGGGAGGATTTCGTTGCTTGCGCGAAGTCATCGCTCATGAAGCGGGGCCGCGCGACGACGATTATCGGGGAAGTGCTGGCCGCCGTGGCGCGTTGGCCGGAGTTTGCCGCACAGGCGCAACTCGCGGACGAATGGCGCGAGCAAATTCAAAAGAATCTCCGGCTGTCCTTCCCGGAAAAATGAGGCGTCCTTAAGGCGGCTTCCTCGATGCCGCCGGCTACCGCTTTTCGCCCGACGCGGATCGCGCTTCCAGCCGCCCCAGAAGCCGGAGGAGGCCGTCGAGAATCGTCAGGGGATGTGGGGGGCAGCCGGGAATGTAGAGGTCCACGGGCAGCAAGGAGTCGGCGCCGTTATGAATCTCCGCATGGCCCACGAACGGGCCGCCGGAGATCGCGCAGGCGCCCACCGCGATGACGATTTTCGGACCCGGCACCGCGTCGTAAGTTTTACGCAGTGCGAGTGTCATGTTTTGCGTGACGGGGCCGGTGATGAGGAGTCCGTCGGCGTGCCGGGGTGAGGCCACAAACTGGATGCCGAACCGGCCCAGGTCCCAACCGATGGTGCCGAGGACGTTCGTGTCCGCCTCACAGGCGTTGCACCCCCCCGCGCTCACTTGGCGCAGGCGGAGGGAACGGCCAAACAGCCGGCGCAATTCGCCGTCGAGTGCGGCGGCCAATCGCACTTCCTCTTGCCCAGTTGCTCCGACCACCAAGTCGGCGCGCGCACGCGCCGCTAGGCGGTGGTCACCCGTTTGCGTGATGGCGCGGGGCGGGCAGGCGGTCACACAATCCCCGCAGAAGAGGCAGCGACCGAGATCCAGGGCGACCGGCTTTCCGGCGGGCCGGGTGATCGCCTCGGTGGGGCACACCGGCAGGCAGGCGGTGCAATTTTCGACACACTTCGTGGCGTCCACTCGCAAGGCACCACCGTGACGGTCCGGCAGCGCGGGCGCGGGCCCTTGCGGATAGGCCATAGTCTGGCATCCGTGCTTCAGCCGGTGGGTCAGGGCATCAAGAACAAACATGGCGGGGGAGCGATTTCACAAATCAAAACCGCAGTAGGAGAGGTTGAAGCTTTTGTTGCAGATCGGGAAATCCGAAATGGCGGTGCCGCGCAGGGCCAGCGCCAGTCCGCTCCAATTGTGGAACGAGGGATCGACAATCTTATAGCGGCGGTACTTGCCGAGGGAGTCGGTAAGCGCCACGTGGCACACCTCGCCCCGCCAGCCCTCCACCAGCGCCACCGCCAGGGTGTCCGCCGCCGGCGGTTCCGGGGCGGTGAATAGTTCGCCCTCGGGCGGCATGGCGAGTTGTTCGCGCAGGTAGGTGCCGGAACGCTGGATTTCCAGGGCCCGGACCCGGGCGCGGGCAAACACATCCCCGCCGGGCCAGACGGCCACCGGGGCCTGGGCAAAACGATGCCATCCCGCCGGATGATCGAACCGTACATCGCGCACGATCCCGCAGGCGCGGGCCGCGGGGCCCACCAGGCCCATCTCGCTGGCTTGCCCCGCAAAGACGGTCCCCACATTCTCGAACCGCGTGCGCACGGAGGCGGCATCCCAGAACCATCCCACGGCTTGTTCCACCTCCGCCAGCGCGGAGTTGAGGCGCGTCTGCATTTGCACCAGACGCGCGGGCTCCAGATCGTGCCGACAACCCCCGGGCCGGCTCAGCCCGCGCCCGAAACGATTGCCGCAGATCAGCGCCGTGAGATTCAGAAAATCACCCCGGATTTTTCCGCAGGCGGCGGAAGCCGGGAGAAACGCCACGTCATTCGCCAGCGCTCCCAGATCCCCGGTGTGGTTCGCCAGTCGTTCCAGTTCGAGCGCCACGGCGCGGAGCCATTGCGCGCGCAACGGCGCCTCGCCGCCGGCCAGCGCTTCCTGGACCGTGGCGTGGGCGGTGGCATGCGCCACCGTCGTGTCTCCGGCAACTGTTTCCAATTGGCTCATCGTGGCGCGGTGCGGTCCGCCCATCAGGGCTTCCTCCACTCCGCGATGTTGGTACCCGAGGGCGATTTCCAGGAACAGCACCTCTTCCCCCGCGCATTGGAACCGGAAGTGGCCGGGTTCAATGATGCCGGCATGCACCGGTCCCACCGCGACTTCGTGGATTTCCGGTCCATTGACGCGGAAGAATTCCCCGTTCACCGGCGCCTCCCCGGTGGTGCGCCGCACCGGTTTCAACCAGGGGTGCCCGCTGGGCGTGATCCCGTGTTGCTCCCAGACTTCGCGCTCGAAGAGATGCGCCTGCGAATGCATGAGCGTGAGGGCGGGATACCCCCCGGAAATGGGTTCGCTGCGACCGGCCGCCAGCGTGTTGTCACTATCAAATGCCAGGACGGCCACGAGGATCGTCCCATTGGCATCCGGCACACCGAACCACGCGCAGAGGCGGGCGCCGCGTTGGAGTTCCGCCGCCGTCGCATGCACAAATGCCGCCGCCGGCCAGACCGGCAACTCCGCCCACGGCAAACTGGTGCCATTGGCCAGGAGGGCGAAAGTGGTGGTCGAACTCATGGCGTGGGAAAGAGTTGGAGCACCGCGGCCGCCCACGCTGCCCGCAGGATGGTCGGGGGAAAAAGACCCAACCACAGGGAGCATCCCAGCAGCACCAGCGGCGGGGCCAGCACGCCCGCGGTCTCCACGAAGCGCCGGCTTTCCTCCCGGGTGGCCGCCCGGGGTCGCCCATCCACCAGGCTGAACACCACCCGGGTGAGCCCGAAGAAGGCCAGCAGCAGGCCCGCCAGGAAAACCCCGGTGGCGAGGTTGTGTCCACCCGTCAATCCCGCACGGACGACCTGCAATTCACTGAAAAACGGACCGAACGGCGGACACGCCGTGACCGCGAATAGGCCGGTGATCAAAATCGCCGATGAATGGGGGCAAAGTTGCGAAAGCCCGCGGGCCTCATCAAGGGAGGCGGTGCCGGCGGCGCGGCGCAGGTTGCCGGCGGCGAGAAACAGGGCGCCCTTGGTGAGTCCGTTGCTCCAGACATGAAACAGCGCCGCCGCGACACCCGCGGGGCCGAGGGCCGCCCCCAGGCTGAGGATTCCCATATGCTCCACGCTGGAGTAGGCCAGCATGCGTTTAAAATTGCGGGTGCCCAGCAGGAACAAGGCGGCCAGAATGATGGAGAACAAGCCGATGACCAGCAGCGTGCGGTCCGCAATCGCCCCCGCGCCCGCCGCCCCGATGACCGCCCGCACCCGCAGGAGCGCCGTAAACGCCACGGTGGTCACTCCGCCGGCCAGCACCGCGCCCACGATGCCCGGGGCCTCGCCGTAGGCATCGGGCTTCCAGGTGTGCATCGGGGCCAGGCCCATCTTGGTGCCGTAACCGACCAGCAACAGCACCCAGGCCGTCAACACCCAGGGGCGCGACAAACCGGTCCCTTGCGCCGTGAGCGCGGCGAACGTCAAATCGCCCACCCCGCCGCCGTGCAGCGACGCGTAACCCAGGCAAAAGGAGCCCAGCAGGGACAGGGCGATCCCGGTGCCGCCGATGAGCAAATATTTCCAAGTGGCTTCGAAGGCCCGCGGCGTTCCGTTGAAATGCAGCAACGGCACCGCCGCCAGCGTGACCGCTTCCGTTGTGATCCACAGCAGCCCCAGGTGCCGCGCCTGGTGGCCGGCGCTCAGCAAACCGAGAATCGCCAGCAACGAGGCCACGAACACCCGGTTGGATCGTTCCGCCCGGATCCGCAAATAACTAACCCCGTAGGCGGCGCAAACGAGGAACAGGATTGAGAGGGCCGGTAACACCGCGCGGGCGAGGGGATCAAAGGCCAGCCAGTCGCCCGGGGCTACCGCTGGTGGGGCCAGAAACAGCGCGCAGGTCAGGAGCAGGTGCAACCCGCCCACCACCGGCAGGAACCAGGGACGCGAACTTTCCCGCGGCCACAGCGCCGCCAGCGCCGCTCCCATCAGGGGCACCAGGATGAGGAGGTAGGCGATCATTCCCGGAGGGTGGTGAGCCGGCGGGTGTCGAGCGAATCAAACGCCCGCTGGATCCGGTCCACAATGATTCCAATCACGAAGACCCCCACGGTGACATCCAGCAGAATCCCCGATTCGACCAGGAGCGGGGTGGAATGGATCAGCAACAGGCCGAACAGATAAATGCCGTTTTCCAAAATCAGGTAGCCACAAACCTGGGAGATCGCCTTGACCCGTCCAATCAACAGGATGAAGCCGGTGAGAATCGACGCAATGGCCCCGGGGACGAGCAGCGTGCCGGCGTGCTCGGGCAGCAACGGCAGTGCCCGGGCGAGCGCCACCGCGGCGATGGTGCCGCCCGCGCCCAGCAACAAGGACGGCACAAAGCCGAGGAAGGGATCGCTTTCCCGTTCGATGTTTGCGGCGCGGGTCGCCCGGCGGAGCAGATTGGGAATCACGATGCCTTTGCCGATCACCGTGGCTGCGGCCACCACCGCGACCCGCCAGTTGAATCCCTCCTCTTCCAGCAGGAGCGGCATCACTCCGAGCAGCACCCCTTGCAACGACATTGCCTGGATCAGGGCGGGCAAGCGACTGCTGCCCAGGGCGACCAGGTTCAAACCCATCGCCAGACCGATCAATACATTCAGCGTCCCGCTCATTGGACGCCCCCTTTCCAGGCCACCAGTAGCGCAAAGAGACACAGCAGAAACGCGGTGGTGAGCAGCAATGGCACCCGGCGGAACGCCAGTCGGGCGAGGAAGGATTCCACCAATCCCACCCCCAGCGTCACGCTCAGAACCCCGCCCGCCAGGACGGCCACGGCCACCCCGCGCGAAAACTGGTCCAAAGGCACCACCGCCTGCACCAACAGGACGGAAAAAAGGAGCAACTTAACCGCCGCGCCGTGCAAAATCACGGCCAGGGGCGGGCCGCTATGGTCCAGGATCATGACTTCGTGCACCATGGTTAGCTCCAGGTGCGTATTCGGATCATCGAAGGGCACGCGGCAATTCTCCGCGAGCAGAACCGTAAACAAACCCGCGGCGAGGAGCACTGCCCCCGCCCCGGCGGTGGGTGCCAGCATGGTGGTCAGCGACACGCTGCTCGTCTGGAGGCTGAGGGATACCACGGCCGTAATCAAAGCCGCCTCCGCCAGTACCGCGTAACTCACTTCCCGCGCGGCGCCCATGCCCTCAAACGCGGAGCCGGTTTCTAGTGCTGCCCACGCGGTGGCGAAACGGGCCAGCGCCAGCAGATACAGCAGCAGCAGGACATCCCCGCGAAAACTCCACTCGGCGCCCGCGGGACCCAGTGGCAGCAGCAGCGCCGCGCCCACCACGGCGACCCACGCCACCGCGGGCCCGACAATGAAGGCCGGCGAGGCCAGCGTGCTCCACACCACCTCCTTGCGCCAGAGCTTGGCGAGGTCGTAATAAAGTTGCCCCACCGGCGGGCCCCGGCGACCAGCCACCCACGCCTTCACCCGGTTGATCAGCCCCGGTAAGAGCGGCGCCAGCAGCAGCCACAGCGCGAGCCGGACGACGAGTTGCGGCAGCCACATCAGGGCCTCCCTTCCAGCCAGACGAGCAGCCCTAGGGCGGCGAGTCCGATAACGACATAAAGCAGGTAGAATTGCAGCCGCCCGTGTTGTAAACGACGCGCCACCGCCGCCAGTTGTCGGATCGCGGCGCTCACCGGTCCGAGAATTTTTTCCAGGACCGTTTCCGGAATCCGTTCCCGGCGAAAGGCGGACGCGGGAAATTGCCCGCGGGGCCGCCGCTGCCGCAATTCGGGTTGCAAGGCCCAATCAAACCAGCCGGCCGCCACGCCGGCCAGGGACCCGCCGGTATATTGCATGCGGGCCGCGAGTGTCGCGTAACCGCAATCCCACGTGAGTCCGCGACGCGCGCTGCCGCCCCGCGCCTTGCGCCACAACCAGGCGGCTGCGGCCACGCCCGCCACCCCCAGGAGGACCTGCGCCGCACTCAGTTGGCCCAGCGCCACCGGAGCCGGGGCGTCCGCCCACCCGGGCCGCCAGCTTCCCACCGCCCGCGCAATGGCCGGCCAGAACAGGAGCGGCAGCAGACCCAGGGCCGCGCACAGGCCGCCGAGCACGAGCATCGGACCCCGCATCATCCGGCCGCATTCGTGGGCGCGGGACGCCGCGGCGGTGCGGGGTGCCCCGAGAAAAATAATCCCGATAACCTTGGTAAAACTGGCCAGCGCCAGGGCGCCGGACACCGCCAGGAGGATGATGGCGGGAATCGCCGCCCACGCCGCAATGGTGCGGGTGGAGGCGGCCTCAAACAGGCCCAGGTAAACCAGCCACTCACTGATGAACCCGTTCAAGGGGGGCAGGGCGGCCACCGCAATCGCCCCGACGGCGAACAGTCCGGTGGTCCAGGGCATGCGTTGCCACAACCCGCCCAGCCGGCTCATTTCCCGCGTGCCGGTGGCGTGGAGCACCGAACCCGCGCCGAGGAACAGCAGGGCTTTGCTCACCCCGTGGTTCCACACGTGCAGGAACGCCCCGGCCAGCGCCAGCCGGCCCCAAGGGGCGTCGTTTTGGGAAGCTGCCAGCAGCGCCCCGCCCAGGCCGATCAGGATGATCCCGATGTTTTCCACGGAACAGTAGGCGAGCAACCGCTTGTAATCATTCTGCACCAGCGCAAACGCGATGCCGAGCAGCGCGCTCACCGCGCCCAGACCGATCACCACCCAGCCCGCCGCCGCCGGCACGGGCAGCAGTCCGCTGAAGCGCACGAGACCATAAATGCCCATCTTGATGGCCACGCCCGAAAGAATAGCCGAAACATGGCTGGGGGCGTTGGCGTGGGCGGCCGGCAGCCAGAAATGCAGCGGAAACATCCCCGCCTTGATCCCAAAGCCCGCGAGGGCCAGCCAGAACAGCGGCGCCAATTCCGCCTGGTCGCGCATCGCGTCCAGGTCCCAACTGCCACGGCGGACCGCCAGGGCGTTGAAAAATGCAAACAGGAACACGGTGCCCGCATGGGACGCCGCCAGATACAACCAACTGGCGGCGCGGACCGCCGGTCGCCGGTCATCCCGTCGAATCAGGAAGAAGGCGCAGACCGTAAACAACTCCCAGCCGATCAGGAAATGCAGGCCGTTGGCGCACAATAGCACCCAGGTCATACTCAGGAGCAGTCCGCCCCACCAGGCGCGCCCCCGCGGGGCGGACTGCGGGTATTGCTTTTCGGACCAATAATCCTGCGCGTAAACCGTCGCCGCCCCGCCCACCACGCACAGCAGCACCAGGAACAACGCGCTGACCCCATCCAGCCGCAAATGCACGTCTTCCCCGCCGAGCGCGAAGTCGCTGCGCCACTCCCAGTCCACCGACCCGCCCAGCACCACCAGGGCCGCCGCCAGTCCGGCCACGGTCCCTGTCAGCATTAGTGCGAGCCAGGCCCGTGCGGATCGCGGCCCCGCCACGATCGCAGATAGGGTGGCTGCGGCGGCCAGCAGCAGGATTGGTCCCGGACTCATCCGGGGCCTCCGGACGGGGGTGCGCCCGCCATTTCGGCATCTGCCCGGTCTAGGGCGGCCAGCAACGCCGCGTCTTCCGCCCCGGCTTTCATCAGGTCCCGGAACGGGGGCCGGGACAAACCGCGACTCAACCGTCCGAGCATTTCCAGATGGGCTCGCGGGGAGGGAGCCACAAAGAAACAAAGCCGGGTGATGGGCTCATCATCGCTCGCCGCGTCGTCGTGGGGCAGGGGATCGCGCAAAAAGAGCAGCGCCAGGGTGCCGGAATCCCGGCCCAGCGTGATTCGGGTGGCCGGGTGCGGCAGCGCGAAGCCGTGCCCCACCGGGGCGAGAGTGATGCCGCCAGGATTGCGCACCCGCTGCGCCAGCATTTGGCGGACGGGTTGGCTCGCTCCCGGCAGGCTGGTGATGATGCGTTCAAACACGGACGTCACGCCGGCGGCGGGTACATCCCGCCAGATCCCGCCCCCGCGGGCCAGGGCGCCGAGCCGCAGGTGCGTGCCGAGTGCCGCGGCCGACGGCGCAAGGAAACCGGCCTGTGCGGCCAGTCCCCGCTTCGCCGCCCAATCCGCCACCTGGGCGCGGTCAAACAACAGCCGGCCCCGGTCTTCGGTCGTGGGCAAACCTTCGTTCCGAATCCAGCCTTGGACGACGGATTCCGCCACCCCAAACGATTCGGCAATCTGGATCAGGTTCAGATACATGACTTGGAAAAATAATTGGCTCGATTCCGGGTGGTTTGCGTCCGGTCACGCCCGAGCCTCCCGGCCCCGGGCGTGGGCGCAATCCCACGAACGCCCGCGGGTGGAGCTCCCCCCGGCTGTCGGTGCGTTGGTGAAAGTGCAGGCGGCTTCATGTTTTGGGCGGGCCATCGCCCAACCTCACAGTAGGGGTGGACACCACGGGCGACAATAGGCCACTTTCGCCGTCGCTGGGAGGGCTGGCCGGATTCGGCCCCGCCGGAGCGGCCGGCAATTCGCGGCTGGCGACTTCGTCCTTCTGGCTGGCCCGCGGCACTGGGGCCACCAACGGGATCGCCGGCAAACCCAGAATTTCCCGTGCCCGGGCGAGAGCCACGTCAATATTCGGACACACATTTTCTCGGCCGATTCGGTCCAGGAAACCTGCTCTTTCCATGACCATCAGCGGTTGCGTGTGCGCCGCGCTGAGAATGAGGTGCTTGCCCTTTCCCCGCAGTTTTACCAGCAGATCCTCCAGGGCCTGCAAACCGGTGGCATCCATGGCCAGTACTTTCCGGACGCGCAGGATCAGAACTTCGGGTTCCTGGCGCGCGCGTTTCAACTCATCGTCCAGCTTGTCCACCACGCCAAAGAAAAACGCGCCGAACACCCGGAAAATCAACACGCCATTCGGCACCGTTTTGCCGACGAGCGAATGCTGCGAGCCCTCGGTTTCCGTGGTTTCATCCACCGCGGTGATTTGCGAGGTCTCCGCGATCCGCTTCACCATCAGCAACGAGGCCAGCACCACCCCCACTTCCACGGCGAGGGTGAGGTCCGCCAGTACGGTCAACGAAAACGTGGCGAGGAAAATCGAGGAATCGCTCACCGGCCACCGCCGGAGTCGCAGGAATTGTTTCCAATTCACCATCCGCACGGCTGCCACCACGAGAATCGCGCTCAACGTGGCCAGCGGCAGATGCGCCACCAGCGGCGCCGCCGCGAGCAGCAGCGCCAATAACAACAGCGCATGCACCAACCCGGCAATCGGCGTCCGTCCCCCCGCCCGGACATTGGCGATGGACCGGGCCACCCCGCCCGTCACCGGCAGGCACCCGAAGAACGGCCCCACCAGATTTGCCACGCCCTGGCCGACCAGTTCCTGGTTGGAGTCATGCCGCTCGTCGAGCATGCCATCAGTCACCACGCTGCACAGCAGCGCCTGCATGGCCACGAGCAGGGCGATCGTGAAGGCTGGATGCACCAACTCCGGCAACCGCGTCAGGTCCACCGCCGGCCAATGTGGCGTCGGCAGGTGCGCCGACATCGCGCCGAATTGCGACCCGATCGTGGCAATGTGCCAGCGCTCCTCGAGACCGAATACTCCGACGACCACCGTGGCCAGCACTAGGCCCACCATGGAGCCGGGCACCAGGCGCGCTAACCGTACGGGCCACCAGGCAATCACCAGCAGGGAGGCGACCGCCACCCCCAGCGTGGGCCCATGCACCGCCGGATGCTGGACGATCAGTAGTTTGATTTTCCCCGCGAAATCCACCGGCAGGTTGCCGATCCGCAAGCCGAAGAAATTCTTGATCTGGGAACTCAGGATGAGAATCGCAATCCCCTTGGTAAACGCGCGGCTCACGGGGTAGGGGATGAAGCGGATCACCGAACCAAAGTGCGCGATCCCCATCAAACACAGGATTCCCCCGGCCATCACGGTACAGACCACCAGTCCGTCCGCCCCGAAGCGTTGCAGGATGCTGTAGGTGATCACCACAAAGGCCCCGGTGGGGCCGCCGATCTGCACCCGCGACCCGCTGAGCGCGGCGATGATCCCGCCCCCGATGATGGCCGTATACAAACCCTGCTCCGGTTTGGCGCCCGACGCGATCGCAAAGGCCACGGACAGGGGGAACGCCATAACCATGACATTCACGCCAGCCCGGAAATCCCGCCAGAATTCCGCGGTCGTGTAATGCCGCAACGCGGCAAATATTTTCGGTCGAAAGTAAATCGCAAAGGACATGGTCGGATTATTTTCTGCCCGCGCCGGCGGCCGGCAACGTGCGCAACTCAACCTGCCGGAGTACCGCCAGCAGGCCCTCCGGGTCGCGGGCCGCGTGGAGTTGGGCCACTAATTTCTCATCGTTCCCCAGTCGCGCCAGCCCGGAAATCAACAGCAGGTACTGCGTGGCATCCGTGGCCGGCACCGCCAGCAAAAACACCAGCCGCACCGGCCGCACCGCATGCGGTCCCCAAGCCAGCGGTGCCGCGCTGCGTCCCAGGGCAAAGCAAACTTCCGGCAGTGTGGTCAACCGGGCATGCGGAAACGCCATCCCCGCGCCCATCTCCGTGCCCGCCAGGTATTCCCGGTTCAAGGCGGCATGGTAAAACGGCAGCAATTCCGGAATGCGCTGGTCCTGTTCCAACGCCTGGCTGAGCTCCTGAATAACCGACGGCGCATCCGGCCCCGCTAGCGCCGGGATCATCAAATTCAAACTGGTGAAATCAGCCAGGGTCATGGGACGTGCCGCTTCCTTGTGCGGGCGCTCCCCGCAACAATTCCCGCCGAGTTCAATCGCATTAACCAACCATTCATACCGGTTGATAAAGCAACCAGCGTGCCGAAAGAAAACGCGTGTGTTATAACCCATTGTCGCAAAACAGGTTAAAGAACATTGTGCCATTCCTGTTTCGTCCTTGAGTCTCTGCAGAAACAGGTGTGTTTGTGCAAATGTTGCACGTCGCTCCAGCCGATTGTGCAAAGAGCCAGAGGGCGGACGTGCCGGCCGTAATGCTGTGCCCGCCTCCCTTGGGCTGAAGGCCCAACCTTCCTCAGCCTGGGGCAAAGCGTCCCCCGCCACGCCCCAGGAATCATCCCCAAAAAATCCCCCAAGCACTGAAAGTGCGACCCACCCGGTCATCCAGAAGGAGGGTAGCGTTTGACTGGAACTTACGCTCTCCGGCGGGTTTTCTTGCCTTGTAAAGTGTGTTTGATTGGTGCCGGCGGTTCGGCTGTCCCGGCCGCCCAATCTACTCAGCGAAAGCTATTCTCGGACAAATAACAAAGCACGCCACATAGCCTTTGGTTAATGTTCGCGGCTTTTTGGGTCCAATTGAATTTGGATACTAACCCATCAATTCAAGGAATTCCTCCACCGTCAACCCGCTGTGCCGGATTAGAGAGCAGAGGGTTCCGCGGGCCACTTCCTTGTGATCTGGAACCGAAAGCGTAGTCATGCTCCCATCTTTCACCATGATCATGTGGCTGCCCCGCTGGCGAACCATTCGCCAACCGTCCTTTTCAAACGCGCGGACGATCATGCGGCCGCCAACCACCGGCAAAGCTGGCATCAGACCGCGACCTCCACCTGGCTGACCTCCACGGTCAAAGGCATTCCCAGTTCAGCCCGGACCTGTAGGCAGCCGATGATGGCGTCCTTGACACTTGTCAGGGCTTCCGACTTCGTCTTGCCTTGGCTGACGCAGCCGGGAATTGCGGGGCACTCGACTACCCAAACGCCATCCTGGTCGCGATCCACTGTAACCATGAATTTCATCGGCATAATTTTACCCCTTTGTTTCGCGAAGGCAAACGCCTTCTGCCATCCATGTGGCGTGACGGGCCGACGCAAAGCCCTCATCCAAGACACCCTCATTCCACCGGCGAATCCGCCTCCAACAACCCATATTGCTTGAGCTTGTACTGCAGCGAGCGTCGGCTGATGCCGAGCAGCTTGGCGGCGGCTTCGCGGTTGGCGGTGACCTGGTTGAGGGTTTGGCGGATGAGCAGCTTTTCCGCTTCGGCCAGCGTCATGCCGGGGCGCAGGGTGAAACTGGTGGCGGTCTGATCATGCTCCCGCAAGAAATCGGGGAGATCCGCCGGTTCGATCGTGCTGGCTTTGCAGGTGATGACCAGCCGTTCACTCAGGTTGCGCAATTGCCGCACATTGCCGGGCCAGGGAAATCGCTGACAGAGTTGCAGCGCGGCAGCCGACATCTTCTTGCGCCGCCGCTGGTGTTTCGCCGCAAAATGTTCCAGGAAGGATTCTACCAGCAGGGGGATGTCTTCCGCCCGCTCGCGCAACGGCGGGATCACCACGGGCACGATTTGCAACCGGTAGAGGAGGTCTTCGCGAAAGCGTCCGGCGGCGGCGGCTTCCTGCAGCTTCTTGTTCGTGGCCGCCACAATGCGCACATTCACGCGCATCATTTTCGTGCCGCCCACCATCCGGAAAGTGCCGTCCTCCAGCACGCGGAGCAAATCTCCCTGGCCCTTGGGTGAGAGGTCGCCAATTTCATCCAGGAACAGGGTGCCGCCATCGGCGAGTTGGAATCGGCCCGGTTTGTCCGCCACGGCGCCCGTGAAGGCCCCTTTCATGTGGCCGAATAATTCCGCCTCCAGCAACTGCTCCGGCAACGCCGCGCAATTCACCGAGATGAACGGTCGCTCCGCCCGGGGGCTTTTCAAATGGATGGAACGGGCCACGAGTTCCTTGCCGGTGCCGCTTTCGCCTTCGATCAACACCGTGATCTCACTGCGGGCCACCTCGTCCGCGAGTTGGTTGACCTTCCGCATTACCTCGCTATTGCCGAGCAAGAGGCTGGGTTCGGAGCGCTTTTGGAGCCGCAGCCGCAGTTCGTGATTTTCCGCAGTAACGGCCTGGAATTCCAGCGCCTTGAGCACCAGTGTGCGCAGGCGTTGCAGATCGAGCGGCTTGGCGAGATAATCGTACGCCCCCGCCTTCATGGCTTCCACCGCGCTTTCGACCGTGCCGTAAGCCGTCATGAGTATGAACAGCGTATCCCGGCTCCGCTCCTTGGCCGCCTGGAGGAATTGCAAACCGTTCATCTCCGGCATCTTCATGTCGGTGAGAATGAGGTTGTAAAGCCGTTCGCCCACCAGGCGCAACGCGGCCAGCCCATCGTTGGCGGCGTCCACGGAGTAGCCTTCCCGGCGTAAGGCCTCCTGGATGCCGGCGCATAAACCACGCTCGTCATCCACCACGAGGATGTTAATCCGGGATTTATCCATGGGGCGCGGCTCCCGACCGCAGGGGCAATTGCACCATGAAAACCGCACCGCCCTCCGGCGCATTGGCCGTGGTCACGAACCCGCCGTGCGCCGTGATGATCTGCTGCACAATCCACAGACCCAGTCCGCTGCCTTCGGTTTTCGTGGTAAAGAAAGGCTCGAAAATCGCGGCGGCTTTCTCCGCGGGTATGCCGGGCCCGTTATCCCGCACCACGATGGAACTAAAGCCCCGGGCGGACTCCCACCCGATGCTTACGTTTACCCGACCCTGCCGTCCAATGGCTTGGATCGCATTGATCACGAGGTTGACCAACGCTTGCGTCAGTTGGGCGGCATCCGCGGGCACCGGGGGCACGGAGTCGTCCGCCTCAATCAGCAGCTCAATCTCATGCCGCGCGGCTTCCGGCCGGAGTAGGTCACCCACGTGACTCACAATTTGTTTCAGCTCGACCGGATGCAAATCCAACGCGGATGGTCCCGCGAGGCTGAGGAAGTGTTTGACGATGTTTTCGAGCCGGTGCAATTCGCCATGGATGATTTCAAACCGGCTGGCGGTGCGGGCCTGCACCGCGGGGGCGGATTGCGCCAGATCCTCTTCCAAGAGTTGAACGTGGATGTCGAGGGAACTCAGCGGGTTGCGCACCTCATGCGCAAACCGTGCCAGCAGGCGCGAGAGCAGCAATCGCCGCTCCTCGGCGGCGAGTTGGTTGACATCCTGCCCGAGGGCGTTGGCCAGCAGTTTGTCCATGGGGCGGGGCGGATTAGGCTAGGGCAAGGCCCAGCCGGGCAGGATTTCCGCGTCCAAATCCGTGGTCGGGACGCCGTGGAGCAACTTCCGCTCGGCCAGCAGGCCCACCATCGCGGCGTTGTCCGTGCACAACGCCCGGCTGGCGAGCCGCAATTGAAAGCCCTCCTTGGCACAGGCGCGAGTCAGGGCCTCGCGCAGGGACTGGTTGCACGTCACGCCCCCGGAGGCCGTGATGCAGCGCAAACCCCGTCGCCGGGCGGCCCGGACCGTCTTGGTCACCAGCACCTCGACAATCGCCGCCTGCACGCTGGCGCAGAGATCACACAATTGCGGGCCGCTCGCCAGGGTCGCGGGATGATCGCGGATGTGGTAGCGCACCGCCGTCTTCAAACCGCTGAAACTGAAATCATCGTGCGTGTCCCGGAGCAGGGGACGCGGAAACGCGATGGCCGCGGGATTGCCCCGCCGGGCTAGACGGTCGATTTCGGGTCCCCCGGGATAGGCCAACCCCATCAATTTGGCCGCCTTGTCGAAACACTCGCCAGCCGCGTCATCGATGGTCGCGCCCAGCACCCGGTGTTTCACTTCCGAGTCCACGTGGACGATCATGGTGTGCCCGCCGCTGACGATCAGGGAAATGTTCGGCACGAACGCGGCAAAATCCCCGCGCGGCGGGTCGCCGGTAATCCAGGGTGAGAATAAATGGGCCTCGTGATGGTGAATGCCGAGGAACGGTTTGCGCAGGGCGAAGGCCATGCCTTGCGCGGCTTTCAATCCCACCAGCAGCGCGTTCGGCAATCCGGGGCCCCGCGTCGCGGCCAGCGCGTCGAGTTCGGCCGGCGTCACGCCCGCGGCTGCCAGCGCGGTCCGGACCATCGGGGCGAGGTTTTTTAAATGCTCGCGCGCGGCTAGTTCCGGGACCACCCCGCCGTATTCCGCGTGTAACTGGATCTGCGAAGCCACCAGGTTGGTGACCACGACACCCTCCCGGACGACCGCCACACTGGTCTCGTCGCAGGAGGTTTCGATGGCAAGAATGATCATGAAAGGGCCGGGACAACGGCCCCGAATTCGGCGGCGACCCGACCGGATTTCAGTGCCACCGCCCGGGGGCGGTTCAGCGATTGACCGCCACTTTGTCCAGATGGACCGGGCTCTTTTGGTCGGTCGGCGCCTTGCGGGTGTAGATCAGGATGCCGTGGAGCAAATCCCGCGCGCGCTCAAGTTGGGGATCGGTGATGCGCTCAATGATCTTCCGTTCCTTCTCATCCAGCGTGTCCATATTGGGACGGCGCTGGCGCAGGCTAACGGCCGCCTCTTCCTCGTCGGTCATGGGCACAATGTGATCCGGGGTGATCCCTTCCCCATGGATGACCTTGTGGCTGGGGGTGTAATACTTGGCCGTGGTGAGTTTCAGCGCGGAACCATCGGGCCACGGCAGGATGCTTTGCACCGAACCCTTGCCAAATGTTTTCTCGCCCATGATCTGGGCCCGCTTGAGGTCTTGCAGGCAGCCCGCCACGATTTCTGAGGCGCTGGCGCTGTTTTCATTCACCAGGATCACAATCGGCATCCCGTTCAATTCATCGCCATGCCCGCGGGCGTAGCGCACGGAATTCTGCCCCGGGTTCCGCCCCTCGGTGGAAACCACCTGCGTGCCGGAGGGCAGGAATTTCTGGCAGACCTCCACGGCCTGATCCAGCAAACCGCCCGGGTTCCACCGCAAATCGATGATCAGCGCCTCCATGCCCTGGCCTTTCAGCTTCTTCAAGGCCTTCTCCAATTCTTCGCTGGTCTTTTCCCCGAATTGCACCAGGCGGACATATCCCAGCTTGTCTTCGCCCACGGGAAATTCCTTCTTGTTATTGATGTCCTTGACCATGTCCACCTTGATGGTGGCGCGGGTGAGTTTGAAGTCCTTGATCTCGCCGGTCGAGGGACGCTCGATGGTCAGGCTCACATCCGTGCCCGGTTCGCCCCGCAGGCGCTGCACGGCCTCCTGCAAATCCTTGCCCGCGGCCTTGCCGTTGATCTTGATGATGCGATCCCCGGCCTGGATCCCGGCCCGGAACCCGGGCGAATCCTCCATCGGCGCCAGGACGCTCACATAATCACCCTTGGGCTCGATCATGATCCCCAGCCCGCCGAAGGCGCCCTGGGTGTCTTTTTGCAATTCATCATACTTCACCGGCTCCATGAACTCGCTGTGGGGATCCAGCGTGTTGACCATGCCCTTGATCGCGCCGTACACCAAATCCTGGTAGGACAGGTTCTTCCCATCCACGTAATCCTTGCGCACTTTTTCCAGCGCCCAGGAGAATAATTCGAGGCTGGGGTAGGCGGAATCCTTCTCCGCGGCATGGGCGGATCCGAAGTAAATCCAGCCGCCCGCCATAAGAACCGTCGCCAGCATGGCGGCCGTAAAACCAAAGATGATGCGTTTTCTCATGGTATTAATATTGACTATACCCGCCAGACGATAAGCCAATCAGGGCATTTTGCAAGAAGCGGCTTTTGGGTGACGTTGCGGTGTCAATCGCCAAAATTGCCTTGGAAAAACCGCCCAAACGTGCCGCCAGAAAATCCGGCGGGTGCCGGGAGCATTCCGCCGGGAGTTCCGTCTAATCCGGTATGAAGAAGATGCTTTCGTTTTGCCTGGGACTGGTTTGGCTGGGTTTCGCCCTCCCGGGATGGGCGGGGGGCTTGATCATTGTGGATGGGCCCATCGCCCCGCCCCTTATCCAGGGTCCCGGTCCGGGGGAACCCCCGGGGGCGTTCTGGTCCGGCCCCCGCCCCCGTCCGCCCTTCCACGCCTTTGCCCCGCTCATCGTGGAATCGGAGAAATTTGACACCCGTATCACGGACCAGGTCGCGGTGACCGCGGTGGACGAGGTCTTTTTCAATCCCAACCCCCAAAGGCTGGAAGGCACCTTCGTCTTCCCGCTGCCCAAGGGGGCGCAGATTGACAAGTTCACTCTGGAGATTGATGGCCGGCAGGTGCCCGCCGAATTGCTGGCGGCGGACAAGGCCCGGGGAATTTATGAGGACATCGTCCGTCGGCAACGGGATCCGGCGCTCATGGAATATGCCGGTCGGGATGTGCTGAAAGTGCGCATTTTCCCGATTGAACCCAATAGTCGCAAACGGATCACCCTCACCTATACCCAGGTGCTGCGCCTGGATTCGGGGTTGATCGATTATGTGCTTCCGCTGGACGCCGGGAAATATTCCCGCCAGCCCATCAAAACCTTGAGCGTGAAAGTGGCCGTGGAGACCAAGCGCCCCTTAAAATCCATTTATTCCCCCTCCCATGCCGTGGAGGTGCGCCGCAACGGGGCCCATCGCGCCACCGCTGGTTACGAAGCCACCGACGTGCAGCCCAACGCGGATTTTCAGCTCTACTTTGCCCCGGAAAAGGACGAAATCGGCGTCAATTTGCTCACCTACCGGCCGGAAGGCGAGGACGGCTATTTCCTGCTCCTGGCGTCGCCCGGCCTGGCGGCCAAAGAACGGCGCGCGCTGACCAAGGATGTGGTCTTCGTCCTCGACACTTCGGGTTCCATGGCGGGCGCTAAAATGCAACAAGCCCGCAAAGCATTGGAGTTCTGCGTGGAAAACCTGAATGACGGCGACCGGTTCGAAGTGATCCGGTTTTCCACCGAAGTGGAGTCGCTGTTCAACCAGTTGGTGCCGGCCGGCCCCGAAAACCGGGCCAAGGCCACCGCTTTCATCAAGGACTTGCGCGCCACCGGCGCCACCGCCATCGACGATGCTTTGCGCGCCGCGCTCGCCCTCGAAGCCCGCGGTGAGGCGGGCCGGCCCTGTGTGATCGTCTTTTTGACCGACGGCATGCCCACCGTCGGCATTACCGATGAGGACCAAATCGTGGCCGGGGTGAAAGAGCGCAATAAACAAAACCGCCGGATTTTCTGCTTCGGTATCGGCACGGACGTGAACACCCATTTGCTGGACCGCATCACGGAGGAAACCCGTGCCAGCAGCGAATACGTGCTGCCCGAGGAGGATATCGAAGTGAAAGTGTCGCGCTTCTTCACCAAAATCAAGGAACCCGTCCTGGCGAATCCCACGCTGCAATTCACCGCCGCCGTGCGCGCCAGCAAGCTCTATCCCGCGCCCCTGCCGGATTTGTTCAACGGCGAACAACTGCTCGTGGTGGGGCGCTACACCGGCAAAGGCAATTCGGCGGCGATCCTGGAGGGTTATTCCGGCGGCGAAAAGGTGAAAAAGGCCTACGAATTGGATTTCCCGGCGGAGGCCGGCGGACATGAATTCATCGCGCGGCTTTGGGGCACCCGCCGGGTGGGCTACTTGCTGGAACAAATCCGCCTGCATGGCGAGGCCGCGGAGTTAAAGGACGAAGTCACCGAGTTGGCGCGCAAATACGGAATTGTCACCCCCTACACCGCCTATCTGATCGTGGAGGACGAAAGCCGGCGCGGCCTGTCCTCGGGCGCGCAGTCGTTGCCCGGTCTGGGCCGCGATGCCGGCGCCCGCCAGGAGGCGGCTCGGAGTTGGCGGCAATTTACCACGGAAAAGGGCGGTGACGCCGCCGTGCTGAATGCCCGGTCGCAACAAGCCTACAGCTCCGCCAGCACGGCGGCCGGGGCCATCCAGGCCGGGGGTGGCAATGCGGACCTGGCCTTGGGCGTGGCACCCCTGGCCAGCACCCCTCCCGTGAATTCCCCGGCACCCGGGGTCGGCCAGTCGTTCGGGGGAGCGCCCCCGCGCGACGCGGCGTATATGAGGCGCTATGGCAGGCAGGCGGTGGGTGCCCCCGCCTCCGCCGCCCTGGCCGCCCCGGCCGCTCCCGGCGGGCCGGACGCCCAGTCGGATGCCGCTTCCCGCATGGTGGATTACACCCGGCAGACGCAATTTGCCGGCGGCCGCAATTTCTTTCAGAACAACGGCCAATGGATTGACGCCGGGGTCCAGAAACTCCCGAAGGCAAAGCATGTGCGCATCCAGTTTGGCTCCCCCGAATACTTCGACCTGATCAAGCGGCATCCCGAAACCGCCCCCTGGCTGGCGTTGGGGCCGCAAGTGCAGTTTGTGCTTGGCGGGGAGGTGTGGGAGGTTTCTGATCAGGTGACAACGCCTCATTAAGTCACGTAAAAGTCTGCATTTATGAAACGCATTTTTCGATCCGGAATTCTGTTGGTCTGGTTGCTGGCATGGCCTACGCTGGCCGGTGTGCGGGACGCGCAATGGAGCAAGGTGGATGCGGCCGTCAGCCAGGGCCTGCCGAAATCCGCGATCGAAGCGTTGTTGCCGATCATCGACGGCGCGCTGAAGGACAAGGCTTATCCCGAGGCCGCCAAGGCCATCGCCCGCCGGATCATGCTCGAAGGTGCCATCGAGGGCAACAAGCCGGAGGAGATGATCACGCGCCTCCAAACTGAAATCACCAAGGCCCCCAGGGAATTGGTCCCCGTTTTTGAGACGATCCTGGCCGACTGGTATTGGGGTTACTTTCAGCAAAACCAGTGGCGCTTTATGCGGCGCACCGCCACTGCTGAGGCGCCGGGCAATGACTTCACCACCTGGGATTTACCCCGGTTGTTCGCCGAAATTGACCGGCATTTTCGCACGGCTTTGGGCGCGGCGGAGACCTTGCGGAAGATTCCCATCGCCTCGTTTAATGACCTTTTGCCCAAGGGCACCCTGCCGGACAAATACCGGCCCACGCTCTATGACTTCATCGCGCAGGAAGCGCTACAGTTCTATTCCAGCGGCGAGCAGGCCGCCGCCAAACCGGAAGACGCGTTTGAGGTCGCGACCGAGAGTCCGATCCTGGGCCCGCTGGATTCCTTCCTGGGTTGGCGGCTGGACACCGCCGACACCAATTCCCCGGTGGTGCGGGCGATTCAATTGTATCAGGAGGTGCTGAAGTTCCATCGCGCGGATGCCGATCCCAGCGCCCTGATCGACGCCGATCTGGCGCGCTTGAAGTACGGCAAAAACATCGCCGTCGGGGAGGATGCCAACGCGCGCTATAAGGCCGCGATGAAGGGGATGGCGGAGAAATGGGGCGATCATGAACTCGCGGCGCAGGCCCTGGCGGAGTGGGCCACGGTGCTGAATGAGGAGGGTGACTTTGTGCAGGCGCGGGCGGTCGCCCAACGCGGCACGCAGGTTCGCAACGGGGGCGCGGGCAGCGTGATTTGCCGCAATCTGATCATCGGCATCGAAGCCAGGGCGCTGTCGATCAGCACGGAACGGGTGTGGAATCAGTCCGCGCCGAAAATCTCGGTGGAATACCGCAACCTGACCCGCGTTTACTTCCGCGCCGTGCCATACGATTGGAGCGTCTTCCTCCAGCGGAATCACAGCCGCCCGGAAGATCTCAACGACGAGGAGAAAAAGGATCT
The DNA here is from genome assembly GCA_903918755.1 of uncultured Pedosphaera sp. Lineage (GTDB taxonomy): Bacteria > Verrucomicrobiota > Verrucomicrobiia > Limisphaerales > Pedosphaeraceae > CAIXFN01. The sequence goes on from CAIXFN010000039.1 coordinate 22,770, forward strand.
GCTGGCCAAGGCCCCGGCGCTGGCGTGGACCGCGGATTTGCCCGCCACCGTCGATTTCCGAACGCGTACCGTGGAATCGCCCGCCCCTTTGACCCTGAAGCCGGGCTTCTATTTTATCCTGGCCAGCCCGGATCCCAGTTTCACGGACACCACGCATCCGGTTTCGTACGTCGATGTCTGGGTGAGCGAGCTTGCCCTGGTGATCCGGCCGCGCAATGGCCGGTTGGAAGGTTTTGTCCTCGAAGCGGGTTCCGGTGAACCGGTGCCGGCCACCAAGTTGGAGGCCTGGCACCTGGACCGTAATGGCAACCGGGTGGCCGAAACGCCGGTCAATACAGACGGTGACGGATTTTTCAGCTTTGCCGCCGTCGAAAATGGCAACTACGTGTTGCGAGCCACGCAGGGAACGCGGCAACTGGGCTCGATCGATATTGGCACCTACGATCGCAATCGCCGGGCGCCCGCCGAGGAACAAACAATCTTCTTCACCGATCGCGCGATTTACCGTCCGGGCCAGACCATCCAATACAAGGGCATCTGCCTCCGCGTGGCGCCGGAAACGGACAACTATGTGACGCTCAAGGGGCGTGACGTCACCGTGGTGTTCAACGATCCCAACGGCAAGGAAATCGCCCGCCAGACCCGGCAGGCCAATGATTTCGGTTCCTTCGCCGGCAGTTTCACCGCGCCCCGCGACCGTCTCGCCGGCCGGATGACGCTCCAGATCACCCGCGGTCCCGCAGGCAATGCGGGCTTCAGCGTGGAGGAATACAAGCGGCCCAAATTTCAAACCACCATCGATGCCCCCAAAGCGGGCGGCAAATTGCGCGACAAAATCACCGTCACCGGTCACGCCCTCGCCTACACCGGCGCCGCGGTGGATGGCGCCAAAGTCAGTTATCATGTGCGCCGCGAGACTCGTTATCCCGCCTGGCGTGGTTTTTATTCCTGGTGGCCCCGCCCGACCCAGGGCGAGCAGGAGATCGCGCACGGCACGGCTGCAACCGCCGCTGATGGCTCCTTTTCGATAACGTTTGTAGCGCAACCGGATGCTGCCGTGCCCGAAAAGGACGAGCCGGTCTTCGAATTTCATGTCACCGCGGACGTCACGGATTCCGCCGGGGAAACTCGCTCCGGCGAAACCCACGTGCGCATCGGCTACACCGCGCTGCAGGCCGGCCTGAGCGTGGAAGACTGGCAGACCGCCACCCAGGCCGTCACCGTGCGGATCACCACCACCACGCTGGATGGGGAAGGTCAGTTGGCGGAAGGCGCCGTGAAAATCTACCGGTTGCAGGAACCGGCGGTCGTGCCCCGCGCCGCCTTGCCTCCGCAGCAATCCGGTTACGGTTACCGGGGTTGGAATGGTTTCCGTCCCGGCAATCCCGTGACCACCGCCGAGGCCGGCCAGCCGGACGCCGCGGATCCCAACACCTGGCCGCTCGGCCCGCTCGTCGCGGAGCAGGGGATCACCACCGACGCCAAAGGGGAACGCACCGTCACTTTTAAACTGCCGGTTGGCATTTATCGCGCCACCTTTGCCACCCGGGATCGGTTTGGTAAGCCGGTCACCGCCCTGGCTCCCCTCAAAGTGTTGGACCCGGCCGCGGAGAAACTAGCGATCAAACTTCCCAGCCTGCTCGCCGCCCCCGCGTGGTCGTTGGAACCCGGACAGGATTTTACCGCTCTCTGGGGCACCGGCTATGACACGGGCCGGGCCTTCGTCGAGCTCGAACACCGACACAAGATCATTCAGCATTTTTGGACCCGACCCGGCACCACCCAAGCCGCGATCCGGCAGGCCGTCACCGCGGCGATGCGCGGTGGTTTCACGCTGCACGTCACCCAGGTACGGGAAAATCGGGCCTATCTGGAGTCCCGTCGCGTGGAGGTTCCTTGGAGCAACAAGGAGTTGGACCTGCGTTGGGAACACTTCTCCTCCCGGTTGGATCCCGGGCAGAAGGACACCTGGACGGCCATCGTCACCGGCCCCAATGCCAGCCGCGCTGTGGCGGAAATGGTGGCCACGCTCTATGATGCCTCGCTGGACACTTTTTCTCCGTTGAACTGGCCGCACGGATTCGGCTTCTTCCGCTCCGACTACAGCACCGCCCAGCCGCGGTTTGAAAACGCCGGCGAATCCTTCCGTTTCCTGCAGGGCCAATGGACGGTGGAAAACCTGGCCGCGCCTGAGGCCACCTACCGCACCTTACCGCCGGAATTGCGGTTGCAAATGTTCAATGTCTATGCCCGTTACGGGAGACGCATGGCGAAAGGGGGTGCCGAGCCCATGGTCATGATGAATATGGCCCCCGCTCCGATGGTATCGGCCGCAGCACCCATGGCCGGGCATTCCGTGGACTCTTTCAATGCACCGTCGGCCGCAAAAGCGATGCCCGTCAAGGAGGCTCTGATGCTTTCCGGTGTTGCAGACAAAATGCCCGGCAGTCCTCCGTCGCCAACCACCCCCCCGGCGCCCAACTTGAATGAGGTCGCAGCGCGGAAAAATCTCAACGAATCCGCCTTCTTCTTTCCGCAGTTGCTTACCGACACCAACGGCGCCGTGCGGATGAGTTTCACCATGCCCGAAGCCTTGACCCGCTGGCGGTTTCTCGGGTTTGCCCATGACCGCGAATTGCGCAGCGGCCTGCTGGAGGGTGAAGTCGTCACCGCCAAGGACCTGATGGTGCAACCCAATCCCCCGCGTTTTGTGCGCGAAGGCGACACCTTGGAATTTACCGTGAAGGTCTCCAACCAGTCCACCAACCGCCAGACCGGCAAAGTACGCCTCACTTTCAACGAAGCCGCCACCGGTCAATCCGCCGATCAACGCCTGGGTAACACCCGGCCGGAACTAAACCTGGACCTCCCCGCCAAAGCCTCCCAGAGCTATTCCTGGCGCATCAAGGTCCCCGATGGCCTGCCCTTCCTCAGCTATAAAGCCGTGGCGGCGGGCGGGCGCTTCACCGATGGCGAGGAAGGCACTCTTCCGGTCCTGTCGCGCATGGTGCTGGTGACGGAATCCCTCCCGCTCCCAATCCGCGGACCCGGCACGAAGAAATTCTCGTTCACCAAATTGCTGTCCTCCGGCAAGTCCGCGGACATCCGGAGCCAGTCGCTCACCGTGCAAATGGTGTCCAATCCGGCCTGGTACGCGGTTATGGCGCTGCCTTACCTGATGGAGTTCCCCCACGAGTGCGCCGAACAGACTTTCAACCGGTTCTACGCCAATGCTCTGGCGCGCTCCATCGCCCTGTCCGATCCCAAAATCCGGCGCGTGTTCGACCTCTGGAAGAATACTTCCGCCCTGGTGAGTCCGCTGGAGAAAAACCAGGACCTTAAGAGTGTGATGATCGAGGAAACCCCTTGGTACCGGGACGCCCGGGGCGAAACCGAGGCGCGGCAGAATGTTGGCCTCCTGTTCGACGAGAATCGCCTCAACCAGGAAACCACCGGCACCCTCCGCAAACTAACGGACCTGCAATTGGGTGATGGCGCCTGGCCCTGGTTTCCCGGCGGCCGCGGTGATGACTACATCACCCTCTACATCACCACCGGCTTTGGCCGGCTCCGGCACCTGGGGGTGGACGTGGACACCTCCGCCGCTCTGCGTTCCCTGGACCGTCTGGACGGCTGGGTGGATCAAATGTACCGCCAAATCCTCAAGGATGGCCATCCGGATGAGAATCACTTGAACCAAACCGTCGCGCTGTATCTATATGGTCGCAGCTTCTTCCTGAAAGACCGCCCCATTCCGGCGGCGGCGCGTCCGGCGGTGGATTACTTTCTGGGCCAGGCCAAAAAATATTGGGTGCCGCTGGCCGACCGGCAATCGCAGGGCCACCTGGCCCTCGCCCTCCTCCGCTTTGGCGATGCCACCACCCCGGCGGCCATCGTCAAATCGCTCAAGGAGCGCTCGGTCACCAATGAGGAAATGGGCCGGTTCTGGCGGGACACCGAAAGTTCCTGGTGGTGGTATCGCGCCCCGATTGAGACGCAGGCGCTGATGATCGAGGTGTTCGCCGAAGTGGCTCGTGACGCCGCCACGGTCGAAGATTGCAAGGTTTGGTTGTTGAAGCAGAAGCAGACCCAGAACTGGCCCACCACCAAGAGCACCGCCGACGCCATCTACGCGCTCCTGTTGCACGGCACCAACGTCCTGACTTCCGACGCCCTCGTGCAGGTGACCCTCGGCGGCCAGGCCATCAAGCCCGTCAAAACCGAAGCCGGCACCGGCTTCTACGAGCAACGCTTCACCGGCCCCGAAATCAAATCGGCGCAGGGGGCCATCGTCGTGACCAAATCTGACGCCGGCGTGGCTTGGGGTGGCGTACATTGGCAATACCTGGAGGATGTGGGCAAGGTTACCCCGCACACCGGCACTCCCTTGACGCTCAAGAAAAGCCTGTTTGTAAAACGCCACACCGGGAAAGGCGCGGTGCTGGAAGCCGTGCGCGGCCCCCTGGCCGTCGGGGATGAACTGGTGGTGCGCCTCGAACTCCGGACCGACCGGGCCATGGAATACGTCCACCTAAAGGACCAGCGCGGGAGCGGCCTCGAGCCCCTGAACGTCATTTCCCAATACCATTACCAGGACGGCCTGGCCTACTACGAATCCACGCGCGACACTGCGAGCCATTTCTTCATCAACTACCTCCCCAAAGGCACCTACGTCTTCGAATATGGCGCCCGGGTGGTCCACCGGGGCGAATATCAAAGCGGCCTCGCCGAAATCCAGTGCATGTACGCCCCCGAATTCAACAGCCACTCCGAAAGCCTGGATCTGCGCGTCCGTTGAACCGCGCCGCTCCTCTGCGAATAACCGGTGAATAACTAGTGAATGGAATTTATGAAGTTTCGGTTGGCACTCCGCCCTAAAGGCCGTTTGCTAGTGGGATGAGCGATGCTGCAGGTGGCGGTGGGGATAATCCCCCGGATTTGAAGAAAACCAGGCGAAAAAAGGCCGGGTTTTCGGAGGCTGCCTCGCGGGTGGATCGCTTGCCCCCCCATTCCCCGGAGGCGGAACAGGGGGTTCTGGGCTGCGTCCTGATCTCCCCCAACGAATGCGTCGGGGAATGCGTGGAGAAATTCAAGGTGGGCTCCGAGGTGTTCTATGATCTCCGTCACCGGACCATCTACGAAGTGCTGGTCGAGATGTTTGACCAGCGCACCCCGATCGACCTCATCACCCTGCAGCAGCGCCTCAAGGACAAACAACAGCTCGATCAAGTTGGGGGGCTCGCTTACCTCATCGCCCTGCCGGACACCGTCCCATCGGCGGCGAATCTCCGGTATTACCTGGAAATCGTGCACGAGAAGTTCGTGCTCCGCAAATTGATCGCCACCTGCACCGAGGTGGTCGGCCGGGTGTATGAGCACGACGGCGAGGTGGATGTCCTCCTGGATGAGGTCGAGCGCGACATCATGCAGATCAGCGAGGCCCGGGTGGAGGGCAAGACCGACAAAATCAAGGACCTGGTCAAAAAGGCCATCAGCACCATCGAGGATTACCACCAGCGCCAGGGGATGCTGACGGGGGTTGGCTCGGGCTTTATGGATTTCGACAAGATGACCAGCGGCCTCCACGGCGGGGAAATGATCGTCATCGCCGCCCGTCCCTCCATGGGCAAAACCTCCCTCGCCATGAACATCGCCGAATCCGTGGCCATCGACCAAAAACTGCCGGTCGGGGTGTTCAGCCTGGAAATGACCTCGGAATCGCTCGTCCTGCGCATGCTCTGTTCCCGCTCCCGGGTCAACCTGCGCAATGTCCGCGAAGGCTTCCTGGCTGAGCGCGACTTTCCCAAGTTGACCGGGGCCGCCGGCAAGCTCGCCAACGCCCCCTTGTTCATCGATGACACCTCCGGCCTCTCCATTTTGCAGTTGCGCGCCAAGGCCCGCCGCATGCACCAGCAATATGGCATCAAATTGTTTGTGATTGACTACTTGCAATTGCTGCATTCTACTGCGCGGCGAGCCGAAAACCGGCAGCAAGAGATTGCTGACATCTCAAATGGCGTGAAGTCATTGGCCAAGGAACTGAATGTTCCGGTCATCGTTCTCGCCCAGTTGAACCGCGATTTGGAGAAGGACAAGGACCGCAAACCGCGGTTGTCCGACCTGCGCGAATCCGGGGCCATTGAACAGGATGCCGATTTGGTTTGTCTGCTTTACAAACCCAGCAAGGGCGACGACGACGGCGCCGGCGGTGGGGGCGGGGACGGGCAGGACAATGAAGCGTTGCCGGTGAATTTGTTCATTGCCAAGCAGCGCAACGGTCCGACTGGCGATGTCCATTTGACCTTTTTGAAGTCTTACACGCGGTTTGAAAGCCGGGCGAAAGTTAATGACGAAGATGTGCCAGTGGGCCAATAGACGATGAAATTTTTGATCCGCCATGGCGGCCTCTGGCTGCTGCTCCTGTCCTGCTTTCTCCCGGCCGCCCGGGGCCAGTTGGGCGGGGCCGACAAAATCTCCCAGATCGTCATCACCAACATCGGCCCGGCTGCCGCCAGTGAGGAATTGATCCGCGCCAACATTCACGTGAAGGTCGGGGACCCGTTTGTGGCCACCAGCACCGAGGAGGATGTCCGGAATCTCTATGCCACCGGCTTCTTTTTCAACATCCAGGTCAAGCCGGATCGCACTCCCACCGGGGTGGTGGTGACCTATTTCCTCCAGGGCAAGCAGAAGCTCACCCACATCAAATTCGAGGGGAATACCAAGTTTTCCAATCTGCGTTTGCTCAAAAAGGTCACCTCAAAAATCGGCGAACCCCTCGATGAGCGGAAACTCTTCTTTGATAGCCAGGAAATCGAGAAGATGTACCAGAAATCGGGCTACCCCAAGACCACCGTCAAGGCGTTCGTGGATAATCCGGACGAAGGCTCCGGCCGCGCCGGCGCCCGCTTTGAGATCATCGAGGGCACCAAAACCCGCATCGTGGATGTCGAGTTCGTCGGGGCTCAGAGTTTTACCCAGCGGAAACTGCGCAAGGTCGTCAAAACCCGGCGCCATTGGATGTTTTCCTGGATCACCGGCAGCGGCACGTTCAAACAGGAGCAGTTCGAGGACGATCTGGATAAATTAGCCGATTTTTACCGCGGCGAAGGCTACATCGATTACGAATTGCGCGGCACCAATTTCATTTATCCCACCCCGCAGCACATGAAGGTCATTTTCGACCTCACCGAAGGCAATCGCTACAAAGTCGGCGCGGTTTCCCTCAAGGGCAATCTCCTGTTCAAACCCGAGGAAATCATCGCCGGTCTTAAGCTCCAGCACGAACGCAATCGGTCCAAGACCAAAATCGGCATCAATGGCATGCAGGCCGACGTTGGCCTGGTGTTCAAGCCCCAGGCGCTCAAGGACGATATCCAGGCTTTGGAGGATTTTTATGGTTCCCGCGGTTACATCGATGTGCGGTTGGGGAGCACCCTGCGCGTAACCCAGGTTCCCAACACGGAAACTGGCACCATGGACCTCGAATATGAGATCGATGCTGGCGAAAAATCATTCATCGAACGCATCGAAATCAAGGGCAACTCCAAGACCAAGGACAAGGTGATCCGCCGCGAATTGGCCGTCGCCCCTGGCGAGGTCTTTGACATGGTCCAGGTCCGCAAGAGCAAGGAACGTCTCGAAGGCCTCCAGTTCTTTGAGAAAGTGGACACCAAGCCCGATCCCACCGTGGTGCCCAGTCGCAAGAACTTGATCGTCGGCGTGGAGGAAAAATCCACCGGGCAATTCACGTTCGGTGCCGGTTTCAGCACCGTGGAAAGTGTCTCCGGGTTCGCCGAAGTCAGTCAGTCGAATTTCGATCTCTTCAAGCCCCCATACTTTACCGGCGGCGGTCAGAAATTCCGTTTGCGCGTCCAGATCGGTACCCTCTTGCAGGATTACCGCATTACTTATATTGAGCCGTGGTTCCTCGACCGTAAATTGCGCTTCCAGCTCGACCTCTACCACTCGGTGTATGATTACCAGAGCTTGAACAGCCTTTACAACGAGAGCCGCACCGGGGCCCGCGTTGGGTTCACCCGGGCGCTGGGCAGCGAGTTCCTGATCGGTTCGATCGCCTCCACCGTGGAAAGCGTCGGCATCATCAATGTCAATTCCAACGCTCCCGATGCCATCGTCCGGGACGGCGGGTATGCCACCCTTTTCCGCTTCGACACCTCCCTGGCTTACGACACCCGCAATAGCTACACGCTCCCGAACAAGGGCCAGCGCACCGAGCTCAGCGCCGAATTCACCACCGGTGACCGGGAATTCTACAAATTGGAAGCCCGCACCGGTTGGTATTTCAAGGGCTTTGCCAAGGATCACGTCCTGGAATTGGTGGGTAAGATCGGCGTCACGGACACCGTTTCGGGCGATCAAAGCGTGCCGTTCTATGATCGTTTTTATCTCGGTGGCCAGAACTCGCTTCGTGGCTTTGAGTATCGCGGCGTGGGCCCCCGGCAGCGGACGGTTGATCGCTCCCTCACCGAGCCAATTGGTGGCGATACCTATTGGACGGCCACTGCCGAATACAGCATTCCGATCATCTCCCGCCTCCGGTTTGCCATCTTTTATGACATCGGCAACGTCTCCTCCAGCCCCTTCAGCTTTAGCCCGGGGACCGTCACCACCAGCAGTGGTCGCAAGGTCCTGGGCACGACCGGCAGCTACAGTGATGATTACGGCTTGGGTCTCCGGCTGGATTTGCCCATCGGTCCCTTGCGCCTGGACTACGGCATTCCTCGCACCCACGACGGGTTCAATGGCAGCAGCGGCAAGTTCCAATTTGGCGTTGGTTTTACCCGGCCCCTTTGATTATTCTAATCCTGAAATATGAAGACGATTGTTAAACGATTTTTGCCCGTGGTTTTGCTCGCCGGTTTCCTGACCGGCTCCGCCTTTGCCGAGACCCGCATCGGCACGGTGGATTTGCAGAAGATTTTCTCCAAATATTGGAAGCGGGAACAAGCTGAGGCGGCCCTCAAGGAGCGCGGCGCGGAAATGGACAAGGACTACAAGGCCTTGATGGACGACTACAACAAGACCAAGGACGATTACGGCAAGTTGCTGGCCGCCGCCAATGACCAGACGGTCACGGCCGAGGAGCGCGACAAGCGCAAAACCGCTGCGGAATCCAAATTGCTGGAAATCAAAACCGCCGAAAATACCGTTCAGACCTTTGCCCGCAACGCCCAGGAACAGATCGAATCCCAAAAGAAGCGGATGCGGGACACCATCCTCCAGGAAATTCGGACCGCCATCACCGCCAAGGCCAAGGCCCAGGCTTTCACCATCGTGGTTGATGTTACCGGAGAAACCGCCTTGGGCACCCCCTTCGTTCTCTACACCAGCGGGGAGAATGACATGACGGACGATATCCTGAAGCAACTCAACGTGGCCGCCCCGCCCCCGGCGGCGACTCCTGCTACGCCCGCCGATACCGGCAAACCCAAGAAGTAATCCGCGCAGGCCGGATTCCCCCGGCCCGGATCAGGATTGGCTGAGGCGCTGCTTGGGTCCTTCAAAGAGCATCTCATGCGCCTCGGCCAGCAACCCCGGAATCCGGCCGGCGAACGGGCTTGCCCGCAAGCTTCCCGTCAGATCTTTGCCCGCAATTCCCGCCGCGTTCTGCCCGGGAAACCAGTGGTCTGCCTGCCCGAGCAGGTTGTACCGCATCTTGCCCCAGGCCACCAGGTCCAGGGCCTTGGCATATGTCCAGAGTCGCAGAATCTCCGCGATATTGACTTCGCCCGGCACCGCCACGTAATGCGGCAATCCGTCCGCCCAGTGCTGGTGCCAGTCTGACCCCACCGCCCGGTCAATTTCTTCCCGCAGACGTTTTTCAATCGGGCCAATCGTGGCCGGAATGTTGTCGTAATACTCCAGCGCTTTGACGTGTTCGTCAAAATCCCCGGGCCGGGCCGCTCCCAGGCTCAACGTGTGGACTTCCGGCCGGGCCAGGCAATACAGGTCGTTGAAAATCATTGGCGAAAGGGGTTGGCACAGGTCCACGAGTTTGGCCGGCGGTTCATACAGTTTGCCGCCCTTGTCATTGGGACTGATGATGAACACCCCCATGTCCTTTTGCCGGGCCGCCAGCACGGCCGGCCAGTTCAGGTCATTGACGAAATACCAGTGCAAGTTCACGTAATCGAATTCCCCGCTGGCAATCGTGTCCAGAATGATATCCGTGGTGGCGTGCGTGGAAAATCCGATGTGCCGCACCCGTCCCTCCCGCTGCAATCGGCGCGCCACCTCCAGGCAGCCGTTCTTGCGCAGGGAGAAATTCAGTAGTTCCCGGTTGTTGATCCCGTGCAGGGAGAGTAGGTCCACGTAATCCAGCTTCAAATACCGCATGGACTGATCAAATGTTTCCTGGAACTTCTTCGGTTGCGCCATCGGCGCGACCTTCGTCTGCACGATCATCCGGTCCCGGGGCAGTTTCGGCAGCAGGTTCCCCAATTGCATTTCGGAGGTTCCGTAACCCCGCGCGGTTTCAATGTGGTTGATTCCCAGCTCCAGCGAACGATGGATGGTGGCTTCCAGGTTTTCCTGGTTCTGCCGCGGGATCTCGGCCGGGGGCACATCCTGCCATTTGTGCTGGTAGCGCATGCCCCCACAGGAAAACACCGGCATCGCAAGTTCCGTCCGGCCAAAGCGTCGATATTTCATGCGCGTTCATTATGCCAGCAATCCCCCGGCTGGCAATTCCTGAGCGCGGGCAAATTCCGGCCTGAACTTTTTCCAAACGAGCGTTGACACCGTCCCGCCCAAGGGCTAAATTCCGCACAGTAAGTCAACTCAATCAAGAGACGCACATGTTGAGAATTTGTTTAATCATCGTGATCCTCGCCGGGATCGGGGCGGCCGTGGTCAATTTCATGGTCGTCAAGGAAAAGATCACCGAGACCATTGCCGCGCGGGACGATTTCCATTCCAAGTACGATACGGAGACCACCGCCCGGAAAAAAGCCGACAAGGATTTGAAGGAAACCAAGGCCACCTTGGAGACCACCAAGACCGAATTGGCCAGCACCAAGACCGAAATGGAAAGTGCGGTGGCCAAATCCGCCGAGGACTCCAAACGTGCCGCCCTCGCCACGGAAACTTTGAAGAAGACGACTGTGGAGCGCGACGCCGCTCGCAATGATCTCGCCGCCTGGCAAGGTCTCGGCATTCCCCTCGAGCAGATTCGCGGCACCCTCGCTTCCCTCAAAACGGTTACCCAGGAGCGGGACGCCGTTCGTGCTGAAAATAAGGTGCTGCTGGCCACGAACCACAAGATTCAAGTTAAACTCGACAGCTATCTCATTCCCGATTTCGAAGTGCCCCTGCCCGTTGGGCTGCACGGCAATGTGCTGGTTTCCGATCCCAAGTTTGATTTCGTGGTTTTAGACATCGGTGAAAAGCAGGGCGTGCTCGAAGGTGGCAAATTGCTCGTGAATCGCCGCGGCAAGCTCATTGCCAAAGTGAAGATCAAGAGCGTCCAGGCCGATCGTTGCATCGCCAATGTGCTCCCCGGTTGGAAGCAGGACGAAATCATGGAAGGCGATCAAGCCGTTTATTGATTTGTTCATGAAACTTTCCCGCCAACATTTATCCGGTTTGCTGGGATTGGTCTTGATTGCGGCGTTTGCCCTCGCCTTGTCCGGTTGCTCCTCCTTGGAACCGGAAAACGCCTCCTCCAAACCTTGGGATTCTCCCGAGGGCTTTCAGGGTGGCAGTTTGCCGGGGATGCTCACCCAACCCCGCTGATTCTGCGCCCGGCAGCGACGTCGGGAACTCAATGAATCCAACCCGCCTTGGCTTTATTGTCCTTCTGGGATTGGTGCTTGCCTTAGTATTCCTTACCGGCTGCGATTCCTTGCGGACGGACGGTCCCTCTCCCAAGCCTTGGGGTGGGGATTCCACCTTCCAATCCAGCGGCCCTCTCGGAATGACCCATCCCCGTTAGTTTCCGGCCCAGCGGCAGCCCAAAGCTCTTGGCGTGCTTGGCTGTATCTTCCTCAGCCCCGCTAGGGGCGCCACGGTTATAGCCCATGGTCCGTTGTGCAAACCAAGCTCCGGAAGAGCGGCATCGTCGGGTGTCCAATACCAAAGCGTTCCGCAAATTCCCTAACCTTCCCAACCACCTCGGTTCCGAATGTTTGACCTCGCGCGAAATCCCTGGCCGCACCTTTGCCCCGTTGACCTTCTGGGTCGGTTTCACTGAATATCCCCCCATGAGTGATTATGACCAACGCTTTGGTGGCCTTTCCCGCCTTCTGGGTGCCCCGGGACTGGAACGTTTGCGGCGTGCTCATGTGGCTGTGGTGGGCATCGGGGGCGTTGGCTCCTGGGCCGTGGAAGCCCTCGCCCGATCCGGGGTGGGGGAACTCACCCTGGTGGATTTGGACGATGTCTGCATCACCAACGTCAACCGCCAATTGCACGCGTTGGATGGCGAAATCGGCCAGCCCAAAGTGGCCGCCATGGTCCGCCGGATCGCCGCCATCAACCCGGAGTGTGTCGTCCATTCCGTGCCGGATTTTTTCACGGCCGCCACTGCGGATGCCATCCTCGCTCCCCGCTTCGATTTCCTGCTCGATGCCATCGACGGTTCCACGCTGAAATGCCTCCTCATTTCTCAATGCCGGTCCCGGGGCATTCCCATTCTGACGGTCGGTGCCGCCGGTGGCCGGCGGGATCCCTCGCTCGTCCGGGTCGCCGATCTCGCCCATGCCAGTCATGACCGGTTGCTGCGGGAAACTCGGGTTAAGCTGCGCGCCCAACACGGCTTCCCCCGGGGCGAAATTCCTTTCGGGGTCACTTCGGTTTTCTCCAACGAGCTGCCGGTTTATCCCGCCCGCGATGGCTCCGTCTGCGCCCAACGCGAGCCGGATACCGAAGTCACCATGGATTGCAACAGTGGCTACGGCACCGCCAGTTTTGTGACCGGCACGTTTGGCCTGGTCGCCGCCGGTTGCGTCGTCCGCCAGTTGGCGGCCGGTGTCTCATCGTCGCCCGATCCCGCCAAATAATCGCCCAAAGTTGCCCTCCACCTGGCTTGCCAACTCCGCCACTGTCATTCCCCGGAGTTCAGCCGCAAATTCGTAAATCGCCCCCAGGTTGCCCGGATGATTGATCAGGGTCCCCGTGGCGGGATCGCTCAACGGCAACCGGATCAAACTAGCGGGCGGCAGCATGTCGGGGGCGTCGGTTTCGATGAGCAGCCGTTCCATCGGCACCGCCCGGAAGGCTTGGGCCTGTTTGGCTTTGCGCGGCTGGGCGAAATACCCGGAGATGGAAAAATAGGCCCCCAGTTTGGTAAATGCTGGAATCATCTCCGGCGGGCCTCCGTAGGAGTGGAGCAGGAAACCGCATTCCGGCCGGGCTTCGGCCGTTACCAACTCCAGCAGCCGCCCCCAGGCCCGCAGGCAATGCACCGTCACCGGCAAATTGCGTTCCGCCGCCACCCGCCATTGTGTCAAAAATGCCGCCTCTTGCGACGCGCTATCGTATCCGCTGATCCACCGATCCAACCCAATCTCCCCAACCGCTGATGGCACCGCCGTCAGGTAACGCAGCCAGTTGGCCGGCCAATCGGGCGTCGCCTCCGGCACGTACCACGGGTGCAGGCCGAAACTCGGCAGAATGCGCTCGTCCCGCCGGGCCAGTTCGGCCACGGCCGCCCAATCGGCTTCCCGCGTGCCGTTCACCACCATCCGGTCCACGCCCAGTTTCCGGGTTTCCACCAAAATGCCTTCCCGGGCGCTTCCCAACCGGCCATCCTGCAGATGGTTGTGGCAATCGAGCAGCCGCGTGGTCATCCGGTCGTCCCTCCGTTTTCCTTGAGTCTGGCCGCCGCGAATTCGCGGATGGTTTCCCAGATCCGGGCCAGGCCATTGCGCCGGTTCGGAGTCAAATGCTGGGTGATGCCCGATTGCTTGAGGAACGTGGGATCAGTTTCCACGATCTCCACCGGACTCTGATCGCTGTAAAAATCGCAGAGCAGCGCCGCCACGCCTTTCATCACCGCCGATTCGGAATCCGTGCGAAAGTGGCACTTCCCGTTTTCAAAACTCGCCACCAGCCAAAGTTGAGCCAGGCACCCCTCCACCCGGGCGCTGTCCACTTTCAATTCCCCCTCGAGCGGCGGCTGCTGGCGACCGCATTCCACCACGTACGCCAAACGCTCCCGGGCGTCCCTGAGGTCCGCCAGCCGCGCCACCAACCGTTGCTTTTTTTCCGCTATGGTCACAACCTGTTTCCGGCCCCGGGCCGCCGTTTTGCGAGCCTACCATTCCCCCGGCTGGTCGGCCAGCCCACTCTCGCCCTTCGCCCTTCGTTGACGGCCAAATGTCACTTGCATCCCCGCCCGAACCGCGTCAAGCTGTTCGTTTGTAGATTATCCCATGCTAACTATCTCTGGTGTCGAAAAATCGTTTAGTGGCCGCACACTGTTTAAGGACGTGGCCCTGCAGGTGAACCGTGGTGACCGCATCGGTCTCGTCGGTCCCAATGGGGCCGGCAAGTCCACCCTCTTTTCCCTGATCCTCCGCACCGACCAGCCGGATGAAGGCGATATCACCTTCCAACGGGGCATCAAAGTGGGCTTTCTCCCGCAGGAAAGCGCTCCCGCCGGCGCGGAAACCGTGCTCGAACTTGCCACCGCCATCACGCCCGAGGTGGCCGAATTGCAGAAGCAAATGAAAGCCTGGGAGGCCGATCACCTTGCCGAGGTTGAGCATCAGGATATGCATGACGACTTGCATGGCCGGTACGAGGAACTCGGGCTTTATCAATTGGACGCCAAGGCCAAGCAGATTCTTTCCGGGCTCGGCTTTCGCGAAAAGGATTTCAACCGGCCCGCCCGCGAAATGAGCGGTGGTTGGGTCATGCGCGCCCATCTGGCCCGCTTGCTCGTGCAGGAGCCGGACTTGCTGATGCTGGACGAGCCCACCAACCATCTCGACCTCGAGGCCCTCATCTGGTTTCAGGAATATCTCAAGCAGTATCCGGGTGCCATTTTGCTGATCTCCCATGATCGGGAATTCCTGAACCAGTTGGTCGACAGTATCGTGGAAATCCGGCAGTCGTTGCTCCTCCGTTATTCCGGCAATTACGAGGATTACCTCCTCCAACGGGAGGCCCACGAGGTGAAGATGCTCGCGGCTTACAAGAATCAGCAGCGCGAAATCGCCCACCTGATGGATTTCGTCAACCGTTTCCGGGCCAAGAACACGAAAGCCGCCCAGGCCCAGAGCAAGCTCAAGCAGATCGAACGGATGGAGAAGATTGAGGCCCCGACCAGCGAGGATCGCCGGATCAATTTCAGCTTCCCGCAACCCATCCGCAGCGGCTTGAAGGTCATCACCCTCACCGGCGTGCACTTTGCCTATGGCGCCAACGTTGTTTACAGCGGCGTGGATTTCCAGGCGGAACGCGATCAACGGACGGTCCTCGTCGGCCCCAACGGCGCCGGCAAATCCACCCTCCTTAAATTGCTCGCCGGCGCCCTGACCATCCCGCAGGGCGTCCGGGAACTCGGTCACAACGTGAAATGCGGTTATTATTCCCAGTACCGCGTGGAAATGTTGCGGCCGGAACGCACGGTTCTCGAGGAGGCGCTCGATACCCCGCAACGCATCACCGAGCAATTCGTCCGCACGGTCCTGGGCTGCTTTCTTTTCCGTGGCGATGACGTCTTCAAACGCGTCAGCGTGCTCAGCGGTGGTGAAAAAAGCCGTCTCGCCCTCGTGAAGCTCCTGCTCGATCCCCCGAACTTGCTGCTGATGGACGAGCCCACCACGCATTTGGACATGGCCAGCATCGACGCGCTCGTCGGGGCCTTGAAGCAGTTTGCCGGCACCCTCATTTTCATCAGCCATGATGTTTACTTCATCCGCGCCCTGGCGGGGCATGTGGTGCACGTGAATGCCGGCAAGCTCACGCATTACGCCGGGGATTATCAATATTACCTGGACAAAACCGCCGCCACGTCCGAGCGCGCCGCCCTGACCGCTGGCGCCATCAAGGAAGAGGCTCCCCGGGCTCCGGCCCGCGCGGAGAACAAGGCCCCGGCCAAGACCAAGGAACAGAAACGGCTCGAAGCCGAGCAGCGCCAGGCCATCGCCCGCGCTCGCAAGGAACAGCAGCAATTGGTCACTTCGCTGGAAAAAGAGATCACCAGCCTGGAAAAGAAACAGGCGGAGTTGTCGGCGGAATTGGAAAAGCCGGACACCTACCACCAGCCCGGCCGGGCCATGACCATCAATCGGGAGCTGATTTACGTGCAGGAACGCCTCGCCGAAATCGTGCCCGAATGGGAGGCGGCCGCCCAGCGGATGACCGCCCTGAACGAACCTTCGTCCGGCGGCGAGTAGGTCTAGCGGACCGCCTGACCCGCGGGCTTGCCCGGCGGTGCTTTCAAGAACGCCGCGATTTCCTCCCACCAACCCGGGGGCATTCGCGGCAGCACGTCGTTATGGCCGGCCTGTGGCACTTCCCAAACACGTTTGGGGCCGGCATAAGCGTCAAACAACTTCCGGCCAAATTGCTTCGGGATGACCTCATCCTCCCCGGCCAGCACTACCGCCACGGGGCCATGATACGTTTCCAGAAATTGGGCGGCGGGATACCGATCCCGTAGCATCAGGCTCACGGGAATGATGGGCATTTGGTGTTGGCCCACTTCGGTCAGGTTAAAATAAGGCGTCACCAGCAGGATCCCGCTTACGGCCCCGGGATTTGCCCCGGCCAGGTACGCGGCCACCCCGGTGCCCAGCGACTCCCCCATCAGGTAAACCGGCCCCTCCTGCCGCAGGATGGCCAGCGCCTCCGCCGCGGCCGCCAGGATGCTGGACTGGCTGGGGGAACCGGGGCGGCCGCCGTAGCCCGGGTATTCCAACACGTAAACTTCACCGGGGTTCAGTGCCCGCAAGGCGTCCGCGTATTGGATTCGATCGAGGGCGTAGCCCGCATTGCCATGCAGAATGAGGACCCGCTCCCGGGTTCCCGGACTCGCCGCGATTTTTTTCCAGCCGATCAGGTCGCCTTTGGCATTGCGCCAGGGCATTGCTCCGCGCTTGCCCGCTTCCGCCAGCAGGGTGGATTCGCCGGCCTTGGTGGGGTGGTAAAGCAGACTCCGCTGGCCGCAGAACACCGCCACCAGCAGGAGCGCATACGCTATCAACAGCCCGCGGAACACCCGCCCGGTCAGCCGGATCCACCGCGCGCGCGCCATGGCGGTTTACAATTTCTCGGCGATGAATTTCTCCAGCTTCACGGTGTCCGCCGCGAATACCCGGATGCCTTCGGCCGTTTTCTCGGTCGCCATGGCGTCCTCGTTGAACAGCCAGCGGAAACTCTTCTCCGTGATGTCCACCTGGGCGATCGGGCTGCCGGCTGCCGCTTCCGGGCTCAGCTTGCGCGGCACGGGGGCCGTGCTCTTCCGCAGTTCCGCCAGCAGGGCCGGGCTGATCGTCAGCAGATCGCAACCGGCCAGTTCCAGGATCTCCCCGACGTTGCGAAAACTCGCGCCCATGACTTCCGTCGCGTGGCCGAATTTTTTGTAGTAAGTGTAAATCTCCCGCACGGACACCACGCCGGGGTCTTCCGCCGCCGCGTAATCCTTGCCGGTCTTCGCTTTGTACCAATCGAGGATGCGCCCGACAAACGGGGAAATGAGCTTCGCTTTCGCCTCGGCGCAGGCCACCGCCTGGGCGAGGGAGAATAGCAGCGTCATATTGCAGTTGATGCCTTCCTTTTGCAGGATCTCCGCGGCGCGCACGCCTTCCCAGGTCGTCGCGATCTTGATCAGGATGCGTTCCCGTCCGATGCCCTTTTTCTGGTAAAGTTCGATGAATCGGTGGGCTTTGTTCACTAGCCCTTCCGTGTCAAACGACAGATTGGCGTCCGTTTCGGTCGAAACCCGCCCGGGCACGATCTTCAGGATCTCCCCGCCGAAGGCGACGAGCAGGTCATCGACAATCCGGTTGAGTTGGGCTTTGCCTGTCAGTCCGGAATTCCGGTTGTTCGCGATGGCCTCGTCCAGCAGTGGCCGGTATTCCGGCATCTGCGCCGCCTTCAGGATGAGGGAAGGATTGGTAGTGGCGTCTTGCGGGGCGAATTCTTTCAACGTCGCAAAATCTCCCGTGTCCGCCACCACCTTGGTGACGTGTTTGAGTTGCTCCAACTGGTTCGGGGTGCCGGCAACGGCTGGCTCGGTTTGGGCGGTCGCGCTCATATTGTGTAGATGCAGGTTTGAAATCCGCCCCCAATATGGTCCCGGAGCGGGGGCAAGGCAATCCCGGAATTGCCTGCCTCATTACCGGCGGGGGGAGCGGGCGGCCTTGCCGGCGGGCGGGGTTTTGGGCGTGGCCTTTACCGCCCGGGATTTCTCCGCCCGGCGCCAGTTCCGCTCCCGTTTGGCCAGTTCCGTCCGGAGTAAACTTTCCGCGGACCAGCCGCGTTCTTGGGCGTATTCCGCCAATTCAAACAATTGGCGGCTCACCACGCTCCGTGCGGGGGCGGGCTTGGCGGGTTCGCGGGTGGTCAACAGCCCGGCCTTGCGGGCTTTCTTCAGCAGTTTCTCCGCCCGCAAAAGCGCTGGCAGATGTTTGGGAATCCCGTCCAGCGCCGAGGGGCGCTCCTGCCGCGTGCCCTTTTTCTCCGCCGCCTTGATCTTGTCCCATTGGGTCCAGACCGCCGCCACGGTTTTTGCGTCGCTCTCCCCGAACACGTGCGGGTGCCGCCGGATCAGCTTGTCCACGATGCTCCGGGCCACTTTTTCAAAATCAAAGGCCTTGCGTTCCCGGGCCAGTTGCGCATGGAAAACCACCTGGAGAAGCAGGTCGCCGAGTTCCTCCTGCATTTCCTCGTCGTCCCCCGCCTCGATCGCATCCATCAACTCATAGACTTCCTCCACCGCGTGCCAGCGGAGGGAGGAGTGATCCTGCTCACGATCCCACGGACAACCCTCCGGGGAGCGTAGTTTGGCCATCACTTCCAGCAGTTCTTCAAGCGCGGTGGATTTGGGCATGGTATGCCGGGCGCCGGACCGCTTGCGGTCCTTGCCCGGTCGCCCACCATAGGGGATGGGCGGGTGCCTGCCAATTCCTTTTGCCTTGGAATCGGGCGCTCTTTGCTCATCATGGGGCGCCAGCACGCCGTTGCTTGATGCCAATCCTGCTCCACCGGTGCGCTGTGAAAAGTCGTCGGCACGCATGAACTATGACTTCATCTCCGCCCTGATTGCCGCCCTCGCGGCGGTCGGTCTGGCGTTGACCGTGGCCTGGACCGAGCGCCGCTCGGCCGGGCACCAGTCCTTTGTGCTGGGCATGGCGATTCTGGCGGCGGAGAGCCTGTGTTCCGCCATGGCCGTCCGCCCGATTGCTTTTCCGGATCCGGTTTACTGGCAGACGGCCCGGCTCGCGGTCATGTCCCTCCTGCCCGGTGTCTGGTTGTTCTTCAGCTTTTGCTATGCCCGCGGGAATTCCCGGGAATTCCTCGTCCGGTGGCGTTCCACCTTGATCGGGATCCTCGTGGCGCCCCCTTTTGTGGCCGTGGTCTTCTTCCGCTCGATTTTTGTTACCGGGATTTCCGATGGGCAGTCCCTCCTCCTCGGGCACGCCGGGATTGCCCTGCATTTGTTGTTCATGATCGGGGCCCTGCTCACTTTGATGAACCTCGAGCGCACTTTCCGGACTTCCGTGGGAATGATGCGCTGGCGCATCAAGTACATGATCCTGGGGCTGGGTTTGCTGTTCGCGGCCCGCGCTTACACCAGCAGTCAGGCCTTGTTGTTCCAGGCCTTGAAACTCCCCCTGGAAACCGTCAATTCCGCGGCCCTTTTGCTCGGCTGTCTCCTCATGCTGCGGGCCGTGCTCCGCGCGGGCCACTTCGAGGTCAGCCTTTATCCCTCCCATGCGGTGCTCCATCGTTCCCTGACCGGTGTGCTGGCTTCGGTTTATCTGATCCTGGTCGGCATTTTCGCGCGGAAGGTGGCTCTCATTTATCGTTGGGATGCCACGTTCACCGCTTTCATCGTCCTGGTTTTCCTGGTGCTCTTTTCCGTGGTGCTGCTTTCCGATCGCGTCCGCCTGCGTACCCGGCGCTTCGTGAGCCGCCATTTCCAACGGCCCCTGTACGACTACCGCACGGTCTGGCGCAGCTTTACCCTCGGCACCGCCTCCCGCACGGACCAACAGGAATTGTGCCGCGCCTCTGTCAAATTGGTGGCCGATGTTTACCAGGTTTTGTCCGTGACCATCTGGCTCGTTGATGACCAGGAGGAGCGCTTCGAATTTGCCGCCTCCACCGTCCTCACCGATACCGCGGCCGCCACCGTGGATCTTTCGTTTACCGGCATGCCGGAATTATTGCGCGGCATGTGTACTGATCCGGAACCGGTCGATTTGGTCTATTCGACCCATCCCTGGGCCAAAACCCTGCGCGAAAGCTTCCCCGCGCAATTCGTGCGGGAGGGCGGGCTCATCGGCGTGCCCCTGCTCGTCGGGGCCAAGGTGGTCGGGCTCCTCACCGTGGGCGATCGCATCGGCGGCATCGCCTTTTCCTCCCAGGATTTTGAATTGCTGGCCTGCGTCGGCGACCAGATGGCCGCTTCCATCCTCAATGCGCAATTATCGGAGAAATTGCTCCATGCCCGCGAACTGGAGGCTTTTCAGACCATGTCCACTTTCTTTGTGCATGATTTGAAAAACACCGCGTCCACGCTTAACTTGATGCTGCGGAATCTGCCGGTTCATTTTGATGATCCGGAATTTCGCGCCGATGCCTTGCGCGGTATCGCCAAGACGGTGGACCACATCAATGGCCTGATTGAACGCTTGGGCATGCTCCGCCAGGGGCTCAAAATCCAGGCGATGGATAGCGATCTCAACGCCATGATTGCCGGTTCTTTGGCGGGCTGGAAGGCTGGACCCGAACTCCGCCTGGTGACCGATTTTGGACCGGTTCCCCGCCTGGCCTTCGATCAAGACCAGATTGCCAAAGTGCTCATCAACCTGGTCATCAACGCCGGGGAAGCGATGGGCGGTCGGGGGGAGATTCGCCTCACCACCGCGGACCAGTCCGGCTGGGCCGTCATTTCGGTCACGGATACGGGTTGCGGGATTCCGCCGGAGTTCATCCGGCAATCCCTGTTCCGGCCTTTTCAGAGTACCAAAAAAGGGGGGCTGGGAATTGGTATGTTTCAGAGTAAGATGATTGTGGAAGCGCACGGCGGCCGGTTGGAGGTGCGGAGCACCCCCGGGGAGGGCACCACTTTCCAGGTGTTGCTACCCCTGTCCAGAAAGTCCAAATGAATGAACCCAAATTTGCTGATTGTTGACGATGACGACGAAATTCGCACCCAGATGAAGTGGGCGCTGGCGGGTGATTACCGGGTTACTCTCGCGGGTGATCGGCCCTCCGCCTTGGAAGCCTTTCGCACCGTGCGGCCGCCCGTGGTCCTGCTGGACCTTGGCCTGCCGCCCCATCCCGGAAATCCCACCGAGGGCCTGGCGACCCTGGCCGATTTGCTCGCCCTCGACCGCGCCACCAAGGTCATCATCATTTCCGGTCAGGGCGAGCGCGAAAATGCCCTGCAGGCCATCGGATCGGGCGCTTACGATTTCCTCTGCAAACCCGTGGAGCTGGAGGAAGTGCGTCTCATCCTGAAGCGGTGCTTTTATGTGGCCAATCTCGAACAGGAATGCCGCAAAATGCAGCACGTCCTGTCCGCGGAGGAGAGCTTCGAAGGCATGCTCGGGGGCAGTGCCATCATGCGGTTGCTTTTTGAGTCCATCCGCAAGGTTGCCGCGACTGACGCTCCCGTCCTGATCCTCGGGGAAAGCGGCACCGGCAAGGAGATGGCCGCCAATGCCATCCATGCCCGGAGCAGCCGCAAAGAGGGCCCATTCGTGGCCATTAATTGCAGCGCCATCCCGGAAAACCTGCTCGAAAGCGAACTTTTCGGCCATGAAAAGGGGGCTTTCACCGGCGCGCATGTGCAGCGGAAAGGCCGGATTGAAATGGCCAACGGGGGCACCCTGTTCCTGGATGAGATCGGCGAGGTGCCGCTGCCGTTGCAGGTCAAACTCCTCCGCTTCCTCCAGGAACGGACCATTGAGCGCGTCGGCGGGCGCCAGTCGATTACCACCGATTCCCGGGTGGTCGCCGCCACGAACGCGGATCTCACCAAAGGCATGGCCGCCGGAACTTTCCGCGAAGACTTGTTCTATCGCCTGGCGGTGGTGAAGTTGAAACTGCCGCCCTTGCGGGAACGCGAGACGGATATCCGCCTGCTCGCCCTGGCTTTTTTGCACCGGTTTGCCCTGCAATTCGGCAAGACGGGTCTGGCCTTTGACCAGGAAGCGCTCCGCGCCATTGACGCTTATGGTTGGCCGGGGAATGTGCGGGAACTGGAAAACCGGGTCAAGCGCGCCGCCATCATGGGCGAGGCCAAGCGACTCACGGCGGGGGATCTCGAATTGTCTACCGCCTCGGAAGGTTCGGCCGCCCTCTTGGGCTTGAAGGAAGCCCGCGAGGCGCTCGAGCGAAGGATGATCGAAAACGCCTTGCGGAAATACGGCGGGAAAATGACCCCGGTAGCCACCGAATTGGGCGTCAGCCGCCCCACACTTTACGAATTAATCGAAAAGCTGGGGATCGACCGCGAAAAAATCTCCCCCAATTGAGCCCCGTCCGGCCCCGTGCCGGCCTTCAGG
This sequence comes from uncultured Pedosphaera sp., assembly GCA_903918755.1. GTDB lineage: Bacteria > Verrucomicrobiota > Verrucomicrobiia > Limisphaerales > Pedosphaeraceae > CAIXFN01. The sequence goes on from CAIXFN010000039.1 coordinate 45,482, forward strand.
CTTAAAACAGGATGAATTTCTCGGGCACCATCATGACATCTCCCGGTTCCAGCATGAAGCGGTTCGTGTCCTTGCCATCCAGCACTTTCTTCAAATCCAGAAAGATCACGGTGTTCTTGCCGGCCACCGTGCGCAAGACCTTCACCTTCCTTTTGTTGGCCCGCATTTCGTCAAACCCGCCCGCTTCCAATACGGCGTCTAGGGCGGACAGGGGGCGTTCCGAATTCACCCGTCCCGGCCGCAACACGCACCCGCCCACATAAACGGAAAACGTGGAACTGACGACCGAGACCGACACTTCGCTCGAAACGAGTTCCTTCTTATAACGCTCCTTCAAATCCTGTTCCAATTCCGTCGGCGTCATGCCCGCCGCCCGGACTTCCCCGATCGATAACGTGATCATGCCATCCCGGCGGATCGTATCCATCTTTTCCAGGGAGGGCGCGCTGGGGAAACTGACTTTAACGACATCACCTTCCCGCAGCTTGAAATTCGACCCGGTCGCATTCGTTCCGGTTACGGTTGCGGTTGCGGGCGCCGTCACGGTCGCGGGCGCGGGCGCGATCACGGGTGCCACTGCGGCCGCATTCGTTGGCGCCACCGGTGCCGGGGCCGGGGGCACCGGGGTGGGGATTGCCTTGGCGGGTACCACCGGGGTGGTTTGGCTGGCCGTCAGGCCTTTGTCTTCGGGAAACTTGGCGGTGTTTGGGGTTTCACAACCGGTCAACCACGCGGCGCCCAGCAGCCACGTCAGCGCCAGCATCACCCTCCACGGCGTCCGGCGGTTGGATTGGTAGGGCACCAGGGAATCTTGAACGGATAAATTGGATTGCTGTTTCATACGGAAGCGGTTGGCGGGTTTCCACCCGCACGAAGAGGTTTTGCGTGTTGGTTGCTGAACCCAAGCATTTTCTTACTTATATCGCTGAAATCAGGAGAGTCAAAGAAGTTTTTCGCCGGATTTGAGGTTGCGCCCACTCCGCGTCCATGTTACCTACCCTCCCGCAATGAACATTGAATTTAATCTGGTGAAGGCGTGTCGGTTTTGCGCCCCAGCCGTCTCTTAAGCCTTTCGATGGACGCACAACCCATACCCTACCTGGATCTTCCCGCCCAACTCCGCCCTTTGCGGAAGGAACTCGACGCCGTCATCGCCCGCACCCTGGACAATTGCAGCTTCTGCCTTGGCCCGGATGTGGTTGCTTTTGAACGCGAGTTTGCGAAGTATTGCGGCGCCAAACATGCCTTGGGATTCAACAGTGGTACCAGCGCCCTCCACGTGGCGATGATCCTCCTGAACATCGGCCCGGGCGACGAAGTCATCACCACTCCCCACACGTTTGTCGCCACCAGTTGGGCGATTTCCTACGTCGGCGCCCGCCCGGTCTACGTGGATATCGACGACACCACTTTCACGATCAACCCGGAGCTGGTCGAGCGTGCCATCACGCCGAAGACCAAGGCCATCCTTCCGGTTCACCTTTACGGCCATCCGGCGGATCTCGACCCCTTGCTGGAAATTGGCCGCCGTCACAACCTCCCCCTCGTGGAGGATGCCTGCCAGGCGCACGGCGCCAAATACAAAGGCACGACCGTCGGCACCGCCGGCGTCATGTCCGGTTTCAGTTTTTACCCGGGCAAAAACCTGGGGGCCGCCGGCGAAGGCGGTGCCCTCGTCACCAACAGTGACGCCTTTGCCACCCGGGCGCGTTCCCTGCGGGAACACGGTTCCACCCAGCGTTATTATCACGACGAAGTTGGTTTCAACTACCGCATGGAAGGCATTCAGGGAGCGGTGCTGGGCGTCAAGTTGCCCCATCTCTCCGATTGGACCGCCGGCCGCCGTCGCGTGGCGGAACGCTATCATCGCCTGCTGGCGGATACGCCTCTCCAATTGCCGGTCGAAGCCTCCTGGGCCGAGAGCGTTTATCACCTTTATGTCGTCCGGCACCCGCGCCGCGAGGAATTGAAGAAGCACCTCGAAGCCAACAAAGTGGGCTGCGCGCTCCACTATCCGCTGCCGCTGCACTTGCAAAAGTGCTACGCCTCGCTGGGCTACTCGGCGGGTGCCTTCCCGGTGGCCGAAAAGGCCGCCCGCGAATGCCTCAGCCTGCCCATCTATCCCGAACTGACCGACGCCCAGGTGGATCGCGTCTCTGCCGTCATTCACGAATTCTTTAAGTAATTCCGTTTCCCACCCCGGGTGGCGCCCCCCGCCACCCGGGCCTCTCCCGGCTGGCCTGCCGGCCGCGCCTTCGCGCCAGCCCCTTAATTGAAGGGGCCGAGGTGACGAGGCTCTGACTTTGCATCTGCGACCACCAGAGGATTCCCCAACCTAAGCCCCATCAATCCTCTTCGTCTCCGGCATCCCGGCACCACTTCCGCCGCCCTCAATTAAACTCCGTTCCAACTTGGAACGAAATTCTCCCATCCGGCCAGCGCCGGATATTGGTCAAATACACCGGCAACCCCCCTCCCAGTTGGGAGCGGCTCGTCGGCGTCGTATACGGGGTGAACGCGTGATTGGCCTCGCACGGAAACGGCACGGAGGTCGGCCAGGCGCGCGGCGCCCCGGGGCCATCTATTCCGTGCGCCGCCTCCAGCCGGGGACGATTTCCCACCACCCGCCAAATCAGCAAACCTTCCCCTGGCAGACTTTCGTCAAAACCCGTGTGCCGCCGGTTTTCCAGCAGGAAATATTCGCTGCCATCCCGTCGTGCCAGGATTTTAAAGCACTCGGTGGAACTGCCTTCGATCGGGGCCAGGACCAGTTTTTGCCGCACCGTGGGATCAATGACCGCCGGCTGCAACCAGCCGAGTTGTTCCTTGCACCAGGCGGACGGGTGCTGGGGGCGGCCGCCTCCCGTTTGTTGGGACATCAGGCACCAATACCCCAGCCCTTCGGCGCCCGGATTTTCCGGTCGCGCATACAAATCCGGCCAGCCCAGCAAATGCCCGAATTCATGACAGTAAACACTGATGTCCGCCATGCGGCCATGCCCCTCCGGACAGACCAGCATGTTCCACCGGCGGTTGCGGTGCGTCAGCGCGCCCATGTGCGGCCAGTACAGACTCCCCCGGTTGGCGGGGGAATACCGGTCCCCGGCGTAAATGAACAGCAGCCCGTCAAAATCCGCCAGCGGATCGCCGCCTTCCCGGGTTGCCAATTTATCCAGCACTTCTCGCGGCAGCGCCGGGGAGCGGCTGATGGCGTTCGTGCCCGTCACATATTCCCCGCGGTTCCGGCTCACCGCGACCCAGTCAAACACCCGCCCCGTGATGCGCAGCGCCCCGGCGGAGGCTTCTTTGTAAAAGTCATGCACGCTGCCATACACCATTTGCCCGGTCGGATTCTCCTTGCCCGCGTAACGGTTCGTGCTGAAAAGAAAATCCGTCCAGTCCGCCGGTGTGATTTCCGGGTTGTGCTTCACATCGGGGAATTCAATGGGAATCACCGCCAGCCGGTAAGTGTCCTTGCGCCAGTAATCCCGTGCGCGGTTCTCCCCGGAATTGGGCAACCGGGGTAGTCGGACCTCGATCTTCATTTCCTCCTTTCGCCTTCGGATCTCCAGGCGCAGTCGGTCGCCCGCGGATTTTTCCTCCAGTAACGCGCGGGCGGTTTCCGCATTGGGCACCGCTTCGCCATCCAACCGCAGCAGGATATCCCCTTCGCGCAGCCCCGCCTCCAACGCCACCGACCCCGCGTTGCACCGCTCCAAAACCGCGCCTTCCCCTTGTTCCCAGTCCCCAAACCGGACCCCCAGCGAAACGCGCTGCGCGTCGTTCCGCATCGGCCGGCTCGTGGCGGTCAGTAGCGCCATGACGGAAATGGCTTTTCCCCCGCGTTCCAGCGTAAGCGGCATGCGTTCGCCTGGCCCACGCATCTGGATCATATTCCGCGCCTCTGCCACGCTCGGGACCACCACGCCATCGAGCTTCTGCAGGACGTCCCCGGCGCGCACCCCCGCACTGGCGCCCGGTGAGCCGGGCTCCACCTCTTCCACGAGCAATCGTCCCGCGTTGTCGGGTGTGAAACTGACCCCCAGGTAACCGGTCAACCCCGTGGGCGTGCGCCCATTCCGCGCAATCGTGGTGGTGATGGCCTGGGCCACCGTGTGGTAATCGGCCAATCCCGCCTCCACCATCGGGGTGGGGGAGTCGCCCATCCCTCCGCTGGGCCGGGCCAGCCCCAACACCGCCAGGAGGACGCTAAAAAATCGGCGGTGGTTTCTCATCGCCCTTCCAGACGCCCCGGCGGGTCGGCTGGTTTCGCCGGGTTTGGGTTGCGGCTCAGGCCGTCGCCAGCTCCGGCTTTCCCGCTTGCGCGAGCGCGGCATGTCCCCAGCGCAACATGCGCTCGGTGACGTCCCAACCCAGGCAGGCATCCGTGATGGATACCCCGGGCCGCAATTCCGAGCGCGGCCGGGGAAACGGTTGGGCGCCCTCGTGCAGATAACTTTCCACCATCAGACCCGCGAGCGACCGAGTCCCGGACAGGCGCTGCTGAATGACGTCCCGCCAGACATCTTCCTGCCGCGCATGCTGCTTGAACGAATTCGCATGGCTGCAATCCACCATCATGACCGGGGGCAATCCCGCCTGGGTCAGCTTCTTCTCCGCGTCCCGGATGCTCGCGGCGTCAAAGTTCGTGAGCGAACGGCCGCCCCGCAGCACCACATGGCCCGCCGGATTGCCCGTCGTCCGGACGATGCTGGTGAAACCATCCTGGTCGATCCCCAGAAAACTGTGCGGTCGCATCGCCGCGCCCATGGCGTCGATGGCGATTTGCAGGCTGCCATCCGTGGCATTCTTGAAACCCACCGGCATCGACAACCCGCTCGCCATTTCGCGATGCGTCTGGGACTCCGTGGTCCGCGCCCCCACCGCCGCCCAACTGATCAGATCGGCGATGTATTGCGGGATGATCGGGTCCAGAAATTCCGTGGCCGTGGGCAGACCGCGTTCCGTCACGTCCAGCAGCAGTCGTCGCGCCAGCTTCAAGCCCGTCTCGATATCGTGCGTGTTATCCAGGTGCGGATCGTTGATCAATCCCTTCCAACCCACTGTGGTCCGCGGTTTCTCAAAATAGACGCGCATCACGATTTCCATCTGGTCGGCCAGCTCCCGGCGCAATCCGTCGAGCCGGTCCGCGTATTCCAGCGCCCCCGCCGGATCGTGAATGGAGCAGGGGCCGATAACCACCAGCAGTCGGGGATCTTCCCGGCTCAATATCCGGTTGATCCGGGCGCGGCTGTTCGCCACGGTCGCGCTCGCGGCTTCGGTCAACGGCAGACTGGCCTTCAACGCCCGCGGCGTCGACAGTCGCACCAATTCTCTTACATGCAAATCCTGTGTCGGAAACATCGACCCCATTATACCAACCCGATTGCCGGTTGAAAGTCCTAATCGGGAGACCCGCTCCGGTTCCGTTCCCTCGTCGTGCTTTGCCTCGGTTGACTTTTTTGGTATGACTGACGGCGAACCTGATTTTCCAGCCATGCGAATCTTGCGCTTTTCCTTTCCGACCAATCCTCGATTGGTGGCATTTGTCCGGGTTTTGTTGCTCGCCCTCGTGGTCAATGTCCCGGGTTGTGATGCGGGAGATGCCCCCGTTGGCCGCGCGACCGTCGGTGTGCTGCTAGCGCCCGTTCCGCCCCTGCCATCGCCGGCGCCCGCCACCGTCCCCGTTCCGCTGCTTCCGTCTTGGGCCTCCGGCTTCATTGGCCTGGCCAAAGGTACCGGCGGCGTTCACCTGAAACTGTTGCGCACAGGCACCTCGGAAGTGCGGCTGCCGCTTCCACAGTTGACCCCCGCCCAGATTCCTCTCCACTACACCATCGCCACCCCGCCCGGGGCGGTCGGTGCGACTTTCCACCTTCCGGACCGGGTCGGTTCCAATGTTGTTCTGAGCGTCCAACTCTCCGGCCACCGGAACGATGAAGTTCAAATCAATTGGTCGGCCGTCGTCCTGTTTCCACCCCCTCCGTTCCCCGCTGATCTCCCGGCCTCGCCTGCGGGTGACTATCTCCCGTCCACGGCTTGCGTTCAATCCACCGCCCCGGCGATCGTCCAATTGGCGGATAAGCTATGGCCGGAAGGCGGTGAGACGCTTGCGTATGCTGGTCGGATTCAGGAGTTCATCCGCAATTCGAAGCCGCAACAACCCCCCCGTTCCCTCGATGCGGTTGGGATTCTGGCCAGTGGCGCCAACGGGATTTGCACCGCCAATGCCAACCTGGCCGCCGCCTTGCTGCGCGCCAAAAATGTTCCCGCCCGCTCGCTCGCCGTCATTCCGCTCCTCGGGCGGCGCCTGGAAATGCACCGCATTGTGGAATATTTTGTAAACGGCGGCTGGCGCGCGTTTGATCCTTCTTCGCTGCGCTCCGAAATCCCCTTGCCTCCCGGGAACGGGATCGTCATGGCGACCACCACCGTGGCGGATGAAAACCTGGCCATGCGCCTGCGCCTGGGCACCACGCCCGGTTGCCCTTATGGTCAGGAACTGGAGATTTTGGACTCGGGCATCACCCTCATGGGCCAGGACTTCTTCTGGACCCTCGGGGAGTCCGGGGCGGGATTCTTCGCCCCCCCTGCCGCGGTGGACGCCGCCCGCCAGGAGTGGTTGCGCTTCCTCGCCACCGGCCGCATCAGCGCCGCGCAAACCGCCGCGGCCCAGGCTACCAACGCCGCCAGTTTTACGGCCGCCTGGCCGGGTTTGCCTTGACGGTGTTGCTGTCAGAACCTGCGCGCGGGCTCCCGTCGCCGAAATGCCCGGCCGCCGCCTTTTCGCTTCCCGGTCAAGTAGTCCTCGACAAATGCGTGTTTTCAACGCATGCTGATGAAGCCTCAGCACCTCATGAGAACCGGTAAAGACCTCATTTTGGCAACCAAGCCGTTTGCAGTGGACTCCCCTGTGAAAAGCTGGTGGTACGTACTTTCCACGGGCGGCCTGCTGGCGCTGGCGGTGGCCGGGACGTTTACCCACTTTCATCCCGTCATCCGCCTGGGTTTCAGTCTGCTCACCGGCTTGCTCACTTTGCGTTTCTTCGTCATTTATCATGACCAGCAACACGAGGCGATTCTGTCCCATTCCCGGCTGGCGGAAGTTTTGATGCAGGTTTTCGGCGTGCTCGTGCTCAGCCCCAGCAGCGTCTGGCGGAGTTCCCACAACCACCATCACAATCATAATTCCAAGCTCCGGGGCTCCAACATCGGCTCGTTCCCCATCATGACGCGGGACAATTTCCTGAAATCCTCCCGGGGCAAACGCTTCCGCTACCTCTTCATGCGCCATCCCCTGACCATTTTGTTCGGGTATGTTTTTGTGTTCTTTTACGGCATGTGCCTGTATCCCTTTCTGAACAAACCCCGCGAGCACTGGGATGGCTTGGTTGCCGCGGTTTTGCACGTCGCCATTATTGTGGGCGTCACCTGGTTCCTCGGCTGGACCACCTTGTGTTTTGCGGTCTTGTTGCCCTTCTTCATTGCCGATGCCATTGGCACCTATTTATTTTACGCCCAACATAATTTTCCCGGTGTTTCCTTCCGGGACAGCGCCGGCTGGACCTACGACAAGGCCGCTCTCGAATCTTCCAGCTACATGAAGACCGGCCGGGTGGCGGCCTGGTTTACCGCGAATATCGGTTATCATCACATCCACCATTTGAACGCCCGGATTCCTTTCTACCGGCTGCCCGAAGTGTTCCACACCCTGCGGGAGGTCAGCCAGCCGCGCATCACCACTTTGCATCCCCTGGAAATCCTGCGCTGCCTGCGCTTGAAAGTTTGGGACGTGGACGCCCAGCAAATGATCGGGGTCCGCGGTCTGAAACTCGCTCCGGTTCCCGTTCCGCATCCCGCCGTGGTTGCAAACGTCGATCTCCGGCCCAAAATCCGGATCACCTCCAAACCCCGCTAGTTTTCCGCCTGCTATGATGACTTTCACCGCCGCGCAGATTGCGGAACAACTCCGTGGTGAAGTCCTCGGTGACCCCGCCGTCCAGATCACCGGCATTGCCCCGGCGGACGCCGCTCAGCCTGGCGATCTCACGTTTGCGGAGAAGGAATCCTATCTCGCCGCCGCCGAGGCCAGTCCGGCCGCCGCGATTCTCGTTCCCCGCGAGTTCACCTCCGCCACCAAGACGCTCATCCGCGTCGCCAACCCGCGGGTCGCGGTCGCCCGGTTGTTGCCCCTGCTTTTCCCCCCGGAACAGCCCGCGCCCGGGATAGACCCCACTGCGCGCATTGATGCCACCGCCCAGGTGGATCCCACCGCCTCCGTCGGCCCCCATTGCGTGGTCGGTCCGCGCGCGCGCATCGGCGCCCGCTCCGTCTTGCAGGGCGGCAATCACGTCGGCGCGGATTGTCAGCTCGGCGATGATGTGAACCTCTTCCCGAACGTGGTGCTCTATCCCCGCTGCCAGGTGGGTCATCGGGTCCGCATCCACGCCGGCAGCGTGATCGGTTCCGACGGTTACGGGTATGTCTTCGACGAAGGCCGCCACCGCAAGGTTTTGCAGGTCGGTTATGTGGTCATCCAGGACGACGTGGAAATCGGCGCCAACGCCGCCATTGATCGCGGCGCCCTCGGCGTCACCTTCATCGGCGCAGGCACCAAGATTGACAATCTGGTCCATGTCGCCCACAACGTAACCATCGGTAAACACTGCCTGGTCATGGGGCAGGTGGGCTTCGCCGGCAGCACCCGCTTGGGAGATTATTGTGTGATCGCCTCCCAATCTGGCATTGCCGGGCATTTGAAGTTGGGAAATCAAGCCACCGTGGGCGCCAAATCCGGTGTCATGCGCGACGTGCCGGACAAAGGCACCGTGCTCGGCATCCCTGCCGCCCCGGACAAACAAGCCAAACGCCAGTTCATCGCCATCCAGCAATTGCCTGAAATGGTCCACCGCCTCCGCGACCTCGAAAAACAGGTGCAAGACCTCCAAGCCAAACTGGCACCCCCGCTTCCCGCCGCCTGACCCCCGGCGTCCCGTCCGAGGTTTCGCGTTCCGCCTTCCCCGGCCTGCGAAGCTTCCGAGCGAAGCATTGCAGGCGATCTGCCCAGCCTAGCTCCCAGCGAAGTCGGATCCCTTCGCCCACCCCGCCCAAGGTCACCGAAAGCACAGCCAGGGAATGGATTGGGAGAACCGGCGGCCGTTCCTCAGTTCAGTCTGGACTCTTCTTTTTCTATCGTGTTCTTTGTGTCCTATTGTGCCAATTGTCCCCTTCCGGTCGGACCACGGGGGTTTTGCCACCAAAGGTCACAAAGAGCACATAAGGGGAGCCAATCGGGAGAAGCGTCGGTCGCTGCTCCCGTGCCCACGCTTACTGCGCAATAAACCCCGCCACGTCCTGCTGCATCTTTTGCAAATCCGGACGGTTCACATACATCATGTGGCCCGCGTCGTATTCCTTGAAGGTGAAATTGGCGCGGTAGGCCGGGTCCAGGTTGAGGTGGTCAATGCTGTAACGGATGCCGTCGATGGGGCAGGCCAGGTCGCGCAGGCTGCCCAGCACGAGCACGCGCAGGTAGGGGTTTTGGCTGATCTCGGACGCCAGCCGATCGGCAATGCTGGGATAGCTGCTGCGGGCATTGAAGTTCCAGGGACCCACGCCGGTCAGGATTTCGTAGGGCAGGTCATCCTCAAATTTCAATTCGTCGCGGACATACGAGTTCATCGCCGCCGAAAACGGCCCGTAGGTCGCGGCATACGAAGGATCGAATTGCGGGAAGAGATCGGCCGGGCTGCCATCGCGTCCGGTGATGCGCGCATCGTAACGGCCGATGATCAGCCCTTCGTCATGCAACAGCGCTTTGCGAAAACTGGTGCTGTCAATGCGCAGATCGTGTTCCTCGATGAATTTCGGCGGCAGGCCCGTGAGTCGCGCGAGTTTGGCTACGATCTTGGCGCGTTGTTCCGGCGGGAGTGACGCCCCTTGCAACAGCGCGGCAGGATATTCGCCGCGGATAAATTCCCGCGCCTCGGCCCGGGCCTTCGGCAGGTCCGCCTGCAAATCCGGCGGCAGCTTCTTGTGGAAATGCGCGGCGGCAGTGTAGGTGGGGAGAAACAGCATCGCTGGCAAATCATTCCCGGGACCTTCCCGCAAGGTCGCAAAATCCATTACTCCCGAAACCAGGATCAAACCGTTCACATACATACCGAAGCGGGAATGCAGAGACTCGGCCAGCCCGGAAGCGCGAAACACGCCGTAGCTTTCGCCGCAGAGGAATTTCGGCGACAACCAGCGCGAATGGCGCGTGCTCCACAGCCGGATGAAATCGCCCACGGATTCGATATCCCCGGATTGTCCGAAGAATTGCTCGGCCTTCTCGTCCTTGGCCGGCCGGCTGAATCCGGTGGTGACGGGATCGATGAACACCAGGTCCGTGGCGTGCAGGATCGAGAATTCATTGTCCAGCAGGCCGAACGGTGGCTTGGGCAGCGTGCCATCTTCGTTCATCGCCACCCGCCGGGGCCCCAGGCCGCCGAGGTGCAGCCACACGGACGAGGATCCCGGACCGCCGTTAAAACAGAAAGTGATCGGCCGCTTGGCCGCGTTGGTTTCTCCCTGGCGGGTGTAGGCGACGTAAAACACCGAGGCCCGGGGCGCGCCGTCGGCTTTCAAGAGGGGCAGCATCCCCGTTTCCGCCACGTAATTGACGGATTGGCCCGCAATCATGACCGTATTGGTGGTCCGTACCGCTTTGCGGGTGGCGTCCGGAACCGCGGGGGCGGGGGCTTTGGTGTCCTCTTTTTCCTTCTTGGCCTCCTCCGCCTTGGGACTGGCCGTGGCGTTCGTGGTGGCCGGGGGTGTTTCCGGCTTGGGGTGGTCCTGCGCGAAGAGTGGCCCGCCGGCGGTGGCGGTCAGGAGTAATACGATCAAACCGTCCCGGGTGAGCTGGCGCAGCGGATTATTCATCGCGCCGGGAATGGGACCAGTTTCCCGCCTGCTTGTCGAGCCGGAGTTGGGCGGTTGGCGGGTTTTCCAAGTTTTCGCTGGTCGCCGCCGGAAATATGGGTATGTTAGCTCCCATGATGCGGGTAAAAATAAACGAAAATGAGTGGTTGACACCGCTCGCGCTTTTTGTTTAGCTACCTGTCCCATTTGCGGGGAAAACTATGTACGCTGTAGTCGAGACCGGAAGTAAACAATATCGTGTCGCCGCCGGAGACACACTGGAAATCGAGCGCTTGGCTGTTGAAGCCGGGCAGCCGTTCACTTTTGACCGCGTCCTGCTCGTGAGCAAGGATGGCAAGCTGAGCGTCGGCTCCCCGACCGTGGCGGCTGCCAGCGTGGTCGCGGATGTCGTCGAGCACAAGCGCGGCGAGAAAAAGATCGCGTTCAAGATGAAGCGCCGCAAGGGCTATCATCGCACGGTCGGCCACCGTCAGGAGTTGACGGTCGTCAAAATCAAGGAAATCAACGCATAATTTCGTATGGCACATAAAAAAGGTCAAGGCAGCGTCCGGAACGGACGCGACAGCGCCAGCAAACGGCTCGGCGTGAAGCGCTACGGTGGTGAGTTTGTCACCGCGGGTAGCATCATCGTCCGCCAGCGCGGCACCAAATTTTCCGCCGGCTTGAATGTCGGCACCGGTCGCGATTGGACCCTCTTCGCCCTCGTGGACGGCAAGGTTCATTTCGACAAGGGCAGCAAGCGCGTTAACATCGTCGCCGACTCCGCCCCGGCCAATAACTGACGCGCACCGCGCGCTATTTTACAGGGCGAGGTCTTGGGCCTCGCCTTTTTTATTTCTTCATGTTTGTTGATCAGGTCAAAGTTTACGCGCGCGCCGGTCACGGCGGCAAAGGTTGTGTCGCCTTCCACCGGGAGGCCTACATTACCAAGGGTGGTCCCAGCGGTGGCAACGGCGGCCGCGGCGGCGACGTCATCCTCCAGGCGGATCATGACCTGAACAACCTGATCGGGCAGTATTTTGTGCCCCGGTTGATCGCCGAGGTCGGCGAACCCGGCATGGGCAAGGGCATGGATGGCCATGCCGGCAAGGATTTGCTCATCAAAGTGCCCTGCGGCACGCTCGTCTGGAAATTGCCTTCCCACCCGGTCCCCGAGGAGACGAACGAGGAAGACGACGACGAAGCCGCCGAGAGTGACGAGGAATCTGCCACGGGCAAACCCAAACTCGCCGTGGCCCGGCGCCCGGTCATCCGCCATTCCGGCACCGAGCGCGGGTTGGAAATTGATCTCAGCCAGGAGCCCGAGGACGAAAAGAACGAGGCCCCGCCCCTCGGCGAGGAAGAGCTGGTCGCTGATCTCACCGAAAACGGCCAGACGTTTGTCCTCTGCAAAGGCGGCCGCGGTGGCTTGGGTAATCGCAATTTTGCCACTGCCCGTCACCAGACTCCCCGCTTCGCCCAACCCGGCGAACCCGGCGGCGAAGGTGAATACCGTTTTGAACTGCGGCTCATCGCCGAAGTGGGTTTGGTGGGTTATCCCAACGCCGGCAAGTCCACACTCCTCACCGCGATCTCGCACGCCCGTCCCAAAATCGCGCCCTATCCGTTTACCACGCTCACCCCGCAGGTTGGCATTCTGGAGTATCCGGATTTCCACCGGCTCACGGTCTGCGATGTGCCCGGTCTGATCGAAGGGGCGCATAACAACGTCGGTCTGGGCCATGCTTTCCTCCGCCACATCAAGCGTTGCAAGGTCCTGGTGCTGCTGCTCGACATGGCGGGCACCGATGGCCGTCATCCGTGGGACGATTACAAGCAATTGCTCAAGGAACTCGAGCTCTACGACCCCTCCATGCTCGATAAAACCCGGATCGTCGTTGCCAACAAGATGGACGAGCCGGTGGCCGAGGAGAATCTCAAGCTCTTCAAGCGCAAGATTCGCAAGGTGCCCCTGCTGCCGATGTCGGCGGCCTTCGATGAGGGCGTGGCCAAGTTCCGCCAGGTCATCCGCGACGCGGTGGCCGCCGAAGTCACCCCTCCGGGTGAATCCTGATTTATGCTTAAAGCCGGAATCGTCGGACTGCCCAACGTGGGCAAATCCACCCTTTTCAATGCGGTGACGCGCACCCGCAAGGCGGTGGCGGCCAATTACCCGTTTTGCACCATCGATCCCAACGTCGGCATCGTCACCGTTCCGGACGCCCGTCTGGACGTGCTCCGCAAAATCGCCAAGACCTCGGTCATCATTCCCGCGGCGATCGAATTTGTGGACATTGCCGGCCTGGTCAAGGGCGCGGCTGCGGGTGAAGGTTTGGGCAACAAATTCTTGACCCACATCCGCGAAGTCGATGCCATCGTCCAAGTCGTGCGCTGCTTCGAGGATGCCGACATCCATCATGTGGCCGGCGCCATTGATCCCATTCGCGACATCGAAACGATCATCACCGAGTTGGTGCTGGCGGATCTCGACACCGTCAAGAAACGCCGCGAAAAGGGCGCCAAGGACGCCAAGCGGGGCGACAAAATCGCCGCCGCCGAAGCCGAAGTGCTCGCCAAACTGGAGCCGCATCTCGATCTCGGCAAGCCGGCCATCACCCTGGAACTGACGCCCGAAGAAAAGGTGATCGCCAAGGGGTTCTTCCTGCTCACCGACAAGCCCACCATTCTCGCCGCCAACGTCAAGGAATCGGACCTGGCCACCGCCGACAGCAATCCCTACGTCGCCAAGGTGCGCGCTTTCGCTCAGACCCACATCGCTTGCGAAACCGTGGTCATCAGCGCGCAAATCGAGAGTGATCTCGTTGACCTGACCCCCGAGGAAGCCCAGGAATTTTTGACCGCCCTGGGCGTGAAGGAATCCGGCATCGGTGCCCTGATCCGGGGTACGTATCATTTGCTGGGTCTCCGCACCTATTTTACCGCCGGAGAAAAAGAAGTCCGCGCCTGGACGATTCATGCCGGCGACACCGCCCCCCAGGCTGCCGGCGTCATTCACAGCGATTTCGAACGCGGTTTCATCAAAGCGGAAACCGTGGCCTACGACGACCTCGTCAAACTGGGTTCCGTCGCCGCCGCCCGGGACAAGGGTTTGTACCGGATGGAAGGCAAGGAATACATCGTCAAGGACGGGGATGTGATGCTGTTCAAATTCAACGTGTAAAAAGGATTCCCATGCGCCGCTCCCTGGCCCTCTTGCTTGCCGGATTGTTTCTCACCGTAACACTTCGCTTGCCGGCCGCCGGTCCGGAATTCACGCGCACGGAGGACGTTGTTTACGGCCGGAAGTTTGGCACGGCGCTGACGATGGATGTTTTCCGTCCCGCCAAGTCGAATCACCGCGGCATCCTCTTCATGGTCAGCGGCGGATTCAAATCCGACCACGACGGCATCAACCCCGGGTTTTACGGTCACTTGCTGGAGCGCGGTTACACGGTGTTCGCCGTGGTGCATGGCTCCCAGCCCCGCTTTATTATTCCCGAGATCGAGCAGGACATTCATCGCGCCGTCCGGTTTGTCCGCGTTCACGCTGCGGAGTATGGCATCGACCCGGACCATTTGGGCATCACCGGCGCCAGTGCCGGCGGCCACCTCTCCCTGACCATGGGCACGCAGGGTCGCCGCGGCGATCCTGAGGCCAAAGACCCCGTGGACCGCGCCAGCAGCGCTGTCCAATGCGTGGCCTGTTTCTTTCCGCCTACTGATTTTCTGAACTGGGGACAGCCCAGTGAGGATGGCGTGGGCTATGGCCCCACCGCCCAATTCAATCCCGCGTTCGGACCGCGTACCCTCACCGCCGAAGGCCGGAAGGCCCTGGGCGCGGAAATTTCCCCCATCAATTTTGTCCACCCGCGCATGGCCCCCACGCTCATCATCCACGGGGATGCCGATCGCCTGGTCCCCATCTATCAAGCGCGGATTTTTACGCAGCGCTGCAAGGAAGTCGGCGCGGTGTGCAAATTGGTCGTTCGCCCCGGTAAGGACCACGGCTGGGCTTCCATGACCGACGATATGGCGATCTTTGCGGATTGGTTTGATCTCAACCTGCGTGGGATTCAGCCTCCGGCGGAGCAACCGGCCGGCCGCTAACCTTCCGGAATCAATCTCCGGTCTTCCGCCCGAATTCCGCCTCCAGCGGAATGAACTTCACCACCAGGAATCCCGGGATCGTCGCCAGCAGCACCCAGATAAAGAAGTGCTGGTACCCGATGATCTCCTGCAGCCAGCCGCTGAACATTCCCGGCAGCATCATCCCCAGTGCCATGAACCCGGTGCAGATCGCGTAATGCGCCGTGGCGTGCCGGCCGCGGGCGATGTAAATCATATAGAGCATGTAAGCCGAGAAGCCGAACCCGTAGCCGAATTGTTCCACCGCAATGCCCAGGTTGATGATCCAAAAATTATCGGGTTGGCTGGTGGCGAGATAGACAAAAACCGCGTCCGGCAGATGGATGGCCAGCACCATCGGCCACAGCCAGAATTTCAATCCCTGCCGCGCCGCCACCATTCCTCCCAGTAAACCGCCCGCCGTCAGCGCCACGATTCCCACCGTGCCGTAAGCGAATCCCACCTGTCCCGGCGTCAATCCGAGTCCGCCCACTTCCCGGCCATCGAGGAGGAAAGGCGTCACCATCTTGACCAGTTGCGCCTCGGCAAAGCGGTAGGTGAGTAGGAAGAGCAGCAGGATGCCGATTTTGTCCTTTTGAAAAAAGGCGGCCATGGTCCGACCGAATTCCCGAAAGAAACGCGGCAGCGAATGGGCCTCGCCCGGTCGGTCGCTCTCGGGGTGTGGCAGCATCCATTGGTGATATATCCCGAAAAGCAGGAACAGGCCCCCCAACACGCCAAACGTGATCGACCACGATATCGGCACATTCCCCGAACGCACTTCAAAATGCGCCGTGATGGGTTCCCGCAGTTTCGGATCCAACTGCACGACCGCCTGCGCGGGCTGATTCCAATTCTTGTCATCAAATGTCAGCCGTGTGCCCTCCGCTACCAGGAAGTTTTTTTCATTGCCGCCCCCGAAGCCCAGATTCGGTCGGGCGCCCACCGTGATGACGATCGGCCGGCCGGGTGGTTCGGAAAGACGCAGGGTGACTACCCCCAAATTGCCCGCCAGCGGGCTTGGTCGCGCCGCCGTCCGGCTGAAATGCTCGCGCAAGAAGGATTCGAGCGCATTCGTCTGGGGCACGGCCGCCCCGGCGGCGAGCGCCGCCGTTTTCGTTTCTCCGGGCCGGAAACCAAAATGGACATTGTTGCTGCGGGCCGCCGCCAATTGCGCAGTGGCCTCCGCGCGTTCGATGGGGTGGGGGACAATCTCCATCTCGGCCGGTTCGACAATGATTCGCAACCCGCCCGGCGCGGTCCCCGTTGGTGCCGCGGACCGGATTTCCGCCGCCAGCGGTGCGGTGCTGACCGCCAATTCCGTCCCCGGAATGCCCGTGTGATTTTGAATCCAGCCCGCCAGGATCACCAGCAAGCCCTGCCCGAAGATCGTGGCAATGCGATAAAAGGTGCTCCGTATCCCCACGAAAAAGGCCTGTTCTTTTTCCGTGGTCGCCAGCAGGTAAAACCCGTCGATGGCGATATCATGGGTCGCCGAGCTGAAGGCCAGCAGCCAGAGGAATGCCAGGGAGTACTGGAAAAAATGCGTGGTGGGAATCGTCAACGCCAGCCCCGCCAGGCCACCACCGAGGATCAATTGCAGGCTGGCGATCCAGCGCCGGCGCGTGCCCAATATGTCCACCACCGGGCTCCACAGTGGTTTGATGACCCAGGGCAGATAAAGCCAGCTCGTGTACAGGGCCAGATCGGTGTTGGACACCCCCATGCCTTTGTACATGATCGCCGACACCGTCATCACCACCACATACGGCAATCCTTCCGCCAGGTACAGGGACGGAACCCAGCCCCACGGATTCCAATTACTGCGGCGATGATCTGGCATGGCTTGCTCCCACCGTCACGATCCCGCGGCTGCGCCCGGGCGCCTATTTGGCCGCGAACTCCAGCACGGCGGTCACACACCGACCGCAGAGGGTCGCGTGCGCGGGGTTCGCTCCCACATCGGTTTCGCAATGCCAGCAGCGTTCGCATTTCTGGCCGGCGGCCGGGGCGACCGTTACCACGGTTTTGTCGTCGCCTGCTGCGCTGACGTCCAATTGTGAAACATTCAACAACTCGCGCAAATCAGTGGCGTGCGCCGCCATCTCGGCGAGCCGTCCGGGAGCCACGCTCAGGGACACCCGCGCTTCGAGGGACTTGCCGATGGTCTTCGCCTGCCGCGCTTTTTCCAGTTCGGGCAGCGCGAGGTTCCGCAATTCCAGCAGCTCCTGCCAGCACTTTTGCTGCGCCTCCGCCGCCGGCACTCCGGCCGGTTTCCAGGTGGTCAAGTGGGCCGATTCTCCCGGTGGCGCCGGAATAAAATCCCACGCTTCGTCGGCTGTGAATGAAAGGATGGGCCCCAGCAACTGGCTCAGGCCGGTCACGATTCGGTGCAGCGCGGTCTGCGTGGATCGTCGCCGGGGCGAATTGGCCGCGTCCGTATACAAGCGGTCCTTTACCACATCGTGGTAAATCGCGGACAATTCCACCGCCACGAACTGGCTGATTTTCTGATAGACCACATGAAACTCAAATTGATCGTAAGCCGTCAGGATCTCGGCTTCCAACCGCGCGAACTCTCCCAAAATCCAGCGGTCCAGACCGGTCAGTTGGTCTTCCCGCACCGCGTGTTTGGCTGGTTCAAAATCGTACAAATTCGAGAGTTGATAACGCAGCGCGTTGCGGATGCCGCGATAGGATTCCCCGACTTTGTTGATCCGTTCCTCGCTCACGACAATATCGTTGCGATAATCCTGCGAGGCCACCCACAGCCGGACCACGTCCGCCCCGTACTTTTTGACGTACGCTTCCGCGGTCTGCGGTTTGTCATAACCGCCCTGGCCCTGCTTGCTCTTCGAGATCTTCTCCCGGTCCGCATCCAC
Organism: uncultured Pedosphaera sp.; assembly: GCA_903918755.1. Lineage (GTDB taxonomy): Bacteria > Verrucomicrobiota > Verrucomicrobiia > Limisphaerales > Pedosphaeraceae > CAIXFN01. The sequence continues at coordinate 63,391 of CAIXFN010000039.1, forward strand.
CATGAACCCATGCGTGAGCACGGTCTTGTACGGCGGCACCCCGTTGCCCGCGAGCGAGAGCAGCAGCGACGATTGGAACCAGCCGCGATGCTGATCGCTGCCCTCCAGGTAAACATCCGCCTGCCAGCGCTCCGGACCGCTCGCCTTGGCATGCTGCAATTCCGGCCGGCGACTCAACACCGCCCGGGAGGACGAACCGGAGTCGATCCACACGTCCAGGGTGTCGCTGGACTTGGCGACGGCTTCCGCCCCGCTCCAGTCTTCCGGCCTCACCAGCGCCCACAATCCCGCCGCCGGTTTCTCAAACCAGATGTTGGAACCAAATTCCGCGATCAGGTCCGCCGTGCGCCGGACAATCCGGGCTTCCAGAATCGCGTTGCCCTCCGCGTCATAAAACGCCGGGATGGGCACGCCCCAGGAGCGTTGCCGCGAAATACACCAATCGGGCCGGGATTTCACCGCGCCTTCGATCCGGTTTTGTCCCCAATCCGGCACCCAGTGCACCTGGCCAATGCCCGCCAGCGCCTTTTGCCGGAAGCCGTTGAAATCAATTGCGATAAACCACTGGTCCATCGCCCGGAAGATGATCGGAGTTTTGCTCCGCCAGCAGAACGGATAGCTGTGATGGTAGTTTTCCTGGTGGACCAGCGCCTGCCGCACCCGCAATTCATGGAGCACGGCTTCGTTCGCATCGCTCTTGCCGTGCTTTTCCAAAATGGACTTGCCCACCATCTCCGCCGGCATTTGCTGCTCGCGGGGAAGTTCGTTCGTGTATGCCAGGCAGCCGTCATCATCCACCGGCGAATAAATTGCCAGGCCGTTTTGTCGGCCGAGGTTATAATCGTCCAACCCATGCCCGGGCGCGATATGTACGAATCCCGTGCCCGTGTCGTTCGTAACAAACGAATCACCGGCCAGTAGGTTGCCCTGCCGCGCACAGAACGGATGCTGGTATTGCAACTGCCCCAAATCCGCCGCCGGCAGGGGTTGCGTTTCCGTGACGGTCCAGCCCGCCTTCTGCGCCACCCCGGCCAGCAGGGCTTCGGAGACGATGAAACTTTCTTCGCCCACCCGGGCCAATTGATAACTTAACTTGGAATTGTACGCCACCGCCAGGTTCGCTGGCAGGGTCCACGGGGTGGTCGTCCAGATGACGATGAAGGTCCGGTCGCGCCCCACCACGGGGAATTTCACATACACGCTCTGGCTTACGTGGTCGTGGTACTCCACCTCGGCTTCCGCCAGCGCGGTCCGGCACGGGATGCTCCAATACACCGGCTTCTTCCCGCGATACACAAAACCCTTTTCCACAATATCCGCGAACAGGCGCAGTTCGTCCGCCTCGTACTCCCGGTTCAACGTCAAATACGGGTTTTCCCAGTCGCCCAGCACCCCCAACCGCTTGAATTGCTCGCGTTGCGAATCGATGTACTTGCGCGCATACGCCTCGCACGCCGTCCGGATGCTGGCCGCGTCGGCTGCCGTGTCGCCCGCCTTGCGCATTTCCTGGGTCACCTTGAACTCGATCGGTAATCCGTGGCAATCCCAACCCGGGATGTACGGCGCGCTCTTGCCCCGCAGCGTCTGGTATTTGACGATGATGTCCTTGAGAATCTTGTTCAACGCCGTCCCGATGTGTACGTCGCCATTGGCGAACGGCGGGCCATCGTGCAGCACGAATTTCTCCGCGCCGGCCCGGGCGGCCTGAATCTTCTCATAAAGGCCGACCTTGCGCCACTGGTCCAGCCGGAGGGGTTCGCGCGTTACCAGATCGGCTTTCATCGGAAAACCGGTACGCGGCAAATTCAATGTGTCTTTATAGTCCATCGTGATCCCGAAAATGGACCGTCACGGTACCAGCAGGCCGCCGTGGTGTCAACGCGCGGGCTCGCAGGGGGAACTTTGCTTTTGCCAAATACCCCCGGTTGTGGTATGGGTATGATCAACAAAATTACCTTGCGTCCGGCCGTTCGGAATTATTCCGGGGCCGCTCTGCCGGTGATATGAAAGCCAGATTCTCAACGGTTGGGAGGGCGGTTTGGGGCCGCCGCGGTTTCCCCTTGAGGGGCTGGTTGTTTGCCCGCTTTTTACGGTTTCGCCATGAGTCTCCATTTTTTATGAAGTCGTTCCGCTCTCCTTTACCCGTCCTGCTGGCTTTCCTGCTCAGTGGGATCTTCGCTCCCTTGTTGCCGCTGCGCGCGGGCCTCGCGCGCGAGCCCCCGCCGGCGCCCGGCAAACCGTTGGACCCGTTTGAAGGTGACGTCCCCGACCCCGCCTTCTGGTCGCACTTGGCCACCGCCCGCAAGGCCACCGAGTTCATCGGCTTGGAGGTTACCGATCGCCCGGGCCATGTCCTGGGTCGCGTGGCGGATTTGTTGGTGGATCTGTCCCGCGGCCGCTTGGTCTGCGCGCTGGTCGCCACCGGGGAGGCCTCCGAATTGGGTTATATCCCCGTGCCCGCCTCGGGCTTGTTTGTGCAGGGGCGGAACGTCACGCTGGTGGCGGATAAGGCAATTCTCGAAGATGTTCCCCGCCTGCCGCTTTCCGTCACCGATCCCCGGGCGCTGGGCAAGGAGGCTGTTCATTCTTTCGCCTACTTCAAAATGAAATTCGCCCGCGCCGACCGGGAGGACCTCGTGGAAGTTTGGCGTTCCAGCCGGCTGCTCGGCCGCAAAGTCAGGAATGCCGCCGGCCAAACCCACGGCACCCTCGCCAACCTGATGCTCGATCTCCGGAGCGGCCATGTTTACTTCGCGATCGCCACCGTCGATGGCGGGGATAAAAATGTCTTTGCCATCCCGCCCGCCGCTCTGACGGTGGATCGCCAGGAGCCCGCGGTCCTGCTGGACGCCGATGCCGCCCGAATCGCGGCTGGTTCCAACTCGGGATTCTTTTGGACCGACATCGTGGACCCCGACTGGGCCACCGGTGTTTACAAACTTTATGGCCAGTCGGGCGGGGCCGCCCTCTCCGGGGGGGGCGCCGTTGCGGGCGCGGCGATCGCCAATGCCGCCGCCTCCGCCAGTCTCTCCACCACGGCCCAGGCCGATGCCGAACTCACCAAAAGCGTGCAGGCCGCCTGGGCGGGGGCCAAGTTGAGCGCCTCCAGTTATCAAAAGGTGCAGGTGTTGGCTTCCGGTGGCTTGGTCACGCTCCAGGGGCGGGTCAAGACCGCCCTCATCAAGGCGCAGTTGAGCGCGGTGGCCGAAGTCATTGCCGGTCCCGGCAAGGTCGTGGACCAGCTCGAGATTGGTCGTTGATCGCCACGACTGCCGGTGGGGAGTGATCTGGCCCGCCGCACGGCCCCGGTCGCCGATTGGAATTGGCGGCCAAATTTGTAATTTCATTCCGGGGTATTCCGGGTATTTTAAAGCCATGAAAACCTTTTCTCCAAAAGGGCTTGGCGGGATGGTGAGGCGGCTCCCGGTCATCCTCCTCGCGCTGCTCACTCTGGCACTGCCGTTGACCAGTGAGGCGCGCGGTACGAGCGGGGGCGGCGGCCGTAGCTATTCCTCCGGCGGCAGTCGCAGTTTCAGCAGCGGCTCCTCGAAGAGCTACACCGGTAGTAGTGGCAAGAGCTACAGTTCCGGTGCCAGCCAGAGCCGGAGCTACAATTCCGGCAAGAGCTATAGTTCCGGTTCGTCCGGTTCCGCTCCGGCTTCCTCGTCGTCCGGTTCCTCCTTTACCCGGAAATCCCCGGCCTCTTCGGGGCCGGCCTTTGATACCGGCGCCTCCCGGGCCGCCAAGGAACAGTCCAGCAAAAAGGACTTCGCCACCTATCAGCACAATGACACAACGCGTTCCACCACTCCCGGTGGCAATGGCGCGGGCGGCGTGCCTCCCGTGATCCCCCGGGGCACCACGACCTCCTCCGGCGGTTACGGCGGCAATCGCTCCTCCTCCTCCAGCACCACTTACCATCACACCACTGTTTATGTGGACCATACCATCTATTCCACCCGGCCTTACCGGATGCGCTCCTATTACGAGCCGTACTATTCCCGGCCCATCGTGATCTATCACGACAACTACAGCAGTTTCTTTTGGTGGTGGTTGCTGGATCGGTCCCTTGAGGACCAGGCCCTGTGGGCTTATCATCATCGCGCGGATATGGATGCCGCCCGCTACCAGGCCTTGCTCAATTCGAATGCCGCGCTGGAAAATCGCATCCACCAGCTGGAAACCCAGCAGGTGGCTCCGAATCCCTCGTACACGCCCAATGGCCTCGACCAGGATTTGATGTATGACGACCAGACCATCAATCGCGCCTACGCCGCCCGTCCCACCAAGAGTGGTCAGGCCGCCTTCTGGCTCGTGATGGTGCCCACGGCCATCGGCATCACCTGGCTTTTTGGCTGGCTCGTCTTCTTCAAACGCTGGCGCACCGCCAATGCCTGACCGCAATCACCAAAACCAAACCCCCTACCTCCGAACATGCAATTCCATCTCCCTGAATTCTTCCTGGCCGACCTCGTGGTCACCGTCGCCTTCGGCCTGGTCGCCATCTTTCTCCTCATCCTGGGCTACCGGATCTTTGACAAAATGACCCCCGGTCTGCCCTTTGATGAGACCCTCCGCAGCGGCAATATCGCCGCGGCGATCGTGATCGCGAGTTTCATCCTCGGCATTTGTTACGTCATCACCCGGACCATCTCGGCGGTCCTGGGCGCCTGAACATGGACGATCCTAAAAATAACGGGCGGACCCTCTGGGAAATGCTCACGCAGCGGGGTAAACCCACCGCCGCCCCGGTTCCTTTTCTCAATCCGCTCGGGCACTTGATCAATTCTCCCGTCGCGGTGTCATTCGTCAACGGCCCGGAATTCGATGGCTACGATTTCACCGTGAAGAAAATCCGCGAGGCCGTCCGCCGGATCGGCGACGCGGAGTTTCCCTTCACCGATTATGTGCTCCAGGGCATCAACACCAAGACGTTCGACCACGATGACCAGGTCGTCGTCCGGTTGCGGGTGTTCCCCAATGACCGCGGCTCCCAGGATGCGATTCTCCTGCGCCTTTATGACGAAATGGCCTTCTCCGAGGACTTTCTGGCGGTCGTCAAGGACACCACGGGCATCTTCGAGATCACCGATAACGACACTGGGGCCAAGGAAACCTATAGCCGGATCAATGACGTCGAAGGTTCCTACGACGTGGCCGGATTGACCATTACCGCCACCACACCCGACGGCAAAGCTCCCCCCGGCACCATGAAGAACTCCAAGTTCGAATACTGGGATTACTGGCGCGATGCCGATATCGGCGGCGGTCGCAAATCGCGCCAATATCTGTTTGTGGAAATGGACTCGGACACCGGCTGGTTCCAAATCTGGCGCGGCCGCGAGTTCTATCTTTGAGCGCTACTTTTTTGGGGTGATATTGCCGGAGTGCTTGATCGCCCGCAGCAGTCGCCAGCCCAGATAAACGGCGCCGACGTACCCGGCGGCGCCAAAGACCGACACGCCGTGGAAAACCGGCGGAGCTTTCATGCTCCAGAGCAGGGCTGAACTCACCAGCAGCGCGGCCGTCACCACCCCCAGGACCAACCGGTTCACCACCGGATCCAGATGATGATGATCCAGGTGGACCCGGAACGTCCCTTCCCGCAGGCGTTTCAGCACATCGCCCACGTCGCGGGGCAGTGTTTCCGCCAGTCGTTCCCAGTCCCGGTAGGCGTGCTGGAGGCGACCCACCACGCGCCGCAACGAGAGCCGGCGCCGCACCATGCTGGTGTAAAACGGACCAAAAACTTCCGCCAGGCTGAATTCCGGATTCAATTGCCGCGCCGTACCCTCCAGTTCCACCAACGTGCGCAACAGCAGCGAAAACGGCGGCGGCAGGGTGATGTTGTAACGCCGCACAATTTCTAACAGGCTGCTCAGGGCCCCGCTGAGGTCCAGGTCCTGGATCGATTGCCCCACATAGTCGGACACAAAATCGGTGAGATCCGCCCGCAGTTGGTCCCGTGCCGTCGCGGGGGGCGCCGTGCCGAGTCGCAGCAGGATTTCCCCCAGATCCGCGGAGTTGTGGCTCACTACCGCCATCAGCATGTCATCGATTCCCTCGGCCAGTTCCTCGTCCAGCCGGCCCACCATGCCGCAGTCCAGCACCCCCACCACGCCGCCCGGCATCAGCATCAGATTGCCGGGGTGCGGATCCGCGTGATAAAACGCATCGCGGAAAATCATCTGCAGATACATGTTGGCCCCGCGGCGCGCAAATTCGTTGAGATCCGCCTCGGACGCGGCCAGGGCCGCTTTCTCCGTTCCCAGAATGCCGTCCAGCCGCTCCATTGTGAGGACCAGCCGGGTCGAAAAATCGGGATAGGTGCGCGGGAAATGCACCGTTTCATCCCCCGCAAACCGGTGGGCAAACTCTTCCAGGTTGCGCCGCTCAAAGGTGAAATCCAATTCCCGCAGGAGCGTGCGGCGGAATTGCCGCACCACCGCTGTGGGTTGGTATAGGCGGATCTCCGTCACATGCTTTTCCCCCAGTTCCGCCAACCCCGCCAGAATGTCCAGGTCCGGCAGGATGCGGGCCGAAATCCCGGCGTGCTGGACTTTCACCACCACTTCTTCCCCCGTGTGCAATCGCGCCAAATGCACCTGCGCGATGGAAGCGGAGGCCAGCGGTTGCGGTGCGAACTCCGCAAAAAGCTCGTCCAACGACCGGCCAAACTCCGCTTCGATGGTCGCCCGCACCACCGAAAATTCATCCGCCGGGGCCGCCGTTTGCAACTTCGCCAGTTCGCCCGCCAGTTCTGGTCCCACCAAGTCAGGGCGTGTCGCGAGCAGTTGGCCCAGCTTGATAAAAGTCGTGCCCAGTTCGGTGAAAGCCAGCCGCACCCGCTCCTCCAGCTTCAGCTCGGGAATCCGTTGCCCGTCACTGCTTTTGATCCGTTCCTGGATCCACTGGTAATTCAGCCCCTTGACCCAGTCCGCCAGGCCGTACTTTGCCAGCACCCCGATGATTTCACCCACCCGGTGAACATTTCGTTCCAAACGCGTTAAGGCGGAAAATTTCATCACGCCTCCATCATAGCTTATATATCCCAAACCACCGCGTACTTTCGGCTGCCGACCCCGTCACTTCCCACCGGGCCGCCTGGCCCGGGGTGAGCCGCGAGTTGGCCACTTCGATGACCAAAACGCCGTTGCTGTCTTCGGCGTTATTTTCCATTACAATATAGCTCAAGTTCACCTGCCCGTCAGTGCTGCTCCACATTTGGTCGTTCAGGCTCACTCCGAATTCCACCAAAGCCTGGCCGTTCAACGACAGGGTGAAATGCCCCGCGGGCGCGGAAATCAATCCCATCGCCACCGGCAGCCGGAACCGCGTGGTGCCCGCTGCCGGCAACCCCGCCGCCGGCGCGGCGGTTTGCCACGTCACCCGCGATTTTCCATCCGTCTGCCGGCAGTGCGCCAGCGGCAGGGTTCCCAGCCAGGAGGGATAATTCAGGTTCTCGGATCCCGCCAATGACTTGCTTGCCGTCCCGCCCCCTTCCGCCAGAAACTTCTGCCGCGCCGCGGTCGCCTGGGCCGCCGGCGCGCTGCCGAAACCAGCCGGTTTGGTCTTCAGGTAGGCGATCAAGTCCGCCAGATCCTGCGGCGTCAAACCCTGTTCTAATCCCTCCGGCATCAGGGAGGTTCCCGTGGCCCGGATCTCCGTGATCTGCCCGCGCAAGAGTTTCTCCTGGTTGCCCCCCGGCTGGGTCAGCGTCAGCACGGTGGAACTTTCGGCGCTGATCACGCCCACCAGCGAGCGGCCATCTTTCATCTCAATGTCATACGCCAGGAAGCGCGGTTCCACCGCCGCGTTCGGATCCAGGATCGCCAGCAGCAAATCCCCCGGCGGTTTCCCGGCCAGCAGCGCCAGGTCCGGTCCCACCGCAAAACCTTGTCCCTTTAATGCGTGGCAGGGAATGCAGGTCTTGGTGAAAATAACTTTGCCCTTCGCGGGCTCGCCCAGCAATCGCGTGGCCGCCGCGTACTGGGTCAGCACTTCCGCGCGGTTACGACCGCTGGTATTGGCCTGGAACACCGTCGCCGCCTGTTGCCGGATCGTGCTGTTGGCGTGTTGCAGCAGGCGTTGCTGTTGCGCCGCGGAAAGTTCGCCCGGCTGGATCACGTGGCTTTGCAGCGCTTCCAACAACCGCAGCATGTGAGTTTCCCGATCCAGCAGCACTTCCAGAATTCCGGCCCGCAACCGGGGCGAATGCAGTTTCCAATCCGCGAGCAACAACCCGGGCACCTCCGGTGCCGCCTGGCTGCGCAACGCCTTCAGCGCCGCCAGTTGCAGATTCAGCGGCTGGTCTGGCTGCAACAGCCCCGCCAGCAGTTGGCGATCCGCCGCCTGCCGTTCCGGTTCGTAGCCCAAAACCGACAACGCCGTTTCGCGCGTTGCCGCCGCCGCCTTCGCATCCGCCGCCAGGTTGCGTGCCACCTCGAGCAGCGTCTGGATGCGTTCCACCGCCGGACGCGCCTCCGGCGTCGCCGCCGCGACATACGCGGCAAAACTCGTCTTCTGCTTGGCCAATGCTTCCAGCAGACTCCGCAACACTTTGAATTGCCATGCCTCCGGCGGTTCTCCGGCGGCCGGGGCCACCGCCGCCAATACCTGGCTGAGGGTCTCCGGCTGGTTGAGTCCCACCACGGTCGCGATCAATTGATCGAGCATCTCCAACCGTCCCGGTGTCCCGGGAGCCGCGGCCAGGACCCGGGGCAGGATCTGGGCGCAATGCGGCACTGCGGAACTGAGAATCGCCGCGCGCAACCACGGGTCTCCCATGCTCTCCGCCGCCAGTTGGCCCAACACTTGACCCGCCCGCGCGTCCGGCCACGCCCCCAGGCTCAGCGCCAGTTGGTAGCGCACCGCTCCGTCACTGACCCGTTGCGCCACCGCCTCCTGGAGTGCCGGAGCACTGGCCAGGAACGGTTCGCTCAGGCGCAGTGCCTGGCGGCGCACGTGGACATCCGCATCCGTCAACGCGGTGCGCAGGGCGTCCACCGGCAGGGCTCGCAGACCGTCCAGCGTGCATAACGCCTGCACCCGCACCGCCGCCCGCCCGCTTTCCCGGGCCAGTTTCACCAGTCCCGGCACCCCGGCCGCATCTCCGCGCCAAACGAGTTCCTGCTGCACCAGATCACGCAGCGTTCCGTTGGGACTTTCCAGTGCTACCACCAGTTCCGGCGTGGCCAGTTTCCGCAGATTGGGCATCGGACGCGGCTTGGCGCCCTTGGGAAAAATCCGATAAATCCGCCCACGGTCCGCCCCCGCGCGCACATCCAACTGGGCTAGGCGTTCAGGGGAAATCCACCGCGGATGTTCGACCACAAAGCGATACATATCCACCACGTACAGGGCGCCATCCGGCCCGGTCTTGGCCTGCACCGGCCGGAACCAATTGTCCCGCGAGGCCAGGAAATCCGAGTCCTCCTCCCCCGGCGCCCGCATCCCGGTGATCACCGCTCCGTTGGTGCCTTCGTGCAGTTGCAGCCGGTAAACCACATTGCCCACCGGCTCGCAGGTAAAGGAGTTCCCCGCGTATTCCGCCCCCAGCAGTTCGTCGCGATACAACCCCAACCCGCAGGCCGAGGTCACGTGGTTGGCGGCCTCCGGCTGGTTGAAGCGTTCCAGCAACCGGCTGATCGGGTAAACCCGGCTGGGATCCGGTCCCGTCGCGGCGTAAACCCGCGGGGCCGGCGCGAGCACGTGCGGATTGCGGCGCAGGTAATGATCGGGCAGGGGAAAGCTCCACAATGGATTACTATTGTCGTTGCCAAACCAGTTCCCCCAGTCATCCCGCACCCGGCCTTGCTGGGTCAGTCCGGCCGCCGGTTCGAACTCACCGCTGTCCGGGTGCATCCGGAAATCGCGCCCGCGGATATCCAACTCCTGACCGTTCATGACGCCGTGAATCACCCCGCCCAGCAATCCGTTCGCCCCGTAAACCCAGTTGTCCAAACCGTAACTGAGCCCGTTCACCCGCGCCTGGTAATTGTCCGTGAAAAATCCTGTAAACTGTTTCTTCCAGCCCGGAACCGTGCCCACCGCTCCCGCGTGCTCCACGAACAGGATGTCCGGCGCCGCACAGATCAGCGCGCCATCGCGCCACGGCATCACCCCGGTGGGGAAGGGGAGATCCTCTGCCACGATCGTGGCTTTGTCATACCGGCCGTCTCCTCGGCTGGCTTCCAGGTATTTCACCCGCCCGCCCGGCTTCCATTTGCCATCCATCCCCAGCGGATAATCCCGCATCTCCACCACCCACAGTTTCCCGTCCGGTCCAAAATCAATGTAAACCGGCGATTCAATGAACGGCTCCGCCGCCACCAGCTCAATTTGCAGACCGGCCCGCGTTTGGAGTGCCGCCAGGGACTCCGCCGGCGACCGCGGTGGCGGCAACGCCGCCCGGCGCGCGTCCACCGCAAACTCCGCCGGCGTCAACTCGTGCACCGCGCCCACGATCAGATCTTCCACCGCGGGAGCGAATCGCGTGGGGTGATCGTAATACACCATGGCCCCGCCGCCTTCATAACCGCCCTCCTTCAAAATCCGCCGGGAGGGAATGTAGCCGGGCACATCATTCGCGTACGCATTCACCCACAAGCGGGAGGAATCGAACTCCGTCTTCAACCGCAAGGCGTAATCCACCACCACCTCGCCCGCCAGGAACACCATCGCCAGGTCCGACCCGAAATTCCATTCCTGCACCCAGTACGGAATACGCGTTTCCAGCACCTCGCCCCGGTCCAGTCGCGCGAGGTTCTTGCGCGCATGATACCCCGGTGTGGCGGGCTGCTTTGCCAGCGACTCCCACTCCGCCCGCGTCGGTAATGCCTCCAGCGGGAGGGAGATGTCCTTCAGCCGGCATTCCAATTTGCCCCGCAAAGGGAATTGCGTCCGGCGCAGCGCATGCTCCACTGCCGCGGCGAATTCCCGTCCATGCCGCTGCGCCAGTTCCAGGCTGCCCCGCGGCGCCGGGTTGGCATCCGCCCCGCAGCCGATCGCCGTCAACACGATCGCCCCGGGATGCTCCGCCTCCAGATATTCCTGCGCGTAACCCGCCCAATCCCCGCAGATCTGTTTAAAATCGCCCCCCAGCGTGGTGCAATGGCAGGCGTAATTGGCGAAGATGGCGCGCAACTTGCCGCCCGGCTCCGTCACCACCAGGAACGGGAGATCATGATCCACCGGCCCGCCGGCCGTCCGCCGATTCGCCGCAAACACCGCCTGATCCTGCCCCCACGCCACCCGGGCCGGGCGCCGGTCCCGCAACGCCGCCCGGGCCACCAACACCGTCTTCTCAATCAATTCGCGCGTGTAACGCTCAATGTGCTCTTGGTCCGCCGCCGGCAGATCCATCCCGAACAAATTCGCCGCCGCCCCCGTGAGGCAGGGCGCCGAGTGGGTATGCGAAACGCACAGCGCAATTCGCGCTGGCAGCAGTTTCGCTTCCTTCCCGAGCCGCTTCACCACTTCCTCCCGCACCCGACGCGGCAAAATGCAATTATCAATCGTGATCAGCACCGCGGGCCCTTCGGCGTCGCTTCCGATCGCCAGTGCCTTCGCGAAGATCCGCTGCGCCGCATTCGTGGCCTCTGCATTCCGGCCATAATACCCGTTCAACCGCACCGGAAAATCCGGCGTGATATCCACTCGGGCAACCCCCACCTTCCGCAGTGGGGCGACGGACTGGGCATCCAATCGACCCGGTGATCCGATGATAAGCAAAAGCAATCCCGCGAAAACCATATGCGACGCCAACCACCGGATCGGGCGACCGCGTCTTGGTAAAAGAAATCGGATTGCCTTCCTGGCGCTGGCTTCAGTTTCCATGATGGGGATTGGGGCTGAGATTGGCATTGGATTTTGAACTGGGAAAGATCTGCCAAAACCCGTCCGGCGACGGAAACCCGGCGCACTTCGGACCAGTGGCGCCCGGCTGTTGCACCGCGCCCGAACCGGCCTTTTGCGGTTTGGCCCCCCAGTCTTCTTGTTTCAAAGTACCCTCAGAATACCGAAGAACCTCCGCGCAAGAAAAGATTTGATTTGGTCTCGCATCTGCGCCACTGGCATTGGCGCGCGGCACGCGCGATTACCCCGGGTCAATCAATAGAAAGTCTACACCCCCACGGCTGGTTGTGGTGATTGGCGGAACTCAATGTTTAACTTCTTCAACAAGCTGCACCCACGGAAATCGCTCCGCAATCCTCTCAAACATCGCCATCACATCCAGATCATAATCAGCGAATATCTGCTCAATCCGGTGGCGGCTCCCTGATTTGGTTTCGACGTAATACTCAAGTTCGTCACTTCCCTCATACTGCTTGATCGTGATGCGCACCAGGCGGTACACCTCCGGGGCAATCACGGAAAATGCGGGTGCCAGCGAGGGATCGTCCGAGTGAACGTAAAGGCCATAGTCATCCAGCGATATCCGGTAGTAGCCGCCGTTCTTGCGCAAGCGCATCATCCGCTGCGTCTGAATCGCAAAGCCGACCGCTCCCAGCCCGACAATGCTTAAAGGCACCAGCCTTGCCGGAAACGGCGTGTAGCCGAAGCAAAGCACCCCGCCGATGCCCGTCCACACCGCGAACACCACCAACCCGGCAAGGGTCAATTTGCGGCCTTCCTGCGCCAACTTCGCTTCGTAGAGCACCAGCGGGATACTCACGGTCTTTTGGGTCGATCGCCAAAACTCAGGCGCGGTGGCGAACTCCGCTGTCGGCTCCACGCTTGCTTACTTCAATACCCGGCGGTCGGGATAATCCGGCGGGCCCAGCGCCGGTCGCAGCACGCTCATCCGCACCGTGTAACCAGCGGCGCTATGATGCAATTTGTCCGCCACAAACAACTCCTCCCGCGGTTTCCCATCCGGCCCGAGGTATTTGTCGAACAAATCCAAATACGTGAGCTTCGTACCGGCCGCCACGTATGCCTTGAGCAATTCGTTGTAGCGCAAGCGCGCGCCGCTCTCGCTCCACCGGGCCGTGCTGGGGGTGAGGCCATTGATGATGATCGGCACTTCCGGCCACGCGGCCCGCACTTTGGTCACAAACGCTTTCAGGTCGGTGAAGACCTGTTCCGGGGTGCGTCCGGCATGGAGATCGTTCCCGCCCTCGTTGACCACGATCATGCGCGGTCGGTAGGGCATGACGATGCGGTCGGTGTAAAAAAGCAAATCGGACATCTTGGAGCCACCGAATCCCCGGTTGATGATCCGGTATTCGGGCAGGTCCTCATGAATGGTCTTCCAGCGGGTGAACTGCGAATCCCCCGCGAACAAGATCGCCCCCGGCACCGGTGGATTCGTGCGGTCCGCCGCCTCGAACGCGAGGATGTCCTTTTCAAACGCATTGGTGGTGGTTTGCGCCCGCAGACCTGCTGCGGGCAACATCAACCAGCCGGCGACCAATAATAACCTGACCAGCCAGGTGGGGCGGCAACGATGCAAGTGGGTGGAGTTCATGGCCCAATTTTGCCCGCCAAGCCGTCGTTGGCAAGCGGGATTAAAGAGGATCCGCGGCCGCTCGTGCCGCGAAACCATGTCCACCTTCTCGACCGCCGTCTGCCAGCAATGGGCCGCAAATTTGTTTGCTTTGGTCCCGTGCCTGGGGCAGCTTTCACCCGCCCGGAGGGGCCACCGACCCTCTTAGAAATCCCATAATAATATCACCATGAAACCTTTGATTTGGGGGGTGTGGTTGACGGCCATCCTGTTCGCGCTGTCAAACAACGCGCGGGGCGACGCCGAGCAGGCCCTCGGCAATTTGTTGTTCACCGACCCCAATCTTTCCCTCAACCGCAACCAATCCTGCGCCACCTGCCACAGCCTCGTTCCCGCCACCAACCCGGTGACGGGAAATCCCTTTGGCACCCCAGGCTTTGTCGACCCGGTGAGCGTACTCACCGGGGCGCCCGTCTCTGCGGGCTCTTCCGCCGGTAAGTTCGGCGCGCTCAATGCCCCCAGCGCGGGCTACGCGGCTTTTAGTCCGGATTTCTTCTTTGACTACGACGCCTACACCTATAAAGGCGGGCAGTTTTGGAATGGCCGGGCCGCGAATTTGGAAGCCCAAGCCGCCCAACCCCTCCTCAACCCTGCGGAAATGGCTCTGCCGAGCCAGTGGGCGGTCGTGACCCGGCTCCGGGAAAACACCAATTACATCGCGCTGTTTCAGCAGCTTTACGGCTGGGATTTGGCCGCCATTCCCGCCGGCGAACTGGCGCCCGCCACCGCCACCCCGCCGGACGCCGTTCCGGCCGTTTACGCGGCCCTCACCCAGGCCATCGCGCAGTTTGAGCGCGGCCCCGCGTTCAACCGTTTCACTTCCAAGTATGATTACTACCTCGCGGGCCGCACGACGCTCAGCGCGGACGAGCAAGCCGGTTTCGTGCTGTTCACTGGCCGGGCCAACTGCGCCAATTGCCACCTCAGTTTTGTGGGCCAGGACGCCAACGGCAACCCGGCCCCGCCGCTCTTCACGGATTTCACCTATGCCAATGTGGGCCTGCCACGCAATTGGAACATTCCCGGCGCGCCCGCCCCGGATCCCGGGCTGGGCGGACGCCCGGACATCGCCGCCGCCTGGCCGGACGGCAGTCAGTTGGGCCTGCACAAGGTCATGTCCTTGCGCAACGTCGCCATCACCCCGCCATACGGACACAACGGCGTGTTCACCTCCTTGCCGCAGGTGGTGCATTTCTACAATACCCGCGACGTGCTCGGAAAAGTGGGCGCGAACACCAACTCCGGATTTGGAATCACGGGTTGGGCGCCAGCGGAGACGACCGCCAATATGAACCGCGTTTTGATGGGTAATCTGCGTTTGACAGCGGCCCAGGAAGCCCAGATCGTCGCCTTCTTGGGCACCCTGACCGACAACTACCCCGCCACCGGCGGTGACCCCAATGTCCCCCCCGGCACCCCATCACCGTTCACCAATTCCGCTTTGCCCACGATCCCCGTGCAACTTGCCATTGCCCCTCCGGCCAAGCTCACGCTCACCGGTCGCCTGGGGCAGTTTTACCGGATTGACTACCGGGATTCCCTCGAGACTTCGCAGCCCTGGCAGTCGCTGACCACCATCCGGCTGCTGACCAATGGACAATCGGTGCCGGACGCCAGCCCCAGTCCCTTGCGCGCGCGCTTTTATCGCGCGGTGCAATTGCCATAAGCGCTGCCTCCTGGTTCCCCAGTCGTGCCCTAGTTTCCGCGGGCCGCCTGCGAATCTTAACGATTTTGTCACCCTGCGCCCATTGATCCCCGCCCCGCCTCGGGACTAGGATTTGCGCGCGAAAAGGTTGCGCCCACCAGCGCGGCCGTATGCGCGCCTGAAATTCCAATTTGGCAATATGAAAGCGATCTCTCTTTCCGTTTTAGCTTCGACCATTTCCGGTGGCCGCCCCCGGGCGCGCGTGGGTTGGTGCTTGGCGCTCTGCCTCGCCGTCATCGCCGGCCGTCCCGCTGCCCGCGCTCAAGGGGTCATCGTGGCGAACGCCACGCTGGCGGGCACGGACGTGGGCGGCGGTGAATACGCTTACGCGCTCACCCTCAACAACACTTCCGCCTCGACCACGCCGATTGCCTTGTTCTGGTTCGCCTGGATCGGGGGCGGAGCGAGCTTCATGTCCTCGTTGCCGACCGCGATTCAAACTCCCGCCGGGTGGGGCTCCGTCGTGACCGGAGGGGGCGACGAGGACGGTTACAGCATTCAATTCAGCACCCACACCAGCCCTTTGCGGCCGGGATCTTCCGTCACCTTTAATTTCCTCAGCCTGGATTCGCCCGCCCTCATGGCCGGCCCGGCGGTTCTCTATCCGGAATATCCCACTTTGTCGTCCCAAGTTTACAGCGGCGCCACTGGGTACGGGGTGCAGGACATTTTCACGGCCAAAGTGGTGCAACCGGTTCCCGAACCCAACTCGTGGTTCCTGGTGGGCCTCGGTTTGCTGACCTTGGGGTTGGTTCAGCGGCGTAACCGGAACAAATAACACCGTCCTTTGGATCGGTTCGTTCCCCTTCGTCGAGCCGTGACGCCAAATAAGTCAGTTGGTTCCGGCTTCAAATTTGCCCCGGTCGCTCTCGCCGTCGCCTTGCTTGGCGGCGGCCTCCCTCCCACGTCGGGCGCCCCGTTGACCTTTAATCGGGACATCGCCCCCTTGGTATTCGAACACTGTTCCGGCTGCCATCGCCCCGGGCAGTCGGCGCCTTTTTCCCTCCTCTCCTACGCCGATGTTCAACGGCGCGCGACCACGATCGTTCGCGTGACGCAAAATCGCTACATGCCGCCTTGGTTGCCCGCGCCTGGATTCGGGGAATTTGCCGGTGAGCGTCGCCTGAACCCCGAGCATATCGACCAATTGCAGCGCTGGGTGGCAGCGGGCTGCCCCGAAGGAAATCCGGCCGACCGGCCCACGCCTCCCCGGTTTCCGGACGGTTGGCAGTTGGGCGAGCCGGATTTTATCCTCACCCTCCCGTGCGCTTACGAACTCCCCGCCACCGGCAAGGATGTCTATCGCAACCTGGTCGTCCCGGTTCCGACCATTGGCCCGCATTACGTCAAGGGAATCGAATTCCATCCCGGCAACGCCCGGGTGGTGCATCACGCCTTTATTGCCTTTGACGTCACCCGTGGTTCGCGCCGCCGCGCCGAACGGGAGGATCCCCCGGGCTTCTCCGGCATGGAACTTCCCGACACCGCTCAAATGCCCGCCGGTCAACTCCTCGGCTGGCAACCCGGCAAAACCCCTTATTTGTCTCCCCCCGGACTATCCTGGCTCCTCCGCATGAACACCGATCTGGTGCTCCAACTCCATCTCCACCCCTCGGGGAGACCGGAGACCGTGCAGCCCTCCCTTGGTTTCTATTTCACCGACCAACCACCCACGAATTCTGCCTTCCGCATCGGGATCCGGAGCTTCAGTCTGGACATCCCGCCCGGCACCAATGGCTACGCTGTGGACGAGTCCTACACCGTGCCAGTGCCGGTGGCGTTACTCCGCGTCTCGACCCACGCCCACTATTTGGGCAAGGATTTGCAGGCTTACGCCCTTCTGCCGGACGGCCGGAAAAAATGGCTCATCCGCATCCCGGATTGGGACTTCAACTGGCAGGGCGACTACGAGTATCGCCAACCACTGGAACTGCCGGCCGGCAGCCGGCTGATGCTTCACTACACCTACGACAACTCCGCCGCTAACCCGCGCAATCCCAATAACCCTCCCCGACGGGTCCGCTACGGTTTGCAAACCACCGATGAAATGGGGGAGGTTTGGTTCCAAACGCTGGCGGGGAATCCCGCTGACCGCGAACGGCTGGCTCGGGACTATTTTCTGTATGTGGTGCGGCGCACCGAGGAATTTGATGCGGCCACCCTCCGCGACGATCCCGGGAATGCGCCCGCCCACGTCCGCCTTGGTCACAATCTCATGGTTCGGGGTCGCCTGCCCGAAGCGCGCGCGCACTTCGCGGCCGCCCTTCTAGCCCAGCCCGACTTTGCCCCCGCGCACTATGAAATGGCGGACTGGAGTCTCGCCCAAAACGATCTGGCGGCCGCCTACCGCGAACTCCAGACCGTTCTCCAGCTCGATCCCGGGAATGCGAAGGCCTATGGCAATTTGGGCTACCTTGAGTCGCGGCGGGGCCGCTTCGTGGAAGCCCGCGCGGCGGCGGAAAAAGCTTTGCGGTTGGACCCGGATGATTCGGCGGTCCGTGACTTCCTGGCCCGCCTCCCGCGCTAGCCGATCGTGCCATCCTGAAAGGCCCTGCGGCGCGGGGAATCGTATTGCCATTTTGCCCGCCGCTGCCGCACCCCTCCCCTCCCTCGCCCCGACTGCTCATGTCGCCCCGGGGCAACCCTCGCGCCCAAGCAAGCGGGGCCGGACTTTCGTCCGGCCCCTGGTGCTCTATGGAATTCGCTCCCGCTCCTGGCCGCCGGACCTTTCCGTCCGGCGGGCGCGAAGGGCGAGGCGCAAAACCCCGGTGGCTTAGTTGTGGCTGACCACGCGGAAGAACCGATTACCCGCGCCGATCGGAGCCGTATAGCTGTTGCCAACGGGGGCCGGGGTCACGTTCGACCAGTTGCCGAGCACGGTCGCGGACTGCAGGGTGCCGGTGCCCGTCCAGGTGACGGTGATCTGGCCGTTGGCCACGGAGTAGGAGAGCACCGAGGGGGTGACGACGACGGCGGGCAGGCCGGTCGGCACGATCGCGCCCGAGGGGGGCACGTCGTAGAACGCCACCTGCGAGAGCCCGAAGTACCAGCTACAGGTGCCGATCTGGCCCACGCGCAGGCGGACGTCGCTCTTGTGCGCGGCCAGCGGGAGGCGGACCACTTCGATGCGTTTGCCATCGTAATTGTCGTCGTTCACGCGGGGGGCGAAGAACGGCGCCAGGGCGTCAGTGATGGGGGCGGCGACGGCGGTGGAGAACGTGTTGTTCACGTTTCCGGTGCTGTCGGTGAAGGTCGGGATTTCACCCGCATTGAGATCATGGAACAGGGTGTTGATCACGTTCACCGTGGTGTCCGCATTCACCTGCAAGTCCGCCGGATCGCTGCCCAGGGCGTGGCCGTCCAGGTAATAGATGATCGGCGCCCAGGTCGCACCGCCGTCCACCGAGTATTCCACCGAGTTGATGTTGTCCTGGTTCTGCTTTTGGAGGGCCGCAAAAGCGATGACGGGGTTCGCCACGCTCGAGAGGTTGAAGCTCTTGCTGATGGCGTATTGGTTCTGGCCAAAGACCGTGCTACCGGAGCGGTTGTCGGATTCGGCGACCAGGATGTTCGCGGTGGGGTCGGCGATGAGTTGCACCAGCGGCACGCCATTGATCATTTCGCCGGGGGCCGTGCGGAGGACGCTGCTTTCGTTGCTGGCGAAGTCCTGCGCATCAATCACCACGAAGTTGGCGTAGGTGAGACTATTGGCGTTCAGGAAGTCCCAGTTGTCGTCGCCGGCGGCGTTCCAGCTCCAGACGTACCAGTTCGTGCCGGCACCCGGAATGCCCGTGAGCACCGGCGCAACGTCCACCGGGGTGTTGGCGTAATTGGTGGGAGACAGATACCAGTTCGCCGAAGCGGTCAGGTCCGTGAGTAGGTTTGTGCCACTGACGTTAGCCGCGTTGACGTATTGCGAAAAGTCCTCGACCGCGATGGCGTTGGTCGGCACCCAGTAGCCATCGACCGCCGTCGGGAGCCAGACCGCTTTCAGGTTCAGGAAGGACCATTGATTGGAGTAGGTCGTGCCGGCGGTGTCCCGGAAGGTCAGGATGCCGGTGTGGATTTCCGCGGGCGTCTGCAGCGTGGTGGCGGTCCAGGTGAGTTCGAGCACGTCACCGACGCGATTCTTCGTCACCGGCACCACTTGTCCGTCCAGGTTGAAAACCGGAGTGGAGTCATTCACCCCCGTGACCCCGTCCTGGAGGCGGAGGAGGACGCGGTTATTGGGATATTCCACCTGGCGGGGCACCGGGCGGGGGCTGGCGTAACGCACATACGGCTTGTTGGCCGCCGGGAGCGAGTAGTAGGCGCGGAGACCGCCGTTGGCCACATCATTCAGCAGCACGTTGGTGCCGTAGGCGCCGACGGTGTACAATGAGAACTGGGGTTGCAGGCTCGTATTGAACAAGGCGTACGCGATGCGCACCGGATAAACGCCGGCCACCGGGGCGAGGACGGTGAAGGTGGTGAGGCCCGAAACGGCATTGTTCAGGCTGCCCGCCTGCTTGCAGGAAAGGTAATCCCAGGAGCCGACATAAGCCCGGTAGAAACCGTTCAAATTCATCGCGAAGGTCGTGATGCCCTGCGGCAGGTTGACGTAGGTCAGCACCTCCGCATGAAACGGGCTGGCGGCGCCGTCCGTACCGGGCAAGCCCGGCGTGCTGGTGCCGTCGAGGTTGATCGTGTTGGTGATGACGAATTCCGCCGGGGCGTTGGGGCCGCCCAAGGCCGGGGCCATACCTTTGGCCGCACCCACCGCGGTGGTGTCCGCATAGTTGGCCAGGTAATCGCCGGAGCCGTCGGGGATCAATCCGTTCAGGCCCAGTTCAATGTTGTCCAGGTTGTCGCTCTCTCCGCCTTGGACGCCCAGGGAGGTGTGGAAGAACGGGTCCGCGGAGTTTTCATAAATGTTGAAGCGGAAGCCGGGTTTGGTCGTGTCCGGGATGACCACCTGGCTGGCGGCGAGCGCCGTGTAGGAAAGGCCCACGAACGTGGACTTGATCCCCACTTGCTTGCCATTGTCGTTCCAGGTCAGCCTCAAGGAATGCGAGGCCAGGTTCGCCAGCACGTTGGTGTATTGATAAGCCAGGGAAACGCCCGTGGCGGTCGTGGTTAACGTGGGAGTCAGCACATTTCCGTCCACGACGAGCTTGATTTGGCTCACCGGCGCGGTGCCGTTCACAATGGTGGCAGTGATGTTGGGCAGGACGGGAATACCGGTGGCGCCCGGCGGGGGAAAAAGGTTCGCGACATACGAACCGGTGGCGGCCGCCGTGATGGATTGGTAAGCCGCGATACCGCCATTGGCCACATCGCCGACCAGCACGGCCGGGGAACCGGCGTTGGTGCTGGTCAGGGTGTAGAATTCCACATTGGCATCGCCGCCACCCTGTTCGTAAATCAGCCGCGCCGCATACAGGCCCGCTTGGGGCACCTGGATCGTCGCCTCGGTGTTACCCGCGCCGCGACCGCCGTCGTATTTCGCGACCACCACCGCGTTGGTGGAGTAACGATCGTTCGGGCTGGCCGCCGCCAACTGCAGTTGGAAGCCGTCATCGCTCCGCACGCCGATGGTCAAAGGCCCCGCGGGGAGTGCGAGGTAGGTGAGCGCCTCCGCGGCAATGTTCTGGGTGGGGTTCGCGCCGGTCCCCGGGGTCCCCACCATGCCGGTTTCGCAAGGGAGCTCCGGGCGATTGTGCGAGCAATCGGTGCTACCGGAATTTCCCACAATGCTGAAATTGATGACATCGGGAATCAGGAACGTGATCGGGAGATTAGGATCCGCCGGGACTGTGGCGGGACCGGTGGCGGTGTAATAGGCGCTGGGATCCGCCAGGTTGACGCCTTCCAAGCCGTTCAACTGCGCCTGCGCCCAGGCGATCGAGTTGGGTTCGCCGGACGCCACTTGCGAGACGTTCCAGATGAAACCGGGGGCGTTGGTGTTGGCGACCGCCAGGGGATAGGCGTATGTCGCTGGCAGTTTGATTACTTGGGCCTGCATCGAGGCGCCTCCCAGGAGGAGTCCCGCTAGCAGGGGCATTAGCGTTTTTGTTTTATTCACAGTCATTGTCGATTACCGGGTTGTGGTTTGTGGAATGCGCTCCGGAATTGGGAACGCCCACCCCCGTTGTCCCAGCTTTATGCGACAACGCCGTGTCAGACTTGCAATATCGGTGAATCGATTTTGTGACTTTTTGTTGCGTCCCACCGGACAAGATTGGGTGGCCAGAAACATCCTGGGGGGGCGATTTCTGCTCTGGCACATAAGAAGCCATTTTGCCGCTGGGTCTGGCTCGCCAACGGCTTTCTGTTTATTCGGTTGCGGTGTGCCGTCTGCTGGTCCGCGGACCTGGTCCATTCCGGCACTCCCTGGCCGAAACTGTCATCGCGTGACGACAAAGTGTTATATTACACCGCCGCCGATTTTGGGATCTTCCATTGCCGCTTCCGCCCTGAATACGGTACCCAAGCTGAGGCCAAGCGAGACTGGCCAGGCCGGCACTCCGCCCCGCCCCTCCTTACTGGGGCACCCTTTGGTCGGGATAATCCGGCGGGCCCAGCGCGGGTCGCAGCACACTCATCCGCACCCTGTAACCAGCGGGGCTGTGATGCAATTTGTCCGCTACAAACAACTCCTCCCGCGGTTTGCCGTTCGGCCCAAGGTATTTGTCGAACAAATCCAGATAGGTCAGTTTCGTCCCTGCCGCCACGTAAGGTTTCAGCAATTCATTGTAGCGCAACCGCGCGCCGCTCTCGCTCCATCGGGCGGTACTGGGAGTGAGGCCATTGATAATGATCGGCACTTCCGGCCACGCGGCTCGCACTTTGATCACAAACGCTTTCAGGTCGGTGAAGACCTGTTCCGGGGTGCGTCCGGCATGGAGATCGTTCCCGCCCTCGTTGACCACGATCATGCGCGGTCGGTAGGGCATGACGATGCGGTCGGTGTAAAAGAGCAAATCGGACATCTTGGAACCACCGAAGCCCCGGTTGATGATCCGATATTCGGGCAGGTCCTCGTGAATTGTCTTCCAGCGGGTGAACTGCGAATCACCGGCGAACAAAATCGCCCCCGGCGCCGGTGGATTCGTGCGGTCCGCCGCCTCGAACGCGAGGATGTCCTTTTCAAACGCATTGGTGGTGGTTTGCGCCCGCAGACCTGCTGCGGGCAACAGCAACCAGCCGGCGATCAATAATACCCAGACCAGCCCGGTGGGGCGGCAACCATGCAATTGGGTGGAGTTCATGGCCCAATTTTGCCCGCCGTTCCCCGCTTTGCAAGCCGGATCATCGGTGAGCCGCATCCGGTTAAGTCGCGAGACCCATGCCTGGACTGTGGCGCCCCTCGGCGCCATTGCGTGATCCATTTCGTCTCTTGGATTCCGTGTCTCCTGCCATGGTCTGGGCCGGGTACTTTTAACGAGCCCGGGCGCTGCAGCGCCTGCATTTCTCCGCGCCAGTCAGCGCCGAATCAGCCAAGTCGAGTCCGGATCCGCGGGTTAATTCAGCGGATTGTGAGCGAGGTTGGCACCATTCGATGGCGTCACGTATGTAAAACGTTATTGAATGTAACGTTGCATTAGTGATACGTTAATCCTCATGTCGGACGGACAATCATTTCCTTTGCCGGCGGTGCGAGCGCTGCGGGAGCTCGGGCGAGACCTTGCGCTGGCCCGGCGGCGACGCGGCATTTCCACCGCGGATATGGCGGCGCGTCTGTTTGTCGGACGGAGCACGCTTTGGCGTTTGGAAAAAGGGGATCCGACGGTTGCCTTGGGAACCCTTGCCAGCGCCGCATTTATTCTTCAGTTGCACGACCGACTCGCGGGCTTGGCCGCCCCCGCCAGGGATACTCTGGCCCTCAAGCTTGATGAGGAGCGTCTTCCTCGCCGGATCCGCCGGAAACTATCTTGAGCGTCGAAGTCCATATCGATTGGAAGGGAGTGACCCATTTGGTCGGCGTGCTCCATTCGGCAACGCGCGGATCCTCCGTGACTTTTGAGTATGTCCCCGAGTGGCTCGCGCGCCCGCAGGCTTTTGCCATTGATCCTACGAATCTGCCGTTGCGGCCGGGTCCGCATCATGGAACTGCTCTGTTCGGGGCGTTTCAAGATTGTGGTCCGGATCGTTGGGGGCGCGTCCTTATTGAGCGGGCCGTCCGCCACCAAATTCTTGAACCCAAGCCCTACCGGGATTTGGACTACGTCCTCGCACTGGAGGACTTGTCGCGTATCGGTGCGCTCCGATTTCGAGTCGATGCCAAAGGCCCCTTTCTGGCAAACACTGAACGCCCGATTCCGCCGGTAGTGCAGTTGGCGGCCCTGATTCATGCCGCCGACGCCGTGCATGGCGAAACCGAGACCTCCCAGGACCTGCGTTTCCTTCTGGGTGCGGGTTCGCCCTTGGGTGGCGCTCGTCCTAAATCGGTGGTGGCGCTGCCCGATGGCCGATTGGCCATTGCCAAGTTCCCCAAGCCTGACGATACCCGGGACATCGCCGCCGGTGAAATTCTCGCTCTTACTCTGGCGGAAAAGGCCGGAATCCAGGTTGCCGGGCACCGGCTCGTAAACGCCAAAGGAAGGAGCGTCTCCGTCATCACGCGCTTCGACCGCGACGGTGGGAGCCGGATTCCTTTTGTTTCCGCCAACAGTCTCTTGGGGATCGGCCCCGGCGAACCCGGGGCCTATACGATGATGGCCGACGGCATCCGCCAATTCGGGAATGATGTGCGTGGTGATTTGCGCGAACTCTGGCGGCGGCTCCTTTTTTCGTTGCTGGCCAGCAACTACGACGATCATCTCCGCAACCATGGATTCCTAATGCGCGCGGCGGGGCGTTGGTCCTTGTCGCCTGCTTACGATCTCAATCCCGTTCCCGAAATCGACCGAACCCAAATGCCGAAGACCGCGATATCGGAAGCACAGGAGGCTCCGAGCATCGCAGCCGCCCTGGCGGCGGCCTCCCGGTTCGGACTTCGCGGGGCGGAGGCAAAGACCATTCTCTGCACAGTCTTGCCGGTCGTGTTGGACTGGCGTAAAACCGCGCGACAACTCCGGATTACAGCCGGCACGATGGCTGCCTACGCCAGTGCCTTCGAGCATGACCTTATTCACGAGGCCACCAGGCTGAGCAGTTGAAACAGCCACAATTGTCGCGAGGATGTTTTCCAAGATCAACCAGATCAGCGGAAAACCCTGCCAGCACCCCTTCAACTTTAGCGGATTTGATCCAAAATGGTGGGGTCTTTGATTTCCTGGTCGCGGGCCAGCAGCAACACCTTGCTCATGACTTCGGCCGTCCGGGGATCATCATCGGCAAAGGGCAGGAAGAGGCGTCCGCGATGCTGGCTGTGCACCGGCACAAGGAACAACATTTCTCCGGGCATTTTGCGGGTGACCCCACTCCCGAGGTGCACGCTGTAAGTGCCCAATTCGCCTTGGATAAGCGCGTAGCGGTCCTTCAGTTCCACGTTCTTCAGCTTGAGGAGTCGCGCCGTTTCCCGGACCAAGGTGCCGCGCATCTCGATGGTGCTGGCACTGGCCTCGGGATCCACTCCGCCCCGGTGCGCCACGCTGACCACCAGGTCGAGATCACGCATGGTTTCGCTAAAAAGACGGGGCGGCAGTTGCGCCAATGGAATGACCTCACGCTCGCCTCGCTTGGTGAAGAACGCGCCTTCGAGCGTTAGTCCCTCAATCTCCGCCGGGGTAAGGAATCCCTCTTGAAAATGCACTCGCGCCACCAAACCCGCTTCATGGAAAACTTTGCGGACGCCTTCCTCCGGGTGATTCACCCAGCCACGTTGCCCCAGTAATGCCAGCGCCTGCCGGGGTTGGACCTGGTGACCGGCATAGCGCCGGGATTGCTTGCCCTCCTCGCGTTCGGTGGCGGTCAGCGGATAAAACTCGCGGAAAACTTGTTTGAAGGGTTGGATCCGCTCGCGGGCAAAGCAATCTTTTTGCCACCGGTGCCACTCGGCTGCCGGCAGCAAATCCTGCGGATGCGCGAGGCGCAAGGTCTCGCCGGCTTTGATGGCTTCCAGTTTGCCGGCATGGTCTTCCAACGCCTTACCACCGTGCGCCGGATAGCCCAGGATGCCTTCGCCAACAACCACCAGGTTTTTGAGCAACGGGGCGAGCAACGGGTGCTCCATCAACTCGCGCAATTCGTCGCCGCTGAAGGGGTCGCCCCGTACCATGAATTGTTCCAGTGACGGGCGAATTCGGGAGGCCTGGCGCTTCAATTCGACCTTGCGCGCGCGCAGGGCGGCAACCTGGGGATGTTTCTTCAGCTTGGCCGGGATATCCGCCAGCGGCTTCCCATCTTTCGTGGCGCCGAACTCAATCTCGCCCCAGGCATCGATGCCCAGCGATATTTTCACGCCCTCCACCACGGCTTCAATCGGGCCGTCGGCCAGGTCTTCCACGGCTTTGGCTTCCATTGCCCACTCCAATCGGATCGGATCGACGTAGCCCGCGGTGCGCGCCAGATTCTGTTGCCCAATCTGGGCGGCCCGCTTCTCGCTGGCCTGTCGCTGGGAACCAAACTGTTTGCTGCTGCGCCGAAATTCCTGGATGACTTTGTAGCGCTCCAGCAAGTCCTGCTCCCGTTTCTGGCCGGCGGCCAACGGCAATAATCCCAAGGCCCGGACGGCGTCCTGCTGCCGTTTTAGGGTGATCCGTTGAACCAGTTCCCGCTTGGCGATGTCGCCCCGCATGGCATCCGCCAACAGCCGTGCCCGCGCATGGCCCGCTCCGGTCGAGGCAAACTTGGCGGCTTCATAGATAATTTCCCATTTCTTCGCCCCCAGAGACTTAATGATGCGCTGAAACCAGGCCACATCGACGGCCCCCTCCAGCAGATCCTGGGCGCTCAGGGAAGTGCGTGACGCCATGTCGGCCTGCCAGAGTTCACGAATTTCCGCTTCCACGGTCCAATCCTGACCCTTGGTATGGGCGTGGATCCACCAAACCGCCTCGGTCACCATTGGCCAGCCCAACGCGTGTTCGACAAATTCCGCCCATTGCGGGGCGTACACCGCCAGTTCCACCAACCGGCCTTCGCCGATATTCGCCTCCCTGGTTTCCCGCTGGAAATCCCGGGCGGTTTCCTGGGCGAGGGGAATGCCACAACGGGCGAGATGACTTAACACTGTCTCCCTGCTCTGATTATCGCGCGCCCCACCGCGCACGAAATTGCGGTTTCCCATTCGGCGCAGCATCGCCACCAGGGTGCCGATTCCGTGGACGGAACTCAAACTCAACGCCGGCGCTGAGGCGGCGGTGGGATTGTCACCGCGGGTCAATTCAACCTCGAGAATGCGTTGCCGGCAACGCTCCACCAAGGGGCCGAGAAATTCAAAACGACTCAGTTCGGTCGGCGGCTTCCGTTTCGTCAACTGATCCAGCTCATGGAAATCATGCCGGCCGTGTTCGTTGTGCCGCTGATCGCCCAACAATTGCTCCAGAATATCCGCCTCGGATGCGCCGCTGGCCGCGCGCGCGTGACATAGTTCCCGGAGACCAGCCCGCTGCCGCGGGAAGCAAAGCGCTGTGGGGATGCCGTTGGCGCCGCCCGACTCAGTAGGGCGCACCGGCTCATCCACCCAGCGCAATAATTGCCAATGCCGCACGTGCAAGGCTGGCTCCCAAAGCTGGGGGGCATAAGTCTTCAGATCGGCCACCACGCTGAACCAAACACCGAAGGGTGATTCCTTCGATCGCCATTTGCCCTTCTGCTCGGCGGCCTGGGATCGGGCGTCACTGCCATACCCGTAATAACGGATTCTGGTTTCTGGCGAACTGGCCGACTCTTCCATTTTCGCGATATCCGCTGTGGTCAGATGCCATGCTTCTGGTGGCACCAGCGCCAGGCCGCTTGCCGCTGCGTTCAGCGCGAACTCCACACCGCCCGCCGGTGAATGGAGCCGCAAAAGCCAGTGCAGCAAAGCGTCGATGCTCCAGTTGCTCCACTGGTGTTCCAGATTTTCTTCGGGAATCTCGCCGAGCACCGTTTTGGTGGCAGCGGGATACCTTTTGACCATCTCCGCAACGTTACTGCCGTATCCCCCGGAGAATTCCCACCCCGCGAGCGCCCGCAGTATTTCCATGCCATCCGCATCGCGGAGTTCGGGTCCGCGGGTTAGCCACCAGTTTTCCCAGACGTCGGCCAGCGGCAGACGTTCGCGATCCTCCGCGGCCCCTTTGGTGAGGTCCGGCCGGGGAAATCGGAATTGGATGTCTCCCAGCATCCCTTTCCACTCGCCACCCTGCTCGTCCTTAATGGAAATCACCGTCTGCGCGTGGGCATCCAGCATTGCTTCCAGTGTCTTGATGATATTTTTGGCGGCGGACGAATGGAATTGAATGTCCTGGAAGACCGGCGTGCTTGGCCAGGTGCGCTCCTCATGCCGCACCAGTCCGAGGGCGTTCGCCAGCACCGGTGTCTCGGTCCCCGCGGCGAACACCACGTTTAGTTGCTGCTGCTCGGCTTCATTGAGTTTCGGGTGCGTGACGGCATAATTTGTCGCCCGCGAACGCGCCTCCGCCGCACAACGGCCCTTTTCCACCAGCAGGCGCAGCAATTCCAATCCCGCCAACCGCTCCGGTTGCCCTTTCGCCAAAAGCAACCGGTCGGCGCTGGCCAGGCTTTCGCCATCAGGCTGCCGTGCCAGCAGCGTCAAGGCGCCCCGCCGCAGGTCGCTCGATTTGCGGGCCAGCAAGGGTTCGATGGCCCGCGCTTCGGCGGACGTGATTTGGCACTTCGCCAGATGCTTCAGGGCGGTCTCGCGCACCTGTGGGCTGGCATCCCCGACCAAGGCAAACAAGGTGTCGCGAGTGGCTGCATCCCATTTTTCCTGGCCGGCCAGCTTTTCCAGGACGAAAGTCCGGCTCTGCGTTCCCATTGCGTCAAGATAGGGAATGAGCAGCGTCGGGGATCGCTCGCCCAAATGTCGCGGCAGGGCCTCGGCGACTAATTGCTTGGAAACGCTGTACCCGGTCCACGGCCACAAGGTGGGCTTTAATTTCTGGGGCTTCTCCGGATACCGGGGCAGGAGGTCGCGCAACCGCTCAAATAGGCGCGCCTCGTTTACGCTCGGGTCGGCGTCCGATCGAAATGCCAGCAGGGCGCGGGTCGATACCCGCAAGTCTTCGTCTTCCAGGGCCGGAAGCAGGCTGTGTTGCGCGGACACCAGGCCCAGTTGATCCAATAGATGCGCCGCGGCAAACCGATGTTCTACCGTCCGATGGCGGAGTAATTCGGTTGCGGGTGCAATGGCCGCCAGGGCGTCCCCAAAGGCCAGCGACCACAGGGCCAGATAAACCTGCTCGGCGTCCTTGCCCCTTAGCGCCGACTCGCACGCCGTGGCATCAGCGAGATACCGCAGCATTTTTTCGATGGTCTGGTTCACCACGCCCGCGCTGACGGCCTCCCATTGGTAACCCAGCCAGGTATCGAACGCGCGAACCGTGGCGCTGAATCGCGCCAGATTTTGGTCGAGAATCAATTGCAGCATTCGCCGAAAGGCTGCGGGATGAGCCTCGTCGACCACCTCCAAAATGGTCTGCCGCAGGCCTTCCTCGCGCTGCGCCGCCAACAGCATGTTTTCCACGAACTGCCAGCCATCGGGGCGGCTCGCGCTCAACAGGCCTCGAATGACATGCCGGCCCATCCCGCCAATTTCGTGTTCATTGCGCCCGGAAGCGCAGAGGATTTGAAAGACTTCCTCGCCTTGCGGACCGCCGGCATCAATCGCGGCGGCAAACAGAATTCCCAAAAGATCGGCGGCGAAATAGTGGGTAAGATGAGGCGCCCACGCCGCGAACCAGACTACCCCTTGTCGGTAGGGACCCACCACCTGGAACAAATCCCTTACCCATGTCATCCGCCGCGTAATCAATGTCTGCGGATTTCCCGGCGTGCGAAAGGGCTTCCGCTCGTAACCCATTTGGTAGGGCAGGCGGTCAAAGAGCTGCCAACCCTGCTCGATAGTCTCTCCCAGTCCGGGTGCCATGAGCTCGAAAAACTGGCACCGCTCACCCTCCGCCATTTCCAGCAGCGCTTTCATGAACGCCAACTGGGTCGGCACATCCGCACCGTAAAGCCGGTCCGTGGCCGATTTCCCGACTCCGATAATTGTCCGCGCCAACTCGCGAAATTCTCCGGGCAAGACTTCCGCGGCGATGCCCCGCTCCGCGATCCATTCCTTGTTTTCCAGTTTTTTGAGTTCCTCCAGCGCTACTCCCGGTTTTAACATGACCCCCTCCTCCTTTTGCTTGTTTCCTTAACCACCGGCCAGCATGACCAGGCGGACAAAGACCACATGGCTGTCGGCTTGTAGAAAAATCTGCCGATCCAATTCCCGCTGTTCTTCCCCATCCAGAATCACGAGAAAGAGTCCGTCCACGAATGCCTGCAACGCCGTGGCCACCGCTTCCTCACCAATGACGCTTTGGTGCAAATCGCGACCGCCAGCATCCACCCGACCTTTGGTCAGACCCGACTCGATTTCTTGTTCGGTTAAGATCCGGACCAGGCGCCTGGCTTCCTGCCGATCTTTGAAAGCCGCTACTTCCTGGAAGGCAACCCAGGTGATCAGTTGCCGCAAGGTCAGCGGTTCGCCGGAGTCATGCTCCTCGGGTGGCCAGGGAACTTGCCAGTCGGGTACCAGCGGCTTGCGCTTGCCCATGACGCGGGCGCTGATCGTTAAGTGGGACATAACAATGGCGACTGCCTTATCATGGCCAGTTTTTAATAACTTTCAAGCCCGAGTCGGCTGAAAATGAGAAAGGCGGAACTTGTTCTACCTTGCCGCAAGCTCGTTTCAGCAGGGTAATTGTCCGGTGTTTGGCAGCTCTGGCAGGCACTGGATTCGCTATCTCGTGATTCCTCGTAATTTGCCTTTTCGATCCGGGCCCACCATTTGTCTGCGATCTTTCAAAGCCAGGAGGCCAGCGACCCGGGTTGTATTTTGGCCCCCGGGTAGTGCGCGAGGATTTGCCCTTTAAGGCTTCGCAGAAAGTTGGCGGGACCGAATTCTGACATAATAATTCGGTGATTAGGCTTTTTCCTCTTGATGGACTCGTCAGTGATGATAAGCGCACCGGCATCATAGAGCCGGGCACCCACGCTCTGCTTCAGAAACAGCTGGTAGCGCTCTGCGTAAGACGGGCCCGCAAACATCTCGACTTCATCACTGCCCGCCATCCGAAAAGGTGGCATGGCGAGAAAGTGTGGTTGCTTGATGCGCACGGGTTTTCCGTCGGAATCTGGCCGGTAGTTGCCAATGAAGAGATAGCCAAGCCAGGGGCGCGGTTGCTGGCGTTCAAAGCCCGATTGGCCATAAGTGATCCAGAAGTCGTGGGCGTTGCCAATACTCTCCTCGAGCCGGTTGTTTTGATTGTTGCCGATACTTTTGTCCTGCGATTTGAACTCCAGGGCGGCATAAAGCACCGGGTCGCACACATCGCCTTTCGCCGGATGGAATCGGCTGTTCGCCAAGACGATCAGATCCCAGTTTTTGGAGGGTCGAAAGTACGACGGAAGAATCGAGGGTATTGCGGAGAGGT
The DNA here is from genome assembly GCA_903918755.1 of uncultured Pedosphaera sp. Taxonomy (GTDB): domain Bacteria; phylum Verrucomicrobiota; class Verrucomicrobiia; order Limisphaerales; family Pedosphaeraceae; genus CAIXFN01. Next base: position 94,178 of record CAIXFN010000039.1, read on the forward strand.
GGCCGCCGGCAAAAATGTGGTCCTGATTTACTCCCAGCCCCACCAGGAAAGAGCGAATGGTCTCCGCAAAACCATCCATGGTTTTGCCATGAAGATTTACATCCCGGGTACCTCCCTGGCTCTTCTTGGATTTTGCGGTGCGCTTCGAGCCCCACCAATGTCCGACAGCGGATTGAAAAAGGTCTGTTTCGGCTGGTTTGTTCATAACGGGATCGAGTCAATCTGGTAGGCTTCCAAGGCAGCGTGCGTTGCCAGAGTTACGTCCTGGGTGTCAAAGGCTTGCTGGAGAGTCCCGGCGAGTTTGGGGGAAATGTTCTCGGGTGCGGGCACTCTGATGCGCCGGAGGTATTGCGCCTGAAAGCGGAGAAACCCGCCCCGCATCCGAACGCCATAGCAGTGAATGAAGAACACGCCAACCGCCGACATAAGTAACCCGCCAAGCACCCGCAGATCCCACGTTTCCGAGGTGATCCAGTAGAGGTTGTGCTGGGGATAGGTTTTCCCCAGGTCGAGCGTCGGCAGGAGTCGGTCTTTGATGTCCGCAATATAAAGTTTTTGCTTTCCCAGAAGCCGCAGATTCACCCGGTCAATAGTCTTGTGCCATTGCTGCGGCCGCTCCTTGGACGTGTGCCGGTTTGCCAGCAGATCATAGTGCGGTCTCAGATAAGCCTCCAGACGCGGATAGGCTTGCAAATCGATTAACCCTTGCTCATTCCAGGGATTGACGAGATAGTGACCAGACCACGACACTTTCCCCGCCCGCAAGTCTGCTGCCATCGCCAACGGGAGTAAGCGATCAGGCTCGATGTCGGGTCGGTAATCCGTAATGAAAACGCGATCGGCCCCGGTCGCCACACCGATCCCTATTTGGGTTCCGGTGGTTTTGTTTTCCAGGGGGAGGCACGTTGATTCGAGGAGTTTGAGAATTTGCAACGCCTCCAGTGAGGAGCACGGCCACGGCTCATTGCCACGAAACCAGTCTGGGAATCGCGCTACTCGCAAAATCCTGCTGGAGCGGCCTTCGCTGAGCAAGCTCTCTACCTCCTCACGGCTGGCTCTCTCTATGCCGGGCAGGGCTTTGGCCACCACCACCGGGCCTTGTTTCTCCCGCGCGATAATCGTGACTGCGGGGTAAGCCGAAACGTCGGTTTCAAATGCGGCGACATCATGTGCTTCAATCACGAAGCGAACGTTATAGCCTTCGGTCGTGATGAACTCGCGGAGGGCGCTGCCATAATCATTTAGCATCCAGCGATCAGCGCAGATGTAGCCGCAAACCCCGCCTGGTTTAAGTTGCAGCAGCGCGGCCTGGAAAAACGCAACATAAACATCCGCTCGCCCTCGCATGGCGCTAAAGCCGCTGCGATAGAACGCGGCTTTATCCTCGGGTATTTCTTCCAAACGAATATACGGCGGATTGCCGATAACAAAATCGGCGATCGGGAAAGCAAGCGAAGCTTCCAGGAAGTCGTCCTTCCGGATCCAGCCCCGTGCCAGTGCTGCGGCCGTAGCGAAGGATATGCCAAGATCAAGCAAAGTGGCGCGGACGACTCCGATGGCCCGCTCGGCGGCCTCGGGGTCGATCTCGAACGCGCCAATTGCGTTTGCTGCCTGCTCAACAGGGATGCCGTGGAGGCGGCAGGATTTTACCAGGCGTCGGACCATGCCCTGAAGGAAAGCCCCATCTCCTGCCGAGGGCTCCAAAGCAACGAGCCGGGCCAGCGGCCGCTGTGGCAGATACGCCGCCAGATCAAGTATGAGTTCCACCATCCATGGTTTGGTGTAAACGACACCAGCCACGCGTTGCGGAATGAGGTCAAGGATGGCGGTGCTCACACGACTAAAAATGTTTCGCTGGATTTGCTCATGTTGGGCATCCGCTCGTCCTCTCCTCAACTACCCTTCGGTTTCCGCAATCGCGTCCACGCCCGGCCGAGCAGAAAACCGGACAGGAACGGCAGACCCAGCACGATCCCGGCGAGCAGCACCACATAGAACAGCACATCCCGGATGATTCCCCGCACGTGGGTGAGCGAGCGGTCCGTCAGGTCGCTCAGGATGACCTGCGTTTCCTTCAGGGTGGCCGCGCGTTGTTGATCAATATCCTTCAGCACCGCCGCCCTCTCTACGGACAGCGATTCCGTCAACGCTTTCCGCTCTTCCTGCATGATCCGCGTGGTGTTGGTCCACTCGCTTTGGAACTTGTCGAAAGCCGGCAGAAATGCCGCCTGCAAATCCAAAACCGCATTCGTCAACGCCGCCGGCGACGCCGCCGCGGCTTCCCCCACCTGCCCGAGGGCCTTGTCGAGCTTGTCAAAGGTCACTCCCGTGCGCGCCCATTGCGCCTCCAGGGCATCACTCTCCAGCATGAGCCGCCAGCGCACTTCCTCTGGGATTTGCTCCCCGAGCATCTGCAGCCGCTCGGCCACGTCACTCAATGCCTCGGAACCTGTCCCGGCGGGGGGATTGTGGAACGGCTTGCCCACGTAATCCTCCCAGCGCGGCACCACCGGTTCCCGGTTGAAGGCGATCGTGCGCAGGGGATAATTCGTAACATACCCGTCGAGAAACAGGTCCAATTCCGCAAAATCCGAACCGGACAGCAATGTGCGCGCGGTTTGTGCCAGCCGATGCTCCAGGGCCTGGCTGTTGGTCAACGCCATGGATTGATAGGGGCCAAACAAGTTGGCGCCCGGGCCATGATCCAGAAAATCATCCATCTGCCGGCAGAATGCCCAGGCGTCCACGAGGGCCAGTTTGGGGGAACTCCGCAGGGTGGCGGTTCGGATGGAATTCACCGCCCCGATTTTCCATTCGAGGCAATGGGCGCGGATGGCCGGATCATTTGTTTCTCGCGCGATCGCATCCGCCACCTGTTCCACCGTGCCTGCCAGAATCTTGGCGAACTCCCGCGTTTGTCCCCGCAGCGCAAAATCCGCCTTCGGCAGGGGTTCGCCCGGCATCTTGAGTTCCACCAGCTTGCACCCCGGGGCGCACTCCAAAACCACCAATCCCATCGCCAACCACCGCAATGCCGTGCCCAAGGCTGCCCATCGCCCGGTGCTCGCCGGCACGACGAGTCCCGGAAAACCAGCAACTCCCTCCGGCCCGGTAGCCCGACGGGCCGCGGCAACATTCATTCGATTGTTCACGTCCTCGAGCGTAACCACAATCGCTGTCCCAAAGCAATCCGCCCCGTCCAGTCCGGCGTAGCTGGCGGCGAAGTCGGAAGCTGTCAGCGCCGGAGGGGTGAACCTGCTGCCTTGCCGTCTCCCCTTCCGTTACCTCCGTTACCTCCGTTTGCTCCTGTTAAACCTCAGAATTCTGACTCTTTACCGCTTTTCCCCAAAAATCCCACCCTAAATTCCTACCGTAGGAATACGTTTCGCCCGAACCCATGCTATACCCATCCCCATGGACGCACGTCCCCGCGGAAAAATCGCCCGCCTGCCCCGAGAAATCCGGCAGGCCCTCAACGAGCGCCTGCTCGATGGCGAACCGCAATCTGCTGTCCTTACTTGGCTCAACGCCCTCCCGGAAGTCCGCTCCCGGCTCGCCACCGACTTCGCCGGCCGCCCGATCACCAAACAAAACCTCTCCGAATGGTACGCCGGCGGTTATGCCCACTGGTTCGCCCAGCGCCAACTCCTCGATGGCACCCAACAACTCGTCGAAAACGCCGCCGAAGTTCCACCCGATCTCGCGGATCAACTCGCCCTCTTCCTCGCCGCCCGACTCGCTCTGGCCGCCAAAAAAGCCCAAACCACCGCCGACCCCGCCACCAAAGCCAAACTCATCTTCCAACTCTGCCGTTCCGTCGCCCGCCTCCGCCGGGCTGAACACTCCCGCCAGCGGGTGGCCCTCGAACGCCAAAAGGCCGCTGCCGCCACCGGGGACTTCGATGAAGTCATCCAGGCCCGCTTCTACCAATGGATGGAAGACCCCGCCCACCGCGAAAAAGCCTATGGCAAGCAACTCACCCCGCTGGAAAAGCGCGCCGAAGTCCGCCGCAATTTCGGCCTGGACCCGCTCCCGGCCGACCACCCGGACAACGACGACATCAACGATCCCCTCGGCCCCGACGACATCCCCATGAGTTTCTGGCAGGACGTGCTCGAAGCCGAACCCGTCCCCGACCATGTCCTCGGCCTGGACCTCATCCCTCCGCTTGTTCCGCCCGACCACCAATTCGCCAGCGAGCTGGAGCAAAGGGAAGCCGAAGCCATCCGCTGCCGCCGGGTGGACGCCGTCCGCTGGGCCAAATGGATGGCCCTGGCCCGCCGCCGCGAAGCCGGTCTCCCCACCCCCAAGCTCCCGCCCCCCACCATCAAGCGCAAAGTCGACAAAGCCAGCAACCAGGCACGGAATCGCGACTGCGATATCTCCTCTACGAAGGTCGACCCGTGCCTGCCCCGCGGAGCTTCCAGCGAAGCGCGGGCCGCCGATTCGCCCGAAACCCTTGGCACCCGAAGCTTTCCAGATCAACCCAGCCCGTCTACCGACCATTCGGCCGTCCCGCCCACCGACCCGCCCTCCCAAACTTCAGCGAAGGAGGGAAGGGAAGCCCGGACCCCCTTCCCAACCCCCTATCCCAACATCGAGCGCCTGCCCTCCGTATACAACTGCGATCCAGACCAGCCGCTACCCCCCACCTTCATGATCCGCCGCTGCGACCTCGACAACCTGATTCGCCTGGATCCGCCCCAAACCACCCCCGAAAACCCCGCCCCTAGCTAAGCCGCCGCGCCGTCTGGTCCGGCATAGCCATGGCGAAGACGGAAACATCAGAGCGAAGGCGGGCAGGTCCACGCCGTCCACTCTGTCCATGTCGTCCACCAAGCCCCCAGTTCGCTTTTTGCTGCCGTGGCCTCATCTGAGGCCCACGCAGCTCCGCTCTTTGACATCATAATCCAGGAAAACCAGCCAAACCCCCACCGGCCGCCGGGAATCACCCTGCCGGCCGGCGGTCGGGGCCGCTCGCGCCCATGCGCACCTGCCCGGCACCGGCCCCCGCCGAGTTTCCGAACGGCCTGAAGGGCCGTGATTCGATAGCCCAGCCTAAACAGGCTGGGTTCTCCGGCCATTTTTTTCAGCGCCCTGAAAGCGGCGCGACACCACCGCCCCCGAGTCGCCCTTCCGGACACTTAGTCCAGTTTCCCGCGCACCGTCCCGGCACCAGCTCCAGTCCGGATCCGAACGGCCTGAAGGGCCGTGATTCGATAGCCC